>NZ_CACSJW010000012.1:0-226755 GCF_902706145.1 Sphingobacterium sp. 18053
TTGCCAGCACTACACAAGGTAAACATAACAAGTGAACAATCACAATATGCTTCCTCATGAAGAACAAAGTTAGCAAAGAATTAGAGAAAAATAAATGAAATAATATTTGCTTTTTATTATAGTACCTATGTCCATAAAACTTCGGAAGATTCGTATCGGTATAAAAGGCTTGTACACGATAGAGTCTTCTTGGCTCATTTTCAACAGGATAAACTTGTCTATAATAATAAGATTTGTCTTTTGTTGCTAAGAAATCACTTTCTGCATCAAAAAAACGAATAATTGTATCCTTAGAAGTGCCAATATGAATAATCTGACCTTCGGTTTTTATCTTTATATCTTGTGCAAAAACCCGGAAAGAACTCCATACTAACAGAAGAAAGATGAAATTTTTCATAAATTAAATTGGTTACTAAATGGTAGACGAATATACCATTAATATCCTAACATTCCCATCCAATAAACCAACAAGGAAGCCAATTTTTCGACTTGCTTAAGCATCAATAACGTCCCCTATTCGGTATAGTATAATACTAAAATAATACTACATCAATAATTCCAATATAGTATAGCTATAGTGGCAGGCAGATCAAACTTGCTCTTAAAGCCCAACTGTGCTATCATAGAATTGGTACCTTTGTAATAACTACAATCTTAAAAAACTCATTTGAATATGCCCGTCTGAACTAAAAGTTAAGATAAACTCCCTTATTTCATCGCCGTACGACTTTCCTTATGATCTTCAGGGCAAAAACTTATCATCCCTTTTTTCTCATACATTAACACCCCAGCGTCGCGTATCATAGCATAGACCTTTTCCCGATTGGTCCTGTAGCACACAGTCGTACTTATGAGCTTATTCGGTATGCAGTTCATATTTTTGACCGTAAATCCATGCCAGCGGCTCATCTGCCAGACAAACTCTGTCAGTGGGACATCTTTGTATTCACGTACAGCATTCGCCCATTGCGAAGCTTGTTCAAAATCCCCGTTCGTTAAATAAAATAAACTATCCCTTCGTATTTCTTCACCCTTCGGTAAATAGGATTTGATAACCGCAACTTCATCCAAACATTGAAGCACCTGTCTTTTGCTTGATCTGCGATCAGAAACTAAAACTTCTCCATATGATACCGTTGCTCGCGTAAACTGGGCATAAGAAGCTAATTCAAACCTCCCGTAATCACTCAAAATTTTCCCATTGCTAGTTTGTATTACCATCACGCCCCCAAACAGTTGTCCAGGAATATCTATAAGCGCCTCGCCCTCGATAAACAGATGTGTACTATCTCCTTGCGTCAACGGATAACGAAGAGTTGATTGGGCATTTAGCCGGACCCGCATACCGTACGGAAATTCTATAACACATTGCTGACGAGCAGCTGTTCTGATCACGATATCCGTCTCGTTGGCATTTATTTCCCGCCCACTGGATGATTTATCAAATTCCAATACCCCCTCGGCGGTCTTGGCGAGCGAAATACCGTTTAAATCAAGCAATACTCCGGTTGCATTCGTATCCAATCGAATGATAGATGAATCAGCAAGCATTATTGTACCTGCAGATTCAGACAATGGTATTTCCGTACCAGAGGACATACTAGCACATTCCAGACCGATTTCAGCCCTATAATTCCTGTGTTTTGAAATCAAAATTACACTCGACACTAAAACAAATAAAACCGCTGCTGCAGCACACCCCCACCATAATTGCCTTTTCTTTTTCCTAGCTAACCGATCTCCCGCAGCCCGGATCTGTTCAAAATCAGGCCGCCAATCGAATGACAGTTCGTTTGACCGATCATTAGACATTTCTTCGATCACCTCGGCAATCATTGCATCAAATTCCTCTTCACTAAAAATTTTCTCCGCTGCTTCTAATTGATCGGATTCTGTCAAACTGATACTCGCGTCCATACGCTTTCTGATCAGTTCTTTTACATATGTTCTGTTGTAAATCATTTCACCATGTATTAAACAAATAAGCCCATAAGATCTTTCAGCTTTTTTCGGATCACCTTAAGTGCCCTCGACAGTTTATTTTTCTCCGTCTGTTCTGCCATTCCATAGGCTGCCATTAATTCTTTATTACTCCTGCCTTCAAACTTCGATTTAATGACGAGCTCCCGATCCTGGGGAGGCAATTCTTCACAAGCCTCCAAGATCAGCATCTCAAGTTCGTTATAGGCAAATCTATCGTCTGCGCATTGACCACTAGCCATGTCCAGACCATTATCGAGCGAAATCTTATTATATTTTGCCTTATCTCTAATGTAATAAAGAGCTTTATTTTTGGCTACGCGTTGCATCCAATATACAGGTGCTTCCAGCTTCGCGACCAATTGCCTTTTTTCCCAGATTACGATTAATGTCTCATTCAATACATCCTTGACTAGATCGTCATCATCATAAATAAAACGACGGATATACTTTTCCAGACTCCCGCCATAATGCGCAAAAATCTGCTCAAGCGCTGCATTAGGCTTTGAGTCTAATAATTGAAAAAAGTAACGATCGTACATATTTGTTTCTTTTGCCATTCGTCTATCCTCTCTAACATCATTTTCAATAAATTAAAAACTTAAAAATCAGATACTTATAAAAAACACAACGTATTAGCAGGTACGAACTAGCCTTTATTGCTAGTAGTATATAGAAGAATTAGAAGATTAGATTTTAAATCATTAATAAAACAAAGATAATAAAAGCTATATAACAAACCAAAAAAAATAACTCACAAAACACTGATTTACAAATAGTTGAATTAAAAATTCAACCCAATACTCTTATGCTTCTTTTATAGATTAGAAAAGACAGTAACAACCAAAAATGAACGCAAGAACAGCACATATCACAATGGAAAGCATCCGAATCGGATTTATGGTCTTTTGGATCTATGTGGCTATAGACAAGCTCATAGAACCCAGTGCATTCCAGGATGCTCTTCTCCGGCAACCGTTACCAAGCAGCTGGGCAAAACCTCTTTCTCTTGCACTTCCTACTTTTGAGTTCACTACCGGAATCCTTTTAGCCGGTCGGTATAAAAAAATAGGATTACTGCTATCTATAGCTTTATTATCCTCTTTCAGCGTCTATATTGCATTGGGACTACTCAATCTATATCCGCAGAAACCGTGTGGCTGCGCATCCGTATTTGAAAGTTTGTCGTGGGAATGGCATTTGGTGGTAAATATGGTCCTTTTTACGTTATCCATATTGGGATGGTACTTGACTGGCCCAACCAGCCCCATGGAAAGGCACGAGAAAAGGAACCTATCAATTGGCTTTACCTTTACACCGCACATTCATTTAGGTATTGTCATACTCTTTCATTATCACACTTCTCAAAAACGCTTTCCGCGAAAATTTGCACTATTCCCGGCTTAGCCGGTATAGAAATAAATTATGATACGTGATGGACAGCCCGTAAAAATCGATCCCGAGGTATAAAACAAACTGAAACACCTCGTTAAAGCAAGGTATCAGTCATCAATAAAAAATTTGAGTTTTTTGTGGAGGTAAACTTTTTTTGCTCTTATAAAAAAGGCCTCGGTATGAAAGCAATATCTTTCATCAAAAAGCATGCAACGGTGATGTTAGCCGGAGCTGCAATAATTGGATTCAGTTCTTTTAAAGTAATTAAACTAAATAACGAAAATAAAGATACTGACTTAATATTTACGTATGTTCCGCCAGCTGGTTCTCCAGCCCCCTATTCGGATACTAACGTAAAAAATACTGCAAATTGGCAGAGGAGTTCTACCAGCTGCTCAGATTCGGAAGACCAGGATGTCGCTTGTTCAATTGCCGTACCATCTACCAGCACGATGAATAGTGGAAATAATATCGATCCTTCCAAAGTAACGATCGAGACATTTCAGCACAGCACCAACAACTATGGTGTGTCTCCTTCTTCGGCGTCCACACCGGAGTACAATGATCCATTGAACAAACCTTTGGATCCATAAATCGAAAAGCCCATAGCCCCTAATTTCGGCTATGGGCTTTCAGCACAATGATACATTGGATTGATTCAGTTCTTATCTTAGAAAAGCATCTAAGTCTGTAGGAGTATTTAAAATTAGCTTTGATGAATTCGGACTAAGCTCCACCCGCTCTCCTTCTATCATACGAACCATTTTAATGGCTGTTCCTTCGAGGTTCAAGCGTTTAATATCTGATAAACGAATTCCCCTCATCAACAGTTCTTTTCGTCTTTCCAGCAATACAATCTCCAAAGCTTCGTTGCTATCCTGTGCTGCTTTTGGCACAAATACCTTCGTACGATCCCACCGATTTTTTAATAGGAGATTAACATCCTGCATGCTCGCTTTCAAAGCACCTTTTCGTGCATTGCTTTCCGCGCGTATCAGAAGCATCTCTGCCGTTGTTAACCCCGAGAACATCCACTGTATGGAATGGGAATAAGTCCCTTTAAATTTAAAATACTTGCCCGAAGCACTAAAGAAAGCTATCCGTCTCAGGTCGGCGCTCTCATAGCTATTCATTAAATTAGAATCGATTAAAGCGCGCGTTGGGATATAGTTCTGAAACTTTTGACCCATTTCAGAATAAAAGATCGTTTCCTTCGTAAACTTCGAAAAGGGCACCGAAGCGCTAATCTTTACTCCGTCTTCAGGCTGATTATAATCCATTAGCACATTGAACAGCTTCAACGATTCGTCGGCGGCATTTCCTGCTTGTTCGTAAAGGCCCATGGACAGGTAAGCCCGGGCTAATAGTGCATATGCTCCTGCTTTTGAAGGCCGTGATTTCAGCAATGGTACATCATCTAAATTTTCTGCGGCCGTTTGAGCATCTTTCAATACTTGCTGATAGCATTCACCTACCGTAGAAAATTCACTCTTCACATTGAAATCAGATTTAAAACGCAAGACAATGCCTTTCTCCCCATTCTGTCCCTCCGGATCAAACGCTGGAGCGTAAGTCCATAATAACTGAAGTAAATAGTAAGCCCTGTAAAAATGGGCCGAGCCGTAGACATTTTTCCAGTCACTGTTGTTGACATCGGTCCTTTCAATTTTGTCCAATATTTCCAGGCAAAAGTTGGCATTATATATAGGTAGGTAGGCAGAAGACCAATCATTGGGATATGCATAATCGAAAGCTTCCCATTTGTACAGCAACTTCATTTCCGGTAAAAGAGCCTTATAATTGTTGTCCAGCAGAAAATAATCATCAGCTGCCGATTCAGCATATGAAGGTGTTCTCCGCTCATTCATATAGCCAAAATCATCCAGTATCTCCTGCAGGTCCCGTATCGATGCCGGAACCTGATAGGCATTGCTATTCTTTGGATCAAGGTAATGGCTGCAGGAAGTACATGCAACCAGACAGCATAAAATAAAATATATCGTCAATTTCATACAGCAAATGGTTAAAAGCTGGCACGAAGGCCAAGTGAATAATTTTTCTGCAAAGGAATCGCTTCGGGATTATCTGGATCAAGCCCGCGCCGGTTTGCACGCCAGATAATTCCTAGATTGGCCGCATTGGCAAATAATTGTATATTATTGATCCCACTGCTTATTTTGGGCAAATTATAGGTCAGGTTGATAAACTGGAGTCGGATATGGTCGCCCTTTTCAACAAGGATCTCACTAGCGCCATAAAACGCATCCCGCCCGGGCATAGTCAATGGAAATTCAAAAGATGGCACGTTGGTATGGTCTCCTTTTTGCTGCCAACGATCATAATAATCGGGATGAACCGTTCCATAATTGATAAGAGCACTTGAAGTGAACGAAGATCTCCGAAAGTAATAGCCCATGCGATAACTCAAATTGAAAGACAGACTCAGATTCTTATAGGAAAATGTATTCAACCAGCCACCATAATGAACAGGTATGGCAGAACCAATAAAATGGGCTGAACCACCCTCCCCCGCACTTCCTATTGAACCTTCACTAATTGCAGTATAGTCCGTCGATATTTCCCCATTCCATACTCCCTGCGGATTTCCCTTATCGTCAAGTCCTTTCCAGATAAATGCCGCAAGACCATACAGTGGATAGCCAATAACCGGATTGATCTGAGTGCCAGAAGTATTTACCATACGATAGAGCTGACTTTGGTCATTGGGGTAGTAATAAGCAGTTGTCTTGTTATTATTGTAATTATAGATCAGCGACGACTGCCATCCCAATACACCTGATTTTAGGTCATAATTTAGCTGTACATCCAATCCTTTTCCTTTCATTGCCGCTACATTCTGGATGATCGTTCCCCTAGCGCCCCAGCTCGTATAATCATAATTGGTCTCGCCATAGAGATCGGATCCATTTTTAATATAGTATTCTATCGAACCAGAAAGCGGGAAATCTTTTAGCGCGAACTCCAGTCCCGTATTCAGCTGCATCACTTCTTCCCAGCGCAAAGAAGGGTTGTTGATTGTTCCGATCCTTCCGTAAGGCAACGAACCATTGATGGCTGAATTTGTCGCCGAACCGCTAATCGGTAAGGCCGACCGGCTCAAATCAACATTTCCACTATAACCCAATGTTGCTTTAAGCTTTAGATAATTTAAAGGAAGTTTCTCAAAAAACGATTCTTTGGACAGCACATAGCCCGCGCCTAAAGACCAAAGCGGCATCCATTTGTCATTCGTCGCTACGCCATAAATATTCGAGCCATCTCTTCTTATATTTCCACTGAGCATATAACGATCTTTCCAGGTATAATGAAAATTTCCGTAAACACTTACAAATCTATTCAGTCTGGTTGGAGACAAATTTGGACTTCCCATTATTGTACCCGAACTTCCGAAAGGTTTCTTGAGATAACTCGTTGTAAAATCGACTGGAACCATTGATAGCGGATCTTCACGATAACCATAATAGACCATGCTATTGCCCCATGCCTTTGTTTGCCGCATCTCCAGTCCGGCCATCGCAATGAAAGCATGCTGGCCTACCTTTTTATTAAAATCAAATTGACTTCTAAAAGCATAAGATTCTTGGTTATTGCCTGTTTTCCATAAAATATCCCCATAAGGTACGATGTAAGTTACCTTTCCTGTGGTTTGATTGATCTGACTGAACGTATTCACCATATCGCGCACAAAATAACTTTCTTTCATATAATGATTATCGATCAGTCCGTCTTGACGCTGACGCTGGTAATTGGCTTTAAACATGCCACCGGAAAAAAGCTTAATACTGATACCAATATTTGCGATATATTCTTGGATCGTATTCGTTTCTGTATTGTATTTAAAATCCTCGACAGGATAGTAATTCCAGTCGAATAACCGTCCTTTTCCTACTGTATCCAGCACTGTTTTTCCATAGTTTTCATAAAATGCTGCCGGACTGCCGTCCTCATCAAACAAAGACAGATAGGGTACCACATACTGGTTGCCCACACTTGCCAATGCAGCATAAGAAGGAATATTGCTATTCCTATTTTTTTTATTGGAATAAGATGCTGACACATTAACGTTCAACCATTTATTCAAGGTCATCGTATTGGCAAGCCTAATGGTTGTACGTGCAGCGGGCCGGCTATAATTATCTTTCTGCCAGTCCTGCCCCAGCGAAAGAGTCCAGCTATTGGATGCGCCCCCTCCTGAGATATTTACACCTAATTGCTGCGTCTGTGCAGGTTTATAAAAATAGTTGCTATACTGCTGCCTCAGGTCAGACTTTAGGTAAAACGCTTTATGAGACTGATATACATCATCCGAGATTTCATTTTTACGCCTTTTATCCAACCAATAAACGATAGGCGAAACAGGTGGCCCATCCCAGCTGTCCAGCCGACTATCAAACTGGCCAGCGGCAAATAGCATTTCCTCTAGGTCAATATAATCCTTATTGCCCACTATAGCCAATGGAGAAAGATCAGGCTTTTCCTTAACACTGGTGTTGAAATTTAGATCAATGCGTGTCTTTCCATCCATTTTTGACCTTTTTGTAGTTAGTACAATCACTCCATTTCCACCCCGGGCCCCATAGATCGAAGTCGCCTCAGCATCTTTCAGGACTGTCACGGATTCAATATCGTTCGGATTGATATTATTGATATCCCCTTCATAGACAAATTCATCCAATACGATTAAGGGATCCAGTGGACCGTTTATGGTACCATATCCACGCACGGTGATCCCCAGTTTATTCTGCGGATTGAGATTGGTTTTTCCTTTTTGGAAAACAAGTCCATTTGTTACCCCTTCTAAGCGATCCAGGATATTCATTCCAACCTGCTTTTCCAGCAGATCTTTTTTCAGTACAGTTACTGAGCCATTGATCTGGTTGACCTTCAGTTTCTGATAGCCTGTACTTATCTCAACTTCCGCCAATTGATTTGTTAGCTCTTTTAGCACCACAACGAGGTTATCATCGTTTCCGCGAGCTATTATAGTTTCCGGCTGGTATCCGATCAGGGAAAAGCGTATCGAATCATTTAGTCCGGCCTTTACAGTAAACTTCCCGGCATTGTCCGAGCGCACAGAGCTACTTTTCGAAACCACATTTACATTTGCCAGCGATGTGCCACTGGAATTCAGAATCTTACCTTTCCATAATCTTTCGCGAGTTTGGCCTGCGGCAAAATGAAGGAGGATAAGAATATAACAAAAGACTTTTAGCATATATTTCATTTTCCACTCCTTTCTTTTAATGCTTTTGCGTTATTTTTATAAAAAGAGAGATCCAATATTTCTATCATCGCGTTAAATTCGCGAATAGAACCTAAAGACAAGACCCTGCCCTTTGGAGAAATCAGGACATAATGGGGAATGCTTCGATGTTGAAAATATTGATTCAAAATAGTGTCTTGATAAATCTGAGGCATATCCATTGCGTAGGGAAAACGATTATGATAGCGTTCAAAGAAAGCTGCAATACTTTCTTTGGTATCCCTATTGCCTTTTTGATTAACTAGGACAATGGCTATATTGTCTTTCAAGGCTCGATGCAAGCTGTCAATTTTTGGGAATCCCTTAACACAGACGGTACACCAGGTCGCCCAAAAATCAAGTAGGATAAATTTCCCTTTTGATTGATGAAAGTTAAATTCAGCAGTATTACCATCTTTAAGTCCGAGATACGAAGTAGACCAAAATTTATCCGGTAACCTATCACCAACCTGGAGCCCTTTTATTTTATCCAGCCCATCAGCCCCGCTGTTCTTGCAGGGCGTCTGAGCTGATAAACTAAACATAGAAACCATAAGAGCTAATACCATAAGAGCTCTGATGCTCTTCAATACCTTAAAAGAAAAATTAGATGATTGAAAAACTATCCTTAAGCATACGCACGACAAAACCATACGATACGCACTCTTAAAACTTGTCACTATTGAAAAACAATTTAAAGCCCGCTGAGCGACTTGTCGCACCAAAGCAAGCTGAGTACTGGCCCGTGTTACTTTAACCTCACATATCAGATTAAAACACGCTAAAAGCAGTGGCTTCAATCTCAATTCATCTATCAATTCGAAATCTTTCGTACGCTGAAAAGCTTCATTTTTCTGCGTGTGGCTTGTGCAATCCTTTAGTCGTTCTTGTGTATAACAAGGGCTTAGGAAGGGCGAACCTAGGGTCGCGCTATAGTCAAGCTTGTGTGTTTCTTGTGTCGACCTATAGTGGAGCATTATTTGACCAATACCCGTCAAATTTCTACATTTCATCGGATTTTCATCGGGTCGGCATCGGATTTTGATCGGTATGGCCCGATGAAATCCCGATGAAAACTCGATGCCAATAGCATGAAAGGCAGAAGCTGGGGCGAAGTTGGGCAGACAAAAGTCCGAAGAAGTCTCCATCTTTGTTAGGTTTTGAAAGTCGCTCGTGTATCGCTTTTTTTGCACGATCAAAGTACCTTTAAAGTACGTTTTTCCTTGTCTAATTTTCTTGCGCAGCAGTTGTGTAAATAGTACTATATCTGTGCTTAAGTAGTGCTTAACAGGTACTTGAAATATATAGGTTATATATAGCCTTACAAAGGCTAGTAATTTTAGGGTATTCATAATTTGTTTGTTAGTGGTTATTCCGATAACCTACCGAAAAAATCAACGATTTTTTTGCTCAATTCCAGCTCTTTTCCTATGCGGTCTTTTGCTTCTGCTGCCAGCTGAATTTCACTCAGGTCTATATGGCGATGGTTGGCGATGCAATAGGCGATCAATACGCGATTCAATGCAGTTGCAAATTCCTGCATTTCCTCATCCTTCAGGAGCCTATTTTCTACCGTGCCACCATCAAGATGCGTACTCAATAGCTGCAGCATATTAGCAGAAATAACCTCTAGCGCATAGTGATTCCAGAATGCTTCAATATCCTTAATAGGGTCATAGTCGTCCTTATGGACATCAAAGATTATCAAGTCAAAAGCAAGTTGTAGCGCTAAAATCCTGTTCATTTTTCAGTAAATCTTCGTAACCGAAAGTACATAGTATCCCCTCCCCGATCGAAATCAGCTTTTTATTGGGAGCCTGATGTTACTCATCAGTTCACATTTGTAATAATTAATTCATTCTTGGAACCAGAGCGCGTTTGATTGAGGGGTCACAAAGGTGTATAATATTGGCTTTACGCAGTCCATGGCAAGAGAAGCCAAATCTTATTTGGCCAAACCAGCCGAGCTACTCGGGGGCAGCGATGATGTTCTTTGATTGTTGTTTTTTGTTCATAACTCGTTTTATTGGTAACGAGTCTTGTTGCAGTGTTAGAAACCAACAATGGCGTGACATCCAACCTACTGTCAATGAGGCCCTGAGAAGCCCTGGAACGAGTAAGCGGACGCCACGCCATTGCTGACGGGCGTTTTGATCCACTTATCGCCTTGTTCCAAATTGAAATTTCTCAGGTTTCATTGACAAGACTCATAAGCGCATCCACCTATATGAGATGGAGCAAAAGTATTATATTTTATCTTATTTTACAATCCGACTTTTTGCTTTTTTTAGTATATTTGGTAATTAACTTTACAAAGATTTAAATTTCTGCACTACAATCAAATAGCAATCAGTTATAAAAACATAACTATGAGTTATAATTAGTTATAAAAATTAGTGATATGACAACAGGTACTAAAATACGATTATTGAGGGAGCAAAAAGGCTGGGGGCAAGACGTTCTAGCAGCGAAATTAAACATCTCTCAACCCGCTATATCAAAATTAGAGTCTGATCAGAATAAATTATCCTGGGATAATGCAGTCACTCTTGGCGAATTATTTGAGGTTGATCCAGAATATTTTTTCGATTCAAAAGTTAATAACTACATCTCTCATAACCAAAAGGTAAATCAGTTATTTAACTCCGATTATAATGATAACAACATAGAATTTATCAAGGGGTTATATGAAACTCAGATTAAATCAAAAGATGAGCTGCTTCAAGAAAGGTATGAAAGAATTGAGGATTTTAAAAGGCAAGTGGAGGAATTGAAGACTGAATTGGCCATTTTGAAGAAAGTTTAATTATTTTTACAATTAATATAAAGTGTAAATCATCAACTACCTATCGAATACAATTACTTAGATTCAATATTAAAAATAATTTATAATCAATTATTTAAAACAATTTCACTGGAGCAACTCCAGATGTTTGATTAACAGCTTTACGCTTACCATTGATAACGGAGTAGATGTTTTTTCCTAAACCAGCTATTTTATTCTAAAATAGGTTTTCGTTAATATAAAATAATATTTCGGGAGCTATATATACCTCATAGCTCCCTAATATTTTAAACTTTAAAAATTATTAACAAGATCAGCAGCAAACGTTTTAACAATTGTGGTTTTAGGCTTACCATTATTGGGTACAACGTCAAAAGAAATTCTTACAAAAGTACCAAGTTGCAGATTATTAACAACGATAGGACGATTAGATCTAGTCCAGAAACCGAAACTAAGACTTCCGACCCCTGTCACTACCTTTCTATCAATACCCATATACTCTTCAAACATCGGATACTCATCAAAATCATACGATGCCCGGCTTCTTAAATCATCTGTCACGACCTCTTGACGATAATTTTGAATTGAAGCTCCATTTAATGAAGTATTAATAATATCAGGATTTATAACCATCTGAAAAGATTCCTTATCAATAAAGTATTCCGCCTGATAATATTTTAATCTGATATCATCAGGCGGTAAAACAACTGGAGTTACATCGCGTAAGACAACTTTTGGCTTTGCAGAAAGATTAAAAATCCCCAAGCGTCCATTGTAGTTTGGTATATTTCCAGGCGCTCCTGACAGCCCTTGTGTACCTGATATAAATAACGTTGTAGAGAAAAGTCCATTAGGATCATGGCTAATAGAACCGTTTAACTGCATTTTCGTATCCATAATCAAATTAACCTTTTGTTCCGAAAATCCCCCGCCACTTCCACCAGTAACTAATGAACTAACGGCATTAAATATACTAGATCCTCCTGTTTTCAAATTTTTATTTGCGGCTTCATCGATACCTTTTTTAACATTTTCAAGTTTGACAGGACCAAAACTTTTAGAAAAGAAGTTACCCAAAACTTTTGCACCAGTTGCATATAAACCTAGCCCACCTGATCCAACATTAATAGCCCCAGACACTAATTGCCCAAAAAGACTTGTGGTTGGCTTTGGAGTTTGAACTGTGCCATTAATTTCCCCCTTCTGAATACCATCCAAATTAACTTGATCAACACTTGCCGAAAACATATTCCATCGCAACTGGTTGCTTGTGTAACTTTTATTTATCAGACTTGGATCATAAGCCAATTGAAATTCTTCCGAGTACCACGAGCCACTTTGAAAAATTTTCTCTTGCTGAACTTTAGAAACTGTCGTTGGTAAATCCGCAAGATCTATGGCTTCTTGGTTATCGAAGCTCAATATATTCGATTTATTTTCCGTTCCCTTTAAATCGAGTTGAAAAGTAACCTGTGTAGTCTCAACACCGGATTTTGGTAAAAAATAATAATAAATCCTCATTGTACCTCTATACCTATTGTATAGGACAAAATAAGGCGCATCAACCTTAACACTAGAATTAAAAGTATTAAAATACATCTCCCAACCGTCCTCAAGCTTATAATCATTTAGATAATCTGTAGGGAAAGAACGCGATGCACCTCCCGCCCACGGTGCAGGCACAACATCATTTGGGCCGTTATTAAAAAAAGATGCATTACTCCAGTCCAAAGCTGGGGATGGTGTATTTGCTTTCAGTGAGACATTCTTCAAGGTTCCGTTTAATGTTTGGTCATTAACTAGTTCTTTATTACATGAACTAGTTAATGCGACAATTGCAAGAGCAAAATAAATTGATTTTTTCATTTAAATTTAAAGTATTAAATAATGTGATTTCGTAAGCACAATATACATACATAAATTAGTTTCAAAAACAACGATTTAGTAAAAAAAATGTTGCATAACAGAAATTATTACACTAAACAAAGAAAAAAAAGCGGCAATTTCTTTCGAAATTGCCGCTTTTATAAGCATATAATCTAAAAGATTATTTAACGTCCCACCAAACCGGTACGGTAATCGCTTTCGTACCTGGATAGTTTAAGTTAGTTGTCAACTCAGTATTTGGATACAACAAACGTTGCGGCATTTCACCATTAGCCAAGATTGATGCTTTTGATTGAATCAAGAATGTAGGATAACCTGTTCTTCTATATTCGGTCCATGCTTCAAAGTTTTGAAAACCATTCATTGCATAGTATTTCTGCGTAATGATTGCTTCTAATTGTTTTGAAGCATCAGTTGGAAATTTACCCGCAGCAGCTAAATAAGAAGACAGTCCTTCCGTACCCAAATAGTCAAATGAAGCTGTAATACCTTCATTGTACAACGTTGAAACCGTCCCTGTTCCCCATCCTTTCAAAGCAGCTTCAGCTTGCAAGAATTTGCTTTCGGCAATAGAGAATAATTTTACAGGAGCGATTGCAGAAGCTGTATTTTTCGCATTTGCGCCAGTCGCTGGAGAAGGAGCAGAAACTTTCTTCATATTTTGTCCTCTAAAGTCGCCTTGTATTAAATAGGCTACTGTATCCTGTAGAGTAATGTTGTCAGCTTTGAACAATCTGTTGTACAATGCAAAAGATCTTTTATCCTTATTTGCTTCAAATGCTTTAACAGCAGTTCCGCTTGCAACCACGTTCTGAACGTAATCTAAACCTACCATTTCTGTATAGAATGGGTTCTGGTTACCACCAGTTGTCGTAAACGTGATGGAAACGTCTTTATTTAAAAATGTTGGATTTGTAGCATATAATGCTTTGATACCTGCTTGTGCAGTCGCCGCATCCACATTTGAAATACGTAAATAAGCCTTCAATTTCAAGGTATTTGCGAACGCAATCCAAGAAGCTTTATCACCGCCAAACAGCATATCTTGTTCACCAGGTGTGGTACCAAGATCGCCTTTCAATAACTCGACGCCTTTATCAATACTCTCGAAAATACTGTTGTATACCTCTTTCTGTGTTTGATATTTTGGACTTAAGTTCGTCGCTCCTTGCAAAGCTTCATCCAACGGAATATCTCCAAAAGCGTCAGTAGCTACTTGTAATGTATAAGCTTTCAACAAATACGCCATACCAATTGTATAGTTATTAGCACCTCTCTCTGAATTAATGATTATTTCAGCATTATTTAAAGCACTTCTATAGATTGTTGACCAAATACGATCCGAAGCCGTATTTTTAAGATTATACTGATCAATAGTTTGATACTGTGATGAGGATGGAGCCTGTGTCCAATATTGCGCCCATAAACCACCATACACTTGAAGTTGATTACCAACAATCTGACTTAAAGAGGCTTCAACTGTAGGTAGCAACAGGTTTGGTTCAACTTTTTCTGGATTATTTGGATTGTCGTTAACATCCAAATACTTATTACAACTTGTAAATGCTACGGATCCAACCAATGCAGCAAAAACAAACTTCTTTATATTCTTGTTCATTTTATTATTCTTTATAGTTTAGAAGGATACCTTCACATTGACACCATAGTTACGTAAAGACGGTTGAGCAGTATAGTCAAAACCTTGTGCATTTCCAGCACCAGCAGAGTTCACTTCTGGATCTGCATATTTATTTTCACTTGGAGTCCAGATAAATAGGTTATTACCGAACACACCAACAGTTACATCACCAAAAGGTGTATTTTTTAGCATATCTTTCTTGAATTTATAAGAGATAGCCAAGTTGCGCAACTTCACATAAGAAGCATCGACCACATTCATACCCGCCTCCAAATATGGGTAGTAATCCACTTTGTCATAAGTAGCTGTCGTATTTACAACAGAATTACCATTTGCATCTAAGTAAACAGAGTTCGGGAAGATTTGACCAAAACGCTCACCTCCTGTTTCAGCAGATGTACCTGTGAATGCCATGATATCTTTGGTACGTGAATAGAATACACCGCCGTGTTTCATATCAAACAACGCCGTCAGTGACCAGCTCTTGTAATTGACAGTCGTTCCTAATGATGCTTGGAATTTAGGATTGTAACTTCCTAAGTATTTTGCATCCGAAGTCGGCACAGGTAAACCTGTTTTTTGGTTTACAATCGTTCTACCTTCAGCATCGGTTGCATTCGTTACTGCATAAAATTCTCCATAAGGGCGACCTTTTGCCGCAACGATAGACATACCCGAAAAACCGCCTAGAGAAACTTGATCAATTCCATCCATCAATTCCACAACTTTATTGTTGTTTTTGGTGAAAGTACCCATCAATTCCCAGCTGAAGTTTTCTGTTTTCACCGGAGTTCCACGTAATGCAAGTTCGATTCCCGAGTTCTTGATTTTACCTGCATTGACAACATTGAATCCGTAGCCTGTAGAATTCGCAATAGGAATTGCTAAGATTTGATTTTTTGAGTTATTGTTGTAATAGCTAAAATCAACAGTCAAACGATTTCTAAAGAAACCTAATTCAGCACCTACTTCAGCTGATGTGGTAATTTCTGGTTTCAACTCTGCATTTCCTAATGTAGAACCAGACATGAATGCAGAAACATTACCAAATGGGAAGGTTGTAGTTCCGAATCCACCATTGATTTCACCTCTAGAGAATGTTGTCAACAATTGATATGGATCAGTATCCGACCCCACTTTTGCGTAGTTAGCACGCAATTTACCATAAGAAAGAATGTTCTTAACTTCCGTGCTCAACAACTCAGAAAATACAAATGACCCACTCACACTTGGATAAAAGAATGAGTTGTTTTTCTTAGGCAATGTAGATGACCAGTCATTACGTGCTGTAGCTTGTAAGTACAAGAAGTTTTTATATGACAAGTTCAAGTCTGCATATATACCAACCAAACGACGTTTTGACCATGAATCTTCGATCAAGTTCAATGGACCATTAGAATTAGCTAAGTTGTAATAGCCAGGCTGTACCAAACCTCCGCTTTCGTTGGTTGCTGTACTTAGATTAGAAACATTACGCTGACGAATGTTGTTACCCAACATTAATGATCCTTTAAAATCTTGATTAAATTCATGTGAAGCAGTCACCATGAAATCATGAATAACCTCTGTTACATTATATTGATCGATACGATACTCTCCATTGTTAATAAGATCATTAGCACTCGAATAATTTCCTGACGTCTTATCGATTGGTGTAAAACTATATTTAGGAGATTCTGAACGTCTGCGGTCTGTATAATGATCTACCCCTACACGTTCTTTGAAGTCCAACCACTCAAATGGCTTATAACCTACGTTAAAATTACCCATAATGCGATTTACATTATTGTAGTTGTTATAATTTGCCAATGTCCAATATGGATTCCTTGAATATGCCCCATAATAACCATACTCATTACTATGGTTTAGACCATTTGCGTCAACATAACCATACCCATTATATGGATTATTTAAATCTTTCAGATCAGCAACAGGAATATCACGGGGAGTTTGTAACAAGTTATTGTATACAGACGAATTTCCTTGTCCTCCACCTACGTTGTTCGAGTTAATCTGACTATAGTTAGCTGAAATTCCTGCATAAAATTTATTAGAGAATTCAGTTTGACCATTGAATCGAACACCATATTTATTGTAGTTATCTTTGCTCCCAGGATAAACACCGTTTGAGTTCAAAGAATTTAGACCCAAATAGAAAGATGATTTTTCACTACCGCCCGAGAAACCTAAATTATTATCTGTTGCAAATCCAGTATTAAAAAAATCTTTAATATTGTTTTTTACGGCCGAATATGGTTTTGTCTGTCTTACTCCATTAATAGCTTGGCCCCATTCTTGCATTTTTCCTGTAAAAGGCGCTCCCCATGACCAATTTTCCTTTGGATCATTGACAAAAACTAGATTTCCATCATCGTCATAGTCAGGATAACCTTGACCATATTCATTTTGAAACTCAGGCAATTTCAAAATGGAAGAAAAAGTATTTGTTGTATTAAAAGTAATATCTGTTTTACCCCCACCTTTTTTACCGGTCTTAGTTGTAATGATCAAGGCTCCATTAGATGCCCGCGATCCATACAATGCAGCTGCAGCAGGACCTTTCAATACGGTCATCGATGCGATATCATCAGGGTTAATATCATTACCACGGTTACCAAAATCAACACTAGACAGCGATGAGCCACCACCAATCACGCTGGAATTGTCAATAGGAACACCATCAACAACGATTAATGCTTGGTTGTTCCCTGAAATTGATGAACCACCACGTAATACTACACGAGATGAGCTACCTGGTGAATTCGATGTTGATGTAATATTCACACCAGCTACCTTACCAGCCAATGCATTAATAGCACTCGAATTTTGACCTGATCGTAATTCTTCATTATTCAATGTCGGCGCAGAGTAACCTAACGTTCTTTTTTCACGTTTAATTGCATTTGCAGTGACAACAACCTCTTCCAAGGCATTGTCATGATTTACTAAAGAGACATTAAATACCGCACTGTTGTTGTTAACAATAATGGTTTTATCATCAAAACCAACTGAACGGAATACCACAACTTTGCCTGCAGGCACATTCAATGAATAATTACCATCAGTATCAGTCTGAGTAGCCTGATTAGTACCTTGTACAACTACTGTCACCCCTGGTATTGCTTTACCGTCAGCAGATGTAACACGACCACTAATCTTTTTTTCTTGAGCGAATGCAACCGAAGTCAGAATCATACCGCCAACAAGAAAACTTAGTAATGTTTGTTTCATGTTTTAGTTAGTTAATTTTATTATTTTTTCTAATCCTATATAGTGATATAAATTATATCCGTTATCATAACCGTCCAAACATAAATTGCCTAGACAATAAACAGCAAAAAGCATAATTGCTATTGCAGTTTATTCAGTAACAGTTGAAAATATTTGTGGAAAAGCGGGCCCTAGGTAGATGCAGGGTCAGTTCTTAGATAAATATCCAGCTGTAAATTTGCTCTTTTCAGCATTTACAGTTAATAATAGTTAGTGCGATTTTTATTAGCGGTGTCAAATATAGAAAGCCAAAGTTGTTTTTACAAGTTTTTTAACATAATCTCCAGAAAACAGGAAATACCGCAATAATAAGTTCACAATTTTACAAATTGTTACAAAAGATTCAATTTAGAATAAAAACTCATCAAACTATTTACAAACAGAATTTTATACGGAATCAACTATATTTAACAAAACATTAACAATGCTATAAGAAATCGTTAACATATTAATTTATTAAATTTTTGTATCAAAAAGAAGATTAATTTATAATGATTCTAAACATTTAAAAATCGAATTATAACAAAAAAGACGCTCTACCTTCTCAGGCTGAGCGTCTTTCGTTTTTATATTAAACAAGCGCAAAAGCAACTTATTTATTGATATTTAATCGATATACTCAAATTTAGTATACGGCACCAAAACTGCAGGAATCTTAATTCCTTTTTCCGTTTGATTATTCTCCAATATCGCTGCGACAATACGTGGTAAAGCTAACGCCGAACCGTTCAAGGTATGTGCCAGTTGCATCTTGCCATCAGCATTTTTAAAACGGACTTTCAAACGATTCGCTTGATAAGTTTCAAAATTGGAAACGGAAGATACCTCTAACCAACGTTTCTGAGCAGAACTATACACTTCCATGTCATAGGTCAATGCAGAAGTAAAACTCATATCTCCACCGCAAAGGCGCAATACACGGTAAGGAAGCTCTAATTTCTGCAACAGCCCCTGTACGTATAAACTCATTTCCTCAAGCACTTCATAAGACTTTTCAGGATGTACAAGCTGCACCGTCTCCACTTTGTCAAATTGGTGCAGTCGGTTTAATCCACGCACATGTGCACCATAAGAACCTGCTTCACGACGGAAACAGGGCGTATAAGCACAATGTTTAATTGGAAACTGTGCTTCTTTTACAATCTCGTCTCTATAAATGTTGGTGACCGGAACTTCAGCTGTAGGGATCAAATACAGATTGTCGTTACCCACATAGTACATCTGTCCTTCTTTATCCGGTAATTGTCCCGTAGCAAATGCAGAATCTTCATTGACCAAAATGGGCACCTGTACTTCTTCGTATCCTTCTTCTGCTGCCTGATCCAAAAAGAAATTGATCAATGCGCGTTGCAATTTAGCGCCTTTACCTTTATAGATAGGAAAACCCGCACCGGCAACTTTTACGCCAAGCTCTAAATCAACAATATCATATTTGTTCAACAATTCCCAATGCGGCAATGCATCCTCCGACAAAGCCGGGATTTCGCCATGGCTCAAAACAACTTCGTTGTCCTCAGCACTTACACCTGCAGGAACGGATTGATGCGGTAAATTAGGTAATTGTACGATCTTCTCATTCAATTCGGCCTCAATTGTACCCAATTGATCCAAAAGTTGCTTAACTTGCTCCTTATATCCCGAGGATTTGGATTTAACGGTTTCAGCTTCTTCTTTTTTACCTTGGCGCATCAGATCTCCAATCTGTTTTGCTGCCGCATTAGCTTCTGCCGAAAGTGCGTCTGATTCCGATTGGATCTTACGGCGATCCTCATCTAAACTGATGATTTCGTCGACCAATCCAATTTCCTTGAAATGCTTGACAGCCAATCTTTCGATTACCGTATCCCTGTTCTCACGGATATAATTTAATTGCAACATAATATAAATGTGTTATTTAAAATAGTGAACAAACTTAGATAAATTTGCCTTTATTTACAAGCAATTTTATTCCTAAACCACCATCCAAAAGGCTTTTTAACTGCTTTACGGTCCTCTATTTTCATCGCACCGCACCAGTTAGCATCCACCAACTCATTGAATACTGATCTTCAAAGGGATCGGTATTTACAAACTATGATCCATAGAAAGAGCGTATCCATTAGACTGCTAATCGATACGCTCTATAATTCGATCTATACGCAAAGCCCTGTCGTGAGATTCAACCTGATGAACTCATGTGATGCGCATTTGCTAAACAATGCTTACCTCATCGCATAAATAAACATCCTGAATGGCATGTAATAGTGCGACGCCTTCATTCATTGGCTTTTGGAAAGCCTTACGGCCAGATATCAACCCTGTGCCACCTGCACGCTTGTTGATAACCGCAGTTTTTACAGCTTCCTGTATATCATTCTGTCCCGAAGCTCCACCAGAATTGATCAAGCCAGCCCGACCGGCAAAGCAATTAAGCACCTGGTAGCGGCATAAATCAATAGGATGATCGGAAGAAAGCTGCGTATACATGCGTTCATCCAGCTTTCCATAACTACTTTTCCCCATATTTAATGCTTTAAAGCCACCGTTCAATTCGGGTAGTTTTTGCTTAATAATATCCGCTTTGATCGTTACGCCCAAATGATTGGCCTGTCCGGTAAGATCCGCTGCTAAATGATAATCTTTATCACCTACTTTAAACGCCGAGTTGCGCAGATAACACCATAATACCGTCGCCATCCCCAAAGAATGTGCTTCTTCAAATGCTTTTGCAACTTCGATAATCTGACGGTCTGATTCCTCAGATCCAAAATATATGGTCGCCCCTACCGCAACTGCCCCCATATTCCATGCTTCGCGAATTGTTCCGTACAGGATCTGGTCGGCTCGATTGGGATAAGTCAATAGTTCATTATGATTGATTTTAACCAGAAACGGAATCTTGTGCGCATACTTTCGGGCAACGGCTCCTAAAACACCAAAGGTAGATGCCACGGCATTGCAATTTCCTTCCAAAGCTAGCTTGACAATATTTTCCGGATCAAAATACTGTGGATTTGGAGCAAAAGAAGCTCCTGCACTGTGTTCGATTCCCTGATCTACAGGCAATATCGAAAGATAGCCAGTATTGGCTAACCGACCCGTTCCAAAAAGCTGCCCCAAACTCCGCAAGACCTGCGGGCTACGGTCACTCGAACTATATACTTGGTCAATAAATCCTGCTTGTGGAAGATGAAGTATTGTTTTGGAAACTGCGGGTTGATCAAATTCTAATAAATAACTCGCTTCTGCACCCAGATGTGCCTGTATTTTTTCAATGTATTGCATAATTTATTTAAAATAAAGTGATGGAGTTTACCATTATCTTTAAAATAAAACTCCAAAAAGCACAGAATGTTTTAGCGCATATTATATAGTAAAAAAAACTTAACTTTGACCATGTTATATTTAGTTCCAACACCTATTGGCAATCTGGAGGACATGACGTTCCGTGCGATCAATGTCCTGAAAGAAGTGGACCTCATCTTAGCAGAGGATACAAGGACCAGCGCTCCGCTTTTGAAGCATTTTGGAATCGACAAAAAAGTATTTGCGCATCATCAGCACAATGAACATAAAGCGGTATCTGAAATCATTAAATTCCTGAAAGAAGGGCAAAACATTGCATTGATTTCAGACGCAGGCACACCGGCGATCTCAGATCCGGGATTTTTACTGGTACGTGAGGCCATCAAAGAAGGACTCGAAGTGCAGTGCTTACCAGGCGCAACAGCTTTCGTGCCAGCGCTTGTCAATTCGGGTCTTCCCAACGACCGTTTTTGCTTTGAAGGTTTTCTACCCGTCAAAAAAGGAAGGCAAACGCGCTTAAAAGCTTTGGCAGAGGAAAAAAGAACGATGATCTTCTACGAGTCGCCACATCGTATTCTCAAAACCATAGAAGAATTTATCACCGTTTTTGGCGCAGAAAGACAAGCTTCGATATCGCGTGAACTGAGCAAACTCTATGAAGAAAATGTTCGCGGAACATTAACTGATTTAAAATTACACTTTGAAAACAATCCGATTAAAGGAGAATTTGTATTTTGTGTAGCAGGATTGGAATAAATTTTGACAATCTTTAGGTATTAAAAAGTATTTGACATGAACATGGAACAATTTGCACAGGACGGGCAGGACATAAAAATCATTGAAAAATTGGTTACTAAAGTCCAAGATATGCTTACTCCAGGGGAAAAAATAGATTATATTGCAGTTCAAAAGAAACCTGCAGTTACTATTTTACCAGATAGTATCACCATCAGTAATAAGCGCATATTTATGTGCGAATTTACTAAACTGGGTCTGGCTACTGATTTTGAAATCTTCGGTTGGCAAGATATCAAGGATATTGCCTTTAAGGAAGAAATCTTCGGTTCAAAAGTTACGGTTATACCATTTACGGGCGAGAATTTAAGCATAGACTATATCCCTAAAGTTCAGGCTAGAAAATTGTATCAATATATTAAAGCCGCCCTTGAAAACTATAAAAAAGCGGAATTGGCGGCCGAAAAAGAAAAAATAGTCATTGCTCCAACAGTTGCTAAGGAAGTGATTATCGAACGACCAGAAAATAATATACCAGTTCAGCCAGCAGTTACAGCTCCGGCGGCACCTCAACCTGTTGTATCGGCACCAGTAACTCCGCCAGCGCCAACGGTATCAAACATCCCGCCCGCTCCACTCGTTAAAGAAGAGGAAGATGATGAAATTACCTTAAAGCTCAAAAAATTAAAAACACTCTTCGACAAACAATTGATTACCCAAGAGGAATACGAGAGTAAAAAGAGAGAAGTTTTATCCAGTTTATAATCATAAATGGGAGAAAATATATAGTGAAAAATAACTATTTACTGGCACTT
The DNA here is from genome assembly GCF_902706145.1 of Sphingobacterium sp. 18053. Taxonomy (NCBI): domain Bacteria; kingdom Pseudomonadati; phylum Bacteroidota; class Sphingobacteriia; order Sphingobacteriales; family Sphingobacteriaceae; genus Sphingobacterium; species Sphingobacterium sp. 18053. The sequence continues at coordinate 23,055 of NZ_CACSJW010000012.1, forward strand.
TTAAGTGCCTTTTTATTGTGGTTGGGCTGGCCTCCAATCCCCTATTCCAGTCCATTGTTATTTATTGGGTTTGTGCCTTTGCTGATTGCAGTAGAAAATATTATCCGCAGTGAAACACTCCAAAGAAAAGGCCGTAAAGTATTTCTTACAGCGGGACTCACGGCTGTTGTTTGGAACACGGCTTCCATTTACTGGGTATACAACTCCATTTCGGCAGTTATGCCGCCTTTTGCAGCTGTTGTTATCAGTCTGATACCTTTTTGTCTTGGCGCCGCTTTAATGGCGTTGGCTTTCAGGTTATATGGGCAATTACGAGGCAAAACGAACATCCTGTTATCCCTTTTCGGATTAATGGGATTCTGGATAAGCTATGAATTTCTACACGAATCCTGGGATTTAGCCTTCCCGTGGATGACTTTAGGCAATGGTTTCGCAAGTTTCCACCAATTGATCCAATGGTACGACATCACAGGGGTCTATGGCGGAACAATATGGATCTGGCTGGTCAATATCTTGGTATTTACACTTTACCTCAATGGAAAAGGACTTTATCCCATCAAACGTAAGATTGTCCCGATTGCCTCTTTGGCGACTATATTGTTGGTTCCCAGCGCCTACTCGCTCCTACGTTATTTCAACTACGAAGAACATCAGAATCCTGCACAGATTGTTGTTGTTCAACCGAATATTGACCCTTATATTAAATTCAATTTAAGTCCCGAGGAACAATTAAACACCTTATTCGCCTTATCAAATTCAGTCGCCAAACCCAATACGGAGTTTTTCATCTGGCCTGAAACTGCACTTTCACAGAACGGCGATTTTGACGAGGAAAACTTTAGGGAAACCTATTCTTACCAGCGCATTTTAAAATTTTTAGATCAATATAAAAATGGTAATGTACTTTCAGGTATTGAAAGCTATCAGTTGTACAACTATGCAAAAACACCTACTGCGCGTGAAATAGCTCCTAATGTATACCAGGATAATTTCAATGCTGCGACATTGATCGATTATTCCTCCAAACTTCAGTTTTACCATAAGTCTAAACTCGTGCCGGGCGTAGAGCAAATGCCTTTTGGCGCAGCGATGAATTTCCTGAAACCTTTATTTAAAGCGTTCGGCGGTACGACAGGTGGCTACGGGAAACAGGCCGAACCTTCGGTATTCTATGCCCAAAGCGGTATTGGTGCCGCACCCGTAATCTGTTATGAATCCATTTGGGGCAATTATGTTTCCCAATATGTCAAAAAAGGCGCTCAGTTTATTGCGATCATCACCAACGATGGCTGGTGGGGCAATACTTCGGGTAAAGACCAGCATTTACAGTATGCAAAACTGCGTGCGATTGAAAACAGGCGCTGGGTTGCTCGATCCGCAAATACAGGGATTTCAGGCTTTATCAATCAACGAGGCGATATTGTACAACAGACTAAATGGTGGCAGCCTGCGGCCCTAAATCAGGAAATTAATTTAAATGAAGAAATTACTTTCTACACGCAAGCAGGTGATATTGCTGCCTATTTGGGCTTGGTGCTCGCAATGGGAGGACTTGTGATACTCATCGTGGTCCGACGAAAAAAAGAACTTATCTAAATTGAACAGTAGCGCCAAACTGAAATAGTAATTTGGCGCTATTTTTTCAGTATCAGAATGGGAAAGCACCAATCCTATACCTTCCTCGGCAAAAAGAACCTAATTCTGATGAGCCCCCGGCACGCCAACGCCTATCAGCTATAATTAGGAAAATAAAATGATAAAAATAAGTCATTTAATACCTTTAATTTACTTTGGAGATTTGTAATTTTGCAGCATGCAAGTATATTTTGATAATGCAGCGACTACAGCCTTAGATCCTGAAGTAATAAAAGTAATGGTGGATGTGATGAACAATAACTTTGGAAATCCATCTTCTATCCATAGTCACGGACGACAAGTAAAAACAATTGTAGAAAAAGCACGTAAAACGATTGCCAATCTACTTCATGTATCTCCAGCAGAGATATTCTTCACATCGGGTGGAACCGAGGCCGACAATATGGCCATCGTTAGGTCAATCGCCGACTTTGGGATAACCCATGCCATCACCTCACCGATAGAGCACCATGCCGTATTACATACGTTAGAAGAACTTGAAAAAGCCGGTAAGGTGCACCTCGACTTATTAGAAGTTGACGAAAAAGGTAATTTAAATCTCAACCAGCTGGAAGAACTTTTAAGTACCAATCCGCGTACTTTTGTTTCCATTATGCATGCCAATAATGAGATCGGAAATCTCAACGATATTCAACGTATCTCCGAGTTATGCCAAAAGTATAATGCGATATTCCATTCGGACACGGTACAGACCATGGGGCATTATCCACATGATCTTGGTAAACTTAAAATAGATTTTATAACAGGGGCTGCACATAAATTCCATGGCCCAAAAGGGGTGGGTTTTCTTTACATCAATGCGAATAACAAGATTAAACCGTTAATCTATGGTGGAGCACAAGAACGCAACATGCGTGGTGGAACAGAAAATGTCTATGGAATAGCGGGTCTTGCCAAAGCTTTAGAACTTGCCTATGAGCACATGGAAGAACACCACGCTTATATTCAAGGACTCAAATCTTATATGATCGACGAGTTGCAAAAAGCAATCCCTGAGATTGATTTTAATGGTGTAATCGAAGCTGATAAATCACTGTATACCGTACTAAATGTTTCTTTCCCATGTAGTGACCTTGCCGACATGCTTTTATTCAACCTGGATATTGGGGGTATATCTTGCTCTGGTGGCAGTGCCTGCAGTTCAGGAACAGATATAGGCTCGCATGTATTGGGAGCAATAAAATCCAGTTCGGAACGACCTTCAGTTCGTTTTTCATTCTGCAAGCATAACACCAAAGAAGAAGTTGACTTCGTCGTAGCAACGTTAAAAGAACTTTGTACTAAAAACAACTAATATTTTAATAGTTGACAATAGACAACGAATAAGATCGCTCAATGTATCGCAATTAAAAATTCAAGCAAGAATTCTTAATCAGCGCTACATTGAGTTAGATAAGTTTAATCTTGCTCCAGCGCGCTATCAGAGCGGCAAGCTGGAGTAAGAGGACTTCCCCATCCAACAGCAAGTTACACTGCATATTTGTATTCGCTAAACCGTTCTGGATACGTACCCCCCATTTTCGACAATTACATAATTAACTGAACTTATATGTCCTGAACTTATACAGCATCATACCAACTTAAGCCTAAGAACAATTTTCAATCAGTTTTTAGACAGTGATCAGTCACTCCTTATTCAGTTCATACTGAGTAAGCACTGAACGAGCACTGAACAATCACTGAACAAGCACTGTTAAAAGAGCCTATTTGATCCGAACTTGCTGCGATTAAAAATTAAAGAGAAGAAGGGAAGAAAACTTTCAGTATAATCCCAATTAAGGATTGCAATACTGGGAAAAGTGAATAATTTCAAAAAAATAAAAAAGCCGAAAATAGATTCGGCTTTTTCATTCTTCATACATCTTTTATGCTAGATTCAATTTTTTGTCAAGACATAATATTTGGAAATATCTCCCGTAATGTCATTTCCGGAAAGATCCAACTGACTGAGTATCCGATTCCCTAATTTGAACTTATAGTCGACCCCATCCAGTGTAATGATGTTGCCATCCAATTTCCATTTTCCTTCACGCATAAACACATCATCACTTTTATTAAGGTATTTAGATGAATATTGGTAGGTGTTGTCAGCATGCAATGAAATAAGTGTTTCTATACCATCACAATCCGCACAAGGCATTACACCTTTGTATTCACCAATCACTACTTCCGCCTTATCCCTACCTTTTAGGTCCTGTAAATTATCTTTATAGACCGCAACACTTTGTTTGGGATTATCACATCCCACCATTCCAATTGTCAACAACAAACCCACAATCCAAATAAACCTTTTCATCTCATTCCAAATTCAAAAAAATCAGCATCTAACAGTTACACCAATAAATTCATAACAAATTAAATACCAAAAATTTAGAAAAGATTAAAAATCATCTTCATCGTCGTCTGTCAAGAATGACAATGCACCTTGTAACTCGCCCAAAGCATGGAAATTACGTGTCTTGCGGGCGATCTCTATTCCGGATCTATAGGTAGCAATCGCGGACTCCTGTTTATTTAATTTTTCGTACAATTTACCCAAATGATAATAAGTTCCTACATAATCTGGATTCGTATGTACTAAATTCTCGAATCTTAACATGGCCTCTTGTTCATCTTCCTGCTTGAGATATTCAGCTGCAATTGCATATTTTAAAAAAGGATCTTCGGGGCTCTCTTTCAAAAATTCATTCAGTTGATCCAATCGTGTCGACATATCTTTTTTATTTCAAACTTAGACAAATTGCATTTTATATGCAATTTAATTGTGTATCCCCCTCAAACAATTCCGCATCTCTCCATATCACACGAAAGCTTTTTATAAACAGGAACCCCGAATGAGCTGCGATGCTTTCTAAAATTACTATGCTAGCATATAAAATGACAATTTACTGACGCAATAAATCCATTATCAAGAACCGGCTATTTAAAATAAAAAATTACAAAAAAGACAACAAAACACCTAAATATCACATCATATCAAAAAAAATAAACAAAAATAACTGGTAAAATTAAAAATTCATCAAAATCACAAGACGACCCTTTAACAGAATTTAAAAGGCCTTAGCGCTTTTTAATTGAAAGAAAATATGGTAAGTTTGAGTAAAACCAATCGTATATGAAAATATTAGTTTGTATAAGTAATGTCCCTGACACTACATCTAAAATCACTTTTACAAATGACAACACTGCATTTAATACAGCTGGTGTACAATTCATTATAAACCCTTATGATGAAATTGCTTTATCCAAGGCAGTTGAGTTGGCTGAAGGTGGAAAAGGAAGCGTAACTGTCATCAATGTGGGCGATGCATCTACAGATGCAACCATTCGAAAAGCATTGGCAATTGGCGCAGACAATGCTGTACGGATTAACGCCGCTCCACGCGATGCTTGGTTTGTTGCTAATCAGATAGCAAAGTATGCCAAAGACAATGCATTTGACTTAATTTTAACTGGCCGCGAATCAATCGACTATAACGGTGCTCAAGTGGGAGCAATCCTAGGAGAGCTGCTGCATATTCCTTCTGTTTCCATTGCCAAAAAAGTTGACATTGCGGGCGACGCAGTCACAGTTGAGCGCGAGATTGAAGGTGGAAAAGAAGTATTGACAGCAAAGCTACCGATCGTCATTGGTACAGCAGAAGGTGTTGCCGAGCCAAAAATACCTAATATGCGTGGTATTATGAGTGCGCGGACGAAACCATTGGATGTGCTCGAACCTTCCGCTATAGACGTTCTTGAACACATTGTCAGCTATGAGACACCAGCGCCGCGCGGTACGGTCAAACTTGTTGACGCTGCCGAGGTAGAAAAATTAGTTTCTCTTCTTCACGACGAAGCTAAAGTTATTTAATCTTTAAACGCTAAAACACCATGTCTATACTCGTATATGTAGAAAATACCGATGGAAAATTCAAGAAATCTGCTTTTGAAGTTGTTTCTTATGCAAAATCCATCGCCGATAACATACAGACTGATCTTGTTGCGATTTCAATTGGAAATGTCGCCGGAGACGAACTTGCTGGCTTAGGCAAGTACGGTGCTTCCAAAGTATTAAATGTCGACAATGAACGACTCGCTTCTTTTGTAAACCAAGCGTATGCAAGCATCATTGCTGAGGCCGTAAAAAGTACCGGTTCAAAAATACTTGTGCTGTCCAACTCATTCTCAGGTAAGGGACTCGCACCACGTATCGCAGCCAAATTAGAGGCTGGTCTGGCCGATGGCGCACTCGAATTGCCGAAAATCAATGGCGACAAACTGACTGTCAAAAAAACAGCGTTCTCCAATAAAGCGTTCGCTACGCTCGAACTATCTTCGGATATAAAGGTCATCGCATTAAGTCCAAATGCATATGAAACAAAAGAGACCGGTGGTAGCGCAACTGTCGAAACTTTTGCTCCGAATATTGACCAAACAGATTTCACAACGATGGTCAAAGAGATTGTCCGAGCAACAGACAAAGTTTCCTTACCGGAAGCTGAAATCGTCGTCTCCGCAGGCCGTGGTTTAAAAGGCCCCGAAAACTGGGGTATGGTGGAAGAACTTGCAGACGTCCTTGGTGCAGCTACAGCATGTTCAAAACCCGTATCTGATGCAGGCTGGCGCCCGCATTCGGAGCACGTAGGCCAGACAGGTATTGTTGTTAGCCCCAATCTCTACATTGCTATCGGTATCTCCGGAGCAATACAGCATTTGGCGGGAGTAAGCTCTTCTAAAACAATCGTTGTCATCAACAAAGATCCAGAAGCGCCCTTTTTCAAAGTGGCCGATTATGGAATTGTAGGCGATGCTTTCGAGGTCGTTCCGAAATTAACGCAGGCATTGAAGGCTTACAAAGGTATTTAAAGCTTTCATCCGATATATTCTCCCCATTTATCCAAAATGAATGGGGAGTTTTTATTTGTTATAATTGCATATAAAAGCAAATTTATCTAAGTTTGTAGACCGCTTTGGAATTAAAATGAAGAAAATCAGATTAGATATCGTTGGTTTATCCTATAGTCAAACGCAATCTGGGGCTTATGCTCTTGTATTGGGAGAAGTGGAGGGCAACAGAAGATTGCCCATCATTATCGGCAGCCACGAGGCTCAAGCTATTGCTATTCGGATAGAGAAAATGATTCCTAGTCGTCCGCTGACACACGACCTATTTCAATCTTTTGCAGATTCTTTTGGTATTAAACTCATTGAAGTACTGATCTATAATTTGATTGAAGGGATATTTTATGCTAAAATTATCTGTTCCGACGGCAACAAGATTGTCGAGATTGATGCCCGCACATCCGATGCCGTTGCACTGGCTGTACGGTTTGAAGCTCCGATCTATGCCTACGAATTTATTATGTCCTCTGCTGGAATTATCATTGAAGGACATGAGTTTGCATTTTTGGAAAACCTAGACAAATCCAATAAAGTTCAGGATCCAAGTGTTGTTGAGGTCGAAGAAAAAACACCTTCAAAATCCCCACAAAATCCTTTCTCCTCGTTGACAGATGAGCAACTGGAGCAAGCACTTAATCAGGCATTGACCGAAGAAAACTACGAGCAGGCTGCATTGATTAGGGATGAGATTTCCAAAAGAAAATAACTCCTTTCATTAAAGCGAAACAAAAATTTTAAATAACATCGATTTATGTCTATTAAATTAAGATTGACCATTATGAGCTTCTTTCAGTTTTTTGTCTGGGGAGCATGGTTGATTACAATAGCAAACTATTGGTTTGGCACAAAACAATGGGATGGTACACAATTTGGAGCTATTTTTGCAACCATGGGGATCGCTTCTTTATTTATGCCTACCCTGATGGGAATTATCGCCGATCGTTGGATAAATGCCGAAAGATTATATTTTATTCTTCACTTATGTTATGCGGGTGTTTTATTCTATTTACCGCAGGTAAATGATCCAAACACCTTTTTTTATGCAATGCTTGCGGCAATGTGTTTTTATATGCCGACTTTGGCCCTATCCAATTCCATTGCGTATACGGCATTGAATGAAAATAACTACGATTTGGTCAAGGCATTCCCGCCTATCCGAGTTTTCGGAACGATAGGCTTTATCGTTGCCATGTGGATCACCAATTTAACAGGCAACAAGGCTACAGCTTATCAATTTTATATCGCCGGAACCGCAGCTTTGGCTTTAAGTCTCTATGCTTTTACATTACCTAAATGTCCACCGAAGAAGTTACAACAGGAAGATGCTTCCTGGACACAACTATTAGGCTTGGAAGCATTTAAACTTTTTGGAAATTATAAAATGGCTTTATTCTTTATTTTTTCCATGTTCTTAGGTGCCGCACTCCAATTGACCAATGCCTACGGTGATGTATTTTTGGATGAATTTAAATTCTACCCTAAATTTGCAGAATCTTTCGTTGTGAAATATTCGACCATCATTATGTCGATTTCGCAGATATCCGAGACACTTTTTATTCTTGCTATTCCATTTTTCCTCAAAAGATTCGGTATAAAAAAGGTCATGCTGATTTCGATGTTTGCCTGGGTATTACGTTTTGGATTATTCTCATTTGGTGACCCTGCAGGCGGACTTTGGATGATTGTATTATCCTGCATCGTCTATGGTATGGCATTTGACTTCTTTAATATCTCAGGTTCTCTATTTGTCGAAACCTCGACAACATCACGTATACGCAGCTCAGCACAAGGCTTATTTATGATGATGACAAATGGTTTCGGTGCCGTTGTAGGCAGTTTTGCATCGGGTTGGATCATTGACCATTACTTTACCAAAAGTTTCCAAAACAGCAAGGATCTCGCACAATATCTGGATACAACAATCGATAATACCCATTTTCTACATTTTCTACAGGAAAAGAGTATTTCAATATTACCTGACGGTATGTTAAGTGGTAACCTCATGCTAAAAGACTGGCATGATATCTGGCTTGCATTTGCCATTTACACCTTGGTTATAGCAATCTTCTTTGCTGTATTCTTTAGACATAAACACGAGCGTGAACCGCTAAACTCAAAATAACCGAAAGCCGCTAATTGCGGCTTTTTGTATATTTGTAACATGCAAAGCACAGCAACGGAATTATTCAAAGATTCCCAATCCTACATCTATAACTGGACATTTCAATGGATTAAACAACTTGGCCTTGATAATCAGGGGAGCCATTTTGTTAACTCGATCCTTTTACTCTTACTGGTTATCCTGTTTTTGATCGTCATTGACTATTTCACCAAAAGAACATTACTCCTGTTAACAATCAAAGCCATCAGGCGAAGCACAAATCGCTTTGACGATCTATTGATCCGCAATAAAACGCTGAAACTTATTGCTCATTTTGTTCCGATATTAGTGGCACAATATATCATGCCCATTATCTTCATGGGTTTTCCAACCTGGAAAGAAAACAGCAATAAAGTACTTGACATAGCAACGACCGTCGTCAGTTTACTGATTATTCACTCGCTTCTGAAAAGTTTACGGGACATGCTGCGCATGAAAAAATCTTTTGCCGACAAGCCCCTGGAAAGTTATTTACAGGTCTGCCAGATTATCCTATTATTTATCGGTGGAACGATCTGCTTTTCGATATTGACAGGAAAATCCCCTTGGTCCTTCTTATTATCCTTGGGTGCCGCGTCAGCAATCTTGATGTTGGTGTTCAAAGACACTATTTTGGGATTTGTTGCCAGTATACAAGTTTCGGCCAATGACTCCATCCGTGTAGGCGATTGGATAGAAATGCCTAAATATGGCGCCGATGGAACTGTCAAAGAGATTAACCTCAACAATGTGAAAGTGCAGAACTTTGATAAGACCATTACGACGATACCGACGCATACACTATTGTCGGATTCTTTCAAAAATTACAGGGGCATGCAGCAATCGGGCGGGAGGCGCTTAAAACGAGCCATAAACATCAAAATTTCCACGATCCGTTTTTTGGAAAATGAAGAAATTGAAAGGCTCAAAAATATACAGATTCTGCGGCCTTATATCGAGGAGCGTGCCAAGACAATTGACCAATTCAATACGGAACAGCAGATAGATCAATCAAGTCCCATAAACGGTCGCAAAATGACCAATTTAGGAATGTTCAGAGCTTATACACTCACCTATCTACGTCAAAATCCCAATATTCACAAGACCATGCCCTTGATGGTACGTCAGCTTGCTTCAACCGAACACGGTGTTCCGGTCGAACTTTATTTCTTTGTAAATGATATCCGCTGGGAATATTACGAAGGAATTGTTTCAGATGTATTCGACCACTTATTTGCTGCAACAAAATACTTCGACCTGGAGATCTTTGAAAATCCGGCATCAGATGATTTCCGGCAGGTTATCCAACAACAAAACCTTCATGACTTCGCAGACCAACGGCAGTAGGAGCGAACTGAAAGTTCTTTCCGGCCAATAACATCAGTCGCTTTCAGAAAAAAAAGCCGCTACCGCACTAACATTCATATACCAGGTTAACGGCTTAACAAAGTTTGTAGCTGCAAACCGGATAAAGTGTAGATATAGATCGTAGTAGAAGGACTTAAATTTTGGCAGCATAATTTAAAGTGAAAGGTCTAAAAACAGTGAAAGGTAATCTGGGGAGATTACCTTCACTTTAAAAACAAACTAAATTTTCAGACGTGTTTCACAACAGATCTACACATTAACCCTAACTCTTTATGAATCAAAAATTACTCTACACAAATATAGGATGGTAATGTTAAGTGCATCTTAAGCTATCTTTAAACTTAAAACAACTCTACAATCGGTTATTTATCTCACCTCAATAGTCTTCGTTGCTAGGTGTACTCTATTGAAAAGATCAACAGCCTGAACCTCAATCTGATATTTACCAGCTTTTAATTTAGGCAAATTAGCCGTCCACAGATGACTGGATTTTTCGGGGTTTGAAGGTCTACGCGTATTCTTTAATTCAGTTGCTGTATCGTACTTAGCCAAAGAATTTAGAAATGCTGGATCGTTTTCATTGACAAAATCCATTTCCTTCCATTCGCCCTCATTGATTCTATACGTTACCTTGTCACCTTCCTTTCCAATAAAAAAATTAGCGTATATCGGATATCTCTTTGTGTATTTTTCTGGAACGACCGAAGCTCCATATAAATCGATCTGATACGTTGCCGGCTTACCTACAACCTTATAATCAAAACTGTATTGGTTGCCCTCGATTTTTAAAATGGCATACCCTTTTGGTGTACCGTCCCGCATTGTAGAAACAGGAATTCCCTTTTCATTCAACTCGCCCGAATACCAGTCACCAGAGGTTGTACCTACATTATATTCGTGATGTGGCTTTTCTTGTTTCCATCCGTCCTTTTGTCCATAAAAATATTGGCGCTGAAAGTGTGTATGCGCAGACAAAGACAAGGTATGCTTAAATGGAGCCAAAATATCGAACAGACGTTGTCTATCTTCATTACGAAAGACATCCGAGTTTTGATGATATAAAGGAATATGAAATGCCAATACAATCAATTTATCTTTAGCTACGTTTTTTAAGTCATTTTCCACAAAATCAAGCTGATCTTTACGAAATCCACCTAAATAACCTTTACCTGTCCGCGGATTCGGGTAAATGATATTATCAAGAATGATAAAATGCGTGTTTCCATAATTGAACGCAAAGTTATTGGGGCCAAAAGTCTGCTCGAACGATTCATCGGAGAGGCTATCCACTTTAGCATCATAGTTCATATCGTGGTTTCCCATGACATTATACCACGGTAATCCCATCGTGGAAATCACCGATTTATACTTTGGCTGTAGTGAAAGATCATCTCCCACTAAGTCGCCTAAGCTTATTCCAAATTTCGCAATTGTCTTATCTGAAATTTCATTGATCACACCATTTTTGAAATAGGCTAGTTCTTCCTCCGTGTAGGCTTGTGGATCACCAAAAACAAAAGCTGAAAAGTTAGGATCTTCATCTTGTTGGTACAATGCAAAATTTACAGCAGCCGGGATTTTCCCTGTAGCAGCAACTGCAGGATATTTTGAAGCTGGACTACCGTTTAACTTATGGATATAGTAGAATTTTGGATGGTTATTTTCATCCAAAGGCAAAGCGTAGCCTGTCGGTTTAACCACGAAAATGATGTTGTCATTTCCAACAGGCAACTGATAATTGCCATCTTTATCGGTTGTCGTCACCTCGCGCCCGTTACTAACAGCAACGGAGGCAACGCCTCTTTCGTTTTTATCCAATTTTCCGTTTTTGTTTATGTCTAGATAAACTTTTCCTTTCGCAAAATCTTGGGCCTGCACCGCATTTACGAATGCCCAGGAAATTGCTAATGCCAAAAATGCTTTCATATGAAATTTTGTTTTGGCGCTAAAGTATTCGATTCAGGTTAAAGGAGTATAAAGAGAATATAAAGAATTTATCAAAAAACAAAGGTAACAATTTAAGACTTCCGTATTAATTAACGCATATTTAATAGTATCGTTATAGGGACTTTATCCGTGTTTTATTCGTATTCATCCGAATGAGGTCCCTATTAGCTCCCTATAAAATCCCTATTAGAAATAATATTGTTAGCTACTTAAATCCTTCTCCCTTTGTTTTCAGACAGGTATTTGGCAAAAAAAAAGAGAAACCAATTGCTTAATTTCTCTCTTACCCTTAGGGTTTATTTCTTAACTATCTGGCTTGCGCGGTTGCCAACATACGGTTGACTTCATCGATCATTGATTTTGCTGCGTCGTGCATACGCGGGTTGCCTGCAAAATCTGCATCTAAAGTAATATGCTTGGACTTATCTTTATAGTTGTACTCTAAATAAAAGCGTGGGACTTTAGAATTTGTTGAATCCTGCTGCCATTCAGGTCCAGTCATATCCGTGTCCAAGTTCCAAAAGCCGAGCTCCATTGCTTTGCGGTGCAGGTACAATAAATCGTCTTTTGTAAATTTTACAGTATCGGTAATTAAAGAATCTTTTTTGTCTAAATACTTATAGATGCGTGTTTTTGAATTGTATTCGTTGACCATGTGATTCGGCTCGCCGTATTTGAATTCAATGGATTCAAAATCAGCAAAACGAAAAGGGGCATTTTTGATCATATTACTATAGTAATAAACACAATACATCAAAAACGGCACAATAATACAAAGGCCCAAAAAAATCTTCTTACTCTTGATTGTCATTTCTATAAAATTTTGACAAAAATAAGGATTTATATAGGGTATAAAAGTTTATATCAAGATATGACATAAAACCTACATGAAATTCACGCATTTAGATATTCGGAGAGCCTGCGTCGACAAAGGTCTTAGCATACCAACTGTCAGAAAGATCAGAGATAATAACACCTTTCCGTGTCGAAACATGAACAAACTTATTATTATGCAGGTATACACCTACATGATCTATCCCATTTCGTCCGAAAGAAAAAAACACGAGATCTCCTTCTTCAAGTTTATCGACCTTTTTTCTTTTTACTATTCCTTCCATGTCACGCGAAGTCCGGGGCAAATTCCCTTTGTATACTTCAATATAGAGCAAATTAACAAATCCCGAGCAATCTACCCCCGATTTGGTCTGTCCACCCATACGATGCGGTATGCCCATCCAATCGTCAATAAATGAATAAAGGTGCGGATTTAGTTTTTTTGTACTCACATTGAGTAAGTCTGCATAATTATCAAGTCGGGATCCGGAAAAGGTTTTTCCGCGCGCTGAGCTTGCATCTGTCAAAACCGCACCATTGGAAGAATGTGTATTGGAGCTAAGTACCTTTTTCTTCGTTGAACAACTGCTCAAAAGTAGAACCGCACCTAACAAAAAGATAAAATAAGATCTGACACTCATGCTGTTCGATTTACGTTCTTGCTTAACAAACTTACTTGCCTAACAAACTTAATTAAATTGCTGTTTATATCCAATAAATTTGCCCACTGCTAAAAAAACAATTTACTCCTATGACCGCTGCTATAAAGCCGTCCCCTGCAACATGCTACGACGAACAGCAACGTTTCCAGCCAGAGAATTTCACTTGTTGGATGCACTCACTCCTTACTGTTAAGTTTGTCTCCGAAGATTGCTTTTCTTGATAAGAACGTCAGATAAGAAAAAGAATTGTTCAGAAATCGTAACTTTGACGCCTAATTTATTTGAGAATGGAAAAATTAAAAGGTGCATTAGCTGTCTTTTTAGGTGCGAGTAGTTTTGGGATACTTTCAACATTTGTTAAAAAAGCCTATGGTAAAGGGTTGACTTTAGGAGAGGTAACGGGAATTCAGGTATTGTTTGGCATGCTTATACTGTGGCTTATCTATATTGTCATCAAACTCTTTTCTGCAAAGTCATTTCACTCTTCAAGCAAGAAATCTTCATGGATCAAGATATTAATCAGTGGTACCTCTACAGGTTTGGTGAGTATCCTCTATTACAAATGTGTGCAGCTTGTTCCGGCTTCGTTGGCCATTGTACTGTTGATGCAGTATATCTGGATCGGTGTGCTGATTGAATTTATCTTTTTCAAGACAAAACCTTCAAAAAACAACCTGATTGGCATCGGCATTGTACTCATTGCAACATTATTAGCGACTGGACTTATTGAAAAAGGCTTACAACACCTCAACTTAACAGGTGTCTTATTTGGTCTTTTAGCGGCAACCGCCTATTCGGTCTTCATGATCGTGAATGGCCGTGTCGGCAATGACTATCACCCCATTCAAAAAAGCGCTATTATGGTAACGGGGGCCTGTATCATGGTCTTTACGTTATTTCCACCTGCTTATTTATTGAATGGTCAATTTGATGGTAACTTCCTCTATTTCGGCTTGATCCTTTCTCTATTTGGCACAGTCATCCCACCTTTATTATTTGCCTACGGCTTACCTAAAACGGGCTTCTCCTTAGGCGGAATATTGAGTTCGGCGGAGCTACCTGTAGCCACCTGTATGTCATTTTTTATACTTCATGAAAGTGTATCCACGATACAATGGCTCGGGGTGCTTTTGATCTTGGGTACCGTCATCTGGTTGAACGCAGCAAAGAGCAGTGCACATTAGGGGTGCAATCAATAGGGAAATTAGGAAATTCCCTTTAACGAAAAAAGGCAATCTTACTAGAGAAGATTGCCTTTTTATATGTTATAAATCTTAATATGATATCCCCCTTAAAAAGATTAATGTGTCAGTGTCTCCGGAATTTCTTCTACCTCCACTTCACAGGAATCCGTTACGTCCATAAATTTAACCGGCACAACCTCATTCACCAATAATGGATCGTACAAGGTCCTTACTTTGACATAGTTTTTAGAAAAACCATGCATATATCCATCTTTCTCATCAGCCTCAAACAAGACATCACCAGTCTCGCCAAGCTGTGACTCATAAAAAGCACGGCGCTTCTTCTCCGAAAGGATATGCAACATTTTGCTACGGTCACTACGTTGAGCTCCCGGTACAGCGCCGTCCATTTGAGCTGCAATCGTATTCTCTCTTTCTGAATAGGTAAAGACATGCAGATAAGAAATATCCAAATCATTCAAGAAATTGTACGTATCGATAAAGTCTTCACGTGTTTCTCCCGGAAATCCGACAATAACGTCAACACCAATACAGCAATTAGGCATCAATGACTTGATAAATGCGACGCGCTCTGTGTAAAGTTCTCTTTTGTACCTTCTGCGCATTAAACTCAGAATTTTATTGCTTCCAGACTGCAGTGGCATATGGAAATGTGGAACAAAACGTTTTGATTGTGCCACAAACTCAATAATATCGTTGGAAAGAAGATTAGGTTCTATCGAAGAAATCCGAATCCTGTCGATACCTTCGACTTCATCCAAAGCCTTTACCAAATCCAAGAATCGGTCTTCACGCTTACCATCCCGAATACCAAAATCACCAATATTAACTCCCGTTAACACAATTTCTTTTACGCCTGAAGCTGCAATTTCTTCCGCTTGACGCACAATATCTTCGATCTTACCCGAGCGGCTTCCGCCACGTGCCAAAGGAATCGTACAAAATGTACATGAATAATCGCACCCGTCCTGTACTTTTAGGAAGGTACGCGTACGATCGCCAATCGAATAAGCCGAGACAAATTGATTGGTCTCATCGATTGGACCATTATAAACGATCGTTTTTTCCTGTTTCGTCAAATCATTGATATGCTCAATAATATTAAACTTTTCAGCTGCACCTAAGACCATATCCACTCCGGGAATCTCTGCAATCTCTTTTGGTTTTAGCTGCGCATAACAGCCAACAATCGTAATATAGGCGTTGGGAGAGTGCTTTAATGCTTCCTTCACTACTTTTCTACACTTCTTGTCAGCATTATCCGTTACCGAGCATGTATTGATTACATAAACGTCTGCACGGCTATTGAACGCTGTGGTATCATAGCCCGCATCTTTAAATAAACGACCAATGGATGATGTCTCTGAATAATTCAGTTTACATCCAAGTGTATAAAAAGCTACTTTTTTATTCTCCATAATATTTTGCAAAATTACATTTTTTTTCAGTAACCGCTCTTATCATTTTAAGTTTTGACTTTCTCGTTATAAGGATTTTCCTTAGTTTTGACTATCTTGAAAGGCTGAATGCACCGGCGGCTTATTACAGGCAAACGAAATTAGTCCGAACATGATGTATTCAAATATTCCCCGATTGAGAATCAGACACATAAAATAGCGCTATTCGTCCCTATCCAGTTCGATTATAGCATTGATATTTAGTATTTAATAATTACTTTTTTACAGATGAAACAATATTTAGATTTACTCAGACATGTATATACGAATGGTGTTGTAAAGACAGATCGTACTGGCACGGGTACCAAAAGTGTCTTTGGATATCAGATGCGTTTCAACCTTCAGGAAGGTTTCCCTTTGGTAACGACGAAGAAATTACACTTGCGATCCATTATTCATGAGCTGATCTGGTTCCTTAAAGGTGAAACCAATATTCAGTATCTTAAAGAAAATGGCGTAAGCATTTGGGACGAGTGGGCTGACGAACAAGGGAATTTAGGCCCTGTATACGGATCACAATGGCGCTCCTGGCCAACACCTGATGGCCGCCATATCGACCAGATCACACAGGTAATCAACCAGCTAAAAAATTCACCGGATTCACGCCGCATTATTGTATCGGCATGGAATGTTGCCGAAATAGAGCATATGGCACTCCCTCCTTGCCATGCTTTTTTCCAATTTTATGTGGCGCCAGCACAGCCCGAAAAAGGCATCATGAAACCACAATTGTCCTGTCAACTGTATCAACGCAGTGCGGATATATTCCTTGGCGTACCTTTCAACATTGCCTCTTATGCTTTGTTAACGATGATGGTCGCACAGGTTTGCGACATGGAAGCCGCAGAGTTTATCCATACTCTGGGCGATGCACACATCTACAGTAATCACTTCGAGCAAACGGAGCTCCAATTGAGCCGCGAGCCAAAAGCGCTACCACAGATGAAAATAAACCCTGAAGTAAAAGATATCTTTGAGTTCAAGTTTGAAGATTTTGAATTGTTAAACTACGAATCACATCCACATATCAAAGCTCCGGTTGCCGTTTAACAATGAAGGCACCTAATTTTGTAACAACATTATTTTAGCGGACGAATAATCACATTATATCAAAAATGAGCAACCCAACGATCACATTAATCGTAGCTGCGTCGGAAAACAATGCCATCGGAATCGACAACCAGATGCCTTGGCATTTACCCAACGACTTTAAATATTTTAAGAGAAATACCATTGCGCATTCTGTCCTAATGGGCAGAAAGACTTTTGAGGCCATAGGCAAAGCTTTACCGGACAGAAGGAATATTGTCATCACGCGTAATGCGAATTTCCAGGGAGAAGATATTGATGTAGCCAATAGTATTCAAGAGGCACTTTTATATTGCCGGGATGAACGTGAAGTGTTTATCATTGGTGGCGCAAACATTTATCAGCAAGCACTACCCTTGGCAAACAAAGTGCTTTTGACACGGGTACATACAACCCTAAAAGGAGATGCTTTCTTCCCTGAATTACCTTCCGAAGAATGGGAATTAATTTCCTCAGATTCGCATCAGGCAGATGAGAAACATGCATTTGCTTATACCTTTGAAGTTTATTCGAGAAAATAATTCCATGTTTACGAATATCAAAACGCAATATCATGGGGCAAAAAGCTCCATGATCCTATTGACATTAAATTTCAGTTTTTTTCTACTGGGTACCTCGACCCAAGCTCTCGCACAATTTCGCCCGCCCACCACAATACGAACTCCTGGCGGGAACATTACTTTACCAGGGTTGTATACCCCTCCACTCTATTCTTTCAATAGCGAACCGATAAGCAGTAGGTATAAATTTTATATTGTTTTGAAAAATGACAGCACTGTTGTTGCAAAAACAAAAATAAAATTGAGAACCGCAACAGCACCCAGTGAAATATCCTGGCGGGAAAAAGGCAAGAAATATACAGTAACGCCCGATCAGACGAAAGAAATCTATCGGATAGATTATTGGAACAAGAAAATAAAAGGCATTCCACAGGATAGCTGCTGGTTATTTTTGGTCGACACTGTCAGTCATGAAAAGCGAATCCGCCGCTATAGCATGACCGCTGATATCAATCAGCCTGCCATATCGCATTTCAAGATGGAAAAGGCGAAGGAAATTTTACCACTGAAAAAAGAAACCTTGGAGCCTTATGTAGAGGGAAATGAAAAAGCAAAAAAACTCCTTTCAAAAAACAAATTATTAAAAGCTATAGAAGAGCTTAATCGACAAGACTAAACAGGCACGGCACTTTGATTTAAAGCACATGCACAAATACTTCATCTTAATTTTCACCCTATTCATGTCAGACGCATACGCTCAGCAGATAGATACTGTTTACCTGGAAAAATTACTCCAAAGTCATCCTGATCTATTTCAGAAAATATTAAGTCATCCGACGAAAAATGAGGTGCAGATTCTGTATACGCAAATTGATCGTGACAAATCCAATAGGCCACATTTCAGGTCCTATAGCTATCGCCTGAATCCGAACTGGTATTTTTATCCCGCAAGTACCGTGAAGTTGCCGACAGCAATTTTGGCCTTAGAAAAAATCAACGACCTCCATCTTGCCGATTTAACCAAAGACACTCCCCTCCGCATTGATTCTGCATTTGAAAAGCAGACTAAGGTTCTTGTGGACGAGTCGGCAGCCAATGGTCTTCCCTCTGTTGCACAATACGTAAAAAAAATACTATTGACCAGCGACAATGATGCACAAAATAGACTGTTTGAATTTATTGGCCGTGCCGAACTGAATGCGAAACTAAAAAAACACGGCACCAAATACAGCCGTATCGTCAACCGTCTTGCCATTGGCGACAAAGGAATATGGGCCAAACACACCAATCCCATTACCTTTTACAATGGAAAAGATGTCATCTACCAACAAGCGGCCCAATTCGACCCAAAAGACTACACGATGAAGCTGGCCAATACTCTTCAGGGGAAAGGTTACATGAACGATAAAGATGAACTTATTCATGAGCCCTGGAGTTTTGAGGGGCTTAATGTCTACGCACTCGAAGATCAACAGTTCATGAAGATCAACAGTTCATATTGAAGAAATTACTATTTCCGGAAGCATTTCAGCCTAAAGAACGATTTAATCTAAAAAAGGAGGATTATGACCTACTCTATGACTATATGTCGCGCTATCCCTTTGAATCGGATTTCCCGAAATATGATCCAACAGAATTTTGGCCAACGTATAGCAAGCTCCTTTTCTATGGCCGTGAAAAAAATGCGACCTTAAATCCCAACATCCGGATCTTCAACAAGTATGGAGATTCTTATGGCTATAATATTGATAATGCTTATATCGTCGACTTTGAACATGGGGTAGAATTTATGCTCGCCGTTGTTGTGCAGTCCAATGAAAATGGCATCTACAACGATGGACGCTATGAATACGACACAGTAACCTACCCCTTTTTAAAGAATATCGGGCAGGTAATTTATCAGGAGGAACTGAAAAGGGTTAAAAAGTTCAAACCCGATCTATCCAAATTTGATTTCAGAAAATAAAACACACAAAAACGGCTTTCAATGTATGAAAGCCGTTTTTGTGTGTCGCTATTGCGGCATATTTTTATCCACTTTGGGTAGAAGGCTGCTTGCTTCACGGTATTTTTGAAATAGAACTATTTCGATTGTAAGGCTGTTTCGATCAACTCGCCGTAAAAATCGCCCTCCTTCATTCCAAAAGCCCGTACCTGCTGCGGAATAAAACTTTGTGGAGTCTGCCCGGGAATGGTATTAATTTCGATAAAATAAAATTTATCGGTATCGTTTTCCAAAAAGAAGTCCACGCGAACCATACCTTTACAGTTCAATCTAACATAGATTTCTCTTAAAATACGCGCAGCACGCTCCTGCTGTTCGACCGTCAGGTCTGCCGGCGTAATCTCCTCGGTCAATCCAGGTACATACTTGGCTTCATAATCAAAAAATTCGCGTGTAGTCCGAACTTCTGTGGCAGGCAAAACAACAAGCTCACCTTTTGAATTCCGAAAAATTCCCTCGGAAAATTCTCGTCCAGTCACAAATTCTTCAACAATAACCTGTTTTCCTGTATTTTCCGCATCAAAAGCTTTGTCAATCGCTTCCTGCAGTTGTGCCGATTCCTTTACTTTGGTCATTCCGATACTACTTCCACCGGCATTAGGTTTCACAAAATAAGGGAGTGAAAGATTACTTTCAACGATTTTGAGTGCCTCCGGGCGTTGCGATTCAAACAGTAGGACCGATTTTGCCAAATGCAACTCGGGAATATCCGATAAGATCGCTTTTGTATACCCTTTATTCATAGTTAATGCGGACGTCAAAGCATCACATGAGGTATATGGAATATCTAATAAATCAAAATAGCTCTGAAGTCTTCCATCTTCTCCAGGCACACCATGCACCATAATAAAAGCTAAGTCAAAAGTCAAGATATCCCCATGCAATGGAAGGGTAAAATCAGCTTTTGAAATCGGATGACGCTTTCCGTCTAAATCTTCATAGTACCATGCTTCTTTGGTCACTGTAATCAAATATATATCGTATTTGTCGTGATCAAGTTGAGAATTGACGAAGGCAGAACTTTTAAAAGAAACTTCAGCTTCTCCTGTATAACCTCCAGTTATTAATGCTATTTTTGCTTTCATAAATTTTAGCGATTCGAATAGCAAATATAATTTGCTATACACGGAAAAACGAATAATTTTGTGAGGAATAATTTTATTTAATCATTCTGCAAACTTGGCTTTAATATTGCGGTTCTATGCAGAATTAATTTTTATCAAACAGAGAAATGTCCAAAGTCGTACAATATCTTCAGACCCCCACTTTTAGGAAAAATCTTATTGCCGCTCTTATTGCGATAGTATGTCTATTCCTTTTCGTTTATATTGGACTGAAAATATATACCAAACATGATGAATCTATCGCCGTTCCTAAAGTGAAAGGCCTTCATATCAGTGCTGCCATCCAAGCTTTGGAGGACGCCGGGCTGGAATATCAAATTGACTCCGTCTATCAGATGGATGCCAAACCTGGCATGGTCATAGAGCAGGATCCCGAACAAGGATTTCATGTAAAATCGGGTCGGACTATTTATTTGACCATTATCACACAGGTTGCACCTGAAGTTGCTTTTCCGAATATAAAAGATAAAACATTGATCGAAGCAACAGCCATCTTGAAAAACCATAACCTTCGAATCGGTGACACTTCTTATGTCGCAGACATCGCCAGGGATATCGTATTGGATGCTCAATTTGCGGGACAATCTATCCGCAACGGACGCATGATTCCTAAAGGTTCACGTATAGATCTAGTTTTGGGAAATGGACTGGGAGCAAATGAAGTGGAGATACCTAATTTAGTTGGGCTTCCATTAAACGAAGCAAAGTTCGCCTTGTCTGGAGCTGGCTTAGGTCTAGGTACTGTAACCTATGATCCAAGCGTAACGGATACAGCCACTGCAGTAATCAGTGTGCAATCACCAGGAATAGAAAAGGGCCTGACCAGTTTAGGCGCTAAAATTGACGTAACACTTTCACTCACAGCACCAACAACAACTACAGGAGCTCCAATTGGTGGTACGACAACACCTAAACCACAGGCAAACCAAACACAGGTTACTCCGCCTGCGGCAAAACCTCCGGTTCAGTCAAAGCCTGTTGCTCCAGCAAAAAGTAACACAACAAATAGCCCTGCAGCTAAAACGACAACGACAAATCCTGCAGCAGGGCAAAAAAAGGAAAAAGAAAATAAAGGGAATAGTCTAGGCTTTTAAGCCCACTGACTTAAAAATGAAGCTGCATTGAATGATCTCCATAATAATGGATTAGAGTTCTTGGCAGATTCATCAACCATTGACTGCTAAGGGCTATATAAACGCCATGAATAGCGAACAACAGATGAATAAAAAATTTTAGAATGGAAAATAAAAAAGGAATACCAAGTTGGTTAAAAATCATTGCGCTAATCGTTATCGTTGTTGGAGGTTATTTTGCCTGGACATTTTATAAAGCATTTTATGCTTCGAATGTATCGGGAGAGAAAAAGTACCTGTACATACACGAGGGTGAAAAATATGAAGATGTATTGAAATCAATCAAGGATTCAAATCTCGTGGATGATATCGCTTCCTTTGAGCGTGCAGCCCAATATAAAAAATATGAAGAAAGCGTAAAACCCGGACGTTATCTGTTAACCCCAGGAATGAACAATAGACGCTTAGTCGGCAATTTGATTGGTGGCTACCAAGAACCGGTAAAATTCAGATTTTCCAATGTGCGACTGAAAGAGCATATGGCCGCACTCCTTGGAAAAAGTTTCGAGGCAGATTCTGCACAATTTATCGCTGTATTGAATGATGAGGCTACCGCACAGAAGTATGGATTTACAAAAGAAAATCTGATTTCTATGTTCATCCCTAATACCTACGAAATCTACTGGAATACGGATCCTGAAAAGGTAATCGCTCGTTTTGATGATGAGTGGAAAAAGTTTTGGAATGCGGATCGTACGGCAAAAGCAAAAGCGCTTAATCTGACACCACAACAGGTTAGCACATTGGCATCGATTGTGAAAGGTGAAGCCTTACACCAGGATGAAATGCCCATGATAGCCGGCTTATATTTAAATCGTCTCAAAAAAGGGATGTTATTGCAAGCAGATCCTACGGTGATCTTTGCTAATAATGACTTTACAATTAGAAGGGTATTGAATAAGCACCTCAGAACAGACAATCCTTACAATACTTACATCTATAGAGGATTGCCTCCAGGCCCTATATCAATTCCAAGTATCGCTGCAATTGATGCAGTCTTAAACTTTAAGCAACATGATTATATCTACATGTGTGCCAAAGATGATTTTTCGGGTTACCATAATTTTGCAAAAACAGAAGCTGAGCATTTAATCAATGCACGTAAATTTCAACAGGCTCTGGACGCTAGAAATATTAAAAAATAATGTTTGTATTTGACCATCAGATTCGCGTCCGCTATGCAGAAACAGACCAAATGGGCTATGTCTATTATGGAAACTATGCTGCGTTTTATGAAATAGCGAGAACTGAAATGTTGCGGAGCACAGGGATATCCTACCGGGAACTGGAAGAAATGGGGGTCATGCTCCCCGTTGCGGAGATGAAAACGAAATATCTGAAACCAGGCAAATATGATGACTTGATCACAATACGTGTAACAATTCGTCAGAAACCCGCCGTTCGCATCATTTTCGAATATGAGCTTTTCAATGAGAGTGGGGAACTACTCAACCAGGGAGAAACAACATTGGTCTTTGTCAATATGGAGAAAAATAGGCCTTGTATGCCGCCACAGGTTTTCCTGGATAAGATGAGTAAATATTTTAATTGATATGGGGAAAATCCACCAATGGCTATTAAATTTTGAACCTTATTTTAGATTAATCGAATGGAGTAAACGCGTCGTACTACCTGGCTTTGGCTCACTACCACTTTACACTGTGGCCGTATTTTTTTTTCAGGAGCTTTCCAGAGATTCCATAGCCAGCAAGGCTTCTTCCCTCTCCTATAGCTTTCTATTGGCCATTTTTCCGGGAATCATTTTTCTATTTACATTAATCCCTTATATTCCGATTAATAATTTTCAGGAACAGTTGTTGGATTTCCTTGCCGTAGTTATTCCTAAAAATGCATTTCTCGTTGTTGAAACGACTTTGGAGGATATTATCAAGAATCAAAATGGCGGGTTGCTATCCTTCGGTTTTGTGTTTGCGGCCTATTTCGCGACCAATGGTATGGCCTCCCTCATGAATGCGTTCAATAAGGCTTCATTGATGACGGAAAGAAGACCGTGGATCAGAAAGCGATTGCTTGCTTTAGCTTTGGCTATCCTGATTATTTTTGCGTTAACCGTGGGAATGACGATATTCACCATCGCCGGTGTTACGATAGACTACCTCAAGGAAACGACAGGTATTAAATCCAGCTTCTGGGCTATTCTACTTAAAATCGCCCGATGGTTGATTATATTCGCTATTTACTTTTTCACGGTAAGCTGTATTTATAAATTTGGCCCTTCTACCTCCAATAAATGGAAACTCTTTAGTCCCGGAGCATCTATGGCTACCATTCTAGCGATATTGACGTTTTCAATATTTACATTTTATATCAATCATTTCGGCGCATATAACAAATTGTACGGATCCATCGGGACATTAATCGTTATCATGCTCTGGATTTACTTGAATACGCTTATTTTATTATTGGGTTATGAACTGAATGCGGCAATAGCGCTGTCTAAACAAACCATTGTTATTGCCAAGCCACGCATTTTCAACTCTTTTAAGAGAGAAGACTAGTCGTTTTAAGCCTCTTAAAATCTATTTTATCGGAAAAGGATTTCCACAAATAAAGTCGAGAATTAGCAATAGTACAATTCAAATACCATCCGTTGTAAGATTGGCATTTAAAAAGTGCCCTATAACTGAAAGTCTTTCAATAAAATAAGAAAAATAAAATTTTGCATTTAAAGTTTTTTTGTACCTTTGCAACTCCTACAAAGTAGGAAAAAGGAGAAAATTAATTAATGGCAAAAAAACAAGAAGCAGAAAAAGAATTAGCAGCGAAAAACGCAGAGCTACAAGGTGCTGACACTAAAGTAGTGAAAGACACTGAAAAAATTGAATCAGAAGCTGATTCAAACTTAATCGATGAAATCAAATCAAACACTTGGATCACACCAGAAGGTGAATTTGACTGGGATGCAAATGATAAAGGTTTCGGAAATTATAGCGAAGCTGAACGCGCTAAACTTGAAGCACAATACGCAGATACTTTCAACCAAGTTAACCAAGGTGAAATTATTGAAGGTACTGTAGTTTCTATCAACAACAAAGACGTAGTCTTAAATGTTGGTTTCAAATCTGACGGTTTAGTTTCTTTATCAGAATTCCGTGACTTACCAGAATTAAAAGTTGGTGACAAAGTTGACGTATTCGTTGAATCTCAAGAAGATGCTAACGGTCAATTAGTACTTTCTCGCAAACGTGCTAAAACTCAAAAATCTTGGGAAGCTATCAATGAGGCATTGGAAAATGATGCAATCATTACTGGTTTCGTTAAGAGCCGTACTAAAGGTGGTCTTATCGTTGATATCAAAGGTGTTGAAGCATTCTTACCTGGATCTCAAATCGATATCAAACCTATCCGTGACTACGATATATACGTAGGTAAAACAATGGAATTCAAAGTTGTGAAAATCAACCACGAATTCAAAAACGTTGTCGTATCACACAAAGTATTAATTGAAAACGACTTAGAAAACCAAAAATCTGAAATCGTTGCTAAATTAGAAAAAGGTCAAGTATTAGAAGGAACAGTTAAAAATATCACTGACTTCGGTGTGTTCATCGACTTAGGTGGTGTTGACGGTTTATTGCATATCACAGACATCTCTTGGGGTCGTATCGAGCATCCAAAAGAAGTTTTATCGCTAGATCAAACAATCAACGTTGTTGTATTAGACTTTGATGATGAGAAAAAACGTATCGCTTTAGGCTTGAAACAATTATCTGAGCATCCTTGGGAATCTTTAGATACTGCATTAGAAATTGGTTCTAAAGTTAAAGGTAAAATCGTAACAGTTGCTGATTACGGTGCTTTCTTAGAAATCATCCCTGGTGTTGAAGGTTTGATCCACGTTTCTGAAATGTCTTGGTCACAAAACTTACGTTCTCCACAAGAGTTCTTGAAAGTTGGTGATGAGATCGAAGCACAAATCTTAACGCTAGACCGCGATGAGCGTAAAATGAGCTTAGGTATCAAACAATTGACTCCAGATCCTTGGAAAAATATCACTGAGCGTTACCCTGTAGGTTCTAAACAAACAGCTGTTGTTAAAAACATGACTAACTTCGGTGTATTTGTTGAGTTAGAAGAAGGTATCGATGGTTTGATCCACATCTCTGATTTATCTTGGTCTAAAAAAATCAACCACCCTAACGAATTCACTAAAGTTGGTGAAACATTAGATGTAGTTGTTTTAGAATTAGATGAAGAAAACCGTAAATTATCTTTAGGTCACAAACAATTGGAAGAAAACCCTTGGGATACTTTCGAAACGATCTTTACTGAAGGTTCTATCCACGAAGGTACTGTGATCAAAGTTGGTGACAAAGGTGATATCGTAGCTTTACAATACGGTGTTGAAGGTTTCTGTCCTTCTAAACACTCTGTTAAAGAAGACGGTTCTTCATTGAAAGTTGATGAAGTTACTTCATTCAAAATCATCGAGTTCAACAAAGAGAACAAACGTTTGGTAATTTCTCACTCTCGTATCTGGGAAGAAGAGAAAGAAGAAGCTCGCAAAGAAGAGTCTAACAACCGTAAAAAAGACGCTAAAGCTGAATCTTCAGCTGTTAAAAAAGTAAAAGATTCTGTTGAAAAATCTACTTTAGGCGACTTAGACGTGTTAGCTCAATTGAAAGAGCAAATGGAAAATGATAAAAACGCTAAGTAATTAGCAATTTCAATCCATAAAAAGCGGCTGTTCCAAAAGGACAGCCGCTTTGTTTTTATAGGGATGCTTTTGTAATTTTGTATCAATAAACGTTATTGTTATGTCATTCAAATCAGCCTTAATTAACCCCACCGAACTTCAGGAATTATTGGGACAGCATACAGACATTGTCCTTCTCGATTGTACGATCGACAAAGTAGGCCAATCCATCAAGGATACCAAGCTCGAAATACTTCCCCATTCTCAATTTTTTGACATCGAAGGAAAGCTATCGGATCCAACTTCTAAATTACCGCATACCCTCGTGTCGGCAGAAGTATTCGAACACGAAATGCAAAGCCTGGGAATTAATCAGGATAGTACGGTCGTCTTATATGACAGATGGGGCGTTTATTCAAGCCCAAGGGCATGGTGGATGTTTAAGGTCATGGGATTTGAACAGGTCTTTATTCTAAATGGCGGTGTTCCCGCTTGGAAAAATAACAAACTGCCACTCGTAGACCAGTATACAACCACTGCAAGACCCAGTAACTTTAAAGCCCAATTTCAAGCAAACCTGTATGCCGATAAAGAGTATATCTTAACACATTATCGGGATGCTCAAGTGAATATTTTTGACGCCAGAAGTAAAGGTCGATTTAGTGGTTTAGTAGCTGAACCCCGGAAAGGCCTTCATGGTGGGCATATTCCCCACTCCAAAAATTTCCCTTTCGAAGAATTATTTGACGGAATCGTTTATAAACCCGTTGATGAATTGAAACAGCAATTTGATCATTTTAATGCGACCGGAAATGAATATGTATTCTCCTGTGGATCGGGTATCACGGCCTCAATCTTAGCATTTGCTTGTCATCTTGCTGGTCACGAGCAAATCCGTGTATACGATGGTTCTTGGTCGGAATGGGGCCGTGAGGAGCTCAATCTACCCATCGAAAAATAGTTTAAAACAAGGTATTCCAAGAATAGAGATTATCCTCCAAGCGAATTTTTTCGGCATCTAGGAGATCACGGATAATCTCTATTCTTTTCTTTTCTGTACCTATCGTCAAACTTGCCACCAAATCATGAATATTTTTTGCTCCAGCAAGCAAACTGTTTTTGATTTCTGCTTTTATATTTGCCCGCTGCTTTTCCTGATGATTGCGGATCAGACATAAATCGCATACTTCACAGAACCCCGCATTTTTCTCTCCAAAATATAACAACAGCGACTGACTACGGCAATTGCTATGTTCAATATAACCGATCATGCCATTGACTTCCTCTTCCTTCACCTGATGTCGATCACGAATAAAAATATGATCGATATGCAGGTGTTTGTAATCGACGCGGTTCTGCAAAAAGGTCAGTTGTGGCGCATCTGTAGAAGGCAGATAGCTCGCTATTTCCAATGTCTCCAACGATTTCAACAGCTCGACGACACGATCATAAGGCAGCCCTAACTTACGTGCAAATTCATATTCATTGATGAGGATATAGTTTTCAAATACACCTCCATAGCTGCGCAAAATAGCTTTAATGAGCTTATCATATTTTACATACTGCACCTGAACTTTATACAATTCGGCGCTATCAATTTCAAACTTAAAGCGTGAGGGTATTGTGACAGCTTCTGACAAAACCAACCAAGTGTCGCGCTCCAGAAACTTCAGCGCATTCATAACAGGAACCAATGGCAGTTGATATTTTTTGGCAAATGCAACAACATCAAAATCTACAGTCACTCCTTCTCCAGAACCATAGGGAATCTGAAAATGATTACAAAGGTAATGATAGGTCTGTTGAATAAATGGAATATCAGGAAAGCTAGCTTGCAAATTATCGACAAGCTTCTGCTCATCTGCCTTTTGATAAAGAATAACGGGATAGGCCTTCTTGCCATCTCTTCCTGCCCTACCGGCTTCTTGATAATAGGCCTCCAGCGAATCGGGCAAATCGAGATGAATCACAAACCGTACATCGGGTTTATCAATTCCCATCCCAAACGCATTTGTAGCTACAATAACGCGAACAACATTTGTCATCCATCCCTGCTGTTTCTGATCCCGTTCCTGCCCCGAAAGCCCAGCATGATAATAATCTGCTGAAATGCCGTTATTGACCAAAATACGGGCTATCTCCTGCGTTTCTCGCCGATTTCTGACATAGACAATACCGGATCCACCCAACTTATGTATAATCCGTACCATGCGCCCCATCTTATCCTCTTCTTCAATGGCCATATAAGCCAAATTGTCGCGGAGAAAGCTTTTGACAAATACATTTTCTTTCGGAAAATTCAGTTTCTGTTGTATATCGCTGATGACACGCTCAGTTGCGGTCGCTGTAAGAGCCAGAAAAGGAACCTTGGGATGCAGTTCCCGTAACTTAGCGAGTTCTAAATAGGGCGGTCTAAAATCATATCCCCATTGAGAAATACAATGCGCTTCGTCTATGGCAAACAGATTTACATTCATAAATCGTATGCGCTCCCTTACTATATCATTGTACAATCTTTCGGGAGAAAGATAGAGAAATTTTATTTGCCCATAGACGCAATTATCCAATGTAATATCCACCTCCCTCTTCCGCATTCCAGCATAAATTGCGACCGCTTGAATTCCATTTTTTTTCAAATGCTCAACCTGATCTTTCATCAATGCTATAAGCGGTGTAACGACAATACAAATCCCTTCTCGCATCAAGGCAGGTACTTGAAAACAAATCGACTTTCCACCGCCAGTCGGCAATAAAGCCAGTGTATCTTTACCTGAAATGACCGATTGAATAATTTCTTCCTGCAGGGGTCTAAATGAATCGAATCCCCAGTATTGCCTTAAGATTGATATACTATCTTGCGTCATAAGTTCTCCTTATCCCAAACATACGCAAAATTATCCTTCATGAGATAATTCTGTATCCCCAAACTATCTAACATACGTTGTATATGCCTGGATTTCTCCATCGAATTGGATCCATCCAGTATAACAAGTTTTGGTCTAATTTGCTTCAATAAATGGGGTAAACCATTTAGTAAATTTTTCCTGACAATAACGAGGTCAGCTTGTGGCATAGTTTCAACGGCATGGCACAGAATAGCGATATTACCCAAGGGGAGCGTAACAAGATAGTTTTTCCGCTCCCGACCATTCAAAGCTACAAACTGAACTTTTTCACTCGTCAATAATTGGATTTCTCTTCCACATGAATATTGCAAGCCTGAGGCTTGCAAAGAATCAAATGTACTGTAAACGATACCGCGCCCACCTTTGAAATACCCGATCGTCAACTCATGCTTCGTATTATAGACCCGAAACCGTTCTACATCTTTATTTTCTAAGCATTTTTGCGCAGTGATCAATAGTATTCCAATTGTACAGCATCCCCCTAACCAAACGTATTTTTTATCTTTCCATTGAAAAGCATATAAAAAAGAAAATAGTGCAAAATAGGTCAAAAATAGAAGCTCCAGCCCCATAGGTTCAACTTTTATTGTTGAAAAAGCCAAATGGTCAATAAATTTCAAACAGTATAAGATGAAAGCAATGAGATGCTCCAAAAGGAAACCCAATAAATCGTTAAGCCCCTGCATTGGATTGATTGTCATGATAAAACCAAGGTACATCACTAAGGTTGAAGGCAAATCGACTAATACATTGGCTATCAGAAAATAAGTTGGGAATTGACCAAAATAGTAAAGGCTCAGTGGCGTTGTCAGTATCTGCGCAGCAATAGAAACAGCCAATGCATCTCTCAAAAGTCGTAATATTGGTCTTTTGACCGGAAGGAATCCCTCGACAAGCGGCGAACATATCGTCATACCCAAAACGGCGAGAAAGGACAGCTGAAAACCCACATCAACAACAGCCCGGGGAACGACCAGCAAAATCAATAATGCGGCAATAATAAGCGAATTCAGTGTTGAAAAGCTTCGTTTAAAATGCTGTGCACACAGCACAAAACTAATCATAATAGCTGCCCGCGTAATGGGCGGATCAAGTCCTGCAATAAAAGCATATATCCAGATCATACTCCATAACAAAATTAGTGGCAGCCATCTGAGATAGGAAGGCCAGGCAATTCGCTTGAAAATAAGAGATAAAAAACCGAATAAAACAGCAACATGCATTCCCGATACACTTAACACATGTATCGTTCCTGTATTGGTGAACACCTGGATGCTTTCGGCACTGATATCGCTCCGAGAACCATATAATAAAGCTGACGCAATAGCAAAGTGCTCATCCCTTTTGATATGGGGACGAAGCTTAACCAAAAAATATCTCCTCGTTTGTAAAGCGAGCCCAGTTAATGAAAAAGCCGTTGTTTCTTTCCTGTTGATCAGCTTATACCGACCAAAGACTGCGAAAATTTCATGATAGATATGCTGTCTTTTCAAATACTGTCTGTAGTCAAATTCCATTGGATTGAATGGCGGAGCTATTTCCTTTACTTGACCTTTTAACCACAATAGATCACCAAACTGCAGTGAATTCTTCTGGCTAGATTTTAGCGATAACATTAGTCTACCTGTAGTTTCAACAAATTCACCTTTTTGGTAAGCTCCTACTACTTCTGCCGAAAAACGAATGATATCCCGCTTCATTTTTGGCTCTTCAATAATTTTGACTACATAACTATCCGTCATTATATGGGAAAAATGACTGATTGTAACCAAAGGGTCCTCGCGCCAAAATTGGAAAATTCCAAATAATACAACAGACACATAATACCCGTAGCTATAGCCATATCGGCGAATTCTTCCCTTTAATAAATAACAACAAAACGTTATCAAAACCAGCACAACCAATAACTGTTGAACGCATTGGAAAATATAGAGCGACATCGGCAATCCAGGTGCCAGAAGAAGCGTCACAAGATATGGAACAGCAAGCTTCAGCGTAGGAAGTCGCTCCAATCTTTGCAGAAAACTCAACTTTTTCATAACTGCCACCTCAACTGCACCTTAACCTCCGATTTTTTATTGCCCTCAATTTGATCCAGTCCAGTCCCAATACTCCCCCTTTCGGGATAGTAATAGATCGCATATTTGGCCCATACCTGAACATGGCGGCTTAACCGATACTGCAGATTTAAATACATTCTCCATCCCCTTGTATTGTACATTCCAAAACCAGATGCATATAATACATCCTGCTCATAAGCATAGATCCGATTATCATAACTTGCCGCATCGAAATACGCAACGCGTATATTCGACTGGAATTTTCCAGCGCTAGACTTCCAAAATATATCCTGATAACACATATATCCGAAACTATTTCCCTGATACTCTTTTTGGAATAAATTGGCTTCCACACGGGAGCGAATAGTCCATATTGAACTTAGGCGGTATTGAAATTCTACCCTGAACTGCTGTTTGCTGGTATTCACAAGCCCATTCTCGGTTTGTCCCTCTCCTTGGTAGTTAACTTGTTTCAATCGGTTGCGATAGCGCAACGAAAGTTGGCCTTTTTTGTACCACATGTAACTCAGCTGGCTAAAGAAATCAGCACCTGTAGATAGCGTATCAGCCTGATACTTTGCTCCCGGAAAACGAAATATATCGGCATAATTTGACCAGAGTAATTTTCTACCCAATTGATACGTTAGTCCCAAATAAGCCCCCTGCTCGTTGGAGGTGTTATCCGATTCACCAAATCCCTGTCCATAAAAAGTATGAAAATTCTTCTTATAGTCCCGAAGCAATATAACCGACGATAAACGTGGATGCAAACTTATGATAGATCCTGCTAACAGTGCTGAACCACCATCCATGCTGTTGGCATATTCGCCAAATAAATAAGCATTTCGAATTGTATAGTTTGCATATAGACTTATATTTCGTAAAAAATCACCTTCAAAGTCAGCTTCTTGCCGTATTGCCTTCCCTTTTATTTTGAAGACATTCAATTGCGTCTGATTGAAATGAACACCCATTTTGAACCGCTTATAGCGCCACAATAGATTCAATCCATAGGCCAGTTGAGATGCGGCATGACGGTATTGCTGTTCGGTTGCAGTTCGATGCAAGCCTGAGCTTGCAATCGTTGAAATCGTAGGCGGAGAAGTTGTACGGTCAACTTTTCCATCAATGGATTGGTAGGAGAAATAAGGTGTAATTTCAACCTGCCTAATCTGTAATGTTCCTGCAATGCCACGCATAAAATTAGCCTCATTTAATGACGTATATGACTTTACACCGATCCCTTGTCTTGCAGTATGCTGTACCAATCCCCCTTTTCCAAAATTCAAACCGTTCCACATACTGAGTCCCTGGCCAAATTGCAAAGCATAATCGCCGATCACGATATTCTTGAAACGGCCTAAAGACTTTATCGATATACTTAGGCTATAGAAATCAAATCCCATTTTTTGTCTGTCTCTAAAAAATGGTTCTCCGGCATCTTTCTCCATGTTAAGCGCGAGATGAATCGCATCATTCAATTGGGCTCGATATCTTATCGCATAGCGATTCGCATCGCCGAGATAATGGGATCTCGCCGTATCCATTATACGATAGCCTTTTGCTTTTTCGAGTGCCCGGGCGTATCGTATTATAAATTCCTGTTTAAAATTTCTCGATTTCAGAGTTTCAAGGGGAGACCCGGCGCCTACACTTACGAAAGGTAACAGCAAACTGATTATCGGTTCATTAAATCCTTCAATGGACTGTAATTCGAGTGCGTTGATAAAATCTCCTGAAATGGCCCTATGGTCCAGTAGGCGTCCGATCAATAAAGGATTTAAAAATTGTAATTCAGAGAGCTCTCTGCCATCAGTCTTATTGAGATCGATGGGGTGTTTGAGATAATAATACCACTTTTCAGTCAATTCGCTCAAATCAGCATCCTCAGGAAGTTCTTCCGATAAGCTTTCAAATAAATCTTGGAGATCGATTTTTTCATTTGTTTGCGCCATACAGGTTAGTCCAATAAAACAACCTATAAAGAGCAAAATTTTGCTACAATATTTCATAATAGGTTTTAATTAATATTGGCTAAATGCTAGGCGATGAACCTTTTTCCCGGCAGAAAGCGGTTCACTGGTATGAAATTAGGAAATATAAAAGAATAAAAAAAGCCTGATGAAAAATTTCATCAGGCTTTTTTATTCTTTTATGATCAGATCAATTAAATATCAATTTTAGCATAGCGTGCATTTTTCTCGATAAATTCACGACGCGGAGCAACTTCATCCCCCATCAACATCGAGAAGATACGGTCACATTCCGCAGCGTTTTCAATCGTCACCTGTCTTAAAGTACGCGTTTCAGGGTTCATGGTTGTATCCCATAACTGTTCAGCATTCATCTCTCCAAGACCTTTATACCGTTGTACGTGTACGCTATCCTCTTTACCTGATCCTTTCAAACGTTGAATCGCATTGATACGTTGGTCTTCATTCCAAGCGTACTCATGCTCTTTTCCTTTTTTCACTAAGTATAGCGGCGGTGTAGCGATATATACATATCCTCTCTCGATCAGTTCCTTCATGTATCTGAAATAGAACGTCAAGATCAATGTTGTAATGTGGGACCCATCCACATCGGCATCGGTCATGATGATGATGCGGTGATAACGTAATTTTTCAATATTCAGTGCCTTAGCATCTTCGGCAGTACCTACACTCACCCCCAAAGCTGTAAACATATTTTTGATCTCCTCATTTTCGTAGATCTTATGTTCCATCGCTTTTTCGACGTTCAGAATCTTACCTCGTAAAGGCATGATTGCTTGATACTTTCTATCACGACCAGACTTGGCAGTACCACCCGCAGAATCCCCCTCGACAAAATAGATCTCACATTTCGTAGGATCGTTGTCTTGACAGTCGGCTAATTTACCTGGAAGTCCAGAGCCACCCATAACGGTTTTACGTTGGACCAAATCACGGGCTTTACGTGCAGCAGCACGTGCTTGAGCTGCAATGACAACCTTTTGAACAATAGATTTTGCTTCGCGTGGATTCTCTTCCAGATAAACACCTAAGATCTCACCAACAGCAACATCTACAGCCCCCATCACCTCAGAGTTACCTAATTTAGTTTTGGTTTGTCCCTCAAATTGAGGTTCTGCAACCTTCACCGAAATTACGGCTGTCAATCCTTCACGGAAGTCATCGCCAGTAATTTCCACTTTCAAGTTTTTAAGCAAACCAGACTTGTCCGCATACGCTTTCAAGGTACGTGTCAAACCACGACGGAATCCTGCAACGTGAGCGCCACCTTCAATCGTATTGATGTTATTCACATATGAATGGACATTCTCCGAATACGTATCGTTATATTGTAAAGCCAGTTCAACAGGGATACCTTGTTTTACGCCTTCAACATAGATAGGTTCAGGAATCAACGACTGACGGTTACCATCTAAAAATTTCACAAACTCTTTCAGACCACCTTCCGAATAGAATGTTTCTTTCTTTTCAGAACCGTCCTCATTTGTATCACGCTCATCATTCAAGGTCAAGTTTACACCTTTATTTAAAAATGCAAGCTCACGAAGACGATTTGCCAATGTATCGTAATTATAAACCGTAGTCTGCGTGAAAATCGTCGCATCTGGATGGAACGTTACAATAGTACCCGTCTTATCCGAAACACCAACTTCTTTCACATCATACAAGGGCTTACCAATTTGGTACTCCTGCTGATAGATCTTTCCATCACGATGAACCTCGGCCTTCAAAAGGGTAGACAGCGCATTCACACAGGAAACCCCAACACCATGCAGACCACCAGAAACCTTGTATGTATCTTTATCAAATTTACCTCCGGCGTGCAATACTGTCATTACAAGCTCTAAGGCTGATTTATTCTCTTTTTTGTTGATCCCTGTAGGAATACCCCGACCGTTATCGCGGACAGAAATCGAGTTATCTTTATGGATAGTAACAAAGATATCTGTACAATATCCCGCTACAGCTTCATCGATTGAATTATCAACAACCTCGTATACCAAATGGTGCAATCCTTTTACACCGGTGTCACCGATATACATGGATGGACGCTTACGAACCGCCTCTAAACCCTCTAATACCTGAATATTATCGGCCGAATAGGTGGATGCATTCTTATTTTCTTCGCTCATTGAAAACCTCTTAAATGTAATATTCAAAAATACGAAATTTTGGCCGATTTATCAAGTCCGTGAACAAGTATTGCACCTATATTCCGAATTATAATACACAGGATAATTTTACTTTTTTATTACTAAAAACTAGAATTTCGATTTTTTTATGTTAGGTTTGTTTTCAGTAATAATTTGCAAATAACAAAAAAATGAACACTATATTTTCAATTGTATCGAAAGTTTCCTTTGGCCTTTTATTGGTTGGAACTATTGCATCATGTAACCAAGGTGCAAAAACAACAAACGAACCTGCAAAAAATGATTCCAATACCGTAAGCAAGGAGAGCCAGGGAAGTAACAAAGATAAAATCGTCTATTTAAACTCGGATTCACTTTCTGAAAAATATCAATATTTTAAGGACATTAAATCGAAGCTTGAAAACAAAGTAAAGAAAGCACAAACGGATCTGCAATCTAAAAGTACTGCATTCCAACGTGAAGTTGCCGAATATCAAAAAAATGCAGCTACAATGTCTGCTCCTGATCGACAAGCTACTGAACAAAAACTAGCGCGTAAACAAGATGAGCTTGCACGTTTAGACCAAACAGCTTCTTCCTCTATTGCAAAAGACGAGTCTGAAGAGTTCAACAATGTTTATAATAAAATTACCGAATTCCTGAAAAAACATGCTGCAGAAAATGGCTACAAACTGGTGCTTACCTATTCAAAAAGCAACCCAACTGTATTGTATGCTGACCCATCTTTGGAAATCACTAATGAAGTAATCAAACAGTTAAACGAAGAATATAAATCTTCAAACAAATAGAAGATCATAATAATTTAGGAAAGCCATCGACTCCGTTGATGGCTTTTTTTATTTTCTTTCTTATCTTGTCCTTACTAAAATTAGATTTATGGTCAGAACGATTGTTGAAAAGGAAATCGCAAACTACGAATGGATAGATATAGCTGAGCCAACCTCAGAAGACTTCACCTTCATTAAAGAGCGCTTCAATTTGAATGAAGCTTCGATCAAGGATTCCAAAGAACCAGAACATCTACCGAAAATTGAAGAATTTGAGAATTATACCTTTGTTATTCTTCGTGTCATGTCGGACAATTTCAAGGAAAATTCAGACAGCATCGGAGAAATCACCGACCGCCTGACCATCTTCTACGGAAGCGATTTTGTGATTACTGTACACAAACGTCGTATTGAATTTTTAGAAAAACTTAAGAACATTGAATTTACGTCCATCAAGACAAAAAACAGCCGTAAACTGGCTGTATTTATCACGACTGCAGCTGTATTTACCTTTAGCCAAACGTTAGAGCAACTTTCAACACGCATCGATGCATACGAAGAATTGATTTTTCTGAAACGCATGAAGCAACAGCCAATACTGAAAAATCTCTATTTTATAAAAAGGCAGATTGATGTTGCACGAAAGGTCATCTTTCTCTACAAGGAGGTTGTTGAGCATTTTCATTCATCCTCCAAAAAGGATGTGTACACCCGGGATTTAAAAGATCTGCAGGTCCGGACATCAACCTTGTACGAAAACTTATCGGAAAATGTAGCACAGCTGCTTAATGTGTATTTCAACATCTCGTCTAATCACACCAATGAGATTATGCGTATCCTGACAATTTTCTCCGTATTTTTTATGCCAATCACTTTTGTGGCAGGAATTTATGGAATGAATTTCAAAAATATGCCCGAATTAGAATGGTACTATGGATATCCGGTAGCCATGGGGATCATGGTCGCCATATCCCTTGCGATTTATTTGTGGTTCAAAAGAAAAGGCTGGCTATAATAAGCCAACCTTTTTCTTTGCCGTGGTAACCACAAAATCTTTAAGATAGAATGGCTCGAAATAAGCGACATCCTCAAACTCTCTGCGCTGAAATTTATCAAAAGCCAACGTCGATAGAAAAGCCGCGGAAACATTAAATCCGCTCAACACATCCACGTGATCCGTTGTGCTGAACAAATCTTCGAATTTATCGGCTCCCGAACCAAACAAATGGACACGATGGTAGTTCAGCAATAATTCATTGAAATAATCAACATCGATGATCTCTGCAGATGTTGCTCTCACCAACGTAGCATCATGATTATAAACTGCTGTATAGACTTCCATCCGACGGGCATCGAGCATAGGAAGATAAGCTTCATCTTCTGTTAAACCGAATTGCCCTTTATACCCTAAAAACAACGCTTCTAACGTATTAATAGCGATTAAAGGTATATCTAAGGCATAACAAAGACCTTTGGCCGTAGATACCCCTATACGCAAGCCAGTATACGAGCCAGGCCCCATACTCACCGCAACAGCGCTCAAATCCTGCATCTTTCGGCCTGTCTGTTTGAGAATTTCCTCAATCAAAATAGTCAATTTAGCCGCATGAGCATTCTGTTCATCGAGATCGATAACTTGCAACGTTTGACCATTTTCACTCAAGGCAACCGAACATACAGTGGTTGACGTATCAATTTGTAAAATTAAATTATTCATCGTCGTTATAGAAATCAAGGTACAGGATCATGCCCATGGCCACCCCAAGGGTTGCAACGCCCAATTCGTTTCAAAGCCATCCAGCCACCTTTAAAAGGACCATATTTCAGAATAGCTTCCTTACCATACTGAGAACAGGTAGGCGTATATCTACAATTGGCGCCTAAAAATGGTGAGATAAAAACTTGATAGAAACGAATAATAGCCAAGAAAATAAAACTAAACAAGGGTCTAATCCCCTTTTTCCAAATAAGCTTCAGCACATTCATTCTGCAATTTTTTCAGCATTTTATTCATTGCGGTGCTAAACACATCATACGCTAAGATCTGCTTGCCTACATATTGAATAGCTAAATACAAAGTTACATTATGTTTCAACAAAAACGGAATCAAATCATTCGATTTTTGTAAACGGTAACTTTCACGCATCATTCGCTTAATTGAATTGCGATCAACTGCTCTTTTGAACCTACGTTTGGATACGGAAATGATAGACTGACTGGAGGGAATATCGTCAGTCAAGTTGTTTTTCTCGAAGATAAAAACAACTCTAAACGGATACAAGACAAAAGAAGAACCGCTTTTAAAAAGCGCATCAATACGCCTTTTCGCACATAACCGTTCTTCTTTTGTAAATGTATTTCTCATACGATGACTTAATCTTATTAGAAAAAGTTCTTATAAGCGGCCACCGATCCTTGTCAAAGATTAACCTTTGTGACGGTATTCGTCAGACACTGTAAGACGTTTTCTACCTTTAGCTCTACGTGAAGCTAATACTCTTCTACCGTTTGCAGAGCTCATACGCTCTCTAAAACCGTGTTTGTTTCTTCTCTTTCTTTGCGATGGCTGAAATGTTCTTTTCATGACGCTATTATGCTAATTTGTTCTTACTTCAATTAATACAAAACTCCCCAAGAGGAATGCAAAAGTAAAGTTTATTTTAGACAAAAACAAACAATATTACGAACATTTAAAGTTAATGTGACGCGGACAAGCTAATTTATTCAGCTACAGCTTCAAAAAACAATTTTTCAATTACCACAAAATAAAAAAACAGCACAGTTCGACTGTGCTGTTTTTTATAAATAAAGTATATACCTTACACTATTTATTTTTCAGAATATCCCTGATCTCAGTCAAAAGCGTTTCTTCTTTGGTTGGTGCTGCAGGTGCCGCCGGAGCTGCCTCCTCTTTACGTTTCAATGAATTTAAAGCCTTAATAACACAAAAAATACAGAATGCTACAATTAAAAATTGAATAACCACATTAATAAAGTTTCCATAATTAATAGATACTTCAGCTTGTTTAGTAGCTTCATCAGCAGCCTTCAAGATCAATTTTTTGGAGGAAAAATCAACACCACCTGTTAAATAACCAATGGGTGGCATGATAATATCATCAACCAATGAGGTGACAATTTTACCAAAAGCTCCACCAATGACAACACCGACAGCTAGATCTACTACGCTACCGCGCATTGCAAACTCTTTAAACTCTTTTAAAAATCCCATATTTAATTTTTTTAGTCCATGAATTATGACAAAACTAATAATTGTCACATAAATCTAATTAAAATATGCTAATTTTTTATCGTTAAACTCATATTGTGCTATATTTTCTAGCATATATCCTATTTATATAAAAAAAACACGCAACTCGCCCCACCCCAATTTTTATTAACTTAATTTCTTATATTTGCGCGTTAACTAGTAAAATATCAAGATATATTG
The DNA here is from genome assembly GCF_902706145.1 of Sphingobacterium sp. 18053. Taxonomy (NCBI): domain Bacteria; kingdom Pseudomonadati; phylum Bacteroidota; class Sphingobacteriia; order Sphingobacteriales; family Sphingobacteriaceae; genus Sphingobacterium; species Sphingobacterium sp. 18053. The sequence continues at coordinate 63,047 of NZ_CACSJW010000012.1, forward strand.
TATATTGTTAGTACTTTATTTCATACGGTAATTAAAGCCCAGCATCAGATAGCATATCTATGAAAAAGATTCTTATAGCAGACGACCACGGTATTGTACGGTTAGGAGCCTCCGTTATTATTAAAGAAACTCTTCAAAAGGCAGAAATATTCCAAGCTGAAACCTTTGACGAGGTTCTTGAAAAAATAAAGGTAGAGGATTTTGACCTATTATTGCTGGACATTAATATGCCGGGAGGAAATAATATACGCGTCGTTGAGGAGATCCTTCAAATTCGACCGAGCATCAAAATTTTGATTTTCTCGTCTTATGACGAATCACTATATGCGCTACGCTATATCGAAGCAGGAGCAGTAGGCTACCTCAACAAAACAACAGCTATGGCTGAACTTTCCAATGCTATTCTGGCTATTCAGGATAGAGGGAAGTACATGTCGAGCAATGTACAGGATCTATATATTCAGAAATTGACACAGAGCAAGTCTGAACTGACGAAACTAAATCCCTTGGCACGTTTGTCAAATAGAGAGGTGGACGTTGCTAAGCAATTGATAAAGGGACTGGGGATTATTGAAGTATCTAGCTTGTTGGAGTTAAGCCCTTCAACAGTGAGCACCTATAAAAGCAGAATCTTTGAAAAGCTCAATGTTTCTAATATTCCTGAACTTATTGAACTCTTCAGAATACACTCCAACAACTAGTCATTTTGTTGGAGTGCATTTTTATCCTACTAAATTAACTCATCAATAGTAACAACTGGAACATCTTTTACGTTCAGGTCTTTTAAAGGTTGAGATTTCTTATAAGAATACCCCACCTCTGCTTCTAAATCCCATAACATCGGCGCTAAAAAGTTGAGGCACGTCGTAAATCCCTGAACCGTTGCAGAAAAATCACCTGTATCTTTCGAATTCTTAGCTTCGTTTTCGATCTCAAAGGGACCACTGAAACCACGTTCTTGCAATAAGTCAACAAAGCCGCGCCAATCCATACTATCGGATCCACCAAAGCCCGGTAACATTGCTTCATAGTGATGTCTATCCCAGTCATGCCCAGGAATACTTACGTTGGCCTTTTTAGCCAATTCAGCATCAACATGCTGCATAGGGTACATTCCACCCCAATCAATACGTGCAGCGGTCTGTAAATTACGTGTAGTCTTCACATGTATACGCTGTAAGCGGCTGATGTCTGTATTACGAATAACCTCAATCGGATTTGTATTTTGCCAAACATCATGTGAAGGATCATAAATCTCACCATGAGCTTTACTCGGAATCATCGCATACATTAATTTACGAGCGGCCAGCACAGCGGGAAGATTGTTATAGGTAGAGCTATAACGTGATGAGCGCCATCCTTCCATTGGGCAGTTCTCATAGAGGATGGTTACGCCTAAACTCTCTGCATAATTAACAATGGGGGCAAATACACGCTTATATTCTTCAAGATTTTTTTGAAATCCATCAATTTGATTACCCAATTCGTGATTATACCCAACGAATGTTCCTACCTTGACGTTATTTGCATCACCACCAAGCAAATGTGCAATACGGATCAATTTCAATAAATGATTTTGATTCTTCACACGTTGCTCAGGATCACCACCAATCATATTTTCAAAAGCACCAAGCGAAAGTTTTAAATCAGCCTGATTGAACAGCTCAATGATTTCCCTTGCTTTTGCAGGAGTGAAATCATCATAATCCAAATGTGTTGCGGTATGATCTTCTCGGGTACCATCTTTTCTAAACACACAAAGGTCTATCCCCCCCGCTCCGATTCTTTTGGTTGTCTGAATCAACTCCGGTAAGGATAATTTATCAAATGCAGAACTCATTACCCATACAGGGTTATTTAATTTTGTCGTCATAGCTTGTATAATTGTCTTATTTCGGTATTTAAAGATACTAAAAAAGCCATCCGATTGGATGGCTTTTTGTTATTTTATGGTGAATCAACTAGTCTACATTATCATGTAGAAAAGAATTGTTCGGTCTGATTTCAGTATTTCCATCTTCAAAAGAAAGTGTAAAACGAGACACCTGAGATTGTGAAGAATGCGGTGTATCTTCCAATGACATTTGTTTTCTCTTATAAGCAGGCTCATTTTCCAACTCATGTAGACCATTAGAAGATTTTAGTTTCATGCTCAATTCTTTAAGACGCAAGATACGCTCTTTCGTACGAACCAGCTGATCTTCAAACGAAACCTGCTCTTCTTCCACCTGAGGAACTTCTACTTGCTCATTTGTTGTACTTGATGAAAAGGTAGGTTTCTCCTCATATCCCGATGCAGAAGGGGCTGCATAAGAATCAAAAACTGTTGGCATCTGGAATTGAAACACAGATGGTGAGGTTTTCAATTGAAAATCACTGTCTCCAAATGAAGTTTCCTCTTCATAACCACCATCAAAACCTAAATCATGACGTATAACTTGAGGTTCCTCAACAGCCACCTGTTGTTGCACAGCATTTCTTGGTGAAGTGAACAAATCAGATTGCAAATTATTCGGAGTTGGCGTATTTGAAGAAGGGACTGGTGTATCCACACGTTGAACCGGAGTTACGAAACTATTCGTAGCTGGAACTTCTCTTGGTGCTACCTGAGAAACAGGTTTAATAAAAGAATTAGCCGGTTCAGCTGTTAAGGGCATAGACACCTTTGTATTTTCACGTTCTTTATCGCGTTCTTCAGAAGTTTGAAAACCAGTTGCAATAATTGTTACTGACAGCTCATCCTCAAAGTTCTCGTCAATACAGTTACCCCAGATCAAATCTGCTGATAGACCAGCTTTTTCCTGAATGTAATCCGTAATGATCGCTACCTCATCCATGGTTACTTCTTTCGTTCCAGAAGTAATATTTAACAAGATATAACGAGCGCCTTCAATCTCATTGTCTTTCAACAATGGTGAAGCCAAGGCTCCCTCTACAGCACGTAATGCACGATCTTCACCTTCAGCTATTGCGTTACCCATAATAGCAACACCGCTATCATTCATAACGGTACGCACATCTTTAAAATCGACGTTTACATAACCAGGGATAGTAATAATTTCGGCAATACCTTTTGCAGCAGTAGTCAAAATATCATCTGCTTTTGCGAAAGCCGCGGTCATGGTTAAATTTCCGAAGATTTCACGCAAACGATCGTTAGAAATAACAAGATAAGAGTCTACATATTTACGTAATTCCGAAAGCCCTTCCTCCGCTTGAGAACGACGGCGTTTACCTTCGAATGTAAACGGTGTAGTTATGATTGCAACAGTAAGAATACCCAATTCCTTAGCGGCTTTAGCCAAAACGGGGCTCGCTCCAGTACCGGTACCACCCCCCATACCAGCGGTAATAAACAACATCTTCGTATTGGTACCCAACATGCGTTTGATATCTTCAATACTTTCGATCGCTGAATTTTCACCTACATCAGGATCTGCTCCTGCTCCCATACCTTCGGTTAGACTTATTCCCAATTGAACTTTATTTGGGATCGGGCTCAATTCCAATGCTTGCGCATCAGTATTACACACGATAAAATCTACCCCACTAATTCCTTGTTTATACATGTGGTTTACGGCATTGCCGCCACCACCACCAACCCCAATAACCTTGATTATTGAAGATTGTTCTTTTAACATTTCAAACTGTATTGACATAACTTATCCCTATTTAACTTACAATGAAGATGATATCAAAACGAATCAAACCCACTATATGTAATGTAATAATAATATAATTTCAACAAAAGTTTTCCACATTTGTTAAATTGTGGAAAACTTCAACTATTGTGGAAAACTTACTTCTTATCTAAAAAACTTGCGTCATCGATTTCGTTACCGTCTTTGATAAAACGTTTGAACCATGACAATAATCCTTGCTCTTTTTGTTGTTGTTCAGAAACCTCTTTTGTTGTCACCGTAGCAGCCTGCACTTTTTTCGATGGGGCGTGCATTTCTCTACGGCTATCTTCTTCTTCCTCATGGGATTGAATTCCCTTAATCAACAAGCCAATACTTGTTGCATACAAAGGACTTTTCAATTCTTCAAACAACGGTTTTGGTAAAACCTCATTCTTAGAAAGATATTCATTCGGAAATCCGATACGGCAATCTATTCCAGTAATATACTCAACAAGTTGTACCAAATGCTTTAATTGAGCACCACCACCGGTAATAACAATACCACCGATCAGTTTATTTTCATATCCTGAAGATTTGATTTCATAGTACACGTGCTCAATAATTTCTTCCATTCTAGCTTGAATAATATAAGCCAAATTTTTCACGGAAATTTCCTTTGGTTCACGACCTTTCAATCCTGGCACACAAATCACCTCATTTTCTTTATTTTCATCAGCTAGAGCCGATCCGAAACGAGTTTTCAACAATTCAGCCTGAGAACGCAAAACAGAACATCCCTGACGGATATCTTCCGTTACAATATTACCGCCTAAAGGAATCACAGCAGTGTGACGAATAATTCCTTCATGGAAGATGGCAACATCTGTGGTTCCACCACCGATATCCACTAATACAACGCCAGCATTTTTTTCGTCTTCATCCAATACAGCTTCAGAAGACGCTAAAGGTTCGAGAATCAATTCAGCAACTTCCAGATTGGAATTATCAATACATTTCTTGATATTTTTAATATCTGTTACACGTCCCGATATAATATGGAAGTTTGCTTCAATACGGCGACCAGCCATACCGATTGGTTCGCGAATACCGGGTTCGTTATCTACCGTAAACTCCTGTGGTAAAACATGTATAATTTCTTCTCCTGGAGGCAGTACCAGTTTATACATATCCGAAATCAGTCGTTCGATATCGCGTCGAATGATTTCATCATCACCATCAGTTTTGGTAAATATTCCACGGTGTTGAATACTTTTGATGTGTTGGCCAGCAATTCCCACATTCACCACTTTAATATCCACATTGGACTGTGCTTCGGCTATCTCAACAGCCTCTAAAATACTCCCCACAGTTTTCTGGATATTAGCAACCACCCCCCTGCTTACACCTGCAGAGTCAGCTTTGCCCACACCTAATAATTCAATTTTGTTTCCTGAGCTACGTCTCCCAACCGTAACACAAATTTTGGTAGTACCAATATCGAGTCCCACGATAATTGGGTTTTCTCTTTCAATTTCTGCTGCCTTTGAGTTCATAATTTCCTGTATTGTTGCTGTATTACTATAATGTATTATTTGCTACTTTTTTTGTTTGATCATCTGAAAAACTCCAGTTTCCCCTCTTTTCACAGATAATCTGACCTCCATATTTTACGTTGACAACACCGTAAGCATTTATACCCACTTTTGGCATGATCTGCGTATAAAAGGTCTTTAATAATTCAAATTTTTGTTCCAATGAATCTGCCGATCCAACAATCAACTGCTGTGTACCTATACGAGGCACAAGTTCAATATCCTTATCCCCGTTGACATAGATCTGCACAACTTGATTACTCCATAATTCATCGTTTTTGATAAACTCAATAACCTTCACCAAATCTTTAACCAAGGGCGTTGATATGGTATCCAGTGCTTCATTATATCCTTCTGCGATGTTACCCGTTGCAACCATGATATGCGGTATATACTTCAACGTTGTCGGTATCTTCAACCCATTGGGGTCCACATAAAATTCTTTTCCATTTTTGTTGATGACCCGCATGACAGCCTCGCGCTGACTAATATTAATTCTGATCGTACCATCCATATCGGCATGTATACTGGCATCGGAAACATAAGGTAATTTACGCAAGGTTTTTTCAATCTTTTGAAAGGGAATTCCATTGACTTTCTTTCCCGCAAAACTACCATAGTTTTGTTCTATCAGTTTGGAGATATCAGCCTGATCAATAAAAGCTTCCGTGCCTTCAATGACAATTTTGATATCTTTACAAACCTGCTGCTCATCACGTTTCCCCACAATAGTCATAATCACGACGACAACTATTACGCCGATAAAAAACAGCGTAAAGTAGAGTACACGATTCCATTGTATGTTACGTAATTTTTTAAGCATGCTCTAAAATTGTCTGTAACGGTTTAACCAATTTGTCAATATCACCTGCCCCAACTGTAACAATCAGTTCTGGCTTTTCATCGCGCGCGAATTCCAAGACTTCTTCTGCTGTTACAAGCTGTTTTTTCTCTGCCGTAATTTTATCCAATAACCAACTCGAATTGATCCCTTCAATAGGAAGCTCCCGTGCTGGATAAATTTCCATTAACAACAGATTGTCTGCCATGGACAATACCTCTGCGAAACCATCCACAAAATCCCGCGTACGGGTAAATAAATGCGGCTGAAAGACCACATTTAGTTTTTTTGTAGGATACAATTTGCGCATCGAAGTTAAAAATGCACGCAGTTCCTCTGGATGGTGCGCATAGTCATCAATATACACCGCTCCAGGTTTACGGACAATATATTCAAACCTTCTTTTCACTCCTTTGAATGTTGTCAATGCTTTCTTGATCGCTTCATTTTCAATCCCAAGTAAACGGGCTACTGCAATCGCAGCTACCGCATTTTCAACATTATGGGTACCAGGAATACCTAAATGGATATCGTCTATCCGTCCGTTGGTATCTTGGTAGTCAAAAAAGAACTCTCCGTCGCGTACATGCACATTGGAAGCATATGCATCAGCGATTTCATGGCCTGAATAACTTATTTGCCCCGCAAACTCGAGGCCTTTTTTTATAATACGTGTTCCCCCTTCAACTACTTTATCCAAGAACAATTGGAATGATTCGAGCAGATGGCTGCGATCTCCATAAATGTCCAAATGATCAGCATCCGAAGAAGTTACTATTGCAATATTGGGGTGAAGTGTCAGAAATGAACGATCAAATTCGTCAGCCTCCACCACAACTGTATTATTATTTCCATAAAACACATTGGTACCGTAATTAGAACTGATTCCGCCCAAGAAGGCAGAGCAGTCGTAACCCGAATCTTTCAATACATGTGCAACCATTGTAGAAGTTGTCGTTTTACCATGTGTACCGGCAACAGCGACCGTAAATCTACTCTCACTAATGATCCCCAAAACCTGTGATCTCTTATATAGTATATGTCCTTGAGATTCCAAAAAAGCTTTAATCTTCGAATCTTTAGGAATGGCTGGTGTAAAAATGACTAATGTCTCCGCTGTAGGTACGTGAAAAATAGCATCAATCGTATTGATATCATCCTGATATGAGATCGCGATTCCTTCCTTGACTAAGGTTTTAGTCAGCTCAGTTTCTGTACGGTCATATCCATTCACCTCACAGCCCAAATGCTTAAAATAGCGCGCAAGACCACTCATGCCTATACCACCTATACCGATCAAGTAAACTTGTTTTATTGCATCTAGATTCATACTTCGTCTATTTTTTATTAACCAATTTATACACCTCCTCGGCAATCTGCACGTCCGCATTCAACTTACCGAGTTTTTTAATATTTTCACTTAATTGTGCGACATGAGCTGCGTCTTTTAATAAAGTTAAAGCAGCAGGCACCAGGTCTTTTTTTGCATCACTATCCTTAACCAATAACGCAGCCCCCTTATTGACCAATGCCATAGCATTTTTGGTCTGATGGTCTTCGGCCACATTAGGCGAAGGCACAAGAATAACAGGCTTCCCGACTACACAGAGCTCGGAAATTGTACCAGCTCCAGCTCGGCTAATAATTAAATCTGCCGCAGCATAAGCATAGTCCATACGCTGTAGAAAGGCCAACATCTTAATATTGTCGGGCAGCTGACCTGTTAACTCTTCCCGTAACTTTTCAACGTAGAAACTACCGCATTGCCAAATCACCTGCACTTCTTCCTTCAGCTCATTGAGGTAAGCAACGACACTTTCATTTAATGTTTTAGCCCCCAAACTACCTCCGAGCACCAAAATTGTCTTTTTATGTGTATCTAACTCAAAGAACGCTACGGCCTCCTCTCTTTTTCCCGCTATCGCAATGGACTCGCGTCTTATTGGATTGCCCGTGAGCAATACTTTCTCAGCAGGAAAAAATTGCTCCATCCCCTCATAAGCCACACATATTTTTGCTGCCTTAGCGCCAACTTTTTTGTTGGTTACACCCGCATAGGAATTTTGTTCCTGCACGACTGTAGGCACCCCTAGCTTATTGGCCATCATTAATAATGGACCAGAAGCAAAACCACCTACACCTACAGCCACATCTGGTCTAAAATCTTTAATTATGCTTTTTGCTTTATTTAAACTTTTCATAAGCTTAAACGGCAAAAAGATATTCTTCCACAGCTGCTTTCTATTTATTCCCTGAATATCAAGCCCAACAATCTTATATCCTGCAGCCGGCACTTTATCCATTTCCATCCGGCCATTGGCACCCACAAATAGAATTTCATTTGCAGGATCCATTGCCTTCAACGCATTTGCGATTGAAATCGCCGGAAAGATATGTCCTCCGGTCCCACCACCACTGATAATTACGCGAATTGCCATGCTTAATTTATTATTATGCAGGAATAGATCCTATAACCACTTTTTTCGGTTTAGGCTTTTCATCCAGCTCTTCTTTACCTTTTAATTCTTCAATATTTCTACTCACACTCAGGATAATTCCCAAGGCGACACTCGTAAATAAAATCGAGGTTCCTCCCATACTTACCAACGGTAGTGGAACGCCAGTAACTGGCCCTAATCCTACAGCAACAGCCATATTGGCCAAAGCCTGAATCGTCAAACTAAATCCCAAACCCGCAGCCAAAAAAGTACCGAAAGCTTTGGGACTCATCGTGACAATACGTATACATCGATACATAAATGCCAGATACAGAAATAGCAGAATTACACCACCGACTGTCCCATATTCTTCAATGATAATCGCGTAAATAAAATCGGAATAAGGGTGTGGCAATACGTTGCGTTGCACACTATTTCCGGGTCCTTTTCCAAAAAGCCCACCAGTTGCTATAGCAATTTTCGCATTGTTTGCCTGATAATTTTTATCATCCTGGAAGGATACCGGCGTCGCTTCATCTTTCTTCTCGACACCAAAAAAAGACTTCACACGACTATAATAGGTTGCACGCCGAGGACCAATAGAAACGACTATAATTCCTAGCAAAACAACCCCAGCAGATACAATAGCAATCTGTTTAAAGGATATCCGACCGATCAAAAGCAATAAAACACTCACTCCAAATAGCATAATCGCGGTGGACATGTTGGCCCATGCAATTAATACGAAAACCCCACATACGGATCCCATGATGGGTAAAAATGACTTTTTCACATCTTTGATCTCCTCCTGTTTCCGGGATAACATCCGTGCAAGAAAAACAATCAATGACAGTTTTGCTAAATCTGACGTTTGGAAAGTCATCCCAATACCTGGAATAGTCAACCAACGACTGGCCTGGTTTACGCTACTTCCAAATGCTAAGGTGAATAGCAATAAAGGAATTGTAATTCCCATTAAGATTTTGGATATACCAGCATAATACCGATAATCCAATTTATGGGAAAGATACATGAGGATAAACCCAATGGCGATAATAGAAAAGTGCTTCAACAAATACATTTCTGTACCCTTTCCTTCTTTATACGCCAACGTACCCACCGAACTGTACACAGCCAAAAGTGACCATCCCGATAAGATAATCACAATGATCCATATCCATCGATCACCCTTCAATTTAGACATTATGTTCTGTAGCATATCCTTCCTCCTCTTATTGGGTTATATCATTTATAATTCCATTACAGCCGCTTTAAATTTATCGCCACGATCTTCATAGTTCTTGAACCAATCAAAACTGGCACATGCAGGGGACAACAATACGGTATCACCTTTTTGCGCCAAGTGCGAAGCCAATACCACTGCATCTTGCATAGAAGTGCTATTGACAATAATCTCCACATCTTGTTCAAATGCCGTATGAATCGCAGCCGTATCTTTTCCCAAACAAACAATAGCACGCACCTTGTCTTTAACCAAATCAGCAAGCATACTGTAATCATTTCCTTTATCGACACCACCTAATAACAATACGATTGGTGTAGAGAAACTTTCCAAAGCATACCATACCGAATTTACATTTGTCGCCTTTGAATCGTTAATGTAATTTACACCGCCGATACAGGCTACATGTTCCAGGCGATGTGGAATATTCACATACGACCCCATACTCTCTTTCATCACTTGATTTCTCAATTCCTGCACTTTCGCAATTAACCCAGAAGCCATGCTATTATAAATATTATGCTTCCCCTGCAATGACAATTCCTCAGCTCTCATAGTGAATGTATCGTTATTTGGTGTATTAATAATTATTGTCTTATTGGCATTCAAATAAGCGCCCAATTCAACAAGTTGTTCTTGTGTAAAAGGCAAATAAGTCCCTTTACTATGATGTCTTTCTAATCCTTTGATAGTCTCGGGATCGTCCAGGCAATAAATAAAATAATCCTTTTCGGTTTGATTTTGTATCATCCTGAATTTTGAATCCACATAATTTTCCATTTTATGGTCGTATCGATCCAAATGATCAGGTGTAATATTCAGTATAACAGCAACATCGGCTCTAAAATGATACATATCATCCAACATAAAGCTTGATATTTCCAATACATAGCAGTCAAACTGTTCTTTGGCCACCTGCAGCGCAAAACTTTTTCCGATATTACCGGCCAACCCGACATTTAGGCCCCCATGCTTGAGCATCTCGTAGGTCAACATGGTTGTCGTAGACTTCCCATTTGATCCTGTAATACAGATTAACTTTGCATCGGTATATTGTGCCGCAAATTCAATTTCTGCAATCACGGGTATATTCTTTGCTTTCAATGCGACTACCAAAGGCACCGTTTCTGGAATGCCGGGGCTTTTCACGACCAAAGCGGCACTCAAAATTCGTTCTTCATCGTGATTACCTTCTTCAAAAGCTATTCCCTCGGCTTTCAATTGTTCCTTATAATGGTCCGCAATCAGTCCTTTATCTGATACAAATACATCAAATCCCTTTTCTTTCCCAAGGATCGCCGTTCCAACACCGCTTTCGCCGGCGCCTAGAACGACCAAACTTCCAGATTGAGGATAATATGTTGTTGCAATATTTGACATCATTATCTAATTTTCAATGTTACAATAGTAAGAATGGCCAATATGATTCCTACAATGACAAAACGAGTTACAATTTTTGCTTCGTGATACCCCTTCTTCTGAAAATGATGATGTAATGGCGACATCAAAAAGATCCGTCTACCCTCACCATATTTCTTTTTAGTGTATTTGAAATAAGACACTTGAAGAATAACCGAAAGGTTTTCCAACAGAAATACACCACACAAAATCGGAATCAACAATTCTTTCCGGATCAGAATAGCAAAAGCAGCAATTATACCTCCTATTGCCAAACTACCCGTATCACCCATAAAAACTTGGGCAGGATATGTGTTATACCATAAGAAACCTACGCAAGCCCCCACAAATGCCCCGGCGAAAATCACGAGTTCTCCGGAATTGGGGATATACATAATATTGAGGTAATCTGAAAAGATTACGTTACCTGACACGTACGCCAAAATGGCTAAAGTAACACCAATGATAGCGGATGTACTCGTGGCTAAACCATCGATACCGTCCGTAATATTTGCGCCGTTTGAAACTGCCGTAACGATAAAAATAACGACAACTAAAAAGACAACAAAAGTTAGATAATCACTCTGTAAACCAAATATTTTGAACACTTTAGCGTAGTCAAACTCGTTGTTTTTATAAAATGGAATATTTGTCTTAGATGATTTCACATTTTCAGCATAGGTCTTCTCACCTGTACCTTCATTGATAACCACTTCAACGGGCTTGGTAGAGGTTGGTTTATCCACCCCTTTTCGAACAACGATATCTGGATGAAAGTACATCGTACAAGCAATTATGGCTCCCAAGCCAACTTGTCCAACAACTTTAAACTTACCAGCTAAGCCCTCTTTATTATGTCTAAAAACCTTTATATAATCATCTAAAAATCCAATTGCGCCCATCCAAAGTGTTGTCACAATCATGATAATCACATATATATTTGTCAATTTCGCAAATAACAAGGTAGGGATAAGGATACCTGCTATAATGATGATCCCACCCATTGTCGGCGTACCAGCTTTCTTTTTTTCACCTTCAAGCCCCAAATCACGAATTGTCTCTCCGACTTGCTTATTATGCAAGAATTGAATCAATTTTCCCCCAAAAACCGTGGTAATAATCAATGAAGCGATTACAGCCATAGATGTCCGAAAAGAGATGTATTGAAACAAACCTCCTCCAGGTATATGAATATATTCGCTAAGCCACGTAAAAAGATGGTACAACATATTTCTATTGTTCGTTAAATGTATTCTCTAAAACTTCTTTATCATCAAAATGATGCTTTACACCATTTACATCCTGATATTTCTCATGCCCTTTTCCTGCCACTAGGATAATATCCCCGGGATTAGCCAGCTGATATGCCGTCCGTATAGCTTCCTTACGATCAGCAATAGAAAGCGTCTTCGCCTTCTGGTCTGCTGCCACACCAGCCTCAATATCTCTAATAATCTGATAAGGATCTTCCGTACGCGGATTATCAGATGTAATTAAAAAACGATCACTATAACGCAGAGCCGCCTCTGCCATTTCAGGTCTCTTGGTCTTATCCCGATCGCCTCCGCATCCTAACACCGTGATGATTTTTTGCTCTGGACGTCGCAATGAACTTATGGTCTTCAACACATTTTCAACCGCATCAGGTGTATGCGCGTAGTCTACGATCCCAAAAACACCCGAAGCCGATTTCATCGTTTCAAATCGTCCCTCTGCCCCCTTCAAGTTACTGAGTGCGGTCAACACTTTCACCGTTTCCTGCTCAAGCAAGATAGCGGTAGCATAAACCGCCAAAAGGTTATATGCATTGAAATCGCCGATCAATTTCACCCATACTTCCTGTCCGTCAACACTCATCAACATACCATCGAAATGGCTTTCGATCACCTTTGCTTTAAAATCTGCACCGGAACGTAAGCCATAGCTTTTCCGGTGTGCCACTGTATTTTGAAGCATAACCTGACCATTTCTATCGTCAGCATTCGTCAAAGCAAAAGCATTCGCATCTAAATCATCAAAAAACTTCTTTTTCGCTTTAATATAGTTATCAAAAGTTTTATGAAAATCCAGGTGATCATGCGTAATATTCGTGAATATTGCGCCCGCAAACACCAAGCCTGCAATACGTTCCTGAACGACAGCATGTGAACTAACCTCCATAAATGCATAGTCACAGCCATCATCAACCATATCCCGTAACAATTTATTCAATTGAATAGGGTCTGGTGTTGTGTGTGTGGCTGGTATAATCTTTGTCCCAATCTGGTTTTGCACCGTAGATAATAGGCCTACATGGTAGCCCAACTCAGTAAACAGCTGAAACAACAATGTAGCTACTGTCGTTTTACCATTTGTTCCAGTCACACCAACCAGTTTCAGCTGTTCCGAAGGGTTTCCGTAGAAATTAGCAGCAGCTACACCCAAAGCATAAGCAGAATCGGCCACTAAGATATAGGCGACAGAGTCTAATGTCTCTTTTGGTAACTCTTCTACAATAACGGCTCTTGCTCCGGAAGTAATTGCCTTGTCTACAAACAAGTGACCATCTGTTTGAACACCCCGCACTGCGATAAACAAACTTCCCAACTCCACTTTTCTGGAATCAAAGCACAAAGAGTGCACATCGACCTCTTCAAGGTTCCCTACAACCTGTTGTACAGGGATAGCATGCAATACTTTTTTTAAATCCATCATTACTTAAGTTCTAAATTTATCGCCGTTCCAAAAGCCAGTTTCTGTCCTGCAGCTAACGACTGTATTCCTACTCTTCCTTTTCCTGTCACGTGCGCTTTAAATCCTGCATTCTCCACAACATATAAAGCATCCATCAATCCCATTCCGACAACATTCGGAACAATTCCTTCTTTATATTTTAAATCTATGAATGGCACGCCTCGTGTCGAGGTATCCACCTCTCCCCGCGCAATCGTATCCCAATTCACGGTATTAATCCCCAACCTATCGTAGACCTTTTTACTTGCTTCTTTCGATCCCTGTAAAGTCAATGGCATTCGCCCACCCACATTCACCGCTTTAAACGTCTTTTTCCCCTCCATCTCCATATCATTAGCATAAACCATATCGGCAAGTTCTTTAAATACAGGTCCGGCAACAGATCCACCATAATATCCATTTCTCGGGTTACGAATCACCACAATAATGGAATATTTTGGATCTTCTGCCGGAAAATACCCGGCGAATGAAGATTGATATCGTCTAGCACCGTACCCTCTCGAGCCATCAGCCATCTGTGCTGTACCTGTTTTACCACCAGAACTATACAATGGACTGGCAACACTTCTACCTGTCCCTTCAGTCATAACACCTTCCATCATTCCCCGCACCTCTGCTAAAGCATGATCCGAGGCGATCTTTTCGTTAATGACTTTCGCTTGAAACGTTTGAATTGTATTTCCTAAATGCCGAATTTCTTTAACAAATAGCGGCGCTATCAACTTACCGTTATTTGCGACAGCATTATAAAATGTCAACGTTTGCAATGGCGTAATTTTCATTTCATAGCCGTAAGCCATCTGTACCAGCGACAACCCACTCCAGCTTTTACTTTTCGAAGATTTCACCAAGGGTATACCTTCCCCTGGAATCTGTAGATCGAGTGCCTTACCAAAACCAAAAGAATGCAGTTTTGATGTAAACTGATCTGGGTTATCTTTGTAGGCCTGATAAACAAACTTAGTAACACCCACATTCGACGATTCCTCAAAGGCCCTTTTCGCAGAAATTATAGACTTCTTAGGCGCATGTGAATCACGAATGGTATGCTTGTAAATTGGCCAATTACCATTACCAATATTTACTGTTGTACTCGAGTCTATTTTCTTATCATCAATCAAAGCCAAATAAGAAGCCAACTTAAACGTTGAACCTGGATCTGCACTTTGCGCAATCGCAAGATTGAACTTTTCACGATAGACCCCATCTTTATCACGCATAAAATTGGCCACCGCACGCACCTCTCCTGTTTTCACCTCCATCATCACAACACAGCCCTCATCCGCGTTACTCGTTATCATCTGCTTCTCCAGCGCCCTTTGCGCCATATCTTGCATATTCACATCAATGGTCGAGATAATATCAGACCCATCTACCGGAGCGACCTCGATATCTTTGTTAACGGGAATCCATACCCCGCCGGCAATACGCTGCATTAATCTTTTTCCGCTTTTCCCGTCGATAAACTCACCATAGGCTCCCTCCAGTCCAACATGAATATTTTCCTTCACATTTTTATAACCGATGGTTCGAGCAGCGAGATTGACAAAAGGTAAAATACGTTTGTTCTGCCTATCTGTGATCAAACAACTTGGAAAACGCTCCTTGTTGACACGGGCAGATTTAAGTAGGGGAAATTGTTTTATCCGTTTTAAATCCTGATGCGACACATTACGTTTCAGCAACAAGTAGCGCTGTTTTTTATTCCGCGCCTGTTTTAATAATGTCAAATACTGCCGAGATGATTTATCTTTAAAAAAATCAGCAAGTTTAATAGCCAAGGAGTCAACTTTCAAATTGAAATACTCTTCACCCTCTTCCGGAATAGCCATTGCATCAAAACGAAGCTCATATTCGGGTACTGAGGTAGCCAATAAGCTTCCGTCATTTGAATAAATATTACCACGAGCAGCCTCCACCTCCCGTTCCTGAATAGAAAGGCTATCCGCTAAAGCTTTCCAATGCTCTCCATCGACATACTGCAACTTTGTCATTTTTCCAAATACCAAAAACGCAAGTAGTACAATAAGCCCAAAAGCAAAGTAGACACGAACAAGAATCGTATTTCTGATACTCATAACTCTTCCTATTTATCTTCCTTATTCTCTATAACTTCAACCTTGATCGGTGGTTCTACACGCTCTTTCAATCCCAAAGAATCTACACGTTTGGCAATTTCTGTCTGTGTAGACATTTTCATCAGTTCAGCAGAGAGCGATTTATGATCCCAGCCCAATTCCTTCACCTCTTTACTCACTTTATCGATGCTCCGAATAGTTCGCTCTGCAAAATGACGATTGGAAATATACAACAACATCAGAAAGGCGATAAAAGCTCCAAAAGGCAAGTACTGCAATATTTTATTTAACGAAAGGTCTCCAACGGTAAAAAGCGTTTTAATAAACGCTTCTGTTTGTTCCGCCTTTTCTTCGACAGTTTCTTGTAGTTCCTCTTGAACTTCCTCACTCAACTCTTTCTGTCTTATCGTATTTCTGCTCATCCTCTCGCTCCATTTTTAAGACAAATCCAACTTTTCAGCAATACGCAGTTTCGCACTGCGCGATCTATTATTTACCGCCAACTCCTGCGCAGATGCCGTAATTGCTTTACGGCTCAACACATGAAATGGCTTAATTTCATTTCCAAAAAAATCCTTTTCAACTTCCCCTTTGAATTTTCCTTTGGCCATAAAATTTTTAACCAAACGATCCTCCAGAGAGTGATAGGACATCACCGCCAATCGACCTTCAACATGCAGCACATCAACTGTTTGCAACAAAAATTCCTGTAAAGCTTCCAGCTCACGATTCACTTCTATACGAAGCGCCTGAAACACCTGCGCATGATACTTATGTTCTTTACCTTTCGGAACCATCCGTTGAATCACCTCTTTCAATTCGGCAACAGTCTGAATCGGCTGTGCCAAACGCGCAGTAACAATTGTTTTTGCAAGCGACTTGGCATTCATGATTTCACCATACATCCCAAAAATGCGGTGAAGATCTTCCTCCGAATAAGTCGCCAAAAGCGACTTCGCATCCAAATCACCAACCTGATCCATACGCATATCAAGATCCGCGTCAAAGCGGATAGAAAACCCGCGATCAGCAGCATCAAATTGATGCGAAGAAACACCTAAATCCGCCAAAATACCGTCTACAGTACGCACCCCCTCCAAACGAAGGCTATTCTTTAAAAATCTAAAGTTTTGATGTATCAATGTAAAACGAGGATCGTCGATTGCATTCTCCAATGCATCCGGATCCTGATCAAAAGCAAACAACTTCCCTTTTGGCCCCAATCTCTTCAAAATCTCCCGAGAATGACCACCACCACCAAAAGTTACATCCACATAGACACCATCCGGCTTAATAGCCAAAGCATCCATACATTCTTGTAACATTACCGGAACATGATATACATTCTCCATACACTTATAGTCCAAAATTAATATCTCCCATTACCTCTGCCGCCAAAGATGATATATCTTCTACACCGCCTTCACCCATCAATTCCTCATACCCTTCTTTTGACCAAACCTCAATCTTGTTAAACTGACAAGCCAAAACCAGCTCAGTGCTTATACCTGCAAATTCCAACAAACTTTTTGGTAACAAAACACGACCCGCAGCATCCAATGTCAATTCCGTAGCACCGCGTGTAAAAGCACGAACAAACGCACGAACCTTGGGATCGAATTGATTCAATTTAGCCAGCTTGGCTGTCATCAAATCCCACTCTTCCCTTGGATAAAATACCAGATGTTTCTCAAAACCGCGATTCACTACAAGGCCATCCCGCTCTACATGAGGCATTTGCCTCTTGAGCGCAGCTGGCAACACCATCCTTCCTTTGGCGTCTAGCTTGCATTCGAATTCTCCGATCAACTGAGTCATATAGTCAATTATCCTATTCTAATTTAAATGTAAAAGTATACACTTTCTCCCACTTTCCCCCACTTTATCACATAAAAAAGTTTTCCACATCGACAAATAGCTACAACAAACAGAAGTCGACTTTAAAAAAAATACACATAAAACCTTATTTACAAGCAGTTAAACACCAATTTATCTGTAAAACAAGCTATTGCATGAGACGCGATTTTTCGCTCTTTTTTTTATCAAAATCAGAAATGAATTGTAAAAATTTCCTCTTTAGAAATTTAATTTTACCCAATTTTTCTACCAAAAAGGGGGCAAAGTGGGAGGCACCAAAAACAGAAACAAAAGATGTGGAAGAAAGTGGGAGAATGCTACTCAAATAACCTGAACAGAATTCGTTATTGTCGAGTAAAACCAATAATTTTGCGTCAAATATAATTTTCATAACGATATGCACAGAACACACACTTGTGGAGAATTAACACTAGCTGACTTAGGGAAAACGGTTACCCTAAGTGGATGGGTTCAAAAATCGCGCGATTTGGGCGGTATGACTTTCATCGATGTTAGAGACCGATATGGTATCACACAATTAACGTTCAATGCAGATGATGATGCTTCCTTGCGCGCAAGTGCCCGTGAACTCGGAAGAGAATATGTCATCAAGGTAACTGGAGAAGTTATCGAACGCTCTAATAAAAATGCTAAAATCTCCACTGGAGATATTGAAATCAAGGTTTCAAATCTTGAAATATTAAATGCCGCTAAATTACCCCCTTTTACAATAGAAGATGAAACAGATGGTGGTGATGACATCAGAATGAAGTTCAGATACCTCGATTTACGTCGTAACCCCGTACGTGAAAACCTTATTTTACGTCATAAGACCTCACAAGAGGTACGCCGTTATCTTGATTCCCAAAACTTCCTGGAAGTAGAAACCCCATATCTGATTAAATCAACTCCAGAGGGAGCACGCGACTTTGTCGTACCTTCCCGTATGAATCCTGGAGAATTTTATGCGTTACCACAATCCCCACAAACCTTCAAACAATTATTGATGGTTTCAGGTTTTGATCGCTATTTTCAAATTGTAAAATGTTTTCGTGATGAAGATTTGCGTGCAGACCGTCAACCAGAATTCACGCAAATAGACTGTGAAATGTCTTTTGTAGAACAGGAAGATGTTTTAAATATCTTTGAAGGGCTTGCAAAACATATCTTCAAAACAATCAAAGGTATCGACTTAGGTACTGTTCCGCGTATGACTTACGCAGATGCGATGCGCCTTTATGGATCAGACAAACCAGATATCCGTTTCGGAATGCAGTTTGTTGAACTAAACGATGTTGCCAAAGGAAAAGGTTTCCCTGTATTTGATGCAGCGGAATTAGTAGTTGGTATCAACGCGGAAAATTGTGCACATTATACCCGAAAACAACTGGATGCATTGACAGATTTTATCAAACGTCCACAGATCGGTGCAACAGGGTTGGTGTATGCGCGCGTGAATGAAGATGGTTCAGTGAAGTCGTCCGTTGATAAATTTTTCACGCCAGAACAACTGTCGGCAATTGCAGTAGCGTTTCACGCGAAACCTGGCGACTTATTGTTAATTATGGCTGGTGGAACAGACAGAGTTCGCAAACAACTCAATGAATTACGCCTCGAAGTTGCGTCGCAACTTGGTTTCCGCAACAAAGAAACCTTTGCACCATTATGGGTCGTTGATTTCCCACTATTGGAATGGGACGAAGAAAATGGCCGTTTCCATGCAATGCACCACCCATTCACTTCACCAAAACCGGAAGATATCCCACTTTTAGATACCAATCCAGGAGAAGTAAGAGCAAATGCCTATGACTTTGTTTTAAACGGTGTAGAAGTAGGTGGTGGATCAATCCGTATCCATGACAGAGAGCTTCAATCGCTCATGTTCAAACATTTAGGATTCAGCCCTGAAGAAGCAAAAAAACAATTTGGGTTCCTTATGGAGGCCTTCACCTTCGGTGCTCCTCCACATGGCGGATTGGCTTTTGGTTTTGACCGACTAGTATCCTTATTGGCAGGTTTAGATTCCATCCGCGACGTCATTGCATTCCCAAAAAACAATTCGGGAAGAGATGTTATGATTGACGCACCGTCAACCATTCACCAAGAGCAGCTGGACGAGCTAAGCTTGAATATTGCAATAAAAGCATAAATTATTTAACTCGATTTTCGAGAAACAATTTATTAACAGTATATTTAAAAGTTGGTAATTTTTACCAACTTTTTTTGTGAAAAATTAGCAGATTAGATGGCAGAGAGTACCGCTAATACGTTTATTAAGGAAAGTGCGCAAAAAGCATTTGACACCAAACACCGCGATATTATCAATTACAATATCGACAAATACAGCATGGCTTTCGAAAAAGGCAAGAGTAAATTTGCGGACCTTGAAAATAGCAAGATAAAAGCGAACCTGATCAAATGGAAGGTCATGGAAAATCTCGATCGCTATTTGTTGCAATTTGAAGCAAACTTCACGGCTCGAGGCGGAAAAGTAATCTGGGCCAATGACGCGACGGAAGCCTTGGACGAAATCTATTCGATCATTGCGCGTAAAAAAGCAAAATCTGTAGTAAAGTCAAAATCGATGGCGACAGAAGAGATCGAGCTTAATCATTTTCTGGCCTCCAAAAATATTGAAGCCATAGAAACTGATCTTGGCGAGTATATCATTCAGCTTCTGGATCAAAAACCTTATCATTTTGTTACGCCGGCCATGCATTTGAGCCTGGAAGATATTGCCAAGCTTTTTCACGAGAAATTTGACACACCGCTAGATGCATCTGCGGAGCAACTTACAATGAAGGCCCGTGAATTACTTCGAGATCGCTACCTATCGGCAGAAGTTGGAATTACTGGAGCCAATTTCTTAATTGCTGAAACTGGAAGTATAGCAATTACCGAAAATGAAGGAAACGCCCGATTGACATCGACCTTCCCCAAAACACATATTGCCGTTGTTGGAATAGAAAAAATCATTCCCAACCTACAAGATTTAGAAGTCTTTTGGCCACTCCTATCCACACATGGCACGGGCCAAAATCTAACGGTATACAACACACTACTCACTGGGCCGAAACAGCCTTATGAATCAGATGGCCCCGAAGAAATGTATGTTATACTGCTTGACAATGGCCGCAGCAAGCTCTTAGCGCAAAAAGAACAACGTCAAGGTTTATACTGCATCCGTTGTGGCGCCTGTCTGAATGTATGTCCAATCTATCAGAACATCGGTGGACATACCTATGAAACGACATATCAAGGCCCAATTGGATCGCTCATATCGCCACATTTGAATGGCATGAAGGAATTTAAACACCTAAGCTACGCTTCCACACTCTGTGGAAAATGTACAGAGGTCTGCCCCGTTGGTATTGACATACAGCGCATGCTTCTCGTCAACAGAAAAGATTCAGTTGATCAAGGTCTGGCAACAAAAACAGAACAAAAAGTCTGGCAATGGTTCACCTACGGGATAATGCGCAGAAAACTGATCGATTTCTTTGGTGGGAAATTCAAAAATTTCTTTCTCAAAAAACTCTTTCAGAAAACCTGGGGAGATCAACGGGAACTACCCAAATTGGCTGACAAATCTTTCTCCAAACAATGGAAAGAACATCAAAAAAATAAAGAATAACAAAAAAGTGGCATTAGTCGATCAAACTAATGCCACTTTTTTTGTTAGCTTCGCTCCCAAACCTCATTACAAATGACTTCTGAAAATACAAAAACTTATCTTCCCTGGATTGATTTCTTACGTATTCTTGCCTGCTTCATGGTACTCATATCCCATAGCTGCGACGCCTTTGTCGGAACATTTGACAACAGCAGCACCTTCCACCAAGGTGTGTTCTGGGGAAGTATTGTTCGCGCCTGTGTCCCCTTATTTGCAATGATGTCAGGTATACTCCTATTTCCTGTCAAAACCGATCTGGCCACATTTTATAAAAAGAGAATCGGAAGAATAATTGTCCCACTGATCTTTTGGTCAATTGTATTGCCAATAGCTTTTTTTGTATACCTGAACTTTATTAAAAGTAGTCCCAGTGCTTTGATCGATATGAATAATTTTACGATGCAGGCAACAATTACAAAAATTTATACAGCAATATTTAATTTTAACTACGATACTACCCCCCTTTGGTATATGTACATGTTAATTGGTCTATACCTAATCATACCTATCATTGGCAGCTGGTTGAATCAGGCAACAAAAAAAGACATTCAATATTTTCTTGCGTTCTGGATGGTCACACTCCTCATTCCATACATAAAAATGATTGCTCCAACATTGGGATATGCTGGCAACTATGAGCAGATGGGAATCTGGGGTGTCTGTAACTGGAATGAATTTGGCACCTTCTATTATTTTTCAGGTTTTCTGGGCTATATTGTGCTAGCTTATTATCTGGTCAACTATCCTTTTCAATGGTCTATCACCAAGACCATAGCGATTGCCTTACCTTTATTTATCGTTGGATTTCTAGCCACATTTTTTGGCTTTTTGGTGACCCAGAAGTACTATCCTGGGAATTATGCCAATCTCGAGGTTATTTGGTATTTCTGTAATATCAACGTAGCGCTGATGACCATTTCTATTTTTCTTGTCGTTCAAAAACTGAAGATACCCGAATATAAATGGATAAAACGCCTTTCATCAGCCACGTTTGGTATTTACTTAGCGCATTTTATCATTGTTCAAGCATTGACAGACATCTTCTTGACTATTCCTAATCTTCCAGCCACACTGAAAATCCTCTCCATAGCGCTCCTAGGTTTTAGCTTAAGTTTTCTGATCACCAAGCTGATGGATAGTAATTCAATAACAAGAAGGTTTATCAAATAAGCGTATCCTGATGGGAGTACCGAAGCATTTTGCAATCATGTAACCTTGAGCTAGACAAAACACTTCGAATAAATGACGAGCTTAGGTAATAAGGATGAGCTTACATAATAAGAAAGAGGGAACCAATGGTTCCCTCCTCTACTAACACTCACCAATATTTAATATGAAAACTATCCTTGTTTAATTTTTATGATGCTTTTACCTCTGCATCATTTGTTTTAGTTACTTCACCTTTTTTAAAGTCCTTTCTTTTTAGCTGTCTGTCTTTTTTCCAATGTTCTTTGTGCATTTTACGATTTTCAGCGTACGAATCCTTTAACGTTTTTTGTTGCTCTGGAGTTAACATTCCCATCATTTTTTCATGTTCTGCCACACGTTGCTTTTTCATTTTTGATCGATGTTCCTGATGTTCGGCAGCCATTTTTTGATGGTCTTTTGCTTGCTTCAAATTAAAGGCATAGATATCATTACGCTGTTTATCAGTAAACTTCAGCTTTTGATCCATGCGATCAGTTTTCATCTTAGCAACTTCCTCTGGAGTTTTATTTTTAAAACCATCGTGCATTCTTCCCATTTTATGTTTATGCACAGAAGTTTGCATTTCTTTCATTTCTGGTTTAACATCTTTTTTTTCTTGAGCGAAACCGGCTAACATCAATCCAGATAACGCCAAACTTAACATCAACTTTTTCATTTCTTTATTTTTTATAAAACCAACAATCATTCTTTTTAATAAGTACTCTTTTTCAACTTATTTATCAGTAAGAGTCCTCTTGGCTATCGAAAGTTTAATTGATGATCTGTTAAATAAAGTTAAGAAGCATTTATTGTGAGACAGCACTTAAACGGATCGGTAATGTATACGCTACACGCACTTTAAGTCCATTTTGTACTCCAGGTTTCCATTTTTTCGCTTTCTTCAATAAGTTTATCGCAGCATCTCCCGTACCAAATTTCATATCACGTTTAACAGCAATATCTGTTAGTGACCCATCTTTTTCAACGACAAAAGAAACCTCTATAACACCAGATACCCCTTGATCCAAAGCCTGTTGTGGAAAGTTATAATTCTCGGCGATCCACTTCATAAACGCAGGTAGTCCCCCTACAGGTGTTGGCATAATTTCTACTGATGTAAATGTATTGTTAGAATTATCATCAGTTCCACCTCCGGATAATGAACCATCTTTAGAACCTGTAATATCACCATCCCTTTTTGAAGAACCAAATTCACCACGCGCAATATATGTACCCGATGGACTTGCCTTCAATGTGATCCTTGAGGTCATTGTATTGGGATTTTTCAACTCATCCTGACTCACAAGTTCTTCCGTAACTTGATTTGCTTTGGCCACTTTTATATCGGGCATTCTAACCAAATCAAATTTGGACACATCTTGAGCAACCTGCTGCGGGGCTTTCTCCTGCAGCATGACAGGTTCTTCAGGAACCTCCTCTTTTTCCTCTACCTTCTTTTGAATTTCTTCCAGCATGTCGGGCCCAATATCTTGTACCGTATAAATCACGGCCGGAACAGTTTGCTTAAAATATTTATTATATGCATAGGATCCTGCGATCAGCAAAACTGCAAAAGAAACAACAATTCCCAAACCCACATTTGTTGCTTTATCAGAGAGATTTCGCAACTCATAAGCACCGTACATTTTGTTGCGACCAGCAAAAATAACGTCCAGCCATTCTTTGCGGTAGATATTCAATTTAGAGTTCATCATAACATTAAAGTTTAAATCTTTTCATTATGATGAGGGAAAGCCTTATATTTCACAAAAAAATTCAAAATACTTATGAAGTCACTTTTTTCAGCTATTTTTCTACTTACATTATATGCTTGTGGTAACAATCAAAATCAATCCAAGACTGCAATTAAGCATGAAAATAAGGAAGAGACAATTTCGCCATATTTTGGTTTTTTAAACCAGCAAAAGGACTCACTAATCGCTCTTCCTATGGATCAAGCAATGGAGGGTCCCGAAAAATATAATTATGTCATTGTGGAAAATCAGGTCAGTCCGCTTGAATTTGTTCAAAATAAAATGGATAATAAAGAGAGTAACGGAAGACAGACCGCTCAGAACTTCGCGAATAGCGAAGGTTCATTATTTAAAATTAGCGATGCGATTAAATCTGGCGAATTTGGTATGCTTGTCAATAAAGCTTTTATAGACCAGTATAAAATTGAGAAGTTTACAAAAATTCAAAAAGAAACTTCTCCAGAAATTAGGGAGCAGCTTGAGAAGAAATACAATAGGAAGATTAATAAAAGTACAACAGTTGCCATCCTCAGTGATCAGTCCGAGTTTAATCTTACTGTGTTTGAAAATCAACAAGACTCTGCTTTAGCTGTATTTTCCTACGCAAAGGATGAACAGCTGATCAATTTGGATTTCCCGGCTTTATACGATGATATCAGCACTTGGCGTGTTGATGATGGCGGTCAGTTTGACAACGAGGCTTTTCAGATACTAACAGTATTACGTTCTGAGCAAGGAATTAGTTTTATCAGTATCTTTTGGGGTGCTGAGGGTTATGAACTGAACTTTTACCAGCCAAAGAAAAACTTATTTACCTCTACGGCACAGGCCTATGGGTACAGTTCCCCCTTATAAAATAAACCATTTTAAGTTTCCCCAGTACAAAAGGATAGTGCCCGGGGAAACTCAAATACCCGTATTAACTACAGATGCATCCTAGCCATAGGAGCGACGTCCTGTCCTACGAAATCTTTCTTTAAAAATTTGTGATAACCTGCAATAGCAATCATCGCGGCATTGTCGGTGCAGTATTCAAATTTTGGAATAAACACTCTCCAATTGTATTTCTCACCCATTTCAATTAAGCTTTGTCTCAGGCCAGAATTAGCCGAAACGCCGCCCGCGATGGCAATATCCTTTACCCCTGTCTCCTTTGCCGCTTTCTTTAGTTTATTCAACAGGATGGATACAATACGCGATTGTACACTAGCACATAAGTCGGCCATATTGTGGATCAGAAAATCCGGGTTCTGTTTCAATTGATCTTGAACCAAATATAATATCGC
The DNA here is from genome assembly GCF_902706145.1 of Sphingobacterium sp. 18053. Lineage (NCBI taxonomy): Bacteria > Pseudomonadati > Bacteroidota > Sphingobacteriia > Sphingobacteriales > Sphingobacteriaceae > Sphingobacterium > Sphingobacterium sp. 18053. The sequence goes on from NZ_CACSJW010000012.1 coordinate 88,751, forward strand.
GGTTTTCAATCCTGAAAAGCTGAAATTTAAACCAGGGATCTGGGGTTCAGGAAGCCGATAAGCTGCAGGATTACCTTCTTTTGCAAATTTATCAATAAGCGGTCCACCAGGATAAGGAAGATTCAGGATTTTAGCTGTTTTATCAAAAGCCTCCCCTGCCGCGTCATCCAATGTTTCTCCCAAAAGTTCCATTTCAAAATAATCCTTTACCAACACAATTTGTGTATGACCACCAGAAACAGTAAGACATAAAAATGGAAAACTAGGCTTCGGATCCTCAATAAAATGAGCCAGAATATGCGCCTGCATATGGTTTATATCAATTAAAGGGATATTCTGTGCGAGTGCAAATGATTTAGCAAAAGATGTTCCCACCAAAAGTGCACCTAATAATCCAGGTCCCCGCGTAAAACTCACTGCATCTATTTGATTTTTGCTTACTTTTGCTTGGCGAATGGCTTCTTCCACCGTTGGAATAATATTTTGTTGATGAGCACGTGAAGCGAGCTCGGGAATCACTCCACCATATTTTGCGTGGATTGCCTGAGTTGCAATAACATTTGAACGTATTTCACCGTTAATACAGATAGAAGCGGAGGTTTCATCACAAGAGGATTCAATCCCTAAAATAATAGCCATAGCTTGAGGTAATAAATTTTAATACAAAAGTATCAAAAAAATAATTAAAATAGTGTCAATAGTCCTTGGTAGTATATTCATTATACTGCTTGCATTGGCGTTATCCCTACAGTTGAAACCGGTACAAAATTATGTTGCCCAAAAAGCTGTCGACTATTTATCCAACGAACTAAACACCAAAATAAGCCTCAAAAGTATCTATTTCAAACCTTTTAAATCTATTGTAGTAGAAGATTTTCAACTCTATAGTCCACAGGGAAAAGAAATATTAAAATCAGGAAGGTTAGAAGCCAACGTCAACCTTTCTCAGTTCATTGAACTGAACAAGATTGTGATCAACAAACTAACCATTGAGGATACCCAAGCTACTTTTGAGCAATTTCAGGACAGCTCAAACATCTCATTTTTAATTCGTTATTTCAACCCACCTAAGAAAGAGAAAAAGAAAAGTTCAAAAAAAATCATCTTCGATTTAAAGGAACTTGTTATTAAGAACAATGCGTTTAACTATGTTAACCATAGACGTAAACATTACAATAAAGTCGTCGATTTTGGAGATTTAGGGATTTCCAAACTTAACGCCCATTTTGATAAGATAAAAATCGATTCTAATCAAATTTCAGCGAACATCAAGACATTCAATCTTCGCGAAAAGAAGGGTTTAGAGATCAAGGGCCTTCTTGCCCAAACGAAGGTAAGCAATACAAGTATCGAGCTCAGTGAGCTTATGCTAGCCACCAACCGTTCTACATTCAAAAATTACATCAAACTTAGCTACAACAACTTTGACGATTTTTCGGACTTCATCAATAAAGTTCATGTAAAACTTCTTGCACGGGACTCCCGTATTCACTCCGAGGATATTGCTTTCTTTTCCTCGCCTATGCACCAAGTCAAATTTGACGTCAATATCAAGCGGGCAAATCTAGAAGGAACTGTATCTTCCATCAACGCATCACAGGTCGATTTAACAATTGGAAAAAAAACTAGTTTAGCAGGCGACCTCCAGATTATCGGTCTACCAGATATCGACAAAACTAAATTTATTGTTCCCAGCATAGCAATTTCTTCTGAGCACAAAGACTTAAATGCAGTTATTACAGATCTCGGAAATCTAAAAAATTTCAAACTCCCTGAAATTGTCCAGATCTTCGACAAATTTTCATTCAAAGGCAGCCTAAATGGATTATACAATAAATTTAAGACAAAGGGAGTTTTCACGACTGCGATCGGTAATGTTGAGGCTGATGCCTTACTGGATATCCAGAAGGAAATAAAATATGCGGGCAATTTTCAATCTAAAAAATTCGATGTAGGTACGATAACAAAATTAAAAGATCTGGGAGCAACAGGCTTCAATTTACAGGTTGACGGAACAGGTACCGATCCTAAGAAAATGAGCCTAAAGATAAAAGGAGATCTTAGTAATTTCAATTACAAGAATTACAGTTATCAACGTATACAAATTGAAGGAAATACAGAGAAACAGTTAATTCTTGCTTCAGGGCAAATATATGATCCAAATTTAAAACTACAGTTTACCACAGATATCGATTGGTCTGTCAAACCCAACTATCACCTGGATGCTGATATCCAACAAGCCAATCTAAAAAAACTCAACTTCTTTCAAGGGGATTCCATCAACATTATTAACACGAAATTCCACACCAGTTTAATTGGGGACAACATCAATAATATTACCGGCGAATTTAAATCAGACAGTGTCAATTTCACTTCCTCTAAGGGCCAATTCGTCATCCGCAACATCAATTTCCTTGCCGAAGGAGATGAAAATGCACGCTCCCTAACCTTGCAGTCGGCTATCGGACACATTGATCTCAAAGGAAGAATAGACCTCAATACAATTGTTCCTTATTTTAAAGCTTTAGCCATGCGCTACGCTCCGGCAATCGGGTTTGAAAACAACATTTTTAATCGCCAGGACTTTGACCTGAATATTAATATAACTTCTTTTAAGCCGATCGCAACATTCTTTCGAAAGGACATTGCGTTAGACAGCGGTGCAACGCTCAATGCAAAATTTGAAAGTGAAAAACAAACTGCCAGTTTTAATTTTTACGCACCCGAATTCAAGTACAATGGCATTCGGCTAACTCACCTGATTGTCGATCAAAATGCCAACTTGAAGAATATGGAATTGCAGACCTCCATCGATCGCATAAATTTTACCGACAGTACCTATATTAAAAACGTCAATATTTCAAACACCTTGGCAAACGATAGTTTACAATTCAACATCAAAATGTCGGAACTTGAAGCAAGCAATAGTCTGGATCTTAATGGCGTCATACGCTTTGCCCATGCCAAACCTGCCTATATCAATTTCTATCCATCGAATATCTTAATCAATAGAGAGCGATGGCTTGTCAATAATGATGCACAATTGAAAATATCGAAAGGAAAATGGTACTTTGAAAAACTAACACTGAGTCACGACGAACAAAAAGTTCATATCGATGGCATCCTGTCCAACGAAGTCAGTGATCAGATCAATCTCAAATTTCAGGACTTTAATCTTACATCCTTAAATGGGATCACCAAACCCCATGGCATCAATCTCTCCGGAAATTTAAATGGAAATATTGAAGTTAATTCCGTATTCAAAGCACCCTTTATTGTCGCCAATATAAAAACATCTCCTATCCTGTATAACAATATTCCGATCGGCTCATTAGCACTGAATGCCAACTACGATCCCGAAAATCAATTGGTTAAACTAGACAGCAAGATAGAGGAAGGAAATAAATTAATTCAGTTACAAGGTTCCTATAACCACCTAAGCGAAAACAATAAGCTTAATCTGAAAGCTAAACTGGAAAATACAGATGTATTTGTTTTTCAGCCATTTTTACGAAGCTTAGTATCCAATATGCAGGGCAAGGTCACTGCAGATCTTGCTATTGAAGGAGACATCCTGAATCCCAAAATTACGGGTTCTGGAAAATTGGATAACGCTTCGATGGTCATCAATTACCTAAAAACGCCATACCGCCTTTCCGACGAAATTGCGGTTACCAATAACCGAATTTTTCTCACAGGGCTAAAAGTATACGATCCCAAAAACAATGTAGCAACCATTGATGGCGTTGTAGATCTCAACAAATTGAGTGATCCCGATATCGATGTAACTGCCGAAACCAAGAATTTCATGGTATTAAATACCACAATAAAGGACAATAATGTATATTATGGCACTGCTTACGCTTCAGGCACCTTTCAGTTTAAAGGACTAACTTCGGCCATGAACATCAATATCCGTGCTAAATCCGAAGAAAATACGATTATCAATATTCCCTTCAATAGTGCCAGTACAATCTCAGATACCGACTTTATCTACTTTATTGAGAAAGACTCGACCAAAACGAAGAAAAACACTAAAAAACGAGATTTCAACGGTCTGACGATGAATATGGACCTCTTGATCAACCCGAATGCAGAAATAAATCTATTCTCCAGTATGGGCGAATTATCAGGAAGGGGAAATAGCAATCTCAACATGCGGATATCTTCATTGGGGGATTTTGAAATGTTTGGGGATTTTATCATAAACAGTGGAAAATTCAATTTCACTGCCCAAGACTATATCAACAAGATTTTTGATCTCAAAGAGGGCGGAACAGTGCGATGGGCAGGAAACCCAACCGAAGCGAATATCAATATCAATGCCATCTATCAACAAAGAACAAGCTTAGCGCCTTTGTATAATGCAGCAGGCCGGGAAGAAAATCCCGAGCGTGTATTGGCACAGGCCGACATGATCCTAAAAGGGCAGTTAAGTCAGCCGGAAATCACGTTTGATATCAACTTTCCACAAAACCCCGGGGTTAAGGATGAACTGCAAGGATACTTTTCAGATGCCAACAATGTCAATCAACAAGCGCTTAGCCTAATCGTGAGACGAAGTTTTACACCTGGTACACAGACAGACTTCGGTAAAGAAGTAAATAACACCTTGCTATCCGCAGGCACAGAAATAGCATTCAACCAAATCAACAACATCATAGCCCAATCGCTAAACATCAATTTCTTTGATATTAATATCAAATCTTTAAATGATGCATCTGCCTCACTGCGTCTATTCAACGACAGGCTTGTTTTGACAGGAGGTATCTCCGACCGTAGAAGTCAGGCTCTAACGGATTTGAATGTATTTTCAGATCGGGTCTCAACCGATGCCGAGGCTATGTTTTATTTAAGAAAAGACGGACGTTTGGTCCTACGTGCTTCCAATCGCCTAAATACACGTAACTTTCTTCTTAGCCCCAATGACGGCGAATATATTAGTGCTTTCGGATTACTCTATCGGCAGGAATTCAACACCTTCTCGGAGTTCTTGAAAAGGCTATTCCCTTTTGGCAAGAAGACGACTACGACAGCTCCTGCTGAAACAAAGAAAAGCAAGGTCAATTGACCTTTCGGAATAGTCCCTTTGCTATTTCAACAGGCCTCTTCCAACTCCAGCAGACCTCTTTCAATTCTGGCAGCCCAACTCCTATTCCAACCGCATTGTCCCTATTCTGGGAGTCCGCTTCGATTCCACCAGCAGAGCTTTTTTTCAGCTCCATATAACGGCCGACACAGGCGATCTTTGGATGATATGAACAACAAAAAAAAGAATAGTGTAAAAGCTGCGACCACACTGCGCTGAAAATAAAAAAGTCCCTCCAAATAGATTGAAGGGACTTTCTTTTTATTTTAAAAATCGCTTATGCTAATTTCTCGAATTCTTTGTATTCAATGTCACTAGCATTCAATTTCACTAAACCTTTCAAGTGATCAAATACTTTTAAAGCTTTAGCTTCTTCGAACAAACGATTACCTTGTTCTCTATCTTGCAACAATTGAATTGCAAATTGGTTCAACTGCTCATCAGAAGGCTCTTCGTTGATGTTGTACATCTTAATTTGCGCGTAGATACGTTCTTTTGCTAAATTGATAACTTCATCATATTTAACTTCAAGACCATTTTCAGTAACAACGCGATTTTCGATAATTGTCCATTTCAAGTTATTCAAGAAATCAGCAAAACCTTCGTTCAATTCTTCTTCAGAAATGCTTGGGTTAGTTGCTTTCAACCATCTTTTCAAGAATTCTTCAGGGAAAGATACATCAACCTTCTCCATACCAAAAGTATACATATCATTACGTAATCTTTGATCTGAATTTTGTTTGAATAAATTCTCAACTTCTTCTTTCACTTTTTCTGTGAATTGAGCTTCTTCTGTTACTTCACCTTCCGCGAATAATTTATCGAAAAATTCTTGGTTAAGATCAGCTTCTTCTAAGCGGTTGATATTCTTAACAGTCAATTCAAATTTAGTGACGTCTAAAGCAGTTGCTTCTTCCTCAGTGATACCTAAGATACGTGCTAAATCTTCAGTTTTGAATGCTTTTTTAACATCAATCTTAACAACATCGTCTTTTTTAAGACCAACTAATGATTTTTTAATCTTAGCATCTTCTACGATATCTGTACGGATAGAAGTTGTTTTTTCTAGACCTTCCTCTTTATCTTGTTTCAATGTTGCATACAATACATCACCTTCTTCAGATACTTCTGGATTAGTCATTTTTCCATAGCTACGACGCAAGTTCTTGATACGATCTGCCAATGTCTCTTCATCAGCTTTGATTTCGTACGAAGTAAATTCAGTCTCAGCGGTAAAAGGTAATTCAAAAGCAGGAGCAAGACCAATTTCATATTTGAAGTTGAAATTGTCTTTATAATCCCAGCTGTATTGTGCATCATCTTCCAAAGGAAGTGGTTGACCTAAAACTTCTAATTTATTTTCAGCAATATAATTGGTGATTTTCTCATTCACTAATTTATTGATCTCATCAAATAAAATAGATTTACCATAAGTACGTCTGATATGTCCCACTGGAACTTGACCTGGACGGAACCCTGGTAATTTTGCTTTTTTAGCTTGCGCTTTAATCTCTTTGTCGACTTGAGGATTATAATCTTCAGGTGCTAATGCGACGTTGACTACCGCATTGATTGCATCTACATTCTCGTGTGAAATATTCATACTCTTTTTAGCTATATCGCATTCATAAAAAAATCCTCCCGAGGTTTTAAGTTCGGGAGGACATCAAGTGCGGAAGAAGGGACTCGAACCCCCACGCCTCGCGGCGCCAGATCCTAAGTCTGGTGCGGCTACCAATTACGCCACTTCCGCATTAGGATTTCTTTTGATGCCACAAAGATAGAAACCAAACCTATATCCTGCAAGTATTTTCTACTCTTTTTTTTATTTTTTTTCAATATTCTCCCAACCCCTTGCATAATTCATTATTATTCATTTACTTTGAATATCAAAGTACTTTTATGGAACAGAAAGATTTATTTAGAGAACTTGGGCAGATCAGATCATTAATGGAAAAATCGTCCAAATTTGTTTCAATAAGCGGATTATCAGGTGTACTCATGGGCTGTTATGCTTTGGTCGGAACGCTATTGGGATACTATATTATACATCAACCCGAAAGCATCGCTCTACTATTGGGCAAAAATCTGAATGAGCCCCTACTGTTTTTAATGATTGCGCTGATCGTCCTGTTATCATCCCTAGTGACCGGCTGGCTAATGGCACGTAAAAAGGCGAGAAAAAATAAGCAGTCGATTTGGAACATTACAAGCAAATCTCTTTTATTTGCAGTTTCAATCCCTTTACTAACAGGTGGCATGATATCCTTGTTGTTTTTTGTCCAAGGCTACTACCAGCTGATTGCTGCTATGCTGCTGATCTTTTATGGACTGGCACTGACTGCGGGTAGTATCTATACCTTTGCCGAAGCAAAAGGCTTGGGTATACTGGAAATCTGTCTGGGTTTGATTGGTATATGTTTCCCGGACAACGGATTACTATTGTGGGGATTGGGATTTGGTGTGCTACACATCATCTATGGTTTTATCGTTTACAAAAAGTACGAATCGTGAAATTAGATCTTTCCTTATATGACAAAATATTTGAAAACAGAGTTCGCCTCCAAATTATGAGTGTTCTCGCTGCCAATGAAGAATATGATTTTAATTCATTGAAAGAATTGTTGGATGTAACCGATGGTAACCTTGCTTCCAACCTAAAAACATTGGAAAAAGAGGAATACATTATTGTCGAAAAAAGCTTTGTTGACCGGAAGCCGAACACCAGATACAAAAGAACGACAAAAGGACTTAAAGCCTTTGAAAACCATCTTATTGCACTTGAAAATTTAATAAAACAGCAATACAAATAATTTTTTTATCTATTCACTTTGAAAACCAAAGTACTTTTAAAACATAATTAAATGAAAGGAATTAGACTGAAACTGATGCTGCACCTCTACAATTGGTCCTCCAAAGTGTATGCAAACATCTTTAAATGGAACAAAAAAGCCTGGGGAATCTCTAAAGCAGATTTCATGACCTACCCCATTGGAAGCATCGGCCATAATTTGGGGCTCTTTTATGAAAGTAAAGGTTTCGATGTCATGCCCAAACTGGAAAATCACGATGTCTTTCATATCCTGACTGAAACCGGAACAGAGATACAAGATGAAATTGCCATGCAATTCCTTTTGCTTGGTAATGGAAAGATAAGCCTGTATCTCATGGCAATGATTTTTATTGGCGGCACCTTATTTCCTGAATACTTCGGTTATTACAAAAAACATTTTCAAAAGGGCCGATCGCTCCAAAGTTTTCATCATTTAGAATTTAAAGAAATCCTTCACTGGCAATTAACGGAGCTTCAAATTGCCTTATACAGCAAAAACATTCAGCTAAACTTAAACCGCTAAAACAATGGACTACAACAATTTACCTCCGACAGAGCAATCCTCAATTTTTGAGAAAATCAGTAATTCTACTGTCCTAAAGCTATTTGTCATTTTCTTTCTTTCCCTCATACTACTTATTCCGCTAGCCTTAATCAGCGATTTGATTGAAGAGCGGAAAAACCGCGAACAGGAAGTATCCGATGGAATTACATTAAATTGGGGAAAGGATCAGGTTATTTCAAGCCCTGTTCTCGCCATCCCCTATCGCGAGACTATCCCACTTTCTGCCGAAAAAGCCGAAAAATCTAACCTTAGAGAAGAGCTGAAATGGATATTTGTCTTACCCAAAACTTCCAATATCGCAACAGATGTAACGCCACAACATCTCTCCAGAGGTATTTATAATGCGGTAGTTTACAACAGCAACATAACATTAGAAGGTTCTTTTGACAAAATATCCCTAGAAAAACTCGAGATCCCTCATGAGCAAATTGACTGGAAAGGCAGCAAGCTTATTTTCGGTATCCAGGATTTTAAAGGCTTAGGCAAGCGCCCATCCTTGAATTGGGATGGAAACGAGTTAACTTTCGATCCAGACTTTAATAATCTCAAATTATTTACTCAAAATTTAGTCTGTCCGGTATCTTTGGATCCGCAGAAAACGGACAATCGTTTCAAGATAAAACTAAATCTAAAAGGATCCAAATCATTGAATTTCCTCCCTCTTGGTGACCAGACAAACATCCAGGCTAAGGGTAACTGGGCTAATCCAAGTTTCACTGGTGCATTTTTACCGAGCAAACGTAATACCGAAACATCCAATTTTTCGGCTTCATGGGAAATCCCATCTTTCAGTCGGAAGCTGCCACAACAATGGACTGGCGATGCCCGTTCAATCTATCAGTTCGATAACAACCTCGAAAATGGAAATGAGGGCAATGAGCACAAAGCGGCTCAAACCGCCACCACTACACTTGCCTCTGCAAATAACCTATTGGATAACACGGACATGATTACAATTAACTTCTTACCAGATATCAACAACTATCAAAAAACAACACGGGTTGCCAAATATGGTATTTTAGTCATTCTCCTGACCTTTACTTCGCTCCTATTCACCGAGGTGATCAAGAAAAAACGGATCCATATCATTCAATATATTCTAATTGGAGCAGCGATGGTTCTTTTTTACACATTGCTACTCGCGCTATCCGAGCATATTGGATTTAATCTAGCTTATTTAACCGCTTCCGTGGCGACAGTTATGCTGATTGGCAGTTTTATTAAATCTATTACCAAAGATCAGAAATCGGCGCTGTTGCTCAGTTCAATTCTGGCTTTATTTTATCTCTTTATCTATATCCTTATGCAACTTCGGGATTATTCCCTTGTCGCTGGAACAATTGGCATCTTTATCATTTTGGCGATTTTGATGCGCGTTTCGACAAAAATAAACTGGTATCAATTTGACAATAGCCATGTGGATCAATAGACAACATCTTCGACTTTATTGGGTATTGATTCAGATATTACTTAAAAAATAGGGATTTACAATTCTCATAAGCCATTTCTAAATGAAAGAGATGGCTATTTTTTTGACTTGACTTAGCATTTATGACCAAATTCTGTAACTTGCGAAGAAATTTTTCAGCGGCATAGATATGTTTAAACAGATGAAAAAACTTACAATACTTACATTAGCGATTATGGCGTGCAACCTAAGCAATGCGCAAGAAAGCAAAGGTGGAAAAAGCAATTTTAAATTAGTGTCGGAATCGCCACAACCGATCAACCCAAGTACACTTTGGGATCTTGGTCGTGTTTCGGCCGAAGGACTTTCTGCAGATGGCAAAACATTGGTATATGGTGTTTCCAATTATAATTTGGAAAGCAATTCAAGTGAAAAAAATCTATATACGATTTCACTGGCCAATGGCACCAACCATCAGTTCACCGACCAAAAAGGCGGTGAAACAGTCGTTCAGATCGAACCCAACGGCGACGTAATTTATTTGTTAAAGGGGCAGTTATGGAAGAAGAACCTATCTAAGGGTGAAGCACTTCAATTGACAAATGGCGATATCGCCTTAGAAAATGTTAAATTTTCGCCCGATGGTAAGCAAATACTCTTCAGCCAGTCCGTTTTGGTAAAAAAATATCACAGTACAGATAAATACCCCGAATTGCCAAAGTCAGACGCTTATATCTATGACAACTTAGATTATAGGCACTGGGATACCTTCAATGATGGTAAGTTCAGTCATCCTTTTGTGGCGAGTTTTATTGACGGTAAAGTTGGTGAGCCGGTAGACCTATTGAAGGACCAAGCCTTCTATAGCCCTCAGGCACCATTTGGTGGCGCCGAAGATTTTGCATGGTCTCCAGATAGCAAAGCAGTGCTGTATGTCTGTAAAAAGAAATTCGGAACAGACTATGCCGTCAGTACCAATACCGATATTTATCGCTATGATATCGCTACCGGAACGACTTCTAACCTGACAGAAGGCATGAATGGGTATGATACAACTCCAACCTACTCTCCCGATGGAAAAAGCCTAACTTGGCTCAGCATGAAGACCGATGGTTATGAATCGGACAAAAATGACATCATGCTATTTGACAAAAACAGCTCAATTCGTTTAAATCTAACAGCACATTGGGATGGTACGGTCAATAGTTTTATCTGGAGCAGTGACAATCGCAAAATCTATTTTACAGCTGCTACGAAGGGTACCGTTCAACTATTTGAACTTGAAGTACCGACCAATATCAAAGCTAAAAGTTTACCAAAAATACATCAAATTTCTGAAGGTGACTTTGACATCACCGGTATTGTAGGCCAAGTAGCGGACAAATTAATCGTTAGCTCGACAAAGTTTACCCGTGCAACAGAGATCTTCAGCTTTGATCTAAAAAACAAATCTTTAACTCCGGTCACCAAAGTCAACGATGCAAAATATGCAAGCATCAGCGAAAACAAAATTGAGAAGCGTATTACAAAGGCATCCGATGGAGCAGATCTTTTTTCATGGGTAATCTATCCGCCAAACTTTGACCCTGCAAAAAAATATCCAACCATACTTTACTGTGAAGGCGGCCCTCAATCCGCTCTGACACAATTTTACTCGTTCCGTTGGAATTTACAATTGATTGCATCACAAGGTTATATTGTCATCGCCCCAAACCGTAGAGGTATGCCTGGCTGGGGGGTAAAATGGAATGAAGCTATTTCCCAAGACTGGGGCGGTCAGCCAATCCGTGATTACTTAACAGCCATAGACGATATCTCCAAAGAATCTTATGTAGATACAACACGCCGCGCGGCGATTGGAGCAAGTTATGGTGGATACTCTGTTTATCAGCTAGCTGGCGTGCATCAAAACCGTTTCAAAACTTTCATTGCGCACAATGGTTTATTCGACATGAGAAGCTGGTATAGTACCACAGAAGAACTCTTTTTCGCCAACCACGAACTGGGCGGAGCGTACTGGGATAGCAAAAATGAGAAATCCTATACCGCATTCAACCCGATTGAAAAAGCAAATAATTGGCACACACCAATTTTGATCTTTCAGGGTGGAAGAGATTATCGTGTTCCAATCGGACAAGGACTGGCGGCATTCCAATTGGCCCAGCTCAAAAAAATTAAGAGCCGTCTGGTCTACCTACCGGATGAAAATCACTGGGTTCTGTCCGGACAAAACGCACAGGTTTGGCAAAGAGAATTCTTTACCTGGCTTAAAGAAACCTTATAGAAAATACGGTGAAATCGGATTGGAAGATCATCTACTTTCGCGACTAATAAAGTCGCTCGTAAAGTGCTGAATTTAGCAGATTAGAAACGCCACTCCATGAGTGGCGTTTCTATTTCAACTCATAATTGACCGTATCATGCTCCTATTAACCAATGATTAATATCAAGTTCTAGTTTTACTAGGGTTTTACAGGGGGTTAACAGGGGTATAACAAGGGGTCAACAGGGGTAGACCCCTATTAACCCCTTGTAAAACCCCTGTTAAAAGGCAGTTAAAACGCTGCTAATTTAGAACATCGTATAAACTTGGTTACAGGAAAGTACTGGTCGGTAAAGCATAGACCAAGGGAGCAAATTTAAGGTATTGGACCGCCGACAAATTCCAACGTCCAAAGGTTATCTTATGAAAACAAAAAAGCCTGCTATATGCAGGCTTTTTATGTATATCATTGGATCTGATTTCTAAAATCTATTTCTCGCCTTTTTTCCCAAAGATGGAAAGTTTGATATATTTCCCTGGCTTCTCTTTAACGTCCTTCATCAAATTATCCATTTCCTTCGAAGCATTATTGAGATTATTGTATAAAGCTTCATCATTGAGCAATAAACCGATAGATCCCTTACCACTATTAATTTTTCCAGTGATCTCCTGAAAATCATTGACTGCAGCATTTACTTTGTTCATGGTGTGTTCAAAATCCAATCGTGCAGCCTTATCGGTTATATTATTCAGATTAGACATAATCGCATTGATTTTTTCACCATTTTGTGAAAAATTGGAAGTGATTGATTCCAGATTAGCCATGATTCTATTCAGTCTTCCCTTTTCATCCCCGACCAGACCTTCGACGTCTTTGGTGATGCCTTCCACATTTTTCAAAGAAGTGGAGATACTATGGATACTCTTTTTAAAGTCGTCCTGAAACTGTTTGTCTAAGACACTATTAACGACTGATAGCGTCGAGTCTAGTTTAATAGTAATGGTTTCGATCCTTTTTTGAATGGGTTCGACCTTATCCATAATATTCGGTTGAACACCTGAAGCTAAAAAATCACCATCCTTTGCCAATTCCTTACTATTGCCCATTTCGAAAACAATCGCTTTACCGCCCAATAAATCTGTACTAGAAATTCTCGCTACTGTATTTTTTGGTATATCGTAATGAGAATGGATCTTGAACTCGGTTTTGATCTTCCCATCTGCTTGTAAAATCATTTTTGAAACACGCCCAATCTGATAGCCGTTGACTAGGACAGGCTTGGAGGGAGTTAAACCATCTACAGCCGTATAGGTCGTATAAAAAGTATTATCGCTACTAAAAACATCATTTCCTTTTAGAAAGCTATATCCTATAAATAATAAAACTATTGCAACTGTTGCTAATATGCCGACTTTTGTCTCGTTTGAAATTTTCACAAATAATCTATTTAGTAATGATCATTAATTTAAGTTTAAAACAGCATAAAAGCAAATCTGTTTAGCGTTCTACAGAATTTTTATAAATTTTTAGAGCTGAAACCAAATTATCAACAATCTCCTGTTGTCCTTCATCGGACAATAGATAGCTCTCTTCTTCTCTATTACTAATAAAGCCAATTTCTGTCAATACAGCAGGCATACCTGCTTCTGCTAGTACAGCTAAACCTTTCTCCCAGAACCCTCTACTGTATCGACCTGCTTTCACATACTCGCCTTCGATCATTTGCGCCAGACGAATACTTTTTTCACGGAATCGGTTTTTCATCAAGGAGAAGATGATCGCACTTTCAGGATCTTTTGGATCAAATCCCTGGTAATTCTCTTTATAGTTTGATTCCAATAACAAGGAAGCATTTTCACGAACTGCAGCATCCTGCTGTCCCAAACGATGCGAACCAGAAACCAGTGTTTCGGTACCATGTGCACTAGCGCCACTTGAATTACAGTGTATCGAAATAAATAAGTCTGCCTTATTGGCATTCGCTAAACGGATCCGTTTATAAAGCTCAACAAATTCATCCGTCGTTCTTGTGTAGATGATCTTGATACCTGGAATATCTTTCTGAATCTGCTTTCCCAATTTTAAAGCAACATCCAAGGCTACATTTTTTTCTAAAGATCGTCTTCCCTGTGCTCCGGTATCTTTACCACCGTGGCCAGCGTCAATTACAATTGTCCTTATTTGATAGTCTGGAGGCTCGGGCTGTCCATTGTTTAATTTGAAAGAATTCAATAAAAAAAATCCCAAAGTAGCAAACACAACGCTACACCATTTTCTAATTCTTAAATCTGATTTCATTGAATAATTATTTGCTCTACTATAAACGAATCAAAATGAGTCTATATTATTTCTTTAATAGATAACGATATTTAACATATTTTCTATTGCTTTTTTGACTAATTTTGTCTCTCAAAGTTTAACATTATTTCACAAAAATAACATTTGTCTTTAATTTTGAAGTCGTTAATCAACATTTTAACACTATTTATCATTCTTGCAATGAGCAATTCTAGCTTTGCTCAAAGTAATATTCCATTAAAACAGAACGGACTTCAAGGTAAAGATCCTATTTCGGCGACCAATAAATCGCAAGATACGAGTAAATCCAAAACTGTAGATACGACCAAATCTGTAAGCGATACGACCAAGAAAAAAGGAAGTGGCTTACAGGCCGAAGTGAGTATTATTGCGGTTGACTCGCAGAAATCTGAAGTTGCCAAGAATATCAGTCACCTTTATCGCGGAGCGAAGGTAAAGTATCAAGATTTTGAACTTTCTGCCGATTATATCCGTCTGGACCGAAACAAGAAAAAGATTTTTGCTTCGGGGATCTATGACAAAACGGGGAAGTATGTGGGGCGTCCGATCGTCATTATGGGAAATGGTGAATCACCGAAAACGGTAGACTCACTCTATTACGATTACGAGAAACAAGAGGGAAATACCTATGGTATTATGACCGAAGTTGATGGTGGATTTATCCAGGCCAATATTGTGCGAAAGAATATCTACGACGAAATGTCGATATACAAGGGATTATATAGTACCTGTAATCTACCCTATCCGCATACCCATTTTGGCATTCATATCACCAAAGGAATTGTTACTAAAAACCAGATTATTTCTGGTCCGGCTTATCTTGTGGTGATGGGTGTGCCTATGCCCGTGGCATTTCCATTTGCATTTTTCCCAAAACCAGATAAAAGAGCATCTGGATTTCTCTTCCCATCTTTTGGGGAAGATTATACCAGAGGATTTTCGATGCGGGATATCGGTTGGTATTTGGCCTTCAACGATTATTGGGATAGTGAGATTAGAGGTTCCTTGTATTCAAAAGGTTCATGGGAAGCTTCCATCAATACGCGCTATACCGTCAACTATAAATTTAACGGTGGTTTTAATATCCGTTACGCCAATACCAAAACGGGTATTGAAGGAACATCTAATTATGGCTCCAATAAGGATTTTAATGTCACTTGGAACCATACCCAGCGCCAGGAAGCCAATCCAGGAACATCTTTCTCAGCAAGTGTTAACTTTGGTACAAGTTCTTTCTTTCAAAATACCGGAACCGGAAGTACACAAAACACCTATGAAAATCTTGCACGTAACCGTATGGGATCGTCCATCAGTTATGGAAAAGTATTTGCCGATGGCAAGGTAAACCTCACGGCCAGCTTAACGCATAATCAGGATATGGCTACGCGCAGTATACAGATGAGTTTACCAAATATCAGCTTAAACGTATCCTCTTTCAATCCATTTGACAGCAAAGACCGTGTCGGTGAACAAAAATGGTATCAACGAATCAATGTCGGTTATAGTTTCCAAGCACAAAACTCGGTAAGCACCATTGATACATTGTTATTTAAACCAGGAGGGTTCAAGAAATTCCAAAATGGCTTCCAACACAATATTCCAATCAGTTTATCACTCAATGCTTTTAAATATTTTCAGTTCAATACCAGTGTAAATTATACCGAGCGTTGGTATTTACAAAGTACACGACAAAGCATCGACAATACTGCAGCAGGTTATAAACAACGTATCGATACCGTTCAGGGATTCAATCGTGCATACGATTACTCTGTTTCGACCGGACTTTCGACCAAGGTTTATGGTAATTATTTCCCTAAAATAGGTAATCTTAAGCAGATCAGACACGTCGTTACACCGTCGATCAACCTAAACTATAGACCCGATTTTTCAGATCCAAGATATGGCTTCTATCAGCATTATAACGATCAATATGGAAACAGAAATGTATACTCAATCTTTAGTCAGGGTGTCTACGGATCTCCTTCTGCAGGAAAATCTGCGGGGATAGGCTTTTCCATTGACAATAACATCGAAGCAAAGGTCAAAAGTAAATCCGATACCACGGATGGCGGTATGAAGAAAATCCCTATTCTTCAAGGTCTGACGTTCAGCGGAAATTACAACTTTGTTGCCGACTCGTTAAAGTTGTCCCCAATTACTTTCTCTGGCCGTACAGCTTTCTTCGACCAAAAGATGAATGTAAACTTCAACGGTACATTTGATCCCTATTCGGTCAATGAAAATGGTGTCCGCGTAAATCGCTATGCCATTAAAGACGGTAGCCTTGCTCGTCTGACAAACTTTGGTCTTTCCTTTGACTATAGTCTGAATCCTAAGGCTGCGAAATCACGTAATAACAATATCGATTCTTTAAGAAAAGAAATGTCTGGAGCAGGTATGACTCCTGAGCAAGCACAGGCCTTGGCTCGAATCAGCTCAGATCCAAACGCATTTGTGGACTTTAATATCCCATGGAACCTTGCGGCATCGTTCAGTTTCAATATGGCAAAATCGTTCAACTCCAGTACACGAAGAATGCAGAGCCAGATCACGAGCACCTTGAACTTGCATGGCGACTTCAGTGTTACACCAAAATGGAAAGTCACCTTTCAATCGGGATACGATTTCAAACAGAAGGAAGTGGTCATGACCTCTTTCAATATCTATCGAGATCTGCATTGTTGGGATATGTCATTTGGCTGGATGCCTTTTGGGCGGTTCCGAAGCTATAACGTCACCATTCGCGCAAAGGCATCGATCTTACAAGATCTTAAGCTCACAAAAAGAGCCAGTTCAGGAGGCAGTTATTTTTAAAATAACTGCTTTTTTTTGAAATGCCGTACTTGTATTGGTCAGCAGAACCCTCAGTTTCTTTTCAAAAAACTTCTTCCATCAAATACATTTTTACCATTTCGCTGTGCCGCAATTTTATGTAAGTTTATATCCTGAATCTTCTGGTATTGAATTTTCATTTTTTAGGCGCTAGCGCATGGAAATTTTAACACCAAAAGATTGAGAAAATCCAACACTATCCCCCACAGATGCATTTTTCAAAGTAGGGAGGTGGTTGCATAATTATTTTAAAGATGAAAGCAGAGATTATTACCATAGGCGATGAGATCCTCATCGGGCAGATCATTGATACCAATTCAGGCTGGATTGCCAAGCAACTGCTCCAATTCGAAGTCGATATCGTTCAAATGACATCGATCCCTGATACTGAAGAGGCTATTTCAACGACATTGAAAGAGGCCTCTGCTCGAGCAGATCTTATTTTAATCACCGGAGGTCTGGGCCCGACGAAAGATGATGTGACAAAAAAAACTGCTGCAGCGTATTTTGGAACCACCTTGATACGGGATGAGCATGTACTTCGGCACGTGACCAACATATTTGAATCGCGCAATCTAAAAATGCTCGACATCAATCTGCAGCAGGCCGATGTTTTGGCAAATTGTGAAGTCCTATTTAACGACTATGGCACTGCACCCGGCATGCTGGTACACCAGAACCAAAAGAAGTTTATTTTTATGCCTGGAGTGCCATTTGAGATGAAATTTCTGATGGAAAAACATGTGCTGCCTTTATTAGCCAAACAGGATCCTGACTTATTTATCTGTCATGAGACAATTTTGGTCGGCGGAATCGGAGAATCTTATTTGGCAGAAGAAATAAAGGATATCGAATCAGAACTTCCGTCAAGCATAAAATTGGCCTATCTACCAACCTTGGCCTTTATACGATTGAGACTCTCTGGTAAAAGCAGGAATAAATCTGACATTATGCTCCAGGTTGCCCTTTTTAAAACAAAGCTACTCCATCGTTTACAACAATATGTCATTGCAGATTATGATACCAGCATCGAACCTTATTTAATTAAAGAGCTTAGCCGCCGAGGTGCTACATTGACTACCGCAGAAAGCTGTACAGGTGGTAGCCTTGCCGCTTCAATAACCGCAGTAGCAGGAAGCAGCGCTATATTCCTTGGTGGTACTATCCCCTACTCCGACGCTTTAAAACAACAATTGTTGAACGTCAAAGAAGAAACACTGATCCAATATGGCGCAGTAAGTGAGCAGACTGCTATTGAAATGGCTTCCGGTTCAAAAAAGGCATTTTCGTCGGATTATGCAATTGCGACAACTGGGATAGCGGGGCCAGGTGGTGGAACAAATGAGAAACCAGTTGGCACTATCTGGGTAGCTGTTGCGGGAAAAAAAGAAATTTTAACCAAGAAGTTTCAGTTTAATAACGAAAGACTGATCAACATCGAACGTACCCGTATGAATGCTTTATTACTTTTGTGGAAGTTGCTTGTAAAAGAAAAAGAACAAGATACACAATAAAGTAAAATAATATTTCAAAAAACAAGTTATTTAAGGAATAATATTTTAAATTGTTGAAAGTAAACCACAATTTATTTAACTTCGTTTTTCTATAACGAGATTGCTAAAAAATATGGCTTTATATAAACTCTTGCTCCCAAAAATGGGAGAAAGTGTATCCGAGGCAACAATCACAAAATGGTTAAAACAACCTGGTGACCTGATTGATGAAGATGACACTTTATTGGAAATCGCAACGGACAAAGTTGATTCAGAGGTACCTTCCCCTGTAAAAGGTGTTTTAAAAGAGCATTGCTATACCGTAGACCAGACTGTCCAAGTTGGTGAAGTCGTTGCAATTATAGAAATTGAGGGCGAAAATGAAGAACCTGCGATTCAAGCACAAGAAAATACAGTTCCTTCAGCGACAATTCACGAAGAGATCATAGAGTTGAATATCCCTGGTGTAGACCAGCTGCCAAATGTAGCGGCTGAAATTTCGTCTTCTCCCTACGAGAATACCCTTCGTTTCTATTCACCTTTAGTAAAGAATATCGCACGTCACGAAGGATTGTCCCAAGATGAACTTGACCGTATCCAGGGTACTGGAGCAGAGGGAAGAGTGACAAAGGAAGATATTTTAACGTATGTAACACATCGAGATTCATCCTCAAAAACACCAAAGTCTATTCCGGCAGAGCACACGAACACGGCTACAGAATCTCCGAAAATAATCTCCACTGCTCCATCGCATGTTCACACTGTGGCCAATGGCAGTGATGAAATCATTGAAATGGACCGCATGCGAAGGTTGATTGCAGACCATATGGTCAAAAGTGTACAAACCTCTCCCCATGTATGTTCTTTTGTTGAGGCAGATGTAACCAATTTAGTTTTGTGGCGCAATAAAGTTAAAGATGCCTATAAAAAACGCGAGGGAGAAAACATTACGTTCACCCCTTTGTTTATCGAGGCGATTAGCAAGGCGCTCAAAGATTTTCCATTGGTCAATATCTCGATCGACGGTTACAATATCATCAAGAAGAAAAACATCAATATTGGTATGGCGGCAGCATTGCCTAATGGCAATCTCATCGTTCCTGTTATCAAAAATGCAGATCAATTAAGCTTAGTAGGCTTAAGTAAAAGTGTCAACGACCTCGCACAACGGTCACGGGCAAATAAATTAAAACCTGACGACACACAAGATGGCACATTTACATTCACCAATATCGGCGCTTTTGGCAATATTATGGGAACTCCTATCATTAACCAACCGCAAGCTGCAATCTTGGCTGTAGGTACAATTACGAAAAAACCAGCAGTCATAGAAACAGAGTATGGTGATATGATTGGTATTAGACATATGATGTATCTTTCACTTTCTTACGACCACCGTGCAATCGATGGTGCCCTCGGAGGTACCTTCTTAAAACGTGTGGCGGACTACCTGGAAAATTGGGATAGCAATAGAGTGATCTAACAATCAAAATCGATAAATAATAAAAATGCCCCAAATAAGTGTCTAACTTTTTGGGGCATTTTTATAACCGAGCCTTTTTTATTATTTAAAATATATTTTTTGTTACTTAAACATACTTTGTTCGAATTGTATTTTCTTCTTCTTGATCACCAATTGAAACCGCAGATAAAGTAAAAGCGAAGAGGTTAACAAACCTAATGTCAGCCCATACCAAATCCCCTTGATACCCCAGTTAAATACCACTCCCATGAGGTAGCCGCTTGGTAGCCCTATAATCCAATAAGCAATAAATGTGATAATGGTTGGAATATTCACATCCCCCATACCACGTAACACACCCAGACCGACAACTTGCGTACCATCAAACAATTGGAAAAGTCCCGCAATAATCAACAGCTGAGAAGCAATAATCACCACAGCATGATCTGAGGTAAAGATATAAGGTAAATAATTATTCAACAACGCAAACAAAGACGCTGTAATCATCATAAAGATCAACACCAATTGATACGAGGTGATGGCAAATCGTTCGAGGCGAAAAAGGTTTCTATTACCATAACTATTACCCACCTTGATTGTTGCAGCAGCAGCGATACCACTCGCCATCATATACGTCATCGCAGCCAGCTGGATGGCTACTTGATGAGAAGCTTGCGCTGTAGCACTTATCGTACCGGCTAATAGGGAGGCCCCTGCAAAAGCCCCAATTTCAAATACATATTGCATAGCCACGGGTGCCCCGATCCGCACGATCTTAAGCAATCGTTGCCGATCTACCAATGTCACCTTAAAGTATTGAATATATTCTTTAAATTTCTGCGATCGCAATACATAGGTCATCATCACAGACATCATTAACACACGGTCGATCAATGTACTGTATCCGACTCCCTTGACCCCCATAGGGCTAATACCAAACATCCCTTTAACAAAGACGATCGCCAAAATAATGTTCAGTACATTCCCCCAAATAGTCACATTCATGGCTTGCTTTGTAAAGCCCAAGCCTTCGGCAAATTGCTTAAATGTGCTAAACACCATCAACGGAAGCATCGATAAACTCAGAATAAGTAAATAAGGCTTTGCCTCCTTTACCACGGCCGGATCTTGGTTGAGGTGATCGATAGCCAACATCGAACCAAAATAAACTAAAGCGAACAACAAGAGTCCTGCGATAATATTTAACCAAAAGCTATTGGACAACAATATGGCACATTCTTTTTTATTATCACGGCCATTCTCCTGCGCAATCAACGGCGTGATGCCATAAGCAATTCCCAAGCCGATAACCATAACAACCATAAAAACAGCATGTACCAACGAAACTGCGGCCAATGGAATGGTTCCTGCAAAATGTCCAACAATTACACTATCTGCGGTATGCACCAGTGTATGTCCCAATTGTGAGATCACCACTGGCCCCGCCAATACCATCGTACTTTTGTAATACGGTTTAAATGTTTTAAATTTTCCCAACATAATCGATTTCCCTAAAAAAATAGCCACAAAAATACGAAGATATTGCTAACCTATCGTCATATTAAAAAATATTTAGCAAAAATATAACAATTTATACCCATCAAATAACCGCACTTTGTTAAGTAATTTTTATGTTTCAAATACCTTAAAATTATCTTAAATTTACTTTTGGGTCTAAGAACTATAGAAATATAAATGTACCTTAGCATCTAGTTAGTAATCAAAAGAAGAGGAAAAAGAGTATGTACAATCCAGTAATAGCATTTCTAAACATCGGAACACAAGAGATGATCTTAATTGTTTTTGCAATCTTGTTACTTTTTGGAGGCAAAAAACTTCCTGAATTGGCGAGAGGTTTAGGAAGAGGAATACGTGAGTTCAAAGATGCATCAGAAGGTATCAAGCGTGAAATTTCAGATCAAATCAATAATTTCGAGAAAGACATAGACGTTAAAACAGAAGTAAAAGAAGAAGCTGTTCCTAATGATGTGCGTTTAGCTGAAGAGAAGGCTCAAGCAGCACACGAAGAAGAGGCTAAGCCGCAGGAAACCGTAGAAGGTTCAGAAACAGAGCAGCCTAAGAAAAAATATGAATTCACAACACCTGCCGGTGTCGTCGAACATAATCCGCATAAACAACCCGATTACGGCGAAGAGCCATCCCACATCACGTACGGATATAACGATCATTTTGCTGAAACTAAAAACAACGAGGTAGAAGATAAAAAAGTTCCTGAGCAGGACAATACCAATAAACCTGCTTAATTTTACTACTTTAGTTTATAATTAGATATACTTAGAGCTGTTGAATGGTGATTCAACAGCTCTACTTTTTAAGATTAAACCGACAATGAGCTTATCAACACACGAAATTACTATTGCTAACGAGCTTTCTATTAGCGAAAAACAGGTTCGCACGACTATAGCACTATTAGACGAAGGCGCTACCGTTCCGTTTATCTCACGCTACCGCAAGGAAATGACTGGTAGTTTGGACGAAGTTCAAATCACCAATATCAGAGATCGTTTCCAGCAGCTGCGCGATTTAGATAAACGTAAAGAAGCTGTTCTTAAATCTATCAACGATCAGGGGAAATTGACAGCGGAGCTTGAACAGCAGCTTTTGAATGCCGAAACCATGGCCAGTCTTGAAGATATCTATCTGCCTTACAAACCTAAGCGTAAAACTCGCGCAAGTGTGGCACGTGAAAAAGGTCTGCAACCTTTAGCGGACCTTATTTTGGCGCAAGAAACGGGCGATTTCCTCGCCCTTGCCGACAGTCTAATTGATGAAGAAAAAGGCGTAAAAAATACTGAGGAGGCACTAGCAGGTGCCCGCGATATCATTGCAGAGGTCATTGCCGAAGATGCGACAGTGAGAGCCAAATCGAGAGCGATATTCCTCGAAAAAAGCGCATTTGTTTCAAAAGTAGTTCCTGGAAAAGAAGAAGCTGCCCTAAAATATAAAGATTATTACGAATGGTCTGAATCTTTGAAGGATGCACCTTCCCATCGTGTGCTGGCCATGCGCCGCGGGGAAAAAGAAGAGCTGCTCTACTTAGATATAGCGATCAATGAAGAAGAAATTCTACCCCGTATCGAATCCATCTATGTTAAGGGTGCCAACGATGCCGCAGCTCAGGTAAAACTCGCCTTGGTCGATAGCTACAAGCGTCTGTTAAAACCTTCCATGGAGACTGAAATTCGTGTATTGACACGTCAAAAAGCCGATGAAGAGGCCATCAAAGTTTTTGCCGACAATGTTCGCCAATTACTTCTAGCCGCTCCACTAGGGCAGAAAAGGCTGCTTGCGATCGACCCAGGATTTCGTACAGGCTGTAAAACGGTTGTTCTGGATGAACAGGGACAGCTCAAAGAAAATACGGCTATCTTTCCACATACGGGTGCCAATGGACTGGCAGAGGCAAAAAAAACAATTCAGTATTTAGTCTCGAAATACGATATCCAAGCCATCGCAATCGGCAACGGAACCGCTGGTCGCGAAACGGAAGAATTTGTACGGAAACTCGGATTAAATAACGTTACCATCGTTATGGTCAATGAAAGTGGAGCCTCTATTTATTCGGCTTCCGAAACTGCTCGTGAAGAATTTCCAGATCAAGATGTTACGGTACGTGGTGCAGTATCTATTGGTAGACGATTGATGGATCCATTGGCTGAGCTTGTTAAGATTGATCCAAAATCGATCGGTGTCGGACAATATCAACATGACGTAGATCAAAATAAACTCCAAACTTCTCTGGACGACACTGTTATCAGCTGTGTAAATGCTGTCGGTGTTGAACTGAATACTGCCTCCAAACAAATTTTAGCCTATGTATCTGGATTAGGTCCTTCCCTAGCACAACAGATTATAAAATATAGAAATGAAAACGGTCCTTTCGCCTCCAGACGCGAGCTAAAGAAAGTTCCCCGTCTTGGCGATAAAGCATTCGAACAGGCAGCAGGCTTTCTACGCATCCGACATGCTGCCAATCCACTCGATTCGTCGGCTGTGCATCCTGAGCGCTATACTTTAGTTGAGCAAATGGCTAAAGACCTCGGCAAAAAAGTAGAAGACCTACTAACTGACGCTGACCTGAGAAAATCTATTCCTTTGAAAAATTATATCTCAGAGGAAGTTGGATTACCGACATTGAATGATATTCTTCATGAATTAGCAAAACCTGGATTAGATCCAAGGGAAAAATTCGAAGCATTCTCATTCACGGATGGAGTCAACAGTATTGGCGACTTACGGGTTGGCATGAAACTGCCGGGAATCGTAACCAATATTACGAATTTCGGAGCCTTTGTTGATATTGGCGTACATCAAGATGGCTTGGTACACCTAAGCCAATTATCTAATCGCTATATATCCGATCCGCATGAAGTCGTCAAAGTACAGCAACACGTCATGGTAACGGTAACAGAAGTAGACGAAAAACGTAGTCGCATAGCATTGTCAATGAAAACAGATGAGAAGCCTGCGCTACCCAAAAACAAAAAAAATGATTTTAAAAAGCAGGCCGAACCACAAACGGATATGGCCAGCAAGCTCGCTGCATTGGCGAGTAAGTTCAAATAGATACATTTAGCTCCGAATCAAAAAAGCTGACCGTTCGCTGAACTGCCAAGAAAAGTGTCTAACTTTTTGGAGGCAAGGCATCGCTTGGTCAGCTTTTTTTGATTCGATTAAATCCAATGTTCGTCGTCCGTGTCGCTGTTTTATTTTGTATCTTTAAGGGAAACAAGTTTAGACCCGTTATGAAAAATTGTACCCTCCTATTCTTTCTGTTTTTTGGAATCTATTTTTCTAAAATCCAGGCACAGCAGCAACTTCACGACGGGGCCTACCTGTACCAGGATGGCATCAATAAACATTTAATGCTCGTTAAAGACCATTATATTTCATTTATAAGTTACGATGACGTCAGAAAACGTTTTCAGCATACCTGGGGCGGCGCACTTGATAAGAAGCATAATCTGATCACTATCGCTGTCGAGTATAACTCACAGGATTCGGCTGCCATTGGCAAAACAACCCAATTACCTTATCGGATTGATGCAGACTCCCTTCGACTAAAAACTGCCGATAGCTACCACCTCTATATCAAGCAGAAAAAAGTTCCACAAGACCTTGATGCACTTTGGCGGATCACTGGTCGCCAGCAAGAAGGCAAAATGCAAGATATTCCCAAAGCAGATCGTAAAACAATCAAAATATTGGTTGATGGATATTTTCAATGGGTAGCGATTAATCCTGCTCAAAAAGGTTTCTATGGTACAGGCGGAGGTGACTATCAGTACACTAATAATCGGTATACTGAAAAAATACAGTTCTTTTCGAGAGACAATAATAGAGTTGGGCAAGAACTGGCCTTTGATGGTGAAATCCTGAATGGCGCATGGCATCATAAAGGAAAAAGTTCGAAAGGAGACGATATTTATGAAATCTGGAGCAAAGAAATAACAGAATAAAATATGACAATAGAAGAATTTCAATCTCTTGAAGCTCCGCTTCAGCATTGGACAGCGGTACAAAAGTCACTTTGGTATGATCTAAAAGGAAATTGGAAAACCGCGCATGACCTGATCGATCAATTGGGCGGAACTGACGCAGCACATGTTCATGCTTATTTACATCGCAAAGAAGGCGATCAATGGAATGCAGAATATTGGTATCGTCGTGCCAAACAAAACGTATACAAAGGTAATTTGGATGATGAGTGGAAAGACCTCTTCAAATATTACGCTCCATAACTACAATTACCCTATTTTCGGACAGCCGCTGTTTTCTTTTATATACACAAAAGGACAATTTGGGTAATAAAGTAGTCAAAAATAGTATATAAAATTAACTCAGCACTTTTTAGGCTGTTGAATATCTTTAAAAACATAAAAATATTACCAAATAAGATATAACATCAACCAAATCCGGAGATAATACGTAACAAAAATAACACAAAGAAAAATATTATAAAACTAACAAATAGAATGGCACAGATATTGAACATAGTTTGTTATACTTGAGAAAGTATACTTTTCATAAATTTAGGTTAATAATTGGTTAGGTTAAACACTTGAAGTTCCCCACTTCAAGTGTTTTTTTTTTAGAAAAAACTCAATCAAAGTAACATCAAATCCACTTCCCCATCTTTTTTAATTAGGACACTTTCCTTCATAAGGAGGTATATTAAAAATTTAAAACAATACATTGTATTACTATGTATTTTGTTATATATTTACTTCCATGAACAAAGAATTTATTGACAAATGGATTTCACAGCTAAAAAAAGGA
Organism: Sphingobacterium sp. 18053; assembly: GCF_902706145.1. NCBI lineage: Bacteria > Pseudomonadati > Bacteroidota > Sphingobacteriia > Sphingobacteriales > Sphingobacteriaceae > Sphingobacterium > Sphingobacterium sp. 18053. Next base: position 115,316 of record NZ_CACSJW010000012.1, read on the forward strand.
AGTCTTTCTTTTGTTGTATTAGGTATTCTTGCCTATGATCAGGAATACTATGGCTACGATCTTATCCAGGAGGTCAAGAAGAAAACGGCCATTGATATTGCTGAAGGAACTTTATACCCCTTATTGATCCGTTTAAAAAACGAAGGATTGGTCGAATCGAACTGGGTGCCTCAGGCTACTGGGATTCCAAGAAAATATTACAAAATAACAAAGGAAGGCCAAAGTACCTTCTTAGAAATGAGAACCTACTGGACAAGCTTAAACCAACATTTAACCACTTTGACGCATGCATTATAATCAGATACCCTTTACAAATAGATCCTCAGCCCGGCTATATCAAGACTACATGTCAACAGCAACGGCTCTTGTAAAAAAATTAGCCTTGGAGCAAAGACAGGATATATTATGTGAAATCAATAGCCACATATTTGAGGCATTGCAACAGCAGCTTCCTCCGCAATTAATCCAGAATGCCCTGCCTAGTCAGCTCCAAGAAATCTTAGATAAACTCGGGTTACCGCAGACTTTTATCAAGGAAATGATTTTGTCAACGTCCATTGCCCCGTCAATAGAATCTCCTCGTAAATCCGTATCCTTATTACGGGTACCTATCATGCTCACACAAGGGATCGTAAACATGATTTATTATATCATCTATACCCTTATGCTCATCGCCGTCTTTCTAGTCGTGGCCAAGTTTATTGATCCTCACGGAGTCGGATTTTTCTATGCACCCAACAAGTTTTTCATATTCGGCAAACTTATTTTACAGCACGAAGAAGCCCTACGTTACGAACAATTGGGCAATTATTTCATTCCGGCCTTTCTATTTATCATCAGTGGACTTTACTATTCCTCTACGTTAATTTTGAAACTCAAAAAATCTATTCACCATAAATTATGAAAAGAACCACAGTCTTATTGCCCCTCTTAGCAACGCTAACGGGCCCCACTCTCAAAGCCCAGGAATTCAATCCTGTTCGCATGGACAGCCTGATGTCTCTCATGGATAAAAATAATGTCTGGATGGGCAGTATTGCGATCAGCAAGGGCGATCAACTACTCTATCAAAAGGCAATTGGATATGCAGACCTGGTACAGAAAAAGAAAGCGACCATAGATACACGGTATGGGATTGGCTCGATCTCCAAAACTTTCACCGCAACACTTGTTTTAAAAACGATAGAACTCGGAAAACTCCAGTTAAACCAGACATTAGCAACATACTTTAAGAGCATTCCAAACGCCGAAAAGATTACCGTTCGTCAATTGTTAAATCATAGCAGCGGAGTTCATAGCGTCACGGACGACAAAGATTATTTGACATGGAACACTAAACCCCAAACTGAGCAGGAACTTGTTGAACGCATGGTCAAAGGCGGAGCTGAATTTACCCCCGGAAGCAAACATGAATACAGTAATTCAAACTATATTCTACTTACTTATATCCTGGAAAAAGTATGGAAAAAAGACTATGCTGCTCTATTGAAAGAATATATCTGTCGACCATTAAAGTTGGAACAGACCACATTTGGCCGTCCACAAAATAACAGCAGGGATGTTAGCGAATCCTATCGTTACACGCAAGAATGGAGCCTTGAACCACACACGGACAATTCTGTTCCGCTTGGTGCCGGAGCAGTTTGGTCAACTCCAGCAGATCTGGACAAATTTTTCAATGGTTTATTTAGCCATAAAATAATCAATGCTGCAAGCCTGGAAGAGATGAAAAAAATAGATCAGGGTTATGGACTGGGCTTATTCCAATTGCCATTCTATGAACATATAGGGTTTGGCCACACAGGTGGTATAGATGGATACTCCTCCGTAGCTGGTCATTTTGATGACGGCAATTATAACGTCGCACTTATTAGTAATGCCAACAATTATAATAATAATGAAATTCTAAAATTCAGCCTTGGCGAGCTTTATAAAAAACCTTTTCCACTTCCTGATCTTTCGGAAATACAATTGACAGAGGAAGAAATTTCAAGTCTCGTCGGCGAATACAAAAGCGAGCAACCTCCTATTCAGATAAATATTACAAGAGAGGGCAACAAGGTGTTTGGACAGGTCGTTGGTCAACCTTCATTTCAGCTGAAACCCAAGGATAGAAACACGCTGGTCCAACCACAATTTGGTGTAAAAATAGTTTTCGAACGTAGTGAAAATAAAATGACACTCTATCAAAATGGACATACTCTTATTTTGAAGAAATAAGGAGACACTGCGCTTAAATATTAAAGCGAAGATTCATGGCCTTTATTCGGCACTATCTTCCATTTTTCCTTCGGTAGTGATATCGACATCCTCACTGAGGACCGATGCCCCGTCATCACGCAGTATCGCTAAAAGAGCAGCGGTTTAGTTCAACCGCTGCTCTTTCAACTACGGTGTTTTACAATTTTTCCAAATAGAAATCATCACCATACACCGTACCGCTCAATGGTTTATAGAAATAGACCGTAGCAGTGGTATTATTGGTTCCAGTTGTAAAAGTAACCGAATTATTGGAGTAGGTGGTTGTACCTATAGTCGCATCAACAGCAGTTCCCCCATAATTTTTGACACCGATACTGACCGACTGGCCAGCTGCAGACACTTTGGCGTAGCCACCGAACCGATAGGTGGTATTCGGCGTTAAACCGGTCAGGTATTGTTCAATGGATGTCTCTCCGCCTGTTTCGCGGATGCATTTGGTTCCTGTCCGGGCATCGGTAGAAACGACCGATGAACCACCGCCCCATGTTGTCCATGGATAGATGACACCATTTTCGAAATCGCCATTACTAAATAAAGGCAGTTTATACACACGTACATAATCTACCTGCATATTAAAGGGCAAGTCAGCATTTGTGATCGCCCCTGGCCATCCAGCTCCACCGGCCTGATTTAGAATCAGATAAAAAGGGACGTCAAATGGCCACTGCTGCGTTCCCCCACCGGAAACTCTTGCGTAGGTATACTGCAATACATTGTTGACGTAAAATCGAATGTCGTTTGGACTCCAGATCATTGTATATAAGTTGTAATCTGTCGTATTATAGGTGGCAGATTTCGATGCTGTGCTCCCACCATTTGCATTGGTAACTGAGCCATTATGGATCGTATGGTACATTACACTTTCGTTGTTGACATGCTCCATAATGTCAATTTCACCACAGCCAGGCCAGCCGCCATACGCTGTAGCAGGTTCGGGCATCATCCAAATAGCAGGCCATGAACCTCTTCCTTGCGTAAATTTGGCCCTCACTTCAACTTTTCCATAAGTCATACTAAATTTTCCCATCGACTTAACTCCCCCAGCATGATAGGCAACAGGATCTCCGGCCACAACAGCATTATCCATACGCAATACGAGATTGCTCCCATCTTGGGATGCATAAGCCGGCAAGGAGGTCATATACTTATTCCATGCGACAGTGCCCCTGTCAGCATAAGACCATTTTGTGGAATCAAATCCCCCACTACTATTAAACTCATCCGACCAGATCAATTCGTAATCTGTTGTCGCTACAGTAGTTGCATTGAATAGCTTAGTCGAGGCCTTCGCCTTACTTACTTCCGGAATCGGAGTTTTTGTTGTTGTCGAGTCTTTTTTGCAGGCAAAAATAGACAGGCTGGTTGCGATTAGGCTCAACACCAGCCAAAATTTGGTTTTTCTCATTTAGTTTTGGATTATTGGTTTTATTTAAGTTTATATCGTTATTTAACAGCTTGTGGAGCAAGCCGGATAATAATCGAAGATTCATTTTTTTCTTTCATTCCTTCCTGCTTTAACCAAAAGGAAGAAATGAAAGAAAATGCGGATTATTTCGATAATACGATGTGCCCGATCATTTAAAATTTACGGGCAAAAAGACAATTTTGCTGTAATTTTCTTTTTCAAATAAAACGCCGAGATTATTTTTATTTAAAAGTACTAAATCGGAATAAGCAGCATAATCCCCTTTCACACCCTCCGGCGCTTTGGCCACAACCTGATTAAAATACCATGTTTTGCCCTGATCATTACTTAATCGAACGGTTAGATTGTCTCTTCTATTGGTTGATGCAGCATTACACACAGCCAATATATATTTTCCTTTCTTTTGCCAGGAAAGCACTGAACCCTGGTTGACCGGATCGGGCAGATTTTTATCATAATAGGTTGTATCCCAATTGACACCACCATCACCGGAATAGGATACAATCCTCGATTTTATATTACCTTGTTGATTACGGGAATTCATATACAGCCCTGTGTTAGAGATCTGTGCGGCCATTGTTTCATTTGATCCTTCAAATTTCACACTTGATCCTATCTTGAATGTCTTTCCATGATCGTCCGAGTAATACGAATGCGCAAAATAGTCCTTGCCATTTTCTTTCGGGTTTCCTTCAGAATGGTTAGCCGGAATATAAATACGTCCTTTATATTTGCCCGAATCAAATTGTAAAGCATGTCCGGGCGTATTTGCATAAGTCCGCCAGTCTTCCTTAAAAATATATTGTGCATTTACGGATGGTTGATTGGGACGATGCGTCTCAAGCGTTATGTTTTCTGGATTAGACCACGTCTTACCACCGTCGGTCGAACTAATTGACCAACATTCTCGCAAACCATTTCCTTTGCGGACTTCTCCCTCATGATTATTACCCGTATTATAAAAAAGAAACAGGCGTCCTTTAGGATATGCGGGATCCAATAGATCCACTACCGGAGCTGGATTTCCGACCTGCAAATTATCTTTGTCAACAGCAACTTGCAATGCCCCCCAAGTTTTTCCATTATCCTTACTGGTTTTATAAACAATATCTACATTACCAAAATCGCCAGCATGATCCACCCTACCTTCTGCAAAAGCAATTAACTGTCCGCTTTTATCCTTTACAATAGCAGGTATGCGGTAGCTTTTATAGCCATCTTCTCCTGAAACAAATACATTCACTTCCTGAGCGTGACAAATTCCTGCCAACAGTGCAAATACCAACATTGTCCCTAATTTCTTCATATCTATATAAGTTTTATTGTTACTTCTATTTAAAAAATTCATCTGTGTTAATACAATGCGATCGGTTATTTATTACTCCCTTTCAATCGGCAGGCAGGTAAACATCCATTTTAGTGGATTTTGCCAATCTTTCCCTTTTAATTTCCCCACAGGAAGTTTCACCACAACTGTATTCCAGCCTTTCTCCAGCAGAACAATGCTTGGACTTCGGTAGCTGTAACCTTCATCAACCAATAGGAGCTCCAAATTTCCTTTTTGGCCAGCATGTTGCCAATTCGGCGGAAGCACTTCACGTCCGTTTACCCAAATCTTGCTCATTCTATCGTCCCAGGTTCCCAAATTTGGTGAATCACTGGCATATGAACGGGAGAGGTCGTTAAAACCGATCCAAAAACTTTGGTTTCCCCCTTTTTCACTCCATACTTTGCTCACAGCATATACGGTGCTGTTTTCAAGCGGCCGATCAATAGCCCCTTTTACCACATCAGCCCACCAATGGCGTAAAACGATAGTTCCACCATAAAACTCACCGATCTTTTTTAAAGCGGTAAATTTTCCTGTCGCTTCATTTTTTAAGACCATGCTCAGATCACCTTTATTTTCCACAGGCCCATACAACATCCATTTTTGCCCACTTTGTGCGTAATACGGAAAAATAAGATCTTTAAAATACAATCTTTTATGTCGGAGCAAACGCTTTTCAAATTCAGCAAATTGCGTTAATCCCTTTACATCCGTTTTGATATTACTACGCCATTCAAAATCTCCTCCTCCTCGCCAGCTTCGTTCCGCAAAAGTTAGCAAAGCAGGGTAAACTGCGTTCTGATGGAATACATCGCGCTCATGATGGACTGCACGATCGGGCCAGGAACATAACGTCGCACCCATTAACTTTTCATTTTCTGACGATTGACCACCCAATTCCCTATAGAACAAGGTCGTCACTGTTTCCAAAGGATCCATATGATTGATATACAAATGCTGTGAGTCAATCACTTCAAAAGGTGAGTCATTGGTAATAGCCTGTGGCCCACCCATCCAAAGCTGGCGGATTGTGTGTGGCTGCAAATTACCACCAGGCTCCCAGCCGATGGTTTTTAGATCTAAATCCTCCGTCCATTTTGTCATCATCGGCAAAAATGCTTGATTGTGAATTTTCACCTCATCCCCGCCAATATGCAGATAAGGTAATCCGGGATAGGTGGTCGCAAATTCCTTCACCAGTTCTTTAATGATCGCTATGCCGCTATCGCTCTGCATATCGGTTTTAAAATAACGGCGAAATGCTGCGGAATGCCCCGGCATATCAATTTCGGGTACGAGCTGAATATGGCGATCACGACAATACCGGATCAGCTGCTGCATATCGTCGACTGTATAATACTTTCCCTTCCAACGCTCCATATTTGCCGAGTCGGTCAAACCGGGATATTTTTTACTGATCAGTCGCCATGCAATATCCTCGGTGAAATGAAAGTGAAAGACATTCAATTTATAGCGCCCCATCTGATCGATCTGCTGCTTCAACACCTGCATAGACTGAAAATTTCTTCCCACGTCTACCAAGTAGCCACGCCAACGAAAAGATGGATAATCTGTAATGTCGCAATACGGCAACTTACCATCGCTGCCTCCCAGTTGACGCAAAGTTTGCAGGGCATAGAAAACCCCTTTACCCGCTCGGGCTTCAATGTTTACTCCCCTTTTATCTATAACGATGCGATAGCCTTCCAAAGAAGACGAGGGAAGTTTCATTTCTTTATTGCAACTAATCGTTATAGCTATATTTTCTTTGCTATCGAAGTCTATCCGCCTTACATCCCAATCGCTTAGCAGTGCTGTCAAAGTCTGTCTATCTGTAGTTGACACTTCTCCTTTGGTGCGTACACACACAATATGTTTGACCTGGTAATACCCAGTTTTCCAGGTAACAGACTGCGGCATGGGAAGCAAAGGTCTGATTTTTTCGGACATACCATATAGCGGAGAGATCATCATGACAATCATCATCAGCCTTTGGATGAACTTAGTTGTCGCTACAGTTTGTCGCATCATGTTATCCCTTAATCGTGTTAAATTCCTGTAGTATTTGCATACAATACCACTCTTGACGAGGGAGATGGAAAGGTCCTTTAAATAAATTACCTTTTGCCGTTTGCGCAATCTTCCCATCACGATGCAAATACCCATACCACTCACCATTGATTTTATCATGAAAATGATCATAGGCATACTGATTGATCTGCTGATGCCAACTTTTATATTTCTCATTTCCCGTCATTAGGTAAGCGAGTAATGTTGCTATAATCGTTTCATTCTGTGGCCACCAAAACTTCATATCTTGCCAATATTCTTGTACCGGCTTTCCATAGACATCTCGAAAATATAGTATACCACCATATTCTGTATCCCAGCCGCGCTCCCACATATAATCCAACATGCGACAGCCCAGGTCAATCAGATGCGGATCGTTCGCCCGATATTTCGCTTCATGCAAGATAAACCAAGCTCCTTCGATGGCATGTCCGGGATTGAGTGTGCGCCCGTCAATATGATCAACAATTTCACCTTCAGGACCAACTTGTTCCATCACACAACGTATGTCATCTTTTACAAAATCACGTTCAATCTGCGCGATAAAATCACTGATAACGAAATCACAGCGTGGATCTCCAATTGTTTCGCGAATTTGCTGTGCGGTATTGATCATAATCATCGGCACACCGATCCCTTTCATTGGCCTGGTCTGTTGGTACTTTGGTTCCACCAATCTTTCTCCCTGTGCATAAGCCAGACAAATTCCAAACAGCTCACGTGCTTCCACAGCAATACCGGCATCTCCCGTCGCTTTTGCATAGGCTGCAAAGGCGATTGCCGCAAAAGTCTCCGAAAAGAAATAACGACGCATACGAATTGGGTTACCTATGCGGTCTACATGAAAATACATTTTGCCGTTTGCATCAAAACAATGTTTCTTCAAAAATTCATAGCCTATCCGGGCCCCTTCCAGCCATTCTTCTTTTTGCTCAACTGTATTGTAAAGTGTGGCCAGCAACCAGCATGCCCTTCCCTGTATCCACACGGCTTTATCTGTATCAATCAAAGCCCCATCATGATCACGCATAAATAGGTAGCCGCCACATTCATGGTCAATCGATCGTGGAAACCAAAATGGTACAGTGTCTTTTAAAAGCTGATCACGATAAAAAGCTTCCAACTCCTTCAAGTAATCAGTGTCTATTATATTTGCGGTATCTTTTATACTTGTCTGTTTCATCTGTTCTAGTTTTTGTGTCAATTTATTTCTATTTATCTGATCGTCTTATGTTTAGTTGATCGTCAAATCAAAAGTGGACACTGGCGTTCCAATTTCATTTTGAAGATTTGCCCGGCTAAAAGGTTCATATCCATACAGTATTTTGGTGATTTGGAAATTCGGCTTAACGATTTCGACGATATTGCCCGATAGGATATTTGCATTTACATCAGAAATTTCCCCCTTATTGTCCATTACCTGAAAACCTTTCACAGGCGCATTCCCCGGGGTTATTAATTTTATACAATGATCAAATGTCAATAACAACTTATCATCGCGAAGCGCATACCTGACCAGATTAGGATGATCTGCATTCAATTCCACACCATACACATGTTTACGCACTAAATTTGCCAACCGTCGACCTACCACAATCTTTTCACGGGGATGTACATCTAAAGAATCACCTACATCGATCGTTACGGCCATGTATGTACCAGCATTGGCTTTCTCCAGTAAGCGTTGTGAGTTTCTAAAATCACCCCATGAAGGTCTATCTATACTTGTGAGCTGAACAAAGAAAAAAGGTAGATCTTGGTGAAAACTCTTCCGCCAGGAAGAAACCAATGTTTTAAAAAGACGTTCGTGAAGTTCTATATTATGCGCATTGCTCTCACCTTGATACCACAGTATACCTTTCAATCCTGTGTTCAACCATTTGCTGACACCCGCTTCAAAATTGTAAGCTGGTTGATACGGATGGCGTTGATTTTTTACCTTTGAAACTGCTAGATTTTGACTGGCGCGCTCACGACAGAAATCCTGCAGGAAATCTGATTTTTGCCAGTTGTGAATATAAGAGGCAAGCAGATCGTCGTATTCCAATGATTTTCGATCAATCCATGATTCGGTATTAGACCCACCTACCGATAGATCAATAATGCCAATGGGAATATGCTGTTCGCTGGCGATCTGCTGGGCAAATGAATAAGCAACAGCTGAGAATTGTGCGGCCTCCGCCCCGGTAGCTTGCCGCCAGGCACCCCTGAAATAGTCCAAATCGTTTACTTTCCTTAAGGTCGCGGTATCCCATGCAACAGCATTGGTCTCCACAAGGTTGCGGCATTTAAAAAGGCGCACATTCTTTAAGTGTGGTGCATCGTTGATCAGCTCTTCGCCCTTTATGGCTCCACGAAGTTGAAAAGCCATATTTGATTGCCCCGAAGCAAGGTATGCATCGCCAAAAAGAATATTTTTCAACACTATTTTCTGCTTGCCCGAACGCACTGTTATCTCATAAGGTCCTCCGGCTTCCATTTTAGGCAACTTTATTGCCCAGGAGCCTTCGGGATTGACTTGGGTCTTATAGTTTTTCTTATTAAATGCAACAGTGATCTCATCGGCGGCAGTACCTTTACCATAGATGCTATTTTCCCAATTACGCTGGAGCACCATATCCGAACCGATGGTTTCGGCCACTTGCAAATCTTGGAGAACAGGGATCAGTACATGCGCGACCTGCTCAGCAATCAATGCAGCTCCTTGCTTATTCGGATGCAAGTAATCGTCAAAAAGATCAATCCGATACCGCAGTGGGCTGTTCAGATCGATCAGTCCCACTTGGTTATTTTTTGCTATCTGCGGTATAAGCGCCTGAATTTGATCGTACCAATCGCGTGTCCCGGATAAGAAGCGCGGATGACCACTAAAAATAGGAGTCAATCGACAGATGTAAATTTGTACTTTGGGATTAACGGATCGTATGGAGTCAATCAGAGTCGCGTAATCTGATGCAAAGGAGTTCTTATAATTTGGCCAGTTTCTCGGATCAGTATCATTGAGTCCCAGGTGTATAATGGCAACATCAGGTTTATAATCCAAGGCTTTCCTGTATTCTTCCGTTTTATAATAAGGTCTATGCCCCTTACGTAAAAGTGTAGCCCCTGAATGGCCAAAATTCCTCACTTCAAACCGCTGGCCCAGCAACGCTTGAAGCTGGCTCGGATAAGAATCCTGAGCAGGATTGCCGAGCCCATAACCAAAGGTTACGGAATTACCTATACAAGCTACTTTTGTGCGGGGTTGTCCCACTGAAATGGAGATAGAGACAATCAAACCTAAAAGTAGGCCTACTTTTTTTGAAATATAGGTATGCAGCGTGCTAATTAAGGATTTCATTTTCATCATCTATTCATTCAGGATATAAAAGCGATTACTTCTCCGTTGTTTTAGGTTTGAGAAACAGGAGTTGCAAGAGTAACGCCAATAGTACGGCGCCCCCTAATAATGCAAAGCCTAAACCAAAATGACCTTCATCTTTAAATTTCCCTAACCATTGCGTGATAACGGCTCCAGCAAACACGCCCACCATATTCATAAAACCATAAGCGGTTGCGCGCAATTTTTTAGGAACAACCTGACATAGGATAGGCATATTGTTGGCATCGAATATGCCAAAGCCAATTCCAAAACAGACTGCGGCTCCGACCACCGCAGGTAAAGTCTGACCTAATCCTAAAAACAATAAAGCTGGTATGGTTAGTCCAAGCCCAATTGCACTGGTATAGATGCGGCCACGGATATTTTTTTGTACCCATTTGTCACTCAGTATTCCGCCGACAATAACCCCAATAAAGGATGAGATCGCGATTGTGATGGTAGACAATGGACCAGCTTTGGCCATTGGAATATTCAGGCTATCGGCAAACAAGGTTGGCAACCAATTTTTGATGGCCCAGCCGGGTAAGCTTGGAGCCGCAAAATAAAATAATAGAATCCAAAACGCCACATTGGAAAATAGCAGCAGTAAACTTTTGGGAAGAGACAATCGCCCTTCCGAAGCAGGCTCCTCAAGGGATGGCTCATGTTTTTTTTCCACAAGCAAGATCGCTAATAGGACCGCATAACATATTCCGATAATTCCAAACCAATGAAAAGCGGTATGCCATCCTTTTGAAGCGGCCAATGTGGCACCAAAACCGCCCAAGGCCTGACCTGTATAGAGCCCTGTCATATGTAGCCCAATGGCTAACGATCGATTTTTTCCGGTATGGTAATCGGCGATCAGCGAAAGAGCTGTTGGGATATACAATGCTTCACTAAATCCCATAATTGCCCGTAAAGCCAATAGCGTTGCGTAATCGTGTGCCATCCCCATGCCATACGTTACGGCCGACCAAACAAAAAGACTGCCTACAATCAGCCATTTTCTATTGCTGCGATCGGCAACGATACCGGCTATAGGACTCATGATACCATAGATGTAAAGAAAAACGGCCATCAATACACCAAAAGTCTCGGCACGCTGCAGCTGTGGAATATCGACCTGCATGGCTTCACGCATAGTTGATAGCATCTGTCGATCCATATAATTCAGCAGGGCTACCCCCCAAAGGAGGGCTACAACGAGCCATGGGTAAAAAGATTTATGTCGTAAAGAAGAGATCATTTCAAGTTTATCAGGGTTATATTGAGTTTTTTATATCTTATTTTTTCAATCCTATTTCTTAGAAAATGTGGCTACTAAAATCTCCGGAGTACGAACGCCCGCCTTAATTTCGCCACTGGGCAAGATGATCATGTCGCCCCAAACAACGGCTGTCGTGGTTACAGGTCCATTCGCGGGCAGATCCCCCATCCGCTTCCATTTCCCCGATTTCAGATCATAACGCCATACTGCTCTGCCGAAACCGGGATGATTGATTTGCAATTTATTCTTGGTATCAATCAATTTCTGTCGCTGCGATGGATTTGTTTCCTTTTTAGCATCAAAGATTAGCGCTTCCACCTGATGGAAGGTATTGCCCCGATCCGCACTCAGCAACCATATTCCTTGGTCGGGCAATACACAAGCTGTTCCTGCCGCAGCAGGAAAAGGAATGTCCGCCTGTTTGGACCAAGTACTACCATCATCGGCTGAGCACCACAGTTCATGATATAACGTTGAAGGGCTCTCTGGATGAGCCTTTCTTCCACCAAGTAGATACAGGCCATTTTGACTATCAGACAACAATTGCAAATGGGAGACTGCATAGGGTAATTTTCCAACACAAACCCATCCTTTTTCAAGATGCGCTAGATCCAATTTCAACACTTGATCCGATACAGCATCAGGCATTTCACCACCGGCAATGAAAAGTTTATTTCCATGAACTACCGCTCCCATATTAGCCAACGGAAATGGGAGATTCGGAAAGTCTGACACCGTAATTTTCTTGGTAGAGCCATCATATTTAATCAGTCTACAAACGGCTGTTTTTCCATCAGGAGTCTCTCCACCGATAACCAGCAATCCATCAGGTAGACTCAGGCTGGCTGCATAAGCAACCGCCATAGGAAGACTATCCTGGGCTATTAAACTCAGTCGTCCCTCTTTTTTTCCGTAAATAAAAACATCTTTTTGGATCTCTTTCGCCCCACCTTTCCAAGGTGGTAAATGTGGAAAATTCGCTCCGCCGGCAACCAGGAAACAATTGCCTGTGACACCAGCTATTGGTCCTGCCATACCAATATGCGCCTTTCCATCTTGCATAGCTGGCAACGTAATGCCTTTATGCCATTCCAATCGACCAACCTGTGCATGAACAGCACCTGTAAACAGTATTCCCACGATAACTCCCATCCAATGTTGTTTTGTCATATCTATTTATTCTCGAACCTACAGTCTACCTTGTAATCTCCCTCTCAATGTAAGCACACATGATACTCATCTCGAGAGGGAGATCTATTTTACTGTGCACAAAACTTCTGAAAATTAAGTTTGTTCACATCACTCTTAAAGAGTTCAAATTGGTCTGCCGACATATTTTTCACGGGCAGTCTAAATGTTCCGCAGTCAAGGCCAATCAATTTCATATACGATTTCCCGACTGAAATACCACCATACTTCCCTAACAATGTGATCATATCGATAGATTGCTGCTGCAAAGCATTAGCTTTTTCAAGATCTCCCCGATCATAAGCCTCAATAAGCTCAAGATATAAAGGTGCAGCGTAGTTATAGGTACTGCCGACAGCTCCTTTGTTACCCAATACCAAAGCGGACAGCATATTCTCATCTCTTCCCCATAACATATCATACTTGCGATCTGCATAATTCAAGCAGCTTAGAAAATCCATAAAATCTTCGTGCGTATATTTGATTCCCTTAAAATTGGGTATAATGCCATCAATCTGCTTCAGCAGGTCGATCATCTGGAAATTTCCACCAGTCAATACCGGGATATGATAATAATAGAAAGCCGTATTCGGGGCTGCACTAGCAATTTCGACACAACATTTTGCCAATTGATCCACATTGGCAGGTTTGAAATAAGATGGTGAAGTAAATGAAACAACATCTACCCCTGCTTGCTCGGCCAGCCTAGCCAATTGTTGGCATTCTTTGATATTCGTTCCGCCCAGAAGCATCATGAGTGTAAATGCATTATCCTCTTTTGTTAATCTGGCCCAAGCTGTCATCACCGCAACTTTTTCCTCAAAAGTCAACGACACCCCTTCTCCGGTAGAGCCACAAATAAAGGCACCCGTTACCCGGTTGCGCTTTAACATCGCATAGTATTGCGGAATCAGCTCAAGATTCAATTCTCCGTTTTCATCGAAAGGAGTAAATGGCGCTGCAATTAATCCTGAGATTTTTTGGTCTAGCATGATCTGTGTATTTAATATTATATTATTTTTTTAAAATGTAACTAAAACGAGGTATAACCTTTCGTTTGAACCAATAGCCGGTTATTTGTCAACGCATCCCTATTTATTGGCCATAAAAGGCGAAATGATTCTGCTACCGGTAATGATGTATACTTATAAACAAAGCTATCGCCCATTCTTCTCAAATCATACCAATATTTCCCCTCGCCAATAAATTCTAATTTGCGTTCTTTTAAAATTGCTTCCATCGGATCGCTGTCTATCTTCTGATTTGGAAAACCAAAAGTACCTTCGTTGTAATTACTTCCAAAAGCTCTTGCTCGAACCAAATTGATTTCTTCTTTGGGGCTTTCACCTAGTAGCACTTTAGCTTCAGCTAACAGCAAGAGTAAATCTGCATAACGATAGATTGGAAAATCATTCGTAAATGCCCGAGATCCAGCATTTTGTTCACCTTGATATTTTTTCAGGAAACAACCGGCCATATTGAATTTTCCTGTTGCATCTTTTGAATAGGCCGCTTGAATAGATGTGTTTTTACGTTGATCCAAATCATTGTAGTCCCGATACGAACGGATACGAGTCGGTGCACGTAATATTCCACCATAGTTTTCAGCAGTTACGGTGAATTTTCTGTTGGAAAGTGAGTCATAATAATTTGCGATAAGACCAGATTGTGGAACGAAATCGGATATAAAACCTAAAGTCGCTTCATTTAATTGATGACGCGCTACAAAAATCATTTCACTATTACCGCGATTGCTAATAGAAAATAGACCAGAAAAATCTGATTGCAGAGACAAGGTAAGATTTGATTTTATTTCCGATAAAGCATTTTTGGCTGTTAAAGCAGCATCCTTACCTCCGCCTCGATGTGCATTCCAAAGATTCACTTCTGCTTTAAGCATTAATGTTGCTGATTTTGACCAATACGATTTTGTATTCTTCACGGAGTAATCTGCTCCAAAAGATGTCAAAGAGCTTTCTAAATCCGAAGTTACAAGTCCTAAAACATCCGAAGCTGGAGAAGCGGCTTTAGCAAGGTTGGTGATATCAATATTTCCAACAGGCTCTGTTTGCAGGACAACATCTCCCCAGGAACGATACAACTGAAAATAGTAGAATGCACGCATTCCATAAGCAATCCCAAAATAGTAACCTTTATTTTGAGCGGTCACAATATCAGTCGTATTAAGTTTGCTGATCAACAAATTTATCTGATTGATGTTTTCGTAAAAAGCGCCGAAATTGCTCAGCCCCGGATTATCAAGATCCAAATTATGATTCCACATTCTTTCCAACCCTTGCGGAGCTTCCCCTGTAAAAGACGATGTCGTTCCGGGATCATTGCCAAAGACCTCCCCCTGGTATTCACCCAGAAGTACAAATGCGCGCTCATGATTCCGAAATCTTGCGTGTAGACCACTCACAAATGAATCAAACTGATCGGCTGTCTTCCAGTAATTCCCATCGCTAATTGTACTCACTGGATTTAACTCTAGATTTTTATTGCAGGAACTTAAGAGGCCTAGTCCCAATACCGTTGCCAAGCTCAAGGTTTTTATATTGATTTTCATCGTTTTCAATTTTTAAGATTAAAAGGATAGTTGAACACCTAGGACATAAGATCTTGGTGTGGGATAAGTACCTAAATATATACCTGTAACCAAATTATTCCCATCTACTGGCGGCTCAGGTGATGGCCCCGAGAATTTTGTGATGTAAAAAAGATTAGATCCGGTAAAATAAATTCGTGCATGCGAAAATACCCGCGATTTTTCGAGCAATGATTTGGGCATGTCGTACGAGAGAGTCAGCTCACGGAGTGCCAAATAATCTCCTTTTTCATAAAACCTCGAATTGTTACTGTTCAATACCGCATTGGCATTGTTTCCACGTGTATAATTCTGTTTGGAACCACCAACCTGATCCGCAAAATAAACCTTTGGAATGTCTGTTATAGTGTTGGTCGGTGACCAAGCTTGCTTTTGCAGCTCAATATAATTGAATGTGCCCTGATAATTACCCAATGTTCTTGCAACAAGATCATTGTAAATCTTATGTCCCAGAGCAAACTCCCAGTTTGAAAAAAGGCTCAGATTCTTATAACTTAAATTCGTTGTAAATCCGCCCGTCCATTTTGGATTAATATTGCCGATATACACTTGATCACGTGAATCGATAATATCATTTCCATCGACATCCAGCCAATTGACATCTCCAGGAGTAATTCTTCCATTTTTTCCAACAGGAAGATTAGGCCCAGTAATTCCGGCAATATTATCCGTACGGTTTCCGGCAATTGAACTTACCTCAGCATCATCTTTAAATATTGATACTTGTTTATATGCGTAGATATCGCCCAGCGATTGCCCCTCCTGATATCCACCTACCCATTTAACTTGACCCGATGTTGGATCATAGACCTGTAGGCCACCTTGACGATTATTTTCGTTTCCATTATTCGGCAGCTCCAGTATTTTATTTTTAACAAATGCAGCATTGGCGCCAATATTCAAACTAATACCATCGGGATTTCTAAGCACGCGAGCTTGTAAACCAAACTCCAAGCCTTTATTTTGTAAAGTTCCTAAGTTGGTATTTATAGACGAGAAGCCGATATAACTAGGCAGAGTCAGATCTGTTAAAAGGTTTTTAGTTTTTCTATTGTAATAATCGAATAATAAGGTTACGCGGTCTTTCCATAAACCTAAATCTAAACCTACACCAGTAGTTTTACTCGTTTCCCAAACCAGATTTCCATTTACAGGCTGTGTATTAAGGTATCCAGCTGTCCCATTATAATTGGTTTGCAAAGAATAAGTTCCCTGGACCTCATATCTGCCTAATCCATTTATATTTCCGTTTTCTCCGTAACTCAGTCTAGGCTTCAAAGTTGAAATATATTCCACAAACTTGGTATCCTTAAAAAATGTTTCTTGATGAACATTCCACCCTGCAGAAAGACCTGGAAAAAATCCCCAACGATGACCATCTGCTAAGCTCGATACACCATCCAAACGATATACGGCATTCAACAGATATTTCCCATCATAATCATAAGCCAAACGTCCCATGGACGAAATAATTCTATATTCAGATTTTGAAGATGTGTTATTTCCAGCCACAAAAACTGTCGAAGCATTGACGGTCGGTATATCATCTGTAGGCGCATTCTTCCCATACACCTGCATATAATCTGTTTTCGTGTTAAAATATTCCGCACCAAGCATAGCGTTCAGATTATGCTTCTCACCAAATGTCTTGGTATAATTTAAAATACCGTTGAACTGTGTTTGGAAATCGCGATTTATATTGCGATAAGCATCTCTTGAAGTACTGCCTATTGTTTCAGGGTTAGAAAACACATTAGCATAGGTTTGGGTCGATTTTTGGAAGAACTCATTCAATACCTCTTTCATATAGGCATTTCCCGAGACTTTGAGGTATAGACCAGGAATAATATCCCATTTTAGGGAACCATTTACGACAATGCGATTCGTTTCATTATTTCTCTCCATACGGCTCAACCAATACAATGGATTCCCATCATTGATGCCGTTGCCTGGATTGGGCCTCGTCTTCGCCTCATCAACCCAGGGATTGAATGTAGGCCAAATAGCCAAATTCCGATATAATGCACTTACTTCAGATCCGCCAACGCCATATTGAGAAGCAGTTGACAAATTAACCGAGGTTGCTACCTCCAGATTCGGTTTCAGCTTATATGAACCATTTAGATCTGCAGTATATCTTTTATAGTTGGAGCCTACAATGATTCCATCCTCATCATATGCATCAAATGCAGCGAAATATTTTCCTCGCTCGTTACCGCCCGATACATTCACATAATGATCCTTTGTATAGGTATTTCGAAATAAGATATTCTCAACTTCACCCGAATGATCTTTATAAATTATCTGACCACCATACGGATCATCTACAAGTTGCCACCCTTTAGCTAGTAATGGATCCAAGTCAGATGTGTAACGACGAATATCGAACGAAGATAAATTTGCATTATCAGTCAATAATCCCAGTCCTCTGGAACCATTAGCTGTCTCAATCGTTTTACCGGCATTTAAATAACCCAAGCGCGTATAATAAATGTAATCCCCAGCATTCATGTAACGATACCCCTCACGGCGTTGGTTGAACCCTCCTGTGAATTTATAAGATATATTTGACTGTCCTGATTTACCGGTTTTCGTTGTGATCAAAACCACGCCATTATTTGCACGAGCACCATATATTGCCGTTGCAGAAGCATCTTTTAGAAGTTCGATGGATTCAATATTATCCGAACTCACATCATTCATCTCACGAATAACACCGTCTATCACCACCAATGGTGGGCTAGAACTCTTTATTGATGCTCCACCGCGCAATTTCAACATGGGCGCTGCTCCGGGGGTACCTGATTTGTTCACCACCTGCAATCCAGGCACAGTTCCCTGTAATGCTGTAGCAACATTAGAACGGGGCGTATTTTGCAAAACAGTTTTGTCCACTTTAGCGATAGATCCGGTTACATTTCTCCTATTTTGTGTTCCATATCCCACCACCACAACTTCATCCATTTGCTCAACCTTGGACTCGAGTTTGATATCCAGTTGATTTAATTGCCCAACTTTTACTTCATATGGTCTATACCCTGTAGACGTGATCACTAAAATAGTATTGGGATTAGTACTGATTGAGAAAGTCCCATCGGTATTTGTCTGCAAAGATTGGTTGGATCCTTTGATTTTTACAGTCACATTGCCTAGCAATTCCCCTGTCTTTGCATCGGTAATTTTTCCCCGCACCGCATGATCTTGCGCCTGCGCTAAGAGCATATTACCCATCAAAACGGATAGGGTGAGAAGGGTTCGTAATTTTAGGTTTGAATACATATTGATTTGTATTAAGTATTACATATATACAAATATATAAATAACAAAATGTAAAAAACAAATTTTAATCAAATTATGTATAACATATTAATCACTTTTATTAATTATCTTTGTCTTAATGCGCCTAATGCGTTATATGTAATATATATGGAACCGAATTCTTCGCTGATAGAACATCTTAATACAATTGATACCTCTTCACTAGTAGATCGTGCGGAAAAAGAAATCATCAATCTTTTTGTCAATCAAGGCTTAAAGGTTGGAGATGCTTTACCTAAGGAAATTGAATTGGCCGAAACCCTTGGTGTAAGTCGTACAGTAGTTCGCGAAGCCATGTTGCGGTTGCGTATGGTTGGATTGATCGAATCAAAAAAACATCGCGGAGCTGTTTTAACAAGTCCAGATCTTATAAAACCCCTACGCAAATCACTTTATCCTACTATCATGGAAAACAAGACCTTACAGGATCTTTTTGAAATGCGCATGGTACTGGAGGTGGGTATGGCGGATATCCTTTTTGAACATATACAGGAAAAAGACATTGAGGAGCTGGAAGCGATCGTTGCTAAGGAACCTATAGATGCCGATAATACAATTTTCGACATTGAAACTGAAATTGCCTTTCACGGTAAGCTCTATGAAATCACAGGAAATACAATTCTCAAAGACTTCCAGAACATGCTGTTACCTGTTTTTCAATATGTCCATAGCAGCGGCTTACTAACTAGTCCCAGTTCATCGAAAAGCTTCATCTCACACCGAGGCCTAGTTGATATATTAAAGGTGGGCAATGCCGAGGTTTTTCGAAATGCCATGCGCAAGCATCTTGACAATCATTATCAGCGACTATTTTTATATAAGAAATCTGTTGGATAATCCCTTTTACGAGATCGATTCATAACACTATAAAAAAGCCCAATCATATGATTGGGCTTTTTCTTTAAAGGGTCTCCACTTGATCCTTTTATTTGGTTATCGTACAGTTTGACACTTTGTTATTCAGACAGCAACAGTACAATGATTCCGTGTGGAGGAAGAATGAATTTTGTATTCTTACCAAGGTTTCCTTCATCGCGATGAAGCCATAAATCTCTGACGCGATTTTTTGGAGACAAATTCAGCGCTTTAGTATCCAGTTTAAACATCGTTTCCTTGTCTGATCTATTAAGTATTGCAAGTGCTTTACGCTTTGGATCTGCCAGGTCTTTTTTCCATACTTCTACCTCACCCGCTTTAAACACAGCTTGTGCTTGCTTAAAAGCCTTATCCTGATTAAGCGCGATCATTTCTTTGTTCGTCAATATAGCGAGTGTCTCTTTTGAAATTTTACGCAGATCATTTCCGGCCATCAAGGGTGAATTTAACATACACCACATTGAAAAATGTGTTTTATCTTCTTCATGAGTCATTCCATTGCCCACTTGAAGCATATCCATATCGTTATAATGACCTGGAGAGCTATAAGGATAAAGATTACGATTGAGATCAATAATATGCAACACTGAAGCAAAATTTGGTTGTATATCTTGTGAAATACGCCACGAATCCACTTGTTTAATTGCCCATTCCCCGGGAAATTGCCAGCGGCAAAGATTAAAGCCTACATCTCGACGAACCTTCCTCACTGCTGTTATAATCTTTGTATATTGCTCGCGATCATCCAGTTTCATTTCCAATCCACCACACCAATCCACTTTGATGAAATCAAAATTCCACTCTTTAAAAAATAACTGTGCATCTTGGTCTTCATGGCCATACATTCCTACCCCGATGCCTTTTAGATCTTTGTCCCAGATAGAACCACAGGTATTTTTTCCACCTTCCGAATACAATCCAGCTTTTAAACCCTTGGAATGAATGTAATCAGCTAGCGTCCGCATTCCACCAGGAAATTTTGAACGGTCTTCGTAAAGTTTTCCCGCTTGGTCACGCCCCCCGAAATACCCGTCATCCACATTGATATAACTGTATCCCGCATCGTACAAGCCAGTCGCGACCATGGCATCTGCCTGCTCCCGAATCAACTTTTCATCAATATGGATCCGAAAGCTATTCCAGCTGCTCCAACCCATTATTGGCGATTTTGCCTCTTGACACAACGCTTTTAGACTCCAAGCACCTACTAAAGCTCCTAAAAGTATACCCTTAAATAATAACTTAAATCCCATAATTGTAGTATAAAAAAAGATCTTATCTCCCTTTTATTTTCATTTTAATCCGCTTCAAAAATACATAGAGACAATGATATGAAAAAGTAAATTCAATCACTTAATTATTTTATGTAATACATAATAATCATTATCTTAGTCAGCGTTATCACCATCGTGAAATTTACACTATTTTCAAATAGCATAGCTTAAAAAAGCTTGATACATTCAATTTAAACCAAAAACACAATGAAACTCAGGATCTTTTTATTTGCCGTAATCGCAACACTTCTCTATAAAAATGCTTCTGCACAAAAAAAGCCTAATATCATCATCATTATTTCCGATGATCATGCCTATCAAGCAATTGGTGCCTATGGTTCGAAATATGGGAAAACACCACAAATAGACCGCATCGCTGCTCAGGGTGCGCTATTTAAAAATGCCTTCGTCAACAATTCCATCTGCGGGCCATCCAGAGCGACATTATTAACGGGTAAATACAGCCATAAAAATGGATTCAAAGACAATGAAACTTCTGAATTCGACTTTAGTCAGGATCTTTTTGTAAAACAGCTCCAAAACGTAGGTTACAATACCGCTTGGGTGGGTAAAATTCACTTAGGAGACAAACTGCAGGGTTTCAACTATTATGACATTCTTGTTGGGCAGGGAACCTATTTTAATCCAGATTTTATCAGCAAAGAGGGTCGCAAACGCACTGAAGGATATGTATCTGATATCGTAACCGAAAAAGCTATTGATTGGCTCGATACGGTAGACGCTGATAAGCCATTTTGTCTAGTCATCGGTCATAAAGCCACACACCGTACCTGGATGCCAGATCCAAAGGACTTCGGCACCTACGATACTGTAAATTTCACCTTACCCGCTACTTTCTACGACAATTACCAAAGTAGGTCGGCAGCAGCATTGCAGGAAATGTCCATTGACAAGGACATGAAAATGGGCTACGATCTCAAAATGTTCAATTCGTTGGAAGAAATGATGGCCGACGGTAACTTCAAGCGGATGGACCAAGCTCAAAAGGATAGCTATATCGCCTATTACCAGCCCATTTATGAACAACTAAAGCAAGGTAATTTGACGGGCAAGCAACTTGCAGAATGGAAGTTCAGGCGTTATATGATTGATTATCTCAATACTGCCCAATCTATGGACCGCAATATAGGAAAAGTACTAGATTATCTGGATCAAAAATCACTCAGTGAAAATACAATTGTAATCTATCTTTCAGACCAAGGTTTTTATATGGGTGAGCATGGTTGGTTCGACAAACGTTGGATGTATGAGGAATCTTTTCGTACCCCAATGGTCATGCGGTACCCAGCCCTATTACGTGCAAACTCAACCATAAACGCCAAAATTGTCAACGCTGATATCGCTCCCACGTTATTGGAGTTAGCTGCTATCAAAAAACCGAAAGACATGCAAGGTGAATCTTTTGTACATGTCCTGAAAAATAACAAAGAGGAACATCGAAAAGATCTATTTTATCATTATTTTGAAAATGGAGAACATGCCGTGAGCCCCCATTTTGGTGTTCGTGATGATCGTCATAAATTGATCCGCTATTATAAACGGATCGAAAATTGGGAACTCTTTGACCTTCAAAAGGACCCCAATGAACTCCATAATGTCTACAAAGATCCTGCCTATCAAAGCGTCGTCAAACTGATGAAAAAGAAACTGATCACACAAATGCGCCAATTTGATGACAAAGAAGCAGAAGCTATTTACAAAATCAACATCGACCAATAATACTATGAGGGTATCTGATCTACTGGATACCCTCGTTTTATTGCTATACATTTCTTCGAAATGTTTATTGAAATACTGTCCATATAGTTAAGTCCAATAGACTCATTGTAAATAGGTTGTTTTGCAGACACATACTCTTAAAAAAATTGCGATAAATAGAATCCGCAATCGATTGTCTTATAAATAAATTTTCATTTATAGTATAATTTTCATTTCTTTAATATAGTGTTAAAATGGTTTACATAAAATCATTTTAATCACCAATATAGCCAAGATATACGTACTTAATTTTATGAAAATTTACTTATTTTTAATTTTATTACTCACTACAAATATAGCTCTAGGTCAATCGAAGGGAAAAGTTCTCGGGACAGTATTTTCTCAAAATGCGGAACCATTAGAAAAAGCAACTGTAACGATTCTCAATTCAAAAGACTCTTCCGTAGTTTCCTACCTCCTTACCGACACAAAAGGTAAATTTGAATTTGTTAAAATTCCCACAGGGACCGCATTAACGCTTTTTATTTCACATGTCAATGCAAATCCTTTTCGTAAGGAATTTACTATACCTAACGGAGAAAATTATGATTTCGCTCACTTAAAGCTCGACTCGAAAAGCCTCGATGAAGTAGTCGTCAATATTGTTCCCCCCGTACTGATGAATAAAGATACGTTAGAATATAACACCAACTTCTTCAAAACTCGTCCCAACGCCAACGTAGAGGAATTGCTCAAAGAACTACCTGGTCTGCAAGTAAATATGGATGGCTCTATTTACTATCAAGGGAAAGAGGTTTCAAAAGTAAAAGTAAACGACAAGGATTTCTTTTCGAGTGATGTACGTATTGCCACACGAAATTTGGATGCTTCTCTTATCAAAACAGTACAGGTGTACCGTGATAAGGGCGAAACAAAAAAAGATAACGAAGACGAAGATAAACTGCCGATTACGATTAACCTAAAATTTAAGAAAGATTTTCTCAAGGCCAGTTTTGGTAAACTTTATGGTAGTGCAGGTACAAGGAGCAGGTATGAGGCCGGTGGTTTATTCAATACATTTAAGGACACACTACAGCTGAGTTTCCTCGGTTTCGGAAATAACATTAACCGCCAAAGTTTTGATTACAATGAATTGAACCAAGAAGCTGGACTTGGACGTGCCGAAAACTATGGATTTGATAATTTTGGAGGTAGGAACTATTCAGGTAAGGCCAACGATATTGGCTTGGGCTTTAATCTCAACAATGACTGGGGAAAGAAGACCAAGTTGAACATCATGTACATGCTGAAATATAATAAAGCCGAAAATCAAAATACCGGCAATCAAATCTCTTTATACGATCAGGAAAAACAATATTCAGCATCCGATTACCAGCAACAGGAGAAATCTGTAGGGCATAATCTCAAAACCCTCCTCCGACATCGCATGGATACAACAGCCTATTTTGAATTTACACCGAATTTGGGTATCAATTCAAAAAACAATTCAACCTTCGGAATGAACCGTTCCTATACGGACCTCAAAAAACTAAATGACGCAACAGGTACGGGCGGGAATAAGGGAAATACCCTGAACTATTCACATGGATTCTATATCGAAAAGCAACTCAATAAAAATCATATCGTATCTTTTAGAAATACGATTTCCATCAATACAAATGAAAAAACCGACACCTCTTTTCAAAATACCAATATATATGATACAGCTAAGCCGCGGACTAGTTTATGGTATAAAAACCGAACACAAAATAATTCCAACAACCTATATTTCAGTGCAGCCTATTATAATAAAATAATTAAAAAACTAAACTTTGACTACTACTTCACCTATGTTACTAACCGCCAAGGGCCACAAGAAAGTGTATATATCAACCGCGACAGCACTGGAGAAATGCATGCAGCTCCTTATGAAAATAGCTATCGTTACAAATACCAGGATTATATTACCGGTATTATATTTTACTGGAGACCGACCAAAGATTTTAACGTAAAATTTGGAACAGCCTATCAAGTAAAGGCAAATCATTTTGATTTACTTAAAATCAACTCTGTCGAGAAATCATCTTTAGGCTACTGGTTGCCCAATATTAATATCCGTTATAAAGATCTAAACCTCGGCTGGTATAAAGATCTCGAGTCCCCCGAGCTCTATGGAATTCAACAGCTCGTCTTGGATTTAAATCCGTTATATACACGAAAGACATCCTTTATATTCAACAATATCGAAAAACAGAATGTCAGTATATCATACTATAAGTATACCTCGAAATTGCAGTTTAATGTAAATGGAAATATCAATTATGTCAATAACAGCATCGGGTCCCGTAGCTGGCGAAACAACAATACAGGACAAATGACCACCCAGATGTTTCTCGCTAGCTCAAAATATAACTATAGTGCCTATACTTACCTGAGATACAACCTAAAAGCCAGTAAAAATTGGTCATTCTATCTATCGCAAAACAACAATTTCTATACCTATGAAAATTATAGTTCCATCAATGATGTTGATAATAAAGGAACCAATATAGGGATCAATGCCAGCCAACAATTTTCCGCGACATGGAAAAACCTAGTGACGATATCACCACAGTATACCTATTCTTGGAACAAGAACATAAATTCGGTAAAAGATAACACCGACTTTATTGAATCAACTTATTCAATCCGTAAAATTGGTGCAGGATTGAATATTAATCCAATCCACGGATTTTCGCTGGAATCAACATACTCCTTAGATAACCGGGCCAGCGGATTAAGCGGCAGAAAAAACTACCATATCTTAAATGCGTCAGTCTATTATACCTTTAAAAATAATTCACAGCTAAAATTGACCGGCTTTGATATATTGAATCAGAATACCCAAAATTATTGGGGCAGTCAAGGCAACGTAACATATTTTGGGAATTCACTTACATTGAAACAATATTTTATGTTGGGCTATATCCATAAATTTAATATTATCAAAACAAAGAAATAGATCCGGTAAAGAGCTGAAGCTTGTTCATAACAACAATAAAAATAATCATTACAATCTTTCAATATTCGATATCTTACTTTTCATTTCTTCAAGTTCGGCACGCGATAAACGTTGCTTTTCAGAATAGCTGTCTGCATGTTGCTCGCGCAATTTGCGTAGCCCCTTTCGGCTATCCGCTTCATAATCGTTTAGGTCAAAGGTAACAGAGTCGGTCGTTAAATTGGCGATACGATAAAGCGTACGCATCGTTTTTCCATCTTTTGTATAGGAAACCTCATACACATCACCAACCTTTGGATCTTTCAGGTATTTTTCCTTCTTTTTTGCACCGTAAATTCCTGCTATAACAATAGCAGATACAAAAAGCCCAATCAGAACTAAGCCCGCAAAATATCCAAAAGGTGTTTTACGGATAGCTCCCGAAGATATGGCCTGAAGTGTTTGTGGGTTGATTTCACGTTGGTAACTCAACTTTTTGCAATGATTGCAAATGGTAATGACCTCCGAACTATAGGGAAATATGGGTATCCAAAAAACATGGAAATATTTAATTTGCCTATATGCAAAAAGGGATTGAACTGTGCCACAATAATCGCAGTTTCCGATTGCCGATTGCGATTTATTAGCTAAAACTTTTGTTCTTGTGCCAAAAATAATCATCGTGTTAACGTTTTAATTTACTATCATGGAGACACAAGAACATTGCCCTTTCTTATTCGAAAATACGAGGATTTACAATCCGTGCGTTGTCGTTTACGATTCGCACCTACCAATCAATATTCTGACAGGCAACATATTGCAAAGAAAACAAGAAGGTGTTCCGGAAAAAAAACTTGATGACTCAGCTACTCCTTTCCTATAACGATGGCATCTCATCATTCTGACTCAAAAATTACAAAAAACAAAAAAACAAAGTATAGTTATCAGGTAGATTTTATATATTTGCATTAACATTTTTTAACACATGAAACAGCATACAGATAATATCCTTAAAAAACGAATGTCCTAAGGGGATGTTTTTACAGGTAAATTTCAAATATCTCCTATAACCCAACTCAAACAATAAACTCACTATTATAATTAGTATGGCAAAAAACAACATAAATTTTGTCGTAATGGCCGCGCTTTGTTTTAGTACTGGCGCACTATACGCACAAACCACTATAAAAGGAAAGGTAGTCGACAACAATAACAATCCTATTCAAGGGGCTACAGTTACCGAAACAAACAGTAAAAAACAGGTTCAGACAGATGCAAATGGACTATTTGAGTTCCCTTCGACCGGAAGCTCACTTAACATCAGCATTCAATATATTGGCTTTGAAACTAAGACTGTTCAAACCAATCCTACAGGGCTGACTACAGTC
Source organism: Sphingobacterium sp. 18053 (assembly GCF_902706145.1). NCBI lineage: Bacteria > Pseudomonadati > Bacteroidota > Sphingobacteriia > Sphingobacteriales > Sphingobacteriaceae > Sphingobacterium > Sphingobacterium sp. 18053. The sequence continues at coordinate 142,386 of NZ_CACSJW010000012.1, forward strand.
CAACTTTTACCTTCAACAGCGTTATTGGACGAAGTAGTGGTCACTGCATTGAATATTTCGAAAGAAAAAAAGACCTTGGGATATTCTATTCAGGAACTAAAGGGAAAAGATCTCTCCGAAGCTAAAGAAAGTAATCTCGTAAACTCCTTAGCCGGAAAAGTTGCCGGTGTTCAGGTAACAAATAGTCAAGGTAATATGGGGTCTTCCCGAATCATTATCCGGGGAGAAACTTCAATTGCCGGAAACAATCAGCCTTTATTTGTGATTGATGGAACCCCAGTTGATAATTCCCAGTTGGGTACGAGTGGTAACCGTGATTATGCCAATGCAATCTCTGATATCAACAGTGAAGATATAGAATCAATAAGCGTACTAAAAGGACCTAATGCGGCCGCGTTATATGGTTCAAGGGCTGCTGCCGGGGTAATTTTGATTACGACAAAATCTGGAAAAAAACGTAAAGGACTGGGAATAAACATCAATTCAAATAATACAATCGAACGACTTGCCGTTTTACCCGATTATCAAAATGTTTTTGGACAAGGTGCCGATGGAAAATTCAGCTATGTAGATGGCAAGGGCGGCGGTATCAACGACGGTGTGGATGAAAGCTGGGGCCCAAAAATGGACGGCAGACTCATCCCACAATTTTATTCACATGGTGAAGCCGTTCCTTTCCTTCCTCATCCAGATAACGTACGCAGCTTTTTTGGAACTGGTAGAACATTAAACAATGGAATATCTATTGCTGATGCCACAGATAAAGTTGATTATCGTTTTTCTTATAACAATAGTAATCAAACAGGAATTATCCCAAATTCTTCGATTGAAAAAAATAACTTCAATATTAACACACGTTATAAAATCACGGAAGATCTGACACTTACGGCAAATGCAAATTATGTACGTACAAACTCAGGTAATTTACCAGGTGTAGGGGGCTTCCGCTCGAACGGCTATATGCTCCAATTTACTTGGTTTGGCAGACAGGTCGATGTTTCCCGTCTAAAAAATTATCGGGATGAAAATGGTAACTTAGTCAATTGGAACAATAGTTATTATAGCAATCCATACTTCATCGCAGAGGAAAATACGGTACAGCAACAACGTGACCGAATTTTTGGAAATGTTGGTTTAAATTACAAGATCAATGAGTTTTTGACAGCCAACTTCCGTACGGGTAACGATTATTACACCGATCGCCGAAAAATACGGGTTGCTTATGGCACTAATGGTACACCCTACGGTTCCTATGAAGAAGATGCTTACACAGTAAATGAAAATAACACAGAATTTACATTAAATTACAATAGACCACTTTCAACAGACTTTACATTAGATATATTGGCGGGAAGCAATATACGTAGCCAATCGCGACAACGCAACAACCAAAAGGCTCCCCGTTTAGCTGTTCCTGAAGTATATACATTAGCAAACTCTAGAGATGCCTTGATTTCAACAGGTGAATACAGCCCATTGAAAGCTTACAGTATTTTTTCATCGGCACAATTAGGTTACAAAAATTATGCTTTTTTGAATCTAACAGCTCGAAACGACTGGTCTTCTACTTTGCCTGTTGACAATCTTTCGTATTTCTATCCATCGGCAAACGCAAGTATCGTACTGACAGATGCATTCCCTATTCAAAGCGATATATTGTCTTTCTGGAAATTACGGGGAGGTTGGTCCAAAGTAGGTAAAGATACAGACCCTTTTAGTTTAATTGATTCTTATCTATTTAGTGCTCCATACGGAGACAACCCACAATTATCAGTCAATGACATCAAGAAAAACCCAGACCTAAAACCCGAAACAACCACCTCAACTGAACTAGGTACCGAACTGGCATTCCTAAAAAACAGAGTGCGATTAGATTTAAGTTTATACGACATCAATAGTATCAACCAGATTTTAGCCGTCGATGTGAGTCCATCGACAGGTTATAAGAAGAAACTCATGAACGCCGGAAAGATCAACAATAAGGGGCTTGAAATTCAATTAGGGGTTACACCGGTGAAAAAACAGAATTTCCAATGGGATATCAATGTTAACTTCGCGACAAATAAAAGTAAAGTTGTAGAATTAGACAATGACGGATTATTACAAAGTTATACGATCGGATCATCAGGAACCGTGCAAGTTTTGGCTGCAGTCGGAAGACCCTATGGAACTCTTTACGGAACTGGCTTCTTACGGAATGAATCGGGTCGCCTTATCGTGAACGCCGACGGAACACCTGCTACTGACCCAGTGAATCACTATTTTGGCAAATTCACACCAGACTGGTTGGGCGGTATTACAAATCAATTCCGTTACAAAAACTTTGATTTAAGCTTTTTGATAGACATCAAGCATGGGGGCAAACTATACTCGGGTACGAATGCGACCGGTAGAGGAACTGGCGTATTGGCCTCTACTCTCCCCGGAAGAGATGCTGAGCATGGCGGATTGAGCTATACAGTTAACGGGACAACTTATGATGATGGTATTATCGTAGATGGCGTAAATGCAGACGGTTCAGAAAATACCAAAGTTGTATCGGCACAACAATATTATAAAACGCTATATAGAACCAATGAAGCAAATGTCTTCGATGCTTCTTATGTTAAATTGCGCGAGGTAAAACTAGGTTACCAATTGCCAAATCATTGGATTTCCAAAATCGGCTTTCAGGGAGCTTCATTCTCTTTAGTAGCTCGAAACCTGTGGATTATCCATAAGAATGCACCCAATATTGATCCAGAGACAGCCTTTAATACAGGCAATGCACAAGGTTTGGAAAGTTTACAGTTACCGACCACAAGAAGCTTTGGCTTCAATTTAAATCTTAAGTTTTAAGCAACTGAAATCATCAATGCCTAAGGCAGCTCGATTTCTTACTAGCGAACAATTGAAGAACAAATAATTATTTTGAGCATGAAAATAAACAGCAAATATATAACAGGACTTGTTCTCTTACTGGGCCTAACCACGTCCTGTAAAGATGAATTAGCAAAAGTCAATCAAAATCAGAATGAGGCAGAAAATCCTCAACCTGCCTACCTTCTCACAAGCGCGATTAAAACAACAGCCGACAGCTACTGGGGCGTAAGCAATAATCTTGCTTCCAGTCTGTTATTTGTACAACATTGGGCTAGGATCCAATACACGGATCCCGACCGCTATATTTTCACAAACAATGATTTCACAGAAGGATGGTCAACCTGGTACTCAAAGAGCATCAGCCAATTAAAGATCACGCAAAAATTAGCAGCAAATAGCGGCAATGACAACTACAAAGGCGTAGCACTTATCTTGCAGTCATGGGTATTTTCTTTACTTACAGATGCCTATGGAGATATTCCTTATACTGAAACAGGAGATATTGATGCTTATTTGACCCCTCGTTACGATACACAGGAGAATGTATATAAAGGCCTATTGAACGATCTCAAAAACGCGCAAAGTTTATTGAAAGCTAATGGTGAGGCTATCCAGGGTGATATTATTTATGAGAATAAAATCATTAAATGGAAACGTTTTGCGAATTCACTAAGATTGCGCTTTGCATTACGTATTGCTGACCGCCTACCGGATCTAGCCAAAACTACATTGCAGGAAATCGCAGCAGAAGGAAGTGGTTACATTAGCTCCAATGATGAAATCGCTCAGCTGATCTACCGCGATGCTCCTTATCGCAATCCCGTCAGTGCTTCTTTTGAAGCAAGAGAGGATTATCGAGTGAGTAAAACGATGGTCGATAAGCTTTTCGAATTAAACGATCCGCGTTTGCCAATCTACGCTGATATAACGGATAAACCAACTACGGAGCAATATATTGGTCTGCCAAATGGTCTCACTTCAAGTGAAGCTAGCAGTATTGGTTTTGATCTTACATCCCGACCAGGAAAATATTTCCGCGAACCAAAAGCACCTGCAGTGATCTTAAGTTATTCGGAGGTTCTTTTTGATCTTTCCGAGGCCGTAAGCAGAGGATTTATTACGGGTGATGCCGCAGATCTCTACCAAAAGGCCATTCGTGCATCTTTTGAGCAATATAAAGTCAGTAATAATTTAATCGAAGCCTACCTTAGACAATCGTCAGTAATTTTCAACCCCAATAACTATAAAAAGTCTATTGGTGAACAAAAATGGATTGCTTTATATGGCCAAGGTTTGGAAGCATTTGCCGAATGGCGCAGATTGGATTATCCTAAGTTAACACCTGCAAAACAAGGTGCTTTGGGTGGAAAAATCCCATTACGCTTTTTATATCCCGGAACGGAACAATCGGTGAATGGAACTAATTACCAAGAAGCAATTAAGCACCAGGGCAGCAATACATTGTTAACCAAACTGTGGTTTGATGTAGAGTAAAACACCGATAAAAATTATATCAAAGAGCGGAAGAAGTTATTTTTCCGCTTTTTTCTGTAGATTTCTTATCTTCGTATAGCACTCTAAAGAATAAAATGTTATGGACGATCAAACATTAGACAGAATAGACCAACTTAGCGAGGAAGGAAACATCCAATGTGATGAAGGCAACTATCAGGCGGCGATCCGGGTGTGGACCGAAGCACTTGATCTAGTCCCTAGTCCACAACATGTTCATGCGGAAAGTCTTTGGCTCGAAGCTTCCATAGGAGATGCCTTTTTCTTACTGGACGATTTTGGCAATGCCCTCTCCCATTTTGAAAAGGCAAAACAGAACATTATCGAAAATGCCTACGAAAACCCTTTTATCATGCTGCGCTTAGGACAGTGCTATTTGGAAGACAATAATAGCGAATCTGCCCAGGAATATCTTCTCCGCGCCTATATGATGGAAGGAAGAGATATTTTCGAAGATGAATCGCCTAAGTATCTTAAATTTTTAGATGACAATATCGATTTGGATTGATAATAATACGTCAAAACGAACCGATTACTTCACCAACTTCCATAGGGAGATCCGACTCAAGAATGGAGGCTCCTTCCGCAAATATGGCCCTATACTTTTCGGCGCGTTCTGCCTTTGTCTTCAACTTATCGTAGGTAGACGCCGCTGAAATCATGCACATCACACCTTTGTTGTTGAAGAATTGATACATCGCCTGATTGGAATCTCTCAGTTCTGGCCCAATATAGACAATCATACGGTCGTAGGGTAATCCAGAGGATTTAAATTTTTCCAATGCAGCCTGATCTTTGATATGCATGGACATATACTGTTCTGGATTCTGCGCCAAATAAAACGCTGCCTGTTCAGTATTATGTACCGTAACCCACACCCAACTGTAGGCATTGTATTTTTTGAGAACTGCTGCTGTAGCCGCCAAAGGCAAGTCTTTCTTATCTAAGTTAAGAATGGTTTTACCTTTTGCCCATTGAATGACTTCTTCAAGTGTGTTAATACCATACCGGGTAATATTTCCAGCCTGATCCTTTAATTTCAGCTTACGCAATTCATCCCAAGTATAGTCAGATACTTTTCCTTTTCCATTTGTGGTTCTATCCAATGTCGAATCGTGCATCAAAATAGCAACACTATCCTGGGTATAACGCGGATCTATTTCAAAAATGGCCGGTGTCTTTCGTAATACGGCTTCAAATGCCGCAATCGAATTTTCAGGAAGTCCAGCCTCCATCGTTCCCCGATGACCACTTACAATTTTTTTATCTTTAGCATAGGTAAAATAATCACGCATCGCCTTTGGAGAAGCAAATTCAAGTGCATGGATTTTTTGTCCGACGACTACTGAGTACGACGAAACAAAAAGAAAAAAAGCGAAAAATGTTCTACTCATTAATTTATAATTACGTTCAAATATATAAGCTTGAGCCACAAAAAATAACAGCCTAAATTAATCAACCAAGATCAATAAATCGTTAACAAAACATTCAATTCATATCAACCACCAATCCACATATAAACATAAACTTAAGGAATCAAACTTTTACTGCAATATCAAATCCTCCTGAAAATCACTGTATACCACCTCTAAAAATCAAAAAAAAATATAATATAGCTGTTGGCACAACTATAAAATAAACTATATTTGCGCATTAATTTATATTTGATCTAAATAAATTACCATGAAAAACAGAACACGATATATGATGTTCAGCAGTGGAATTCTTTTGCTATTAAGTGCTCAGCTACATGCACAAGAATTATCCCTTATCGTAAAAGACAAAGACAATAAACCATTAAGCCAAGCGAATATCAAAGTTGACGGAAAAAGCGTCGGCTATTCTAATCAACTTGGACAATTCATTTTTGCCAAAAGACCTTCGAATAATCCGATTCAATTGCGGGTATCATACACAGGCTTTTCAACGGTTGAAAAAATGGTCAATTTAGATACCGTTCAACGTCCATTGTCAGTTCAGCTTAATTCTACCCAAGTGTTAGATGAGATTATCGTAACAGCAGGACGTAAGCCGGAAAGCATCTCCACTGTCCCTTCTTCAGTAACGATCTTGACCACAAAAGAAATTGAGGCCCAAAGCCAAATCAGCACCAATCTTTCAACAATTTTAGGGAATACCGTTCCCGGTCTTGGAACATCGACCAATAAAGCGACAAATTCCGGACAAACACTTCGTGGGAGATCTGTGCTTGTTTTGATCGACGGTATTCCACAATCAACGCCTTTGATGAATGGACAACGCGATCTTCGGACCATTGACCCGAGTGTCATCGAACGGGTTGAGGTTATCAAAGGTGCTACATCCATCTATGGAAATGGCTCCGCAGGCGGTATTATCAACTACATTACACGCAATCCATCGAAAGACGCAGCTCCGATACAAGGGATCACAAGTGTTAGAACTACATTCAATCCAGTTCATAGCGCCGGTACTATGGGCTATCGCATAGGACAAACCTTATACGGACAAAAAAATAAATGGAATTATACCGTCAGTGGATCCGCCGATTATGTTGGTCTGCAACGAGATGGTGACGGTATCCCCCTTGGTCAGACTGATGGTCTTTCAAACACCTATCAATATAACGCATTCCTAAAAGCTGGCTACCGTATTGATAGTAGCTCCAATATCACAGCGGTGTACAACTTCTACCGAAGTAACCAACACAATAGATACATCAGCCAAACAGGTGTATATGGTCAAACGCCAACGATAGGCGTGAAAGGCGAAGATCCAGGTAAACCTGCTGGAACTCCATATAACCACAATGCCATGTTGACCTATACTAAAAGTAATCTATTCGCGTCGACATCTTTAACTGCTTCTGCATACTACAATACATTTCGATCCATGAACCGTTATGTCGAGAAAGCTTCTGCATGGTATGGCCCGGGACAAACACAGATCAATTCGGAGAAAAAAGGCTTACGTGTTAACTTAAACACACCTTTTCAGGTATTGGGTTCAAATGCAGATATCACCTACGGTGTAGATTTACTAAATGATGTAACAGATCAAAATCTGACCGACGGCAGGGTCTATATTCCCTATATGAACATGTTAAACGTTGCTCCATACGCCCAAGTAAAAATTGATTTCCTAGAAAATTTAATCTTTAAAGGCGGTGTGCGCTATGAAAATGCAACAGTCAAAATAAAGGATTTCAATACCATTGCTACAGGCCCCAACAACGAAGGAAGTATTGCCGTAAAAGGAGGCGATATCCCCTACAAAGGAGCGACCTTCAATGCAGGTTTGCGTTACAACAAATTCGCGATCTTTAATCCCTTCGTTAGTTTCTCACAAGGTTTCGCGATCAATGAACTCGGCCGTATTGTGCGTCGGGCAACAGATAACGATCTAGATAGCCTAAAAACTGATCCTATTATCACCAATAATTACGAAATCGGATTCTCAAGCAATTACAGCATTTTCCAGCTATCAGCATCTTATTACTACAGTACTTCCAAAATGGGCGTTGAACTAGTGGACATTGGTGGTTACCTGATGCCACAGCGCCTTCCAGAAGATGTGTATGGGTACGAAATTGCATTAAGCGCTAATATTTCACCTCAATTGACCATCGGTGGAACCTATGCCTATGTGGAAGGAAAATCAAAAAAAGACGATGGATCAAAATCCTACCTCAATGGCTCACGTATCTCGCCAGACAAAGCAACGGGATACATCTACTATACCCCGATCAAACCCTTAACCTTTCAGCTTTTTTGGGTGCATACCGGATCCCGGGATCGCTTTCTTCCAAACGATAAAGGCGTATACAAAAACAGCGAAGGCCCCGTTAAGACCGTTGACCTATTTAACTTAAACGGAAACTACCAGGTAAACAAACAATGGTCTATCGGCATGGGAGTAGAAAACTTATTCAATAAAAACTATTACCCTGTTGTCAGTCAATATCGTGCCTTAAATGAGGAATACGTCAAAGGACAAGGTATGCTGGCCTCTTTTAACATCAACTACAAATTCTAATATGTTTAAAACTGTCATTCTTTGGTTGCATAAATGGCTCGGAATCATCACCGGAGTTGTGGTATTCATCCTAAGCCTGACGGGCAGCATATACACCTTTCAGGATGAGCTCAAACTCTGGGCTTATCCTGAAAAATATTTTATCTCCGATACAACCAACCACTCAAAAACTCCACTACCATTAAGCACACTTCTTTACAGCGCACAGAAAAGCCTCAAAAAAAATCAAAAAATCACGCGGGTTGATCTCTATCCTTCGAAGAATCGTACCTGGGTATTTCGTGCCATAAAAACGGATGAAAAAGCATTTGGCCATTGGAATTATTACCGCTATTACAAACGCGTTTTCATCAATCCATATACTGGTCAAGTACAGCAAGTAGAAAATTCAAAAACAGAATTCTTTCAACTGGTGCTTCAGCTTCACCTAAACCTCCTCTTGGGCAAGCAATATGGCCATCCTATCGTCGCCTGGTCAACGGCCATTTTTGTCCTTATCTTACTTAGTGGCATTGTTCTTTGGTGGCCAAAAAAATGGAAGGGCAAGAATCTCAAGCGCAGTTTTTGGTTAGATACCAAAGTAAAATGGAAACGACTGAACCACGACCTCCACAATGTCATCGGATTTTACAGTTTATTTATCGGATTGATTTTTGCCATTACGGGACTCGCTTTTGCTTTTCCGGATTTCAAAAAGACCTATATCGCAACATTCAATTTATTGCAGTCGCCAACAACTCCTTCCACACACAGCTCCCCTATACCCTTGCCCGCTGTGGAAAAGAAATTTCAGGACAATGCGCTGCGGTATGCCTTGACAAATTATCCAGATGTTGAAATGATGTCGATCCGACTAAAAAAAGAAACCGAAACAGCAATGGATATACAGGTGAGACATCATGAAAAACGAAGCGGTGTATTTGATTGGCTTTATTATAATAAAGAAGAAAACAGTCTTACAGCAGTCAAATCCAGCAACGAATTGCAGTATGGGGATAAGCTCGGTGCACTTAACTATGATATTCATACCGGTGGCATCGGTGGATTCACAACAAAAATTATCGCTTGCCTAGCTAGTCTCTTTTGTGCTTCCTTGCCCATCACAGGATATATCATCTGGATGAACAAAAGCAAAAAGAAGAAAAAGAAAGGTTATCAACATAATGTTAATAAGTACTGTTAATAACTGTATTTTTCTTTTAAACAGGTTTTCAACAGCGTTATTAACATAATGTGGAAAACTAACCTTCCCCCTATTTACCGACACCATCTCTTGTGCAATTTTTAGGAATGCGATACACCATCTGAAAAAAACAACATACAAGACAAAAAGACGACAATCTTTAAAACGAGAAGATCCCAACGCCAAGCAGCGCAAACAGAGCAACACTAAAAAAAGGAAGCATTCTTCAACAGAAGGAAGCAAAGCACACAACCAAAAAAGAAGGCCGTGCGAGAAAAAAAGAAAATCCGATACACAGAAGTGCACCAGATTTCTTCAATAATAAACCAACAAAAACATACTAAAGATTCGGATTTCGCACCGTCTCTTCGTATGGTATAGCAAACAAATAATAAGGACTGTTTTCTACAAAATTAGAACCATTAGGAAATTTAATAACCCGGTGCCCTTGACCATTAACCAGCTTAGGCTTACCGTCTGCACCTACAATTTCTACTTGAATAGGTTTTCCCTCAGCATCAAGATAGGATTTACGCACAACCTTTCCCTGAGTCCGAAGAATATCCGACAAAGCAAATCCTTCACCCCAAAGTTCCTTGCGTCTTTCAATAAGAATGGAAGCAATTAATTGTCCATTATCATTTCCTGAAAACAGCTTAGCGTTTCTAGCCGTCCGTAATTTATTCAGCGCTGCTACCGCTTTATCCTTTTCACCAGCTCTTGCATAACCTTCAGCCGCTATCAAAACCATTTCAGAAGCACGCATGTATACAATATCTCCAATTAAATTGGACTTAAACTTAAACTTCTTATACCGTAAGAAACCTTCCCGACCGGGTAAATTATCCCATTCAAATAAAGCGTAACGCACATCACTGGCATCGAATAAATCTTTAAAATAAGGATCGGCCATAAAACTATAGTAATAAGATCCAGCTGACGACACATCCAAATAATGAAATGTATAACTTGCCACATTTTGCTCGTTAGTCTGCTGATGTCCCCAAATCCACTCACTATTTCCAAGATCATTAAAACCGGCCTGATAATCTGACGGAGTCATTAAATTATACTTCTGAGCTGCTTTTTCAGCATATTCCGCGGCTAGCTTCCATTCGCCTACCTGCAAATAGGTTCTCGCAAGCAGACCATACACGACATCCGCATTGATTTCGTATTTATCCGCTCTGCCAGCAGAAGCCAACAAGCTTTCACTGTCTTTGAGATCTTTCGATATAAGTTCATACACTTCTGCCTGTGTTGACCTTGATTTTCCTTCTGTCGACAATGTACTGGGTTCGGTATAGATCGGAATAGACTTGGCATTTTTGTCTTTCAGATAACTGAATTGATAAAAAGTCGCCAGGTTTAGATAGGAAAAAGCGCGCAATGCTTTCGCTCTTCCTTTCAATACATTCTTGGTTTCGACAGATCCCTCAGCTCCATCTACTTTCGCGATCACATTATTCATATTATCGATCACTTTATACAGCATTATCCAAAAAGAATTAACGCGATTAGAACGATTGTTTGTTAATTCGGTAAATGCGTATGCATCGCGATAACCGTATTTGGTCGTCACCGCAACATCACTTCCCATTGCATCACTTGTACGCATTACCGCCGTATAACCAGGATTGGCATAAGTAAAATAGGTGTCATTTAAATACTTCCAGGTACCGTTTATCACCGTAGCAACATTGTCGGTATTTTTAAACACCTCACCTTCCGGCACAGAAGTGGTTGGATCCAGCTCAAGCGCATCCTTACATGATGCATTCACTAGGGAGAGCGCCAATATGATATATACAATTTTTAGTTTCATGATTTTCATTTAAATTCTCAGATTAACAATAAGGCATTAAAAAACAAGCTGAATACCACCAGAGATTGTTCGCATTGCCGGATAGCGAAAATAAGTCGCTCCATTCACCGTCTGCTCTGGATCCATTCCTTGATGACCATAAAATGTCAATAGATTTTCGGCAGTTGCAAAGACACGAAGTTTTTCTACACCTATCCTCTTCAATAAATCCGAAGGTAATCTATAGCCCAAACTCACATTTTTAAGGCGTGCATAAGTGCCACTGTAAAGAAAACGTGTGGACGAAGAGGTCCAATTCAAGTTATCGGTAGTCAATTTAGGCACATCGGTCTGCGTATGCTCGGGCGTCCAACGCTCGAGGATCTCCTTGGACCAAGCACGTCCTGGATTATTACCGCTATGCATAAGCTGAATATAATCGTTATCTAATATCTGTCCACCCAAACTAAAACTCAACAAAGCAGACAAATCAAAATTTTTGTAAGTGAAACTGTTCTGAACCCCACCGACAAGGTCTGGCAATGAAGTCCCGGCAATAAAATTACCGGCCTTACTGTATTCCGAAGTTTTTTCACCTGTTTTATTACCGTCCTTATCAGCGGTATACCATTGTGGGAGACCGTTATCTGGATTTACTCCAGCCCATTCCGGCAGATAAAAATCATAGATACTTCCGCCTACACGCAAGAGTTTATTCCCTGTAATGATCGGTTTGTTATCTTTTGGCAAAGCTGTAATCTTGTTTTTGTAATGTGAAAGATTGACGTCTAAATTCCATTTAAAATTTTCATTTCGAACCGGGACAGTACGAATATCCACGTCGACACCTGTATTTTTCAGCGCACCAATATTTGCATCATAGCCCGTATAGCCTGTTGAATAAGCCATCGGCATGGTAAACAGCAAATCCTTACTCCGACGGTTAAAGTACTCCACACTCAATGAAACCCGGTTTTCAAATGCAGATACATCGACACCTACGTTCAAATTGAGGTTCGACTCCCATTTTAGATCTGGCGTAGCCAACCTACCGGTATACGTTCCGCCTTTACCCAAACTATTTGCAATGGTATAAAGTCCTTTATAAGCATAATAGGTACCTAAATTATCGTTTCCTTGTCCACCATAACTTGCTCTTACCGTCAGCTGATTAATTGTTGTGTTATCCTTCAAAAATTCTTCCTGTTTCAGCTTCCATGATCCACCCACAGACCAGAATGTTCCCCAACGTTTTGCTGGCGAAAAGCGCGACGAACCATCGGTACGTAACGAAGTCGATAAATAGTACTTGTTATCATAGTTATACTCCGCTCTTCCCAAGAAACTCAATAGCCTATACCCAGCACTTGATCCCGTGAAGTTATTGAGTTGTGATGCAGCAGCAGGTTCATCAAAGTAAGGGAGCACAAATTGCTGTCTGCTACCGTTGATATTACTACTGTTAAAATCATAGTATTCCTGGCCGGCCAATACATTGAGGTAATGTAAGCCAAACTGCTTCTCATAAGTCAATAGATTGTTCCAGGTCTGTGCTACTGTACGCACATTTGAACGATAAACATACCCGCCCGTATTCACACCGTCTCCCAGCAAGGGATTGGTATAGTCGTGTGTATTCCCGTTGATATAATCAACATTATATGTCGACTTAAATTTTAAATTTTTGGAAAACAACACTTCCAGATAAGTCCGGGCAGATAGATTTTCCCGACGGATATCATTTCTGTCCAAAGGAAGAGAAGCAGCTAAATTATTACGCGGTGTTGCACCACTTGGACGATATTCTCCAAAATCGTAAATCTTATTTCCGGCTCCATCAAGCACAAATGAACCATCTGCATTGCGCTCATAGTATGGATAAAAAGATGGCACCAGCCTCGTAAAATTTATAATGTTTGCCGTATTGCTGTCCTCAGACTGCGGATATTTTTGTTGTGTACTGCTACCACCTATATTGAGACCGACATTTAACCAGGATTTCACTTTGCTGTCAAGATTTGCACGTAGGTTGTACCGTTTAAATCCAGATTCAATCGCTATTCCCTGATCGTTCAGATAACCACCCGAAATATAATAAGTGCTTTTGGCACTACCACCGCTAAACCCTAGGTCTGCTTGTGTACGCACTCCCGTACGTTGCAATACGTCGGTCCATGGATCATCCCATAGTGTCTTCGCGCCGGCAACCAACTTACCGTCTACTCCGACCGGCTGCGGGTATTGACTGCCATACGGATTGATATTTAAATCTGTCAATACAGTCTTACTTGCGTTGGACGCCGCTTGCTCTGCTGTAAGGCCATTTGACAGGTTTTTGTTTCTCAAAGCTTCCCAATAGAGCTGAAAATATTCATCGGTCGATACCTGATCATAGTCACGAACTGCACGGGTTGAATAGCCCTGTGTAAAATTGAGATTAATCTTGGTGTTGTCGGAAGACACACCGGACTTAGTTGTAATAATAATCACACCATTCGCCCCTCTGGAGCCGTAAAGTGCACTTGATGCTGCATCTTTTAAAACAGAGATAGACTGAATGTCATTCGGATTGATGGAGTTAATATCCCCGGCATAAGGACTACCATCCAACACGATCAGAGGTGAACTGGAGGCATTAATGGAGCCGATACCCCTAATACGGATGGCTGCTTCCGTACCTGGCTGTCCCGAGGACGCTACAGACTGTAAGCCCGATACCTGTCCCTCCAAGGCCTTCGTAATATTTGATACCTGTCTATTTTCAATAGCTTTGCTGCTCACCGTACTGACCGATCCCGTTATGTTTGTACGTTTGGCAGTACCGTAAGCCACGACCACCACCTCTTCCAGATCTGTACTGGAGGGTTTCAAGGATAATGTTAAGTTTGTACTTGTTGGTTTTAGCTGTTGAGATTCATAACCTACAAAGGAAAATTCCAATACAGGTAATACGTCACCTGTGACATTGATTGTAAACTCTCCTTTTGAATTCGTTAAGGTTCCTTGATTTTGCCCCGAAATGCGAACATTTACTCCAGGAAGTAGGTGACCGGTATTGGCATCAACAACTTTTCCTTGTATAGCCCGCTGCTGAGCATACAACCTGTTCATATTGACACCTGATAATGCTATCGCAGCAATAGGAATGTATTTAAGTTTTGCGTACATCGTAAGAATGCTTTACTAAATAAGTTAAGTGTGATTAAATACAAAAAACACAGTGGCTCCTTGCATTCCAATAAAATCTACCGAATAAGTAGTTTTTATTGGAATGCAAATATATAACAAAATCTATTGAATTAATAGATTTTGTTATATAAAAACACAAAACACTATAAATGAAATATTTAAAATTAAAAACTAAGCTTTTAAAAGTTATTTAGTAAGCTAACTCACTATTATTGATCAAGCCATTTTTGAAACTTCGGAGATCGTTCCTCACTAACAATGACTACAATTCCCGCTGGAGTTGAGGGTATTAACTCTAATTTGATTCTATTCCGACTAATTTTTAACATGGATTGAATCGCATCTATTCGAACAAGAAATTTACGATTGATCTGGAAAAAAACTGTTGGATCTACCTGTGTAACGAGATGAGTGATGGTATCTTCAATAATATATGCAATTCCAGATCCTTTTTCTACAGCATACAGCTCTTTGTCTTCTGCCATAAAATAAGCAATATCAGCAATGGCCAGCGACTTTAAAAAATTACCATATTTCACTAGAAAACGCTGTTTGAGCCGAGGTTCTACTTTGGGCAGTAGCGGTTCGATACGTTTCATGACCTCAGCCAACTCGTCGCTGTCGAAAGGTTTTAACAGATAGGCATAACCTTTATTTTGGAAGGCTTCCAATGCATATTGTTCGTAAGCAGTCGTAAAAATCAGCGGCACATCGATAGATACCTGCTTAAAAATTTCAAAGCTCAGCCCATCCATCAGGTGGATATCCATAAAAATCAGATCGAATTGATTTCTATTGATCGTCATCACCGCTTCCTGAACCTCTTTTGCATTGGTAAAGATCAGTTCACTTTCTCCATAGAGCGCAGTCAACATCTCCTTTAAGCCTACAAAAGCCCAGTCTTCGTCTTCGACAATCAGTATTTTCCATCCCATGGGTTGAATGTAATAAAAAATCCATTTCCTAAAAAGAAAATGGATTAATATATATAGGATTTTAAAAAAATCGATTATTTTAACAGATCGGGATTATTATTGATTGCTTCCTGTGGATAGCGTATCACATAACGAGGATCGTTCTGCTGCAGGGTTACCGTTCTACCGAAACTACTGTGCGTGATCGCAGGGCGTGTCGTCCGTTTTAGATCATACCAACGTAATCCCTCTAGCGCCAGTTCACGCTTACGCTCCAGTAAAACCGCATCCAGTAACTGTGCTGTTGACAAACCTGCGTCAACCTTAGTTTCTTTGGCATAGGCATCTGCTGTGAATCTATTTTTCTTTAAAGCAGACAGATATTTTAATGCCTCTGCAGTATTTCCCAGACGAACATAACATTCGGCCATCGTCAAATAAAGATCAGCATTTCTAAAACTCACGTTAAAACGATTTTCACCACCTTTGAGAGATACATAATCACCACCACTTTTTTGGAAGTAACGGCCTTTTCTTAAATCGCCTGCAGAATAACTGTCTAACAAGGCCGGTGAAATAAAGGAACTTGTACGTACGCCAGGAACAGATACTTTTTCCAAAGCCATAATCATCTCTGCCGATTCAAAATCATTCGGAAGTAGACTTCCAGCAACATTCAGATCAACCAGCTTGTCATTTATAGCCAAAGATTTTTTAGCGGCATCAATTGCTTCCTGCCACTCACCGCGATATAAATGAACGCGTGAGGCCATGGCAAAAGCAGCGCGTTTGCTAAAGCGATAATTAACTCCTTTTGCCTGATCATCCACAGTCAGTAAAGCTGTCCCTTTTTCCATGTCAGCTAGGATCTGTACATAGGATTCTCCAATGGTCGCGGGAACAAAACGTTGTTCCAGGTCAATCTTTGTCGATAAAGGAACACCCCGAAGCCCTGCATTACTTCCTGAATAGACCTCGCTGTAAAGATTTAACAACTCAAAATGAGCATAGGCACGCATTAGGTAAGCTTCGCCTTTAATCTGATCTACCGTGGCACTACTTCCTAATTTTTCATCAATGGTACTGATGACCTGGTTGGCATAAAAAATACTGTTGTAAAATGCCAAATAGGGATAAGCGATTGTTGTCGGATCAGGATTTTGATCGTTCCAAAGATAGATATCTTTGGTTCTAGCAGCATCGGTCGAACTTTCATCCAACAATAGTTCATCTGTACGCAAAGACAAATAGGACTTATGCGCTGGAAAGCCTAGATAACTGCTTGTAATCAGTCCTCTAAAATCACTTTCCGAGCTGGGGATAATGGTCCCTACCGGTTGTATATCTAAATATTTATTGCAGGAAGCCAATGCACTAGCGGCCATGATCATTCCAAAATAAATTATCTTTTTCATTTATGAATCAATTAAAAGAATTAAAAACTTGCAGAAAGACCAAAAGCAAAAGATTTGCTAATTGGCTGCGCATAATAATCACCATAAGTTTCAGGATCAAAATACCCATCGTAATTTGTTCCGAAAACAAATAAATTACGCCCTTCAACATTTACTCTTAGATTACTTGTGCCAATTTTTTTGCTTATTGCAACCGGTAAAGTGTAGCCTAAACGAATGCTATTGATGCGGACATAGCTCATTTTTTTCGCCCAGATATCATACTGTTTAAACGAATTAATCGGATCGTTACTTTCCATCCAAGCATAAGCCATCCAACGCTCATTCAATTCGGAACTTATACTGCCCAAGGCTGGCAAGGCTGTTTTACCCTGTAACGCCATCAACAGATCCTTGGTGTAATTTTGTCCACGATCAACTTTAGCAGGATTGTAAGTTGGCGTACGGCTCGCCCAGCGTTCTAAATTGAATACCGCGGAGATGGCCAAATCGAATTGTCCATAACGGAAACGGTTGGTCATCCCTCCAATGAATTTAGGATCTTTACTGCCGGCATATTTAAACTTGGAGCGATACGTTGCCGCTGACATGTCAGTTTGGGAGGTGTATCCTGGTAAGAAATCTGCCCAAGGATCGTAAAGGCCATAAAACTCTTCCATGCTCGCAACAGAACCATCCTGATTTCTAAACTGCATCACGCCATCTTTGTCCAAACCTGCAGTCTCCAATACATAAAGACCGTTAATTGGTCGACCAGCCTGGGTTTCTGGGGCGTAGGCCGTTGGATTGTTGATTACTTTTAGTAATTTATTATTGTTGTGTGCAATATTGAAATCCGTTGACCAAGAAAACTTATCTGTCTGAATCTGACGGCTGGATATGGTTAATTCTACACCTTGATTACGTGCTGACGCCCAATTAACCTGAACATTCTGAAAACCATTTTCCAAAGGCAACGCACTATATGCGATAAGATCCGTGCTTTTTCTGTTATAATAGTCGACAGTAATGTTTAATCGATTTTTCCATACGCCCAAATCAATTCCGGCATTATAGGATTGCGTACGTTCCCAACGTAGTTTATCATTTGCAGGCATGTCAACGACCACAGATCCTTCCGTGTTACCCGGAAGAAGCGTTGTATTACCATATTTACCTACGATAAAAGGATAGGTATTGCGATCCACATTCCCTTGGATACCGTAAGAAGCACGTACACGAAGATCAGACAAGGCCGTTTTTCCTTTGATAAACTCTTCTTCTAGCACATTCCATGATCCAGAAATAGACCAAATCGGTAAGAAACGATATTGTGGATCTACCCCAAACATATTCGATCCATCATAACGAATGCTACCATTGACGTTGTACTTACGGTCAAAGGTATAAGTTGCATTCCCATAAAATGACGCATATGAGTTCTCAATAAATCCCTTTTTGTACTGAAGAAATCTTGAATCTGTTTGATAGTTACTATTTGGAAAAACAATGCTCTGGGTAGTCAAAGTCGCCGGATTGTAACCAAATCCTCTGGTTGATACCGCTTTATTTGTGCTTCGACGCAACTCGGTTCCCCCCATCAATTCCAACTCATGTCTGTCATTCCAAGTTTTGTTATACTTTAAGTATGTTTTCCAGTTATATTGGAAAATACTGTTATTGGAATTTTCGATCTTACCTCCAGTAGGCAAGAAATATTTATATGTTTTAGTCACAGAGTCATAATAGCGCGTCGCAGCCCGCAGTTTACGGGTGTTATAACTTTCCTGATCTGCAAACTTCTCCATACTATTTTCATCAAACTGCAAACCAAATTCGGAGCGTAATGATAATTGAGGTAGGATGGTATATTCCAGATAACCGATCGCTTTCAGCGCTTTATTCGTTAATGTATATTTGGTATTTTCCCTTTCTTCTATAGCGTTGAAAGGAATATAGGTATCTTTTTCATAACCTTCAATATCCGGATCATAATTGTATTTACCGAACTGGTCACGGACCGCCAAATAAGGGTTAACCAAACGCATATAATTGCTGGGATTGGTAAAGGCATCATCATCTTGGATTGGATTTTGTCTATTTGAAACCGATCCTAATAAATTAATACCGGCCTTAAATCGATCGTTGATTGTAAAGTCGTTGTTTAAGGTAAGCGAATAACGGCGAAGATCAGCTCCTTTTGTAGCTCCTTTTTCATCATAAAAACCACTGGACAAATAATAGCGATGTCCGTCATTACCGCCTGAAATTGATGCTGAATACTGCTGGTTGACCGCCTGACGGTATAATTCTTTCCCCCAATCCGTCTGTTGTGCGCGCAATTGACTTATCGACTGCTGCACTTCTGGTGACAAAGCGGCTAAACCACCCGAACGGTAAGCATCCAATGCATTTGCTTTGTTTAGGATACGCATAACCGCCCCCTTATCCGTACGATAATTTAAATCGGTTCGGTCGGCCATCAATAGTTCAAAGTCCACTTTTTCATTGGCATCCATCAGGTTGAGGTTACTGAAGTCCGGGCGTTGCGTCACAAAGGTGTTTGCTGACACCTGCAATTTTGCAGGCCCAGATTTCCCCCTTTTTGTGGTAATCACAATCACGCCATTTGCCGCCCGTGCACCATAGATTGAAGTCGCTGCAGCATCTTTTAAAACGGTAATATCGGCGATATCATCGGGATTGATACCCGCAATCGGAAGATTGTTCAGACTATTCAAATTGTCTTTATCAATTCGATTGGGTAGTTCTGCCCCTTCAATTGGCAATCCGTCAATAACCCATAGTGGATCCTGTGTACCATTCAGTGATACTGTACCACGGATACGGATCTGTGGTGCACTATTTGGTCCACCATTAAAATTGCTCAACTGCAAACCTGCTACCTGACCAGCAAGCATTTCATCGATCGATGCAACCCCCGTCTGTTTGATGTCTGCTACATTGATTTTATTGTAAGCCGTCGTATTCTTACGCTTTTTGATATCCGTATAACCTGTTACGATCACCTCATCCAAGGATTCACCACTTGGCTGCAGCAAGATTGTTTTATGATCCTGGAATACCGGCACCTGAATACGCTGGTACCCGACATAGCTAATCGTTACATATTTTAAATTACTAGGCACTTTTAAGCGAAATTCACCAGCCGCATCGGTCAATGAACCCAATGCCGACTGCTGCACCTGATTAGGTACACCGATATCTTCTGCTACTGCCGAACTTTCAACGACAACCGTCGCCCCCACGACCGGTTTTAACGTGACCGCATCCAAAACCTTTCCTTTCAGTTCCCTGGATTCCTGCGCATGCGCAACGTGCACACACATGAAGGTCAACGGTATTAAAAACTTATTCATTTTGGTAGATGTTAATATATTAGTTTAATTCTAAGGTATTTGCAATACGTAGTAAAAGATCCATGTAATGCGATTTTGTAGTCGCGTCACCTGTCCGCTGCTTTTGTTTCAACAACTGGTAAATCTCATATAGTTCAGCACGTTTATAGGTCAACATATCGGAAGTACGTATCATGCCAGTGACATGTACATTCCGAAGTCCAGCTTGTGAAGAGGATGCATGTTGTGGATGTAAACATAGATCAGGTTGTGTCGCTTCAACCAGTTGCTCAATGCCTGCCAGCTTCTTCGCAT
The DNA here is from genome assembly GCF_902706145.1 of Sphingobacterium sp. 18053. Classification (NCBI taxonomy): domain Bacteria; kingdom Pseudomonadati; phylum Bacteroidota; class Sphingobacteriia; order Sphingobacteriales; family Sphingobacteriaceae; genus Sphingobacterium; species Sphingobacterium sp. 18053. Next base: position 162,932 of record NZ_CACSJW010000012.1, read on the forward strand.
TTAATTTCTCCATGGATTTATTGGTAGATACCATCAGAACATCCACATAGTTTTGTTGTAGCATCCGTGTTTTAAGGTCCAACGATTGTCCACTGATGGTTTTAGCAAAGATCGTCTGACGTACAGAAGTTAGAAACTCAGGTGCACTCCATGCTTTTCTACTTCCAAAAAGATTTTCCATCTCAACCATACGCAGCAAACGTTCATCGTTGACCAGTTTATACAACATGGCATACTGAAACTCACGTTGTAGGTTATAAGGAGCATACTCAAATGGTCCTATTGGAGAATCTTTCAATGGAAAAGTTTTTGCCATCAGCTCTGGGACGAACAACCACTCGGGCATGTAAAAAACATTCTTCTTGAGATATTCCAAAGCACGCACTTGTTTGTCTTTTGGTACTGGACTATAGGCATCTTTTTGATCGCCCAAAACAGCATTTTCCAGGTATATACCCCCGATATTATTTAAGACATGGTCAGCATACGCGTACCATTGTCCGACTACACCCATATATAATTTACCGGCACGGTAGTAATCATCACCTACATTAGTGGTCCAGTTGATAATATTAGGCATCATACGACGCAGATTCAGCATGCCATATTCACCAGCTTTCATCGCGTCGTCACCAAGATCTTCCGATTGAGCCCGCGGATCAACGATATTTTTAGAATCTTGCTGTTCACCGTAATGGTAAATAGGATCATGTACATGGCTGTCAATTTCCTTTCTCAACAAAGGAATTTCATCCCAAGGTTGCGTTTTGCCATACCAACGGTAAGCCCAGCCAATGGCATACTTGTCGTAAGCACCGATCACGGGAGTAATCTGTTCCACACCATCTTCGGGTTGTGCCACATAATTGAAACGAGCGTAATCCATAATTGAAGGAGCAGTCCCCCCCATTTTGGCGGTGAAGCTTTTGCTACGCAATGAATCAACAGGAAAACTTGCCGAGGAGCCCATGTTATGCATAAGACCCAAAGTATGGCCAATTTCATGGGAAGAAACAAAGCGAATGGCATGTGCCATTTTTTCATCCGAAAACACATTGGATCGTACCGATGTATCTACTATACCTGTTTGTATACGCATCCAGCTATTTAAAATCGTCATGACGTTGTGCCACCAGATCACATCGGCTTCAAGGATCTCCCCCGAGCGCGGATCGACCACTGAAGGTCCCATGGCGTTAGCCTGAGCAGATGCTGCATAAACGATCGAGGATACATTGGCATCATCGGGATCAAATTTGACACTATCCGGCTGTTGTTTGGCCAGAATTGCATTTTTGAAACCAGCAGCTTCAAAGGCAACCTGCCAATCATGAACTCCATCGATGATGGCTTGTCGCCACTGTTTTGGTGTCGCCGGATCTAAATAAAAGACAATCGGTTTCTTTGGTTCGACCAACTCCCCTTTCAGATACCGCGCTTTATCTTCGTCACGCGGCTCTAAGCGCCAGCGATTGACCAGATTTTTCTTATCCAGTTCCTGTTGTTTATCATTAAAATACCAACGTGGTGAAGTAAAGAAACCTACTCTTGGATCTGCAAACCGCGCAACCATAGGATTTTCAGGCAATTCGTAAAGGTTACTTGTAATTTCTAAAGAAACCGGTACAGATTCATTACCTTCAGTCACCTTGGTAGAGAATACAGACTTCACAACGATATTATTCGCATAGGATTTAATGTCTTCAACGGTAGATATACTCGTTTTAGGTGAAGTTCCCAAACCCAAAGACGTAAACACATCCGTAAAGCTTTTTTCTGAACCGTCAAATACTTTATTGACTTTGATCACCACGGCACTTGAATCTTTTGAATAGCTTTCAATCTTAAAAGATTCGATATAAGAAGGACGGTAGTTATCATAAACTGAAGCCGCAATCGCATCACCCTTAGGTACTTCGACCTGCGGTTTAATCTCCGAAACCCACACTTCTTTTTTCTCCTTACGATGGGTAAAACGAATGACCTTATTTTCATAATTCATCCCTTTGTTTACCCCAGCCTCATTCAAGGCCAACGGAACAGAAGATAGCTTTTGGATCAACAATATATCTTGCCCCATCTTTTTCAATGGAATTTCAAAGTAGTAGTTGTTTTCTTTACGGATCACAGTAAACATTCCGCTATCCACACGCGCATCTTTCAACAATTTGTCGTATGCAGCTGTAGAATCTTTCTTGGCCGTAGAATCTTTGGCAGAAGTAACCGTCTCTTTTTTTCTTAAACCTACTGTTTGCAATAATGAACAAGATTGCATTAGACCCGCCGAAAATAAAAGACCAATGGCTAGCTTAGTATAAGTGTTTTTCATCAAATAATTATTTTTGAGCTCGCTTTCAAAGGCATAAATGAGCTCGTGGCATTCTATTTGTTTTTCACTGGTGACGACGTAACATCAACCGAAAATCCATTGTTGATCCTAAGCCTGTTTTAGCTCCGGATTTTGAATCAGAAAGTAATTGCATCTATTCCATGGAGGTCAATCATAAGTTGCACTTTATAAAGACCTTGGCATTTTATGGGATAAGATTAGGCTAATCACAAACTAAAACCGCTGGATTAAGAGCCAAATTTGTTAAAAATATTGTACAGAATAATACATAAAGGGATGAACACGTAGTTCAGAGTGATGAACACGCACTATAAAAACATGAATACGCAGACACCTCCAATTTCATTATTCATATACAGCATTATGCGAGTGGTAATCGCACAATAAATTGCCCCGACGCTATCCCGAAATGAAAACCTGCCATGGCATAGTAACTATAGATGGATGACAAATAATTGAGCCCGTACCCCTCACCTTCAAGCTCTGCTCCCTGTCTGGGCTGCCAGTTGTTGCTAACCTCCAGCAGGTTGGTTTCGGGTATATAGATTAAACGAATAGTAAGCGGATTCTCTTTCGAAATGCGTGTATGCTTTATCGCATTCTCAATCAGCATTTGCAAACCCAAACGTGGAATTTTCTGTTCTAATAATTCTCTTGGAATATTTATATCCATATCCTGCAATGCCGCGCCGAACCGCACCTGCTGCAAAAAGAAATAGGCTTTGGCCAATTCCAGTTCCTCCCCTAGTGTAGACCATTCTGCCTCATCTGTACGCAACATTTTACGATAAACCTTGGTCATCTTTCCAATAAAAGACTTAGCCAGTTCATCGTCTTTTCCGATCAGGTACTGAAGCGACCCAAATGTATTGAAGAGAAAATGTGGATTGATCTGTTGTCGCAATTGTACAAGACGCATCTGCGTATATTCATTTTCCTGCTTCAGGGCCAGCAATTTCAATTGCTGAATCTTGCGTCGCTCCATAACATTAAAATAGATCAATACCATCGCCACCAACATCAACCCTACACCGAGCAAGATACTATAGGTCAACAATTCCTGAATTTCCTCTTCGATACTCAACAAGAGAACATACACCTTGATTTCGCCACCAACAAACAGAATGTTACAGGGATAGGAATTAACCATCACGTCCAGCTGCAGAAAATCTGACTGAACAATTTGCCCCTGTTTTGACACAGCGGCAGTATTTCTCTTTCCCCACTTTCGATTATCGGGAGAATACACACAGATGCCGCGGTCATCATAGATCTCAAAATAAGCCCGCCTTCCGAAATTGAGCTTTGCAAAATAAGCATTCAGCTTTTCGATATCCATATAGATATGATATAACCGATGATTTATTGTTCGTGTCCGTAACAATGTTAGCATCCTATGGCTCATATAATCAGGTTGACCAACCGGGATAATGACCAATAAGGAATCACCACTTTCCTTTGGATCAAAAGTGGGTTGTTCCAATATTTTTTTTTCAGAAAGGTACAGATCCTGCTGTAGCAATTCCAATTGCTTTTTGACAAGAAACATATTCTCATCCGCAAAATCGATCAATATTCTTTTCTTAAGACGATCAACTTTATGATGGATAACACCGAGCAATCCCCCTCCTACCAGCAGCAACAACAACAAACAGACAATCAGGATAATACTATTTTTCTGTTCGGCATTTTTAAATCGAAATTTCACGGCGCAAAAATACATCAAAATTTTCAAAGCTTTAGCAAACAAGTTCATAAGAAAGGCTCTAACCCAGCCTTTTGTCAATGAAAAACGACATAATCCAAGCTCTTTTCAAAATAAATGCATCATATAACTGAGATTAATAATAATTTTCTGACTTTTGTAACCACAAAAAATTACAAAGTGTCAAAAGCTACATTTATAAAGGTTGTGAAACGTATCGCTATCGTTTTTGCAAGCATCATAGTCTTACTCGTTATCAGCATATTATCCATCCCTTATATATTCGAAAATGAAGTCAATAGCAAGGTCAAATCACTGGTAAACGAACATATCAAGGGCGAGTTAAACTACGCTAAAGTGAGATTAACCTTCTTTGACCAGTTTCCACTGCTGACAGCGTCGATGGATGATGTCTTATTAAAAGGTGCCGAACCTTTTAAGAACGATACACTAATTGCCGCAAAGAAAGTAAGTTTTGGTGTGGATTTGATGAGCCTGCTCAAATCCAAAATTGTCATCGATAAATTTATCGTGAACAGCGGAAAGATCAACATCCTGGTAGACTCCCTGGGTAATGCCAATTACAATATTTATAAATCTAGCCCCGCTGATTCCACAAAAACACAAGACAATTCCGAAAGCAGTGCTTTAGCCTTCCAACTGATTAAACTGGAAAAAACCAATCTACATTACGAAGACCGCTCTATTCCGCTTAAGATAGAAGCAAAGGATTTGGAATATGAAGGCAAAGGGGATCTCATGTCAAATATATTTGACTTAAATACACGGGCAAAAATTGCATCTTTCTCCTTCTCTTTTGACAACGAACTATATGTGGACCGAAAATCAATTGATGCCAATTTACTTACACGTATCAATACCAACAACTTGTCATTCGTATTTGAACGAAACGATATCAAGATTAACCAGCTACCGGTTCGATTCAGAGGGCTCCTGTCATTTATATCCCATGGATATCACCTTGATTTTAAATTAAAATCACAGGAAAGTACCCTGGCCGAATTACTTTCATTAGTCCCAAATAGCTACGCTTCTTGGATCAAGGACCTCTCCGTGAAAGGTACATCTGAGGTTTTTGTTAATCTAGAAGGTGATTATATTGTCGACAACAACAAAATGCCTAATCTTTCACTTGGGCTCATGGTCAACAATGGCTTTCTCGCGTATAAACAATCCACCAATCCGCTAACAGACTGGAACGCAAAATTACGGATAGACTTGCCGGCACTGAATCCAGACTCGCTACAAATTGATCTTAAACAATTTGACTTTAAAGTTGCTTCAGGCTTTTTCAATGCACAGGGTAAAATAGCTGGACTACACCCTGTAACCGTGCATGCCAACATAAAAAGTGATCTTAATCTCGATAAACTCCATGCCTCGCTACAGTTTCCCGATTTTTCTTTCGGTGGGAAATGGAATCTTGACGCGAAAATCGACGGAACATACGCCAAAGCTATTCGTAAGGTAGGACTTCAAAAACGCGAACAGGAATACGTCGCATCCATTCCTACTTTTGATATCAAAAATACACTCGTAGATGGTAAATTCAAATTGGCTAACCTCCCACAAGGATTGGACAAAATTGCTTATCGTCTGGAAGCAAAGGATCCCGATGGCCAGTTAAAAAGTGCATCAATAGCAATCCATGACATTTCTGTTCAGGCACTTAACAACTATATAAAAGGATTTATTTCAATAACAGATTTTAATAAAATTGCAGTCAATTCGGATTTAAAGGCATCATTTAATTTAGCAGATATCAAAAATTTCTACCCAATTAAACAAGTCGAATTGGCGGGATTGGTGGATGTCAACCTCATAGCAAAAGGTTATGTGGATCTCAAACGAAACATTTTTCCCGAAACCAATACGTCCATCGTGATGAAGAATGGGTTAATCAAGTCAAATGATTATCCTATCCCGATGGAAAATATTCAGGTCGAAGCTTTTGTCAATAGCGAAAAAGGTTCACTTCGAGATCTGAATATCAAAATTCTACCGGTATCATTTACATTTGCAGGTGAACCTTTTTTCTTGAATGCAGACCTCAAGAACTTCAATAACATTAAATACAACATACAGTCCAAGGGTAAGCTCAATCTCGGCCCTATTTATAAACTCTTTGCATTGGATGGCACCAATGTCGATGGCTTTATCTATACAGATTTCAGTTTAAAAGGCTTACAGAGCGATGCCACCAATGGTCATTATAACCGACTCCAAAATAGCGGCCGGTTAAGTATTGGAAATATCCAAGTTCAGTCCGACATGCTTCCACAGCCTATTGCAATTAGAAGTGGGAACTTCAGTTTTAATCAGGAGAAAATGAATTTCGATAAATTCCTGGTTGCCTATGCTAAGAATAATATTTCCATCAAAGGATACCTCAACAATATTATTAATTATGCAACAAGTAGTCAAGCACCGCTAAAAGGTCAATTTACACTCAGCAGCAAGAAAATCAATGTGGATGATTTTATGGTTTTTGCCGCCCCTAGTTCGTCTACAACAGCAAGCTCCTCCGAAAGCGGTGTGGTTCTTCTCCCCAAAAATTTGGACGTTCAGGTCTTAGGGCTTGTCAACGCCATATCATATAACAAAATGAATATCAAAGATTTCAAAGGGGACCTACAGGTAAAAGAAGGTAAGATGACACTGAATAAGACAAACTTTGAACTCGCGGGACTGAAAGTAGATATGAACGGAAGTTACCGTCCCATAAATCCACGTAGAGCAAGTTTTGATTATGCTGTGAAAGCCGACAGCTTTGATATTCAACGCGCTTACAAAGAGATACCGATGTTCAGAGAAATGGTTAGCTCTGCCAAAAATGCTTATGGTCTTGTTTCGTTGGATTACAAATTGGGTGGCCTATTGAATGGCAATATGCAACCAGTAATGCCTTCTATCGTCGGCGAGGGATCCTTAACGCTAAATCAGATTAAGTTCAGAGGCTTCAAATTACTCAATGGAATTAGTCAATCTACTTCCAAAGAAAAATTGAAGGATGGCGAAGTAAAAAAAGTTGTTATTAAATCCCATATCAAAAATAATGTGATGACCATCGAACGCACGAAAATGAGAATGATGGGATTCAGGCCTCGCTTTGAAGGTCAAGTGACCTTAGACGGACGTATGAACCTAGGTTTTAGACTGGGCTTACCTCCTTTTGGAATCTTTGGGATACCTATGCGAATTACGGGCACTCCAGATAACTTTCACTTAAAAATGGGAAAATACAAAGAAGAGGATCTCGACATGGACATGGATGACGAGGACAGTAAAGTATATAAAGAATCTCAAAAAGTGCAAGAAACACAGGCTAAGTAAACGCTCAATTAGTTTTAGTAAATTCAGTCGACACAATAGTGCTGAATTAAAAACGTTATTAAGTTAACAGAAATATTTGTTAACTTAATAACGTTTTTAATTGTTGAAAACTATGAGATACATACTAATTATACCCATTGCGGTTCTATCCATCTGCAGTTGGTCCAGTTTCAATACCGTTAACGACCAGAAAAATCCCTTATATGGGAAAGTATTCCGTGAGATCAATGAAATTGCTGAATTAAAATCTTATACCTACGCAACTGGCGCACTTATTGAAACCGACAAGAATGCACATGGGGACTATCGCTTTGCTGCCGGCTATTTTACAAATGCCAAAAATGGTGTTTGTATTTTAGAGGAATTGTTACCCGATGATAGCAAAGGTAAAGTCAAATACAAGATTTTGGATACCATCAATATCCAAAAACTGAAGTCCAACGAGCAGCTCAGCTTATGCAACTGCAAGCAAGGTGACAAACCAAACAGTGAAATTATAGCCATTAGCCGGGTCGATGAAAGCAAAGAATATTTCGACAAAATCGTCAAGGCATGGCGCATGGATACCAAAAGCCAGAAAATTATTCCTTTAAAAGACACAAAAGGTATAAGCTGTCTCAATGAAGGCTACGGAATCTAGTAGCGACAGGGTTTTTAAATCAATCCGTCAGCCTTCAACTTGTCAAACACATGCAAAACGCCAATGACCTGGATAGGTTCTTCCTGGTACTCTTGGTGTGAAAAATAACGAACGGCGCCAATCTCATTACTGGGTTCGATCTGCTCTGTTAATGGATACAGAAAACAATCTTGTTCCATGATAACCTCCGGCACAAGCCCGTATGCCGGGGCTGTAACATGGCAATAATAGGATATTTTATCCGGATCCAGATTGATATTTAGCTCCTCTAAAATCTCGCGACGAAGGGACTGCAGAGCTTCCTCCCCCGCATCAATCTTTCCACCCGGCAGATACCATGCCTTTCTATTGTTGCTATACGCTAATAATAATTTATCTTCCTTAATACTCACTAAACCCGCTGTAGGCAAACATTTTGTTGTTGTCATGAAATGTATTATAAGCTATTACTGATTAAATACGCTAGATGTGAAATTACTTCTTTTACGACATTTATCAAAGCGCGACAGCTAATTTGGAGAATCCTTCATTAAAACTTTGCACAAAATCAATAGAGAGGCTAATCAATATCCCGAAACATCATAGGCTAGTTTCTCTTTGAGCACAAGCTTCCGTAGGCTCTTCAAAAAAGTCTCCGCATGATTTATGGTAAAACACAGCGGCGGTAATAGACGGAGGGTATAGCGTCCTGCATATCCTGTAAAAATCTTTTCAGAAAACAGAAGTACATCCCGCAGATGTCGAATATCGTTTTCAAACTCTACGCCAATCATCAAACCTTGCCCCCTAACTTCACTCACGCCATGAATTTTTCTTAATTCTGTCAACAAAAATTCACCTACAGCTGCGGCATTATCAATCAATTGCTCCTTTTGAATTACATCAAGTACAGCCAGAGCTGCCGCGCAGATCACATGACTACCACCAAAAGTAGTACCCAATTGCCCTATGACCGGCTTTATCTTAGGCGAAATAATTGTTGCCCCCATCGGCAGCCCATTTGCAATCCCTTTGGCCACCGTAATTAGATCGGCTTCTATCCCAGCATGCTGATGTGCAAAGAAAAGTCCCGTGCGCCCATACCCGCATTGAATTTCATCCAAAATAAGCATGGTCCCAGTTTTCGTGCAAATTGCTCTTACTTCCTGTAAGAAACTAGTACTTGCCCGATGAATTCCCCCGACACCTTGAATAGGTTCAATAATGACCGCACAATATTCTTCCGTTTCCAATTGTTTTTTCAAACTGGAGATCTCATTGAAAGGTGTAAAGACAAATTGTTCACTTTCATTCAATGGTGCACGAATTGACTGGATATCCGTTGCCGCAACCGCAGCTGAGGTTCTCCCATGAAACGCATTGGACATCGCCAATACTTTCCTCCTTCCCGTATGGAACGAAGCTAACTTCAGTGCATTTTCATTTGCTTCAGCTCCCGAATTACTGTAAAAAATAGCATACGTCGGATAACCACAGGCACTGCCTAAGCGTTCGGCCAAACGATCCTGAAGATCGTTTGTAACTGCATTTGAATAAAATCCGATCTTGTTCATCTGTTGTATAGTTTGCTCAACAACATGCGGATGACTATGCCCAACAGAAATAACGGCATGACCACCATAGAGATCTAGATAGGCCTGCTGCTGTTTATCATAGACAAAGCAACCAAGGGCTCGTTCGATCGCAATATCAACTTTCTCAAAAACGGGAAATGGTTTCATGAATGACTTAGAATTAGTAAAACTCAAAAATCCACTTAAATCCCCTTTCATTCCTAGTCCAAGATGGTTATTTATTACTAGTCCAGCCGACACAGGCAATAAACAAAATAACTCATCTTAAATAGAATAGCGCAGCACTGCTCATGCGCCATCTATCGAATGTATTTTAATCCTGCAGAACAATTGTATATTTGAACAATTACCCGATACAACAGCCTCATGCTTAGACCTTGGAATTTAACGATAGATATTGACAGATCCTCTTCAAAAGCGATTTACATCCAAATAGCGGATAACATTGCTGCTGATATTCAATCTGGTAGATTGCCGAAGGGAACGGCCTTACCGAGTAGCAGATCTCTTGCAGCCCAACTAAAATTAAACCGAAACACGGTAATTGATGCCATACAGTTGCTGTTGAGTGAAGGCTGGCTGGTTAGTCAAGCACGTAGAGGTATATTTGTAGCGGCCCAATTACCTTATGGCTCGAACCTATATGTTGCACAAAAGATCGAATTATCTGATCATCAGCCTCCAACACGCATTATATTCGATGACGGTAATCCAGACAGTAAGATTGCCCCGGTAGAACAGCTCGGACGGGCCTATCGCCAAATTTTTAAACGTAGCGCACGTTGGAAAATGATGGGATATGCCGATCCCCGAGGTCATCTAGATTTTCGTGAAGAAATCGCCAATATGCTCAACATCGAACGCAACATGCACATCGATAAAAACAAGCTATGCATCAGTCGTGGAAGCCAAATGGCCATGTACTTGGTCGCCCAATGCCTATTACAGCACGATGATTATATCTTTGTAGAGTCCCCTGGATACCATTCAGCCTGGAAGATCTTTGAAAAAGCCGGCGCGAAATTGATTCCTATCCCTGTCGATACCGATGGTCTTATCGTTGAAGAACTACTGCCTCATTTATTGAAAAAGAGCAATATTAAGGCGCTGTACCTTACCCCACATCGACAGTATCCAACCACTGTCACATTAAGCAAAGAACGGAGATCACAATTAATAGCATTATCCAACCAATATAACTTCACGATCATCGAGGATGATTACGACTACGAATTTCATTTTGAACAAGTTCCCTATTACCCGCTCGCTTCACAGCAGGAACTGATCAATACAGTTTACATTGGTACGCTGAGCAAAGTTGTCGCACCAGCACTCCGTATCGGTTATCTTGCGACGAGAAACGAGCATTTGCTCCAGCAGATTACCGAACTTCGCTACATCATCGATATCCAAGGTGACAATATTATGGAGCAAGCTGTACTGGAACTCATTCAGGATGGAACAATTCGTAGACATATCCGAAAAGCAACACAGCTTTACAAAAGGAAACGTGATTTTATGATCGCCCAATTGGACAAACATCTGCAGGATCATGTGAACTATATTTCTCCACAAGGGGGATTGGCGGTTTGGCTATCTTTTAAACATCAAATCGACTGGGCATTTTTATTCCAAAAATTAAAGGAAAGATCAGTACATATACCGCATCCCGAAAACTACAGCAGAGAAAATGTTTTTGGCGGAATACGACTCGGCTACGGATCCTTATCAGAGGAATTGATCGAAGAAGGAATAGTCATTTTGGCTGAACTTTTGGAACAGGCAAAACTCTCCTCCTAATGGTTTGAAACACAAAAAGCAACTAGACTATTTTCCAATTCGGACGGACTTCATTAGATTAAAATTCTGAAAAAACAAGCACATTCAATATTTAATTCCGCCTCATAAAGACCGATTAAAAGATTAGTATAGGTAATACGTAAAAAACAGTTAAAAATGCTGATAAAACGTAATTATTTTGTCAAAAATCAATTTTTTCACTTATTAATCGCATAAATTAACCGTAGTTTTACGGCGCAAAAGACACACGAGTAATTCCTAATAGGATAGCTATATAATAAGAGAGAGAATAGAGTACATTAATTTATGACTGAGAGAATACCCAGCAGGCCATATGCAGCAATAACTGGTATTGGCGGATATATTCCACCGAATAAAAGATCGAATACAGATTTGGAGCAGTTTTGCGATACATCCGATGAGTGGATTATCAAACGCACAGGTATTAAGGAGCGGAGAATTTTAGAAGAAAATCTTGCCACATCAGACATGGCTGTAAAAGCTATACAAGATTTGGCAACACAATATCATAAAAATCTGAACGATGTAGATGCCCTAATTGTGGCGACTTCTACACCTGATATGCCTATGCCGGCAACAGCAAATATCATTTTAGAAAAATTAGGTCTTACCAATGTTTGGGCTTTTGATGTCAATGCTGCGTGCTCTGGATTTTTATATGCCTTAGATATGGCTTCTGCTCTCGTTGAGACTGGACGTTATAAAAATGTACTCGTAGTCGGAGCCGACAACATCAGTACTTATGTCGATTTAAGAGACCGATCAACCAATATTCTTTTCGGTGATGGCGCTGGTGTGATATGGCTTGAGCCATCTCTAGAAGGTGGAATTATGGATGCCTATCTATGTAGCAATGGAGCGGGAAAAGAATTTTTAAAAATTGAAGCCGGCGGTTCTTTGTATCCAATCGACAGCAATCTTCCTGTTAACGACAACAGATTCCTGAAACAAGATGGTAAAACTGTATTTAGACATGCTGTGCAGTCTATGAGCGATGCCTGTAATACGGTTTTGCAACGCAACAACCTACAGATTGAAGATATCAATTGGTTAATCCCACATCAGGCTAATCAGCGCATCATTGATGCCGTTGGGCGTAGTCTTAATATACCACAAGATAGAGCGTTAAGTAATATCGAATACCTAGGAAATACCATTGCTGCCACGATTCCACTATGTATCTGGCAAAATATTAAAAAATTAAATACCGGTGATTTAGTCATGTTAACCGCCTTTGGTGCCGGTTTCTCTTGGGGAGCCAGCATATTTAAATGGATGATTTAAGCGATCAAAAACTTTAGTCGTCATAAATTCACACTAAAATAAAACCCCAGGAATCAATGATTTCTGGGGTTTTTCTTTATTTCCCGCTACCAAAAACAGGATCGCCATTGCGCAAGAAGAATCGAACCTATCCTCTTTTTTACAGGCAGCACCGTGAAGAAGAAAGGAATAAATAATGGGGAGTTTATAGGGACCTTATACGGACCTTATAGGGACCTCATTCGGATAAAAGCGTCTAAAGTCCGATTTAATTCCCAATGATATACCAATAAAATCAGTATTATTTCAGAAGATGTCCTCCATTTATCCTCTCTTTTAATGGCAAAAGAAAAGGGGGCTTTGCGATGCAAAGCCCCCTTTAAAACTCCAATAAAATCTACGCTTTTAATAATTTAATGACAAGCCCACACCAAAACCCATATCACTATCATAATGCGTTCTAAAAGCCATATTTTTGGTGATGACATAATTTAGTCCCGCCATATATTCAAGGTCCGAGTTAACCATAAAATCACCACGGATTCTTCTAGCGATCGGAATATCTTCTCGCATCAGCTGCAATCTGACAATACCATCGTGATACACCTCCGCCTGAAAATTGACCAACATGGGTAAAGTATACATAAAACCCAGACTTAAGGCTTTGCGACTATCTTTTTTATTGGCCTGTCCAAAAATATTTTTCTCATGTTCATCCTCTCCCATACGGCGATAACGATAATCAAAACCTACAAATGGCATAAACCATTGCATCTTCCCAAAGTATCTACCCAGGTGGGTTTCCACCTCATAGCCATGCATATCGTTATACCCTAATCGCCATTCGGAACCAAGCTGCCAACGCGCATTCTGAAACATGGCCTGACCGTCATTTCCATTGGTCGCAAAATCATTTTGCGCCATAAAATGGGTCATATTACTTTCCATTTGCAATTCCTTATAGGCTTTGGCTTTGTCTGGAAGATTGGGATTTTTATAATCGTCCACAGCAAACACGCGGTTCATCCCAGCCATCATATGATACAGGATGTGGCAATGAAAAAACCAGTCACCTTCTTCATTTGCTAAGAATTCGATCGTATCCGTCTCCATCGGCATGATATCAACCACATTTTTCAATGGCGCTTTTGATCCTTTTCCATTCAACAGTCTAAAGTCAAAGCCATGCAGATGTATTGGATGACGCATCATCGAATTATTATAGATGGTAATGCGCAATACCTCACCCTTTTTTACAGGTATCTTATCCGTTTCAGAGAGAATTTTATTGTCCATGCTCCATACATAACGACTCATATTTCCCGTAAGCGTAAATTTAAGATCTCGTATCGGCGCTTCTTTAGGCAGTTCCGTCGCCTGGGGAGATTCCAACATCGCATAGTTTAGCGTTACAATATCGCCCAATGCATTAGCATTATAACGATTTGGATCTTCTTCCATCTTCATTTGTCCATGATCCATACCGCTATGTTTACTGTGATCTTCCTTTTTCTTTCCATCACCTGTAATTTCGGGATACATCACCACATTCATATCCATCTGATTCAAGCTCATCTTCATGCCCATATCATTGAGATCCCCATTCATCTTCATCATATCGTTCATCATCTTCATGCCTTCAAAATATTTAAGGCGGGGAAGTGGAGAAATCAACTGTTTGATGCCATTTCCGACAAAATAACTCGCAGATTGCGTTCGATCTTCTGTTGTTGCCATGAATTCGTAAGCTGTACCTTCATTTGGGATTGTTACAACGACATCATAAGTCTCCGATACGGCAATCATTAATCGATCGACCTCCACCGGTACCACATCATTCCCATCATTGGCAACAACGGTAATTTTGCCACCTGCATAGCGCAGCCAAAAATAAGACGAAGCACCGCCATTGGAAATTCGTAAACGCACTTTATCTCCTGCTTTCAAAGCTTTACCATTCACCGATTTTAAATCCGTGGAATGAGCCCCGTTCATCAAGACCTTATCATAATACACATCACTGACATCCATTGCCAGCTGACGTTTCCATTCATTCGTAACTTTCGTCTTAAACTTCCCTTCTTTAAAAGCTTCAACGTACGATTGTGTAGCCCCTTTTTTTATCGCGGCCCAATCGTTGGCCGTGTGTAGCATCCGCTGAATGTTATTGGGGTTATAATTTGTCCACTCACTCAATATGACCGGAATCGTGGGTAAATCATCAATTCCTTTCCGGAAAGTCTTATCATCTGCACGCTTGTTGAGAATAAGACTACCATACATACCGATCTGTTCCTGCAGGCCGGAATGCGAATGATACCAGTGTGTACCGTGCTGGATTATCGGAAAGCGATAGGTATAAGTCGAATTCGGATTTATAGGTTCCTGCGTCAGGTGTGGCACACCGTCTTCTTTGTTCGGCAGAAAAATACCATGCCAATGTAGCGACGTACTCTCCTTTAACTCATTGTGAACAACAATTTCCGCCGTATCTCCTTCAGTAAAAGTCAGGGTAGGCATCGGAATCTGTCCGTTTACAGCGATTGCCCGTTTTGATTTGCCGGCATAATTGACAATGGTATCCCGTACATAAAGGTCATGACGAACCACTTTCTGGGCCAGCACTGTCAGTTGTGTCATCAATAATAAAACAACCGTTAATATATTACTCTTTTTACGCATGTTCATTCATTTAATTGATTAGTATTCCATTTCCCATCGGTCCTACGCCATATTGGTAGACCAGTCTAGCCCCGTGATGCCCTGTGATAAATAGTGTCACCGATAAACTTATCAACAAAATCAATATCAAATAGTTTATCCAAGCACCTGTATCTTTCCGCAAACCAACAAAATGCAGGACTGTTGTACTACTTGCAAGCCAAAAGCTGATCCAGGCAAAACGTTGATGGATCTCAAAAACCGCAAAGGCTCCTTCATCGGCATCGCCTGAAATATGGGTTGCGGTCTGAATTGCAGCAAGCGCTCCAAGTGTTCCCAATAACAACAATCCAAAAGTCAGTACAGTGAAAGGACGTCGATGTTTTTTTAACAATAAGGCACCAATATGACTGATCAACGCCATCAACAAAAGTACAATCGGAAAATGCACCAATAGCGGATGTAAACTAGGCAGTCCTTCGAATAAGCTTTTCATTGTTTTATTGTATTGTTTCTACGATAGATCCACAGGTGGGCATTGATTGACCTAGATAAGGATTTTCAATTTTCTTTTGTGTGCTCAACCAATTGGCTTCTTTTCCATCACGATACATAGGGCAGTGTTGATAATAGACCGTAATTTCAGGTTTGACAGATTTCATCAACACATACATATTTTTGGAAAGGGTCACAAAGTGCTCCCGCTGATGTTCATTTTCCTTAATTCCAGCGATATGTTCTGTATCGAAAGCCAATTTTCGTTGATATTCCTTCCAAAGCTTTCCTTGAACAGCATCCAATTGTTCGCTATTAACTTTTTCAATGGCAGCCTGGATTCCTTTCGCAGCTGCCTGTGCAGCCGCTCCATTATCCTTAACCAATGCATCTTTCAGTTCGAAATAGGCACTGTATAAGCCTGCAAAAGGATTACTTGCTGTTTTTAGATTAACTTTCTCAGTGGATGATTCTATTTTTGCAGCGGTATTACTTACGCCGGCCGCCTCTTCTTTAGTCAAAGCGGTATCGCCTTTGCCGTTGTCTACAGCTATCGTTGCGGTATCCTCAGCAACAGCGACCATATGATCTGCATGTGTATTTTTGGATGTTGAATTGTTGCATGCAACGAATATCAAAGCCGTCGCCACAATTAGCATAAACTTTTTCATAATTAAGTGTATTTATAGGTTTAGATTTTTAATGTAATTTCGATAGTTTGCTTCGTTTTCAAAATAGGAAACTTCACCCTGATCGCCGGTAATTGCGATGGAAGCCGTCGCCTTATCTACTTCTCTTTTTGAAAAAGGATCGATGGCTACACGTACCACAGCTTCTTGGGGTATGCGCTTTTTACACATTTCACAGCAGCCATAATAATCCTTACCCTCGTGTCTGACCAGCAATTGTTTTTTCCCCATAAAAGCATCATTCACCATGCAAACTTGTGCTGTAGGCACAAGATCGCCCACCTTGTATTGAACGGACTGTACAGGCAAATTGATAGCAGGATCAGTCGAAACTATTCGATCTTCAGCTTTGGTATTCGTTTGTGAACCACTACAGGCCGTTAAAGACAACACAACAACCGATAGGATAGCTAGGAAATAATTCATAACGCAGCCGATTAGTTTAACGTTTCTACTGTACTTCCACAACTGATCATTTGTGCACCAAAGAATGGGTTTTTCACGGCATTCTCCTTACTTAACCAATGCGCTCCCTTGCCTTCATTAAACATGGGGCAATGCTGATAATAAATAGGTCCATCCACTTTACTCACCTTCAGAAGCTCATACAACGTATTTGAAAGAGATGCAAAAGCCACACGTTGCTTAGCCACATCTTTATTTTTAGTTATACCTGCCGCATCGGTTGCCAGCTTATTCATAACCTTCATCCATACGGTATGTTCATCATGGCTAAGTTTATTCATATCGACAGCTTTGATTGCTGCTTGAAATGCCTCTGCCTGAGCTGCAGCCGCCACCGCATCTGTCTTCACCAAAGCATCCTTTAGCGCAAAATAAAGATCTGTCAACAGTACAAATGTGGTCTTTTCATCGGCTGATTTTGTGTTCGCCGAAGGTTGAATTGTTGTTTGTACGCCCTGGCTATGGTTCGTATGATCAACCTGATGTTCAGTACCATTTTTTAATGCAGGTTTTAAGATTCGTTCATATTGTTCAGCTTTTGCCAATTGAATATAAGCATCATCTGGAGCCAGAAATTTTTCATTGTCGAACCCCGCCAATGCAATACGCTTAAGGACCTCATCCGCGCTTGTTTTTGAAGAGTCGTAGGTAACAACTGCTAGCTTGGTTGTCTGATTCCAGTCAACTTTAGCAAATTGTCCGTCCTTGCCTTCTTTTTCAATGATCGTTTTAACAGCCGGAGTATTTCCAAAAATCTTTACAGTAGCTGTCTTTGCATTTTTAATTTGTGCATGTGTATGTTGGGTGGATAGTAATACAGGGATTACCAAACCAAGTAATGAAATTAATCTCATGATTATGATATGTAGTATATAAAAGAATACTGACGAAAAAACCCTTCTACAGCGATTTACTGTATTTGCGTATTGAATCCGATAGATTCAAAGGGATTTTCATAAGCTAAATAAACGGGGTTTTGGATAGAGAAACCGATCCAAACAGACATAGCATAGGCTATCAGTCTAACATTAAGCGATCTGAGGAGGTTGCCAAATGGAAAAATAGGCATCTGCGCAATAAGGTTGTTTATAACGCGTATAAGCGTTTAATGCATCAGCATGTAAGGGTAAAATAAGCTGAGCTTCGATCACTGAAACAATAGGATTACATTGCAGGGAGGTGCGGCATGATTTTTCGCCACAATGTTTACCACAGTCATCCCCATGGTGATCAGATTGTGGCGATTCAGCTCTTTCATCTTTACAACAATCTTCTGTTCCGACGTCTTTTATATGTTGTCTTTCATCAAGACAACAGGATTTTTCTTCCTGTTTTGGCTTTTCGGACGGTTCGTGGCAGGCAAATAACCTATTTGGTGCTAAAAAAAGCCCCAGCATACAGATTACAAATACGATATTGCGTTTTGCCCACATAACGGATTAAATTTGAAAAGTAGAGATGTGCTACTTTGGAGGTAAATTTCGGTAGAATTTACGAATGTACAATTGTAATATTTCTTATTTTGTTTATAATATTTTGATTTGATGTATTTCCGATTCTCGGCCTGACCACATAAAAACTATTTTTCGAGTCCTTTGATCCAGTTAAGCATCAATAGGCAACCGGGTGCATACACTCCTCCATGATCAAAACCCTGCAGTTGGTACAACGAGGTTTTGGTATGCCCAACCTGTTTTAAGATCGCTGCCAAATGTGCGTTTTCCTCAAACCGTGCGGCCATTTCCAATTGTTGATCGCCGGTGATCAGGAGAATTGGCGGTGCATCCTTCCGGGCAAAAGAAAGTGGTGCAAACTGGTCAATCTGGGGGATCACCATAGATTGACCACGTTCCTTTTTAATTGTATAATGCGTATTTGTTTGCCCACTAATCGGCGCCAGCCCTTTTATATTATTTGCATCAACACCAAATTTTTGAAGGTAATGTTTATCCAAACCAACCATTAAAGCCAGGTATCCGCCTGCAGAATGCCCCGACACATAAATTTTTGAGGGGTCTCCACCATAGCTGGCAATATGTGAAAATGTCCATGCAACAGCCTCAGCAGCATCTTCAATATAGCTCGGCGATTTGGCTTTGGGGCTTAGCCGATAATTTACCGCTACAACCGCTACACCTTTCTCTTTAAGTTCAAGTGGAATAAATTTATTTCCCTCCTCTAGTCCACCTCCATGAAACCATACGATGGTAGCAAAATTTTTACGATCAGTCGGGATATAGATATCCAATTTACAACGTTCTTTCTTATAAGAATCTGGTTCATCAGGTTTACAATAGGCAACGTCGGTTGTCGTTTTATATTGCTGCGCAAAAATCAAACTCGGTGAAAACAGAAAAAAGAAGATAACAAGCAATTTGGAGGACATATAAATCGTATTTAAGTGTTAAATAGCTTAAAGTTAACAAAACTCAATCAAAACTATTTGGTTGAGCTAAAATAAGTTTCAACTTTACACTTTTTATTTTATATTGATAATTATCTGGCGATAGATATAACAAAACCCAAATTTTCCTGTTATTAACTTAGAAAACATCATACATTATATGGAACAGATAAAGATTGAAACCCATATCAACGTACGCGTAGAAACGATCTGGAATGCGTATAACTCAGCCGAAGATATCATGCAATGGAACCATGCTTCAGATGATTGGCACTGTACAAGCTCAATCAATGATTTACGCATTGGCGGAAAGTTCAAAAACCGCATGGAGGCAAAAGATGGATCCATGGGCTTCGATTTTGAAGGCAGCTATACCGCGCTTGACCCCTTTAAAAAAATAGCCTATGTTATGCCTGATGGCCGTCATGTTGAAGTCAACTTCAATGCAAAAAAGTCTGCTACGGATATCACGATAATTTTTGATGCAGAAACGGAAAATCCAATTGATATGCAACGTAATGGATGGCAAGCCATACTCGAAAATTTTAGATCCTACGTTGAAAACACCTATGCAACGACACAACTCGGGTAATCGTATGAATGATGAACGAACTTAGCTTGTCTTTTCATGCAATCATCTTTTAAATAAAGGATATGCTTAGGATTCTTAAAAGTATAGTTATATTTAGCCACTAATTTATCTTCCCTTCTCCATTAAAAGCGGGGAACGATACCAACAAAATGCGATAAAAAGATTACATATGACAATAATTAACAATTATGAAGAGTATAAAGCCTTTGAAGGAAAATCATTAGGCGAATCCCAATGGCATGTTATTGATCAAAAACAAATTAATCAATTTGCGGATGCAACACTTGATCACCAATGGATTCATTTAGATAGCGAAAAGGCCAAAACGGATAGTCCTTTCAAATCAACTATTGCCCATGGCTATCTGACCTTGTCTCTCATTCCTTATTTATGGAAACAAATTGCTGAAGTAAGAAATGTCAAAATGGAAATCAATTATGGGATTGAAAACCTACGTTTTGCACAACCCGTTTTGGTTGACAATGCTGTACAGCTACATACACAAGTAAAATCGGTGGTCAATTTGAGAGGGGTTGTTAAAGTTACCATTGAAGCTACATTGAAAATCAAAGACAGTGCAAAACCGGCTTACGTGGGTGATGTTATCTTTTTATATCATTTCAATTAATTCCAACATTAGACTATAGGCCATTAGCGAATTCTTATACATGCGCAATAGCTTTCAAATAAAACTTATTACAAATCATAAGGATTATCCTTATGATTTGTTGCTTTTAGCAGACGAAACCATTCATGCAATCGACAAATACCTCTATGAATCGATGGTTTATGTTGTCTATGAAACGGAAAAACCTATCGCTGTTTTCTGTTTATATCCGGTCAATACGGATACATTAGAAATTAAAAACATCGCCGTATCACCAGAGTTTCAAAGTATGGGGCTCGGAAGTCAACTGCTTGATTTTATCAAGGAGAACTACCAGCAATACCCGAACCTGATTGTAGGTACTGCAGATTGTGGTCTGGCTCAAATTCGTTTTTATGAACGAAATGGCTTTGTTAAATACGCCATCCGTAAAGATTTTTTCATCGAAAATTATGAGCTGCCTATTTATGAAAATGGTCAGCTGTTGAAAGATATGATTATGCTGAAGTATACGTTAAATGCTTAAAGACAAAAATAGATATAGACAAGTACCGGTATTGATAATCCCAACCACAGCACTACCCCTGTAGTATTGCTTTAAAACCTACTGCCAACAAAACCTCCCTAGACAAGCTTGCTCCAATTAAAAACAAAGTTAAGGTAAGCCCCATCTTTGAAATATGGACGACATAGCCTCCTATATGCTGAAAAAAAGGGATATAACTTGTTAAGATAACCGCCAATACAAATAGACCAATAAAATAGGGTATTTTAATGCTCGTCCCTTTGGTCTTGAATGCTACAGCACTTAAACAGGCGATCGGAATAATCCATAAAGCTCTAGTTAATTTTACGGTTGTCGCGACCTGTAGTGCTTCATTACCATACTTACTCGCTGCACCAACGACAGAACTGGTATCCTGTATAGCAACAGCACACCATAAGCCAAATTGCGTCTGGCTGAGATCAAGCAAATGACCGACAACAGGAAATACAAATAAAGCAATGGCATTCAGTACAAATATGGTCCCTAGCGCCACACTGACTTGCTTCTCATTGGCTTTTATCGTCGGTGAAACCGCCGCAATGGCACTTCCACCACAAATGGCAGTGCCGACAGAAATCAAATAAGCGGTTACCTTTTCCAACTTGAGTAACCTACCCAATAGATAGCCCAATGATAATGTTCCGAGAATAGAAATAACTGTTAACACAAACCCTTGCTTACCCGTTTGGATAGCCGTATCGATATTCATTCCAAAGCCAAGTCCAACAACAGAAATTTGCAACAAAATCTGTGTCGCCCTGTGATTGACTGCCAGAAAAGGATGACCGATCCATTGTGCTACAATAATGCCCAAAAGTAAGGCAAGCGGAGCTGAAACGAATGGCGTAAGACACAATACAAATAAGAGCATAAAAATGATTTCCCGAACGGAAACTTTTCGATTGAGCAACTGTTTATAACGAATTGTCGTATTTATTTTTTTGTCCATGACAATGATACATTGATTTGGTACAAAATTGAATAACTCTCAATTATTATAAAAGACACAATTATAAATGAGTCATAACAATTGGTTATAACAAACAACTACATTTTAGTCAAAATAGCTAAAGAATACGCTATAAAAACGAAATAATCCTTATGGTAGAACATTAAAATACTACGATAAATGATTATATTTCAAATAGGTTACTAAACAGATGGATTAAACTCGACTTAATAATTATATACCGATGAAACTGACAGCCATTCATCCCAAACTGCCCATGCGCAACAAAACCATCACAAAGGATTTTTATCTACATAAACTTGGATTTTCATTATGTGGCACTGCCGACTATGAAGGGTATCTGATGTTGAAGAAAGATGATATTGAAATTCATTTTTTTGAATTCCAAGAACTTCCACCCGAAGAAAATTATGGTATGGTTTATATACGCACAGACGATATTGATTGTCTGTATGAATCTTTTAAAGAAAATAACGTTGAGATTCATCCCAATGGTAAACTTGAGATTAAGCCTTGGGGTCAGCGTGAGTTTTCGATTTTAGATCCCGACAGCAATCTACTAACCTTTGGCGCCGATGCTTAAACATTGAAAAGCCCACTAAAGATTGCTAAAAATAAGCGAAGATCCGTAGTGGGCTTGGTATTGTTCGTATGGGTTCTTAGCCGAAAAGGTCAGAACTCAAATAACGATCACCTCGGTCACAGGCAATAAAGACAATAAGGCCTGCTTCGATTTCATTTGCAATTTTAAGTGCTCCGGCAAAAGCTCCGCCGGTACTCATTCCGGCAAAAACACCTTCGCGCTTGACAAGCTCCCGCGCAAACTCGGTTGCTTCCTGTTGGGATATATCGATGACACGATCTACCCTGCTCGGATCAAAAATCTTGGGCAGATACGCTTCGGGCCAACGCCGTATACCTGGTATCGAGGATTCCGGAGTAGGCTGGCAACCTACAATCTGAATAGCTGCATTTTTCTCCTTCAGATAGATGGAGTTTCCCATAATTGTACCTGTAGTGCCCATAGCGCTTACAAAATGTGTAATCTTTCCTTCGGTATCACGCCAGATCTCAGGTCCCGTTGTCTTAATATGTGCTTCGTAATTATCCGGATTTGCAAATTGATTCAATATAAAATAACCTTCTTTTTCGGCCTTTTCTTCTGCATAATCGCGGCATATTTCCATGGATTCCAATAAGGTGACTTTAGCGCCATAAGCCTCCATCGTAAGTGTTCGCTCCCGTGTTGAAGAAGCCGGCATTACAAGCTCAAGGTTAAGTCCATATATACCTGCAATCATAGCCAATGCGATTCCGGTATTTCCACTCGTTGCCTCAATCAATTTGCTATCTTTTGTAATGTCACCGCGTTCCATCGCCGAGCGAATCATATTTAGTGCCGCACGATCTTTCACTGAACCAGCAGGATTATTCCCCTCCATTTTCGCAAATATCCGCACCTTGGGATTTGTATGAAATTGTGTTATCTCGACTAAAGGCGTATTTCCTATGGTATCTATGATATTTCCCATGGTATCTATATTATTGGTTTCGAATCTATAAATTTTGAGGTGGCCTGATGATATACGGTGGTGTAAGGCTCTACAGAACTTGTCAACCAAACATTCCCGCCAATGACCGAATGATGGCCGATGTGTGTTTCACCGCCGAGGATGGTGGCCCCTGAATAGATAATGACATGATCACCGATTGTCGGGTGGCGTTTTACATTGGAAAACACCTTATCAACACTCAGCGCGCCCAAGGTTACACCCTGATAAAGCTTCACGTAATTACCAATGGTGCAGGTTTCACCGATGACTAATCCGGTGCCATGATCAATATGCAGATGATGGCCTATCGTTGCTCCGGGATGGATATCAATACCTGTTTTGGAATGGGCATGTTCCGTCAATATACGCGGTATCAAAGGAACACCCAAGCGATGCAGTTCATTGGCCATCCGGAAGATACAGATGGCAAAGAAACCGGGATAAGTACGTACGACTTCTCTTTTATTCTGTGCTGCTGGATCCCCATCCATCAAGGCATCCGCATCCCAGCACATCAATTCATAAAGCTGTGGAATCCGTTCAAAAAATTTGTGCGCTACTTCCGAATGATTACAACTTTGACAAGCTTTGGATTTGCTCAAGAGCTGCTCGAGCTCCAATTCAAATTGTTCAAAAGCGAGCTTCACATCATCGACCGATTTCATCTCGCTAGAATTTCGTTCGGGGAAGAGCACATCCACAATTCGGATAGCCCAGCCGCAGATCTTCTTGTTAGAAGGCATTTCTAGAACAGCAAGTTGCTGTTCATAGATATGTTGATAAAAATCATGCATCTTCACTAGTTTATTAAAACAAATATACTATACAATATTGATAGATTAAGCCTTATTATCAAAACTTAGCCCCTTTGACCATCACGTATTGTCCCCTGATCAAGGGAGCACATCTTTTAATTTACAGAACCAGACGCTCAAACAGCTCCTTCAATGTTGCTTCGGGGTCCTCACATAATCCGGGATGTGATGCCGAACATTGAATCAGGGTACTCCGCTTTGCGGTCAGCCATCGAAAGCGTTCGGTGATATCCAGTGCAGCAAGTTTGCCGGCATCTTTTTCGCCGTGGCAGATTCGTTGGAAAGATGAAAGATGATTTTCGATCAATTCCAATTCGATATCCCGGCAAAGAGACCGTACCTTCTGTTCATTGACAAGATAAACCATCTTCGCAAAACGATACTTACGACAATAAAGAGCTACGCCTACATTGATAAATTCCTCTCGCTCCACCCGTGGTATCAAACGTACCACAGCATACTCATATACGGTCTTTTCTGGCATCTTCTATTTGTTTTACAAAAATGGATGAATTGGCTATACGCCGTTTCAGGAAAGAAACATACACTTCGCGCGCATCGGCAGCAGAGAGCTCACGTTCGGCATCTTCCAGCCATTCATCGGGTACCACCGCCAATATTCCGCGAAATACCGCCTCCGTAAAAACGGAACGGTATTCCTGATCTATTTTTTCCACCATACTTGCATTTTTGAGCAGTACGTGATCTTTAATCTGAACAAATGGTTTTAGGGATTGTTCTTCCCAATTATCCCAACTGTGATGAAAATATAAAGAAGCGCCGTGATCTATCAACCAAAGTTCTTTATGCCATATCAGCATATTTGTATTCCGCACAGTACGGTCTACATTCATCAAGAGTGAATCCAACCAAACAATTTTCGATGCTTCCTCCGCGCCGATAGCATCGACATTCGCGTCAAATGTGATGGCTCCACTCAGAAAATGAAGTCCCAGGTTTTTGCCCACACTAAATTTGAGCAGATCCTGAATTTCTTCATCGGGTTCTGTACGGCCAAAGGATTCGTCCAACTCCGCAAATACAATTTCGGGAACTCTTAATTTGAGCAATCTTGCTAGCTCTCCACCGATCAATTCCGCGACCAATGCTTTTCGTCCCTGACCTGCCCCTCTAAATTTTATAACATAACTAAAGCCGTCATCGGCATCGACTAATGCGGGTAAAGACCCTCCTTCCCGAAATGGCTGAACATATCGGATGATCTCTACTTCTCTAATAACAGGTTGTTGAAAATCCATGAATTTATATTTTTACTATCTTCAAAGTTGGCAATACACCTTGCAAACTGATCAAACTTATCTAAAGTTACCCATATTTAAACGTTTGGGGATATAGGAAACAAGAAATTCACGCCATGCACTTGCACGATGCTGTTGCCCCTAGCCCCTGCGAACTTTTAATTGTGGTAATATCCAAAATTATTGTTTATATTTTAGCAATAAAGCACAAATTGTACATTCATTTGACCGTTGGAAGTATTATTTTCTAATTATATTTGTAGTGTAATCACAACTTGTCTCATCAAGTTTCTTCAATCAACGATATGGATACCATTCAGGAATATAACAGTGTTATCAAACATTGTCAGGATTTATTTATTAAAAAAACAAAAGATTATGGAACGGCATGGCGGATTATGCGCCTATCTTCCATTACGGATCAGATTTACATTAAAGCACAACGTATACGCACGCTAGAAATCAAAAAGGTTTCCAAAGTAGGCGAAGGAATTGTTGACGAATATATCGGTATTATCAATTACTGTGTCATGGCCATGATTCAGATTGATTTGGGTGAAGATGGTGAAGAAAATTTGGATCCAACCTTTGTAAATCAGAAATATACAGAAAAGGTTACCGAGACCAGAGATCTCATGCTTGCCAAAAACCACGATTACGGTGAGGCATGGCGCGATATGCGTGTTTCTTCCATGACAGATCTGATCTTAATGAAAATACACCGCGTCAAACAAATTGAAGATAATGATGGGCAAACCCTGGTTTCTGAAGGCATCCATGCCAACTATCAAGATATGCTCAATTACGCAGTTTTCGCATTAATTAAATTAGGAATCGCACAACAATAATCGGATTATGACAGTTACACAGCAGCGTACCAAAACAAATTATCTTTTAGGATTTTGCCGGATTTTCACGGGACTTCTTTTCATATTCTCAGGTTTTATTAAAGCAAATGACCCGACAGGGTTTGGCTATAAGCTTCAGGAATACTTTGAGGTCTTTCATCTCATAGCTTTTAATGAATACGCTACTGCCATTGCTGTAGTGATCTGTGGTTTTGAAATTTTGTTAGGAGCACTGTTATTACTGGGTGTCTATGCAAATACCGTTGCCTGGGGCCTGCTACTACTGATTCTATTTTTCACTTTTCTAACCTTCTATTCGGCATTTTTTGAGGTTGTGACCTCTTGTGGCTGTTTTGGGGATGCCATTCCACTTACACCTTGGCAATCATTTTCTAAAGATCTGGTGCTCTTGGCGTTGATCCTTATTATATTTTTTAACCGAAAGCAATTACGATCAATTATCAAAGGATCAGGCAATCAATTCGTTGCTACTGTGATTACAGCGGTTATCTCTTTAGGTATTGGTATCTATACCGTAAACTACCTCCCGTTTATTGATTTCTTACCCTACAAAGTTGGCAACAACTTACCTTCATTAATGGTGCTTCCTGAAGGCAAACAAGGCGATTTGTTTGAGCAAATCTATACCATGAAAAACAAAAAGACGGGTGAAACAAAAAAGGTCAATGACAAGGTCTATATGGCTGACAAGCTATGGGAAGATGAATCGTGGGAAATTATAGGTGAACCTGAGAGTAAATTGGTCAAAAAGGGATATGATATTCCTATTCCTGATCTCTTGATTACGGATGCCGACGGAGCAGACCATACGCAAGAAATCATCGCTAATCCGTATTACAATCTTGTTATCGTTGCAAAGGATCTTTCTTCGACCAACATTGATGCTATCCAAAAGATCAATCAGGCAGCCATCCAATTAACAAAAGATTATAATGGGCTTCGTATTGTTCTATTGACTGCTTCAGCATCCAAAGATGCCCAATACCTGAGTGATAAAATGCAATTAATTGCGGAGATATTCTATGCCGATCTCATTCCTCTGAAAAGCATGGTCAGGGCAAATCCTGGTGTACTCCTCCTAAAAGGAGGCAACGTCGTCGGAAAATGGCACTATAATAATTTTCCGGATGCCAAAACCATTGAAGATAAATTTCTAAGTAAAGACAAATAGTACCTATGCCTAAACCTATATTTTTGATTGGTTATATGGGAAGTGGAAAAACTACCCTGGGTAAAAAACTTGCCACCAAACTCGAACTCCCTTTTATCGACACAGATGAGGAGATCGTAAAACAAATTGGCATGAGCATTACCGAATATTTTAATCAACATGGTGAAGACGCATTCCGGGCATTAGAACGCGAGCAATTGCGTAAATTTTCTGAGAATGCTGCCGTAATATCTACCGGTGGTGGTGCCCCCTGTTTCTTTGACAACATGGAATGGATCAGGGCGAATGGATATGCCATCTATTTACAGATGTCACCCAAAGCACTTTTTGACCGTCTTTCTCAATCTAAACTACACAAAAGGCCCATTCTAATCGGAAAATCACCTGAGGAACTACGGCTATTTATTGAAGAGAAGTTAATCGAAAGAGAACCTTATTATACGCAGGCCCATCTGACAGTCGACCAATTAAATACCAGTGTCGAGGCACTAGCCGATCTGATTAATCAGCACAATAGATAGACAATGAATATACGTATACGCCGCTACTTCCTTTTATTGATCTGCTTTATCGTAAGCAGTTGCTTTCGTAACGGAGCCAATACGGATGGCTTGCCAGTGGGTAAACGTATACAGCTCCAAAATGTGGAGGAATTATATCAGTTTTTGACCTATGACGATAATCGTTATCCATTGGTCAGTTTGCATCGTGGTGGCCCCGCATCTGGATACCCCGAAAATGCAATCGAAACGTTTTCCTATAATGCGAGCTTGCAGCCTGTCCTTGTTGAATGTGATGTTCGCATCAGTAAAGACTCAGCGCTGATATTAATGCATGACAATACGCTAAACCGAACAACCACCGGCAGAGGGCCTGTGAATGCCAGCAGTTTGGCTGAGCTCAAAAAGCTTCGTCTATTGGACAATAACAAAAAGATAACGCCATATAGGATCCCCACGCTGGAAGAAGCACTTTCTTGGGGAAAAGGAAAGGTAATCTTCACCTTAGACATTAAAAATGATGTCCCTTATGAAGCCGTTATCAATGCTATTCGTAAACAAAGGGCAGAATCTAGCGTAGTCATCATCACGTATAGTGCCAACCAGGCGGCCAAAGTTCACAGTCTGGCTAGCGACATCATGGTTTCGGCCTCGGTCAATAATCTGGATGACCTTGCTCGTCTAAATGAAAAAGATATCCCCGACAATCGCTTGTTAGCCTTCGTCGGAACCCGTGAAGCAGACCCAGCATTGACCAAAGTACTACATGACCATGGAATCATGTGCATATTGGGTACACTGGGAAACTTAGACAGACAGGCCGACAAAAAAGGCTTTCAAGTTTATGCCGGATTTATTGATCGCGGTGCAGATATATTAAGTACAGATCGACCTACAGAGGCAGGGCGAGCGCTGAATTTCTACATCAAGAAAAGAGGAATTACTTCGAAATTTATTCAGTAAGATTCCTGGACTTGTGCCTAATTCTATTCGTTTAATGCTTGGATTATCTCCATCTAGTCCCTTCAATCTTTTTTAGCACGTACAATTCTCCCGATCAATTTATAGACCTCAAACCATAACACGGATGCTGCAGCCACGGAGAGCGCTATCCCCAATTCATATCCGCTCAGGGCTGTTACAGCAAAAAATTGGGCGACAGGAGCAACGTATAATATCACGACTAAAAATAGAAGCACAGCGATCGAAATACCCACGAGCAGCAAGTTTCGGTTTTTAAAACTTTCAAGGATACTATAGTGGAAAGATCGGTTGGCATAACTCAGCAAAATATTGGCAAAGATTAAAGTAGTGAAAACCATAGCCCTCGTTTTTTCCTCAGTTCCCCCCTGCTGAACAGTAAACTGATAAACAAATAGAATCCCTATAGTGATTATCAGGCCTTGAACAATGCTTATTCCGAGCTCATTTATACTCAAAAAAGTGTCGCCCATAGCTCTAGGAGGTCGCTTCATCGTATCCTTTTCAATAGGTTCATTTTCATATACAATCGAGCAGGTGGGCCCCATGACCAATTCGAGGAAGATCACATGCACAGGGCTAAAAATCTGCGGAAATACCCAGCCTAAAAACAAAGGTAGTGATACGGTCAAAATAATGGGGATATGAATAGAAATGATGTATTGAACCGCCTTCTTGATGTTTGCGTAAATCCTTCTTCCGGCTGCGATACCAATGATTAACTTTTGTAGATCGTCATTTGTGATAATCAACGCCGCGGCTGATTTTGCTATTTCAGTACCTTTATTGCCCATAGCAACGCCGATATGGGCTGCTTTTAATGCTGGGCCATCGTTTACCCCATCGCCAAGCATCGCCACAACCTCGCCTTTCTTTTTAAGGGCATTTACAATAGCCAATTTAGCATCCGGAAACATTCTGGTAAATAAAGTTGTTTGCTCCGCTATCGCCATAATTTCAGCATCGGACCTATTGACTATTTCACTGCCATTGATCGGCGGAGACAAAATACGAATTCCGGCTTGAGCCGCTATTGCTTTAGTCGTATCGGCATTGTCGCCAGTAATTACTTTGACTTTAATCCCGGCATCATAAATATCTTGAAACACTTCCTGGATACCTTTTTTGGGTGGATCATAAAATACGGTCAACCCTAAAAATTGGAACTCAAAATCCTGTTGCTTCGCGGGGAAATTATTGCCTTCGAATTTCGCTTTCCCCACACCCAATAGACGAAAGCCCTGCTCTCCATAGGATTTAACAATAGCCCTAATTTTATCTTTCTCATTATCGGGCAGCTTCGATACGCTAAGTATAGCCTCCGGTGCCCCTTTGGCAGCAATAATCCGATCTTTTCCTGTATTTTCGAAAAGATGGGTCATCATCGGCGGTTTACCATCTAAAGGATATTCATGAAATAATGCATACTCCTTTCTGAGGTCCTGATTTTGCGTTTTTTCATATATTTTATGCAACGTAATTTCCATGGGGTCAAAAGGCACAGGCTCACTGCTCCACATCGCATAATCGATAAGCTCTCTTAAATCGGGTTCATCAAACCTTTCCTGATCATAAGATGAATCCGTAGCATAATTATAGAGGTATTTCAATTGCATGGAATTCTCTGTAATGGTCCCGGTCTTATCTGTGCAAATCACCGTTGTACTACCCAAAGTTTCAACAATACTGCTTCTTTTGATTATAATCCCCTCCCGCATGAGTTTCCACGCGCCAAGCGCCATAAAAGTCGTAAACGCAACAGGAATCTCCTCCGGCAATACAGACATGGCCAAAGTAAGTCCATTGAGCAAGCTCGCCACTAAATTACCACTGTCAATAAAACTGTATAGACATACGATTAAAAAAATTAGGATACCGACAATGGCCATTGCTTTTACAAACTTTTGGATTTGCACCTGCAATGGTGAAATTTCTTCCTTGATATTTTTTATCGATTCACCTATTTTCCCAACACGGGTCTCTTTACCGATTTCAGTAACTTCAAACACGGCCAGGCCTGAGACCGTAACCGTCCCGCCGTAGACCAGGTTATCTTCGGATTTACTGTCCTTAAAGACGGAAAAACTCTCCCCCGTCAACGAAGATTCATTGACAGAAAAATCGTTACTATGTAGAATACGACCATCAGCGTTTATAATTCGACCTTCCTCTGTAATACAGAGATCCCCCACAACAATCTCATGTGTTGGAATTTCACTAACCTTCCCATTTCGAATCACGGTGCTTAATGGTTCATTCAGCTTTTCCAATTCCTCCAGGGCTTTTTTGCTACGATTATCCTGATAAAAAGAAATTGCCGTAACAGCAACAATAGCGACAAACATAAATACAGCCTCTCCGTAATTCCCCACAAAAACATAAATCATCGAGATGATAATCAACAGAATCAGCATAGGCTCCTTCAAAATATCCACAAGCAGTTCAAACCATGTATTCTTGTGATTATCGCTCAATTGATTCCAACCATATTTAGCGCGAGAGGCATTAACCTCAGCTGCGGAAAGACCTTTCAGATTATCGGGAATATTATATGACATATCGAATGAACTAGGTTACCTGAATATAATGAATAATTCTTGTATCCAGGAGTTAAATCATCTGTCGACGATCATCTCCTTCACATGTAACATTATGTTACAATCTTTTATTTACAGCTTTTACTTTTTGTAAAAAAGAAAGGCTACATGACTTATCAGCAACATATTAGCATAAAATTTACCTTCTAATACTTTTCTTTTATTGAATATTTCTATTACAATGATATATTTGCGCAGAAATTCATTTGGGGACTTTGAATTTTATATTAGCCAAAAGCAATTTTACGATCATTTTTCCAATAATGCCAAGACAGCTTCTTGCTATTGAAGTCCTTCTTTGCTACCTATGTTTTCAGATCATGTAAAACACAAAGAGAAGCTGGAAACTAAACATATTGTTAAAATATTTCTGTACCTATCGTTAGATATGGAATAGCATCTAAACTTGTTGTGGCCTCCATAATAGTATATTAATAATAAAAACAAGATGGTCATCTTAATTGCAGAAGATAATGAGTTGATATTACGGACAGTTCAATACAAACTGATCAAGGCAGGTCACGAGGTTATCACTACCACCAATGGAAAAGATGCAATTGAAAAGCTCAATACAATGGATCTAGATCTGATCATTACCGACATTATGATGCCATTTGCTTCGGGGATAGAAGTACTTTCTTCCATAAAAAAGCTCGAGAAAAAAATCCCCGTTATTGTACTTTCCAACATGGGACAAGAGGAAGTCGTCATTGAAGCTTTTGACCTTGGCGCTTCAGATTTTATGGTGAAGCCGTTTAGTCCGGAAGAACTCCTGTTGCGGGTCAAACGACTGACGAGCAACAACATTTCAGCTAGAGCCATTCCAGATCGCCTGTAACGAAGAACGGGTAGTTTTCTTTACTTGAGCGTGCTTTCAATTGACTAAACCCATTTCTTCAATAATTTAAAAACTTTGCTCTTTTTAGCATAGGGTGGATAAATCAACGTAGAAACTGAAAATTTAGATTGAAACATGACAGCCCTTTCGTGTGAAAATGCCTTAAAGCCAAACTGCCCATGACAACTGCCCATGCCACTGCCATTGACACCACCAAAAGGCAAATGCGGGTTGGAAACGTGAATCAAAACATCATTCACACAAGCCCCTCCTGAGGACACCTGTTTCAGGATATATTGAATATTAGACTTGTTATTGCTAAATATATATAAAGCTAAAGGCTTTTCAGCGCGATTAATGAGTGCTAGAGCCTCTTGTAGGTCTTCATAGGTTACTATTGGAAGTATAGGACCAAATATTTCTTCTTGCATAATACTGTTGTCGGCCTTCACATCGATCAACAATGCCGGACTTAATGTCAGATCATCCGCTAATTGTCCACCTTCGCACAGTTTTGCCCCACATGCTGTTGCATTCGCGATTAATGAAACAAGACGATTAGCGTGCTTTTGGTTAATGATCTTTGCATAAACTGTTCGATCCAGCTGCCCATCTTCCGTAAAAAACATACTTTTAATCGCCTTTAGATAATAGTTTACAAATTCATCCCGCTTATCTTTAGGCAAAAGAACATAATCTGGCGCAATGCAGGTTTGCCCTGCATTGATTAATTTTCCCCAAGCAACTTTATGGGCAGTCATTTCCAAATCTGCAGTCTCATCTAATATAACGGGTGATTTTCCACCAAGCTCCAAGGTTACAGAACTGAGATTGCGGGAGGCAGCCTGCATAACAAGTTTACCTACTGCTGGACTCCCGGTGAAGAAAATATGATCAAAGGGAAGCTCCAATAGTGCTTCGGAAACACGCTGTTCACCTTCAATACAGGCCACTTCCCGTTGGTCAAATCCTTTGGTCAAGATCTCCCCAATAACTGCAGACGTGAATGGACTATGTTCAGAGGGCTTTAAAATCACACAATTGCCCGCTGCAATAGCTGAAATCAAAGGGCTCATTGTGAGCTGAAAAGGATAGTTCCAAGGCGATATAATGAGCGCCGTACCCTTAGGTTGGTAGGTAATTGTACTTTTAGCAAGAAAATTGGTCATCGAGCGGCCAACCTGTCTAGGCTTCATCCATTTTCGTAAATGTCGTATTGCAAATGCTATTTCACCGTAAATAAACAATACTTCGCTTATGGCGGCCTCACTTCGTGACTTCCGTAAATCTTTTGCGAGCGCCGCATAGATTAAATCCTCATGACTTTCAATAAGCGCCCTTAGCTTATAGAGTTTCTTTATACGCTCCTGTGCACTGCTAGACCGTAATTCATATTTAAAAAGCTGCTGCTGTTCAAATATTAAACCTATCTGATCCGTTAACGTCTCTTTGTTCATACCAATTGAAGATCAATATTATTATTTTTTTGATGGCATATTATTGATCCATTGGCGAATCAGATCCACACCTTCTTTATGTATTATACTTCTGGCCAACTCCGGCATAGCTGTACCGGGTTCCACACTGTTCATCCGATAAAGCAGGATAGAATGCTTGGCATCTCCGGGAACCACATCAAAATCCAAGCCACCTGCTCCACCTCCAGCTGAAACAGGAGCTTTACCAATACCAAGGTGAGAAGGAATTTTCACATCATAATCCAGGAAAAGCCCCGTATTATAAGCGTCTCCCCCTTTGGTATGGCAATGCGCACAATTCACATCTAAATAGGCTCTTGCCCGTTGTTCCAAATTGAATTTGTTTTCATCGGTCCATATAGGCAATTGCGGTACTTTCTTTAGATCGGGCATATTGGACACCCGGCCAAGGGAAAGCCATTTGGCTAGTTGGTTGATCGAATCACCTAATCGCACAAAATTGAGGTTTCGGGCTTTTGGACCTATGGGCATCAGTTTGGAGCTATTGATATGACAGCGCTTGCAATCGTTGGTGTTGGGTACCATATAGTTTGTCGTATGCTTATTGCCCGCATTATCTATCAATGTAATCGGTAGTTTAGCACCGCGAATATGTTTAATAGCATCGGTCTGCCCGTCATTCCACAGATAATTCATCACTTTCCAGGCATGATCAGCTGGGTCCTTCACCAGTAAGCGCGTCTCTATCAACACTTTTTGCCTTTGTTCATTTATGTAGGAGAAATTCTTTATAATAATGGTTGAGTCGGGAAAATCTAACGGACCATGCGCTGTGTAGCCTATTTTCCCTCCTTTTGGCAAGACAATAAAGCGGTCTTTAACGGCATAATCAGAAAATAGGCGCGTGCTCAGATCGTAGGCCAAGATATCAGCTCTTGCCACTAATTGGTTTAGTTTTCCAGTAAAAAAGCCGTATTCGGACAGTCGTTCTCTAAATTCAAAAGAGACAGCCCTATGATCTGATGATTTCTTTTGCCCCTGCCGACAGCTCTGTTGCAGCAAAAGCAGGATCACACTCAATATTCCGATACAGACGAGGGCAAATTTTGTTGGTTTCACTGTTATTTGCATTGAAAAGGTTGTACATTACTTGAGGGTTTCCACTTCGCCGGTTGACCTGCGTGACTAAAATCTGCCGATACAAACATATTCTCACCCGGCTGATTGATACAGATGGAATCCGGGTTTTGAGTATGACCATTCGTGATCACATTACTGGTAATACCATCATACAATATGGCAGGAATCCGCTTATTTTTCCTATCCGGCTCAACGCTATTCAACTGGGCTTCAGTAGCAATAATCAATTGACCGATACGATGCTCATAAGCTGCTTGCGGGAATTTATCCCCCATCTTAATGGTATTTCTATAAATTTTAACATGTGTGGGTATGGGGGAATAATTTGCATTGATGCGTTCCGAAGCTTTTTCATCCACAGCAAAACCTGAAGCAATCGTAATCGCAGACGTATTGTTTTGTTCGATAACATTATCGTAAATTTCAATATTTGATGTAGAAAGAATAATGATACCACTTCCCGGAGATGCATTCCCTACTCCCCAAAAAGTTCCGAAACTCCCACCTTTGGCAAAATTTTTAAAATTATTATCATAGATTTTATTGCGATATGCCTTTACCCTTCCACCACGCTGTGAAAGTTCAGGCAGATCAAAAATCAGAAATCCGGCTGTATTTCCATAGAATTCATTGTCGTAAACTTCAGCATCTGTTGTATTTTCAATTTCACAACCTGCCACATTTTTCGCTGCTTTGCATTTCCGCACAATGACACCTTTTGTCTGTCCAACATAGATACCTGCATCTGAAGCCCCCTCGGCATAACAATTCTCAACAAGCACATTTTTACAGAGCACAGGATAAATCCCATATCCACCACTTGTAGAATCGGCTGAGCTCCATATACTATGAAGATTTGAAATGACAACGTCTTGGCTATTGTTTATCTTCAATAGATCTCCTTTTGAATCACGAATGGTCATATTCCCAATCGCTAAACCTTTCACATCAGTAACCCGGATTCCCTCCCCTCCCTGTGTCTGACTGGAAAAATCAATAATTGTCTTATCATAGCCCTCACCTTCTATCTTAATATGATTTACTTGCGCAATGCTCAGATTATCGAAGGAGTATTTTCCAGCTTTTAGCACGATATTGGTGCTATCTTTAATGGAAAGGAAAGCTTCTTCAATAGCCTCTTCTTGTCCAGGAGTAAACGTAAGGACTTTGTAACTGTCTTTCGATTGGTCGGCACAGCTGTACAGGAAGGAAGCTGTGACCGCAATACCAATCAATTGTTTTAAATATCTTTTCATGGTCTGATTTATTTAGTTTTTGATTAGAAAATATTATAAGCATAAGTGACGTAATACACTGCCCCTATACGCGGATTAGCAATTCCTGTCGAATAATACTTGTTTGTGATATTGGTTCCCCCAATACGAATTCCGGATCGAGCCTTAACAAATTTATAGCTCACTTGCGCATCGATCACCGCTGAGCTTGGCACTTGACCTGCGGCAAGTCCTCCAGACACGACATAATAGTACCCCGGTTTATAACGTAAGGAAGTACTAAAAGACCAAACCTGTTTTTTCCCAAAGCCACTATTCGCGAATTCAAGATTAAAGTGATAATGTGGTGTATTGAAATTGTTAATTTGACTATTGTTCTTATTTTTTAGGTAGTCAGAATAATAATTGGCCTTGGTCACAAAATTCCGGCCTAGATCCAAACTAATACTTGCGGCGTATCCGTAGGTATTTACGGTCTCTCCGCCATTAAAAGCGATATTATACTGAACATAGGTCGCATGATCTTTAAAAGCATTGTAATCATCGCTTCCAGGAGTATTGGCAACATTGGCATAGCCAATAAAATTCTTCCAAGTTGAAAAATACCCCAACACATCGATCATCACCCGCTTGCCCAACATAGCTGCATAGCCCAGTTCGAAAGCATTAACCGACTGCGGCTTAATATCATCAAATTTAAATTTCTGAAGTACGGTTGGATCGTTCGATTGCTGAAACTTTTGCACGCTTTCCAAGGTGTAAGGAGGATAGCGATCAAATTGATAATTATCGATCAACAACAGCGATGAACCGCCGGAGGAATAGCTATTATAACCGTTTAAGGTATTTTGCAAGGCTTGTATATTAGAGGGGAAACTATACGCATTCTGATAAGAAAGGCGTAAATAATTCTGATGAAACAAATCAAACACCAGTGATGCTCTTGAAGTTAACTTTGGCTGAGCAAACAACGTATTCTTATCGTAACGGAATGAAGTGGCAATATTAAGGCGATCATCCAATACTTTTTTGGCGAGTTGCAGGTAAGCACTGTACTCTTTTACATGAATCGGCTTATCCTTATCCGGGAATAGTGTATTTTTTGAATTTAGATTGTACAAACGCCAATTGACACCTGCAATCACCTGCATAAATTTTACGAGATCTGAGAAATTATACTGTGCTTCGGCATTGTACAATTTGCTACGGTCCAAAAACAGCGTTCCACCCTGCGATATTGGTGTATTGCTGATACTATCTTTAAGTCTATTGAACAGCGGTGTTCCAAGTTCGGCACGTCCTTGATCGGCTAACGTGCGTGCCGCTAGATGAGCGTCTGTGAGCGAAGTACCTGAAGCAAGTGCATTTAAGAGACCGGCAGTATACTCAGGATACCAGCCACCTGTTCCTCCATCGTAACTTGTTTTCCAAGATTCATTGATATATTGTGCCGTCGGCCCTGCAACCAGTGTCCTCCCCGAATTTTCTTGGGTCGTATACGTTCTGAAAAACCATTTATCCCCACGAAGCTCCAGCCGATATTGCCCTACTTTAAATCCTTTCAGCTGATAACGCGTATCGTTGGTATACACAATATTACCTGTACCAAAAGTGGCTGAAGCGATGGCTTCAATAGTGGTGGAAACCTTGTAACGGAATTCACCATTGATTTTAAAGAGCTTGGCTCTATTATCGAGATAGCCATATTCGGGGTATCCAGTCCGGGCAACATAATTTGGATTTTTCAGTAGGGGCTCGATTAGGGGGGCCAATTCCGGATTTCCCTGAAGTGCACCTTCCAAAAAGGGATTAATATCTGTCGAAGTCGCTCCTCCATACAGGTTAACCCCATTATAGTTTGGATCTGTCAGCGCTGTCCCAGGACCGTTTTTGTTGGTTTCATCGTTGGCTACCCAATCTTTTGCCTGCGTATACTGACCATTGATCTTGAAAGCAATTTTATTCCCCATTTGTTTTGCATAGCGTATAGCCCAATCATAATAGGGTGACGTAGGCACAGGATCATTGTTCTTTTTATGATTGATATGGTTGACACCTTGAGTCACCAACACACTTAATCCTTGATATTTAAACGGATTTTTACCTGTGGCAACCATCGTACCATTCAATCCCCTTGACCCATACAAGGCTGAAGATGCTCCAGACAGCACCTCTATATTATCGACATCAAGTTGAGTTAGCCCGATGACCGATCCGAGCGGAAAATTCAGTCCTGGCGCCTGATTATCCATCCCGTCTACGATCTGAGTAAAGTTGGTGTTCCCACTGGTATTGAATCCACGCGTTGTAACACTGGTAAAACCAATACTGGATACGGTAACATCGACTCCTCTCAAGCCTTGAAGCATATCCATGTAATTTAATTGTGCTGCATTACGAATGTCTTTGCTGCTCATTTGCTCAATTGTTACTGGCGCGGATAGTTTACTTTGTACGGTTCTACTTGCAGAAACAACAACTTCCTGCCCCAAAATGGGCGATAAATTCAAAGAAATATGCAATGGAGATGACAGGTTATTCACCAAAACTTCTTTAGATTCATACCCGATAGCGGAAATATACAGCGTAATGGGTAGTGGTCTATTTGTTTTCAGCTGAAAACGCCCTCGATCATCCGTGAAAGTACCTTCCTTTCCGTTTTTTACGTGGATCGAAACTGCATAGGCCGGCTCGGATGTTGAGCTATTGCTGACCTGCCCATTGATGATCTGTTGTGCAGACAAACTAAATGGCACACAGATACAGAGAATCTGGATTAATAAGGCAATTTTTTTCATGTTTATATTGGTTAGCGTATTATTATCGCTTCAATGCTTCACCTTACCCGCCATGATTCTCCAAAATGGACAATCGAGAATTATATTCTGAGCCCTCTAAAAATTAGGCTGACTAGAAATTTGGTATCCCGAAGACTTTGTGCATAGTCAATTTCAACCTGCCGCTTCAGTATCGCCTGCTGCTCTGTACTATGTTTCAATGCATTAGCAAAATTTATAAGTACAGAAGCTATATTTTCAGGATCTGTTAGATCCAATTTTTCATGTGCAATGGCCTGCGTGAGAAGCTTAGTAAGAAAAGCTTTCTCTTGCACCATCATTGCATCATATAGTTCAAAAAAACGAGGTAAAATCTTATCAAGTGACTCGACAGACACCCTATTCATATTTAGCACATTGGTATAATAGTTCAATCTCGATTCTAAATAAAAAGAAATCTGATTCTCCACTCCCTTCTTTTTCAATGTACTTTTTTGTAATGTATCGATAAAAGATTGTCCTTCTCGTATTGCTACTTCAATAAAAATATCCTCTTTGTTCTTGTAATAATAATAAAGAGACGTTTTGTTCAATCCTACAGTTTTAGCAATGTCTTCCAAGGTTGTTTTTTCCAATCCATAACGCTCGAAACATTCCATGGCCGCCTGTCCAATTCTTTCTTTGACCTGTTCCTTTTTGTTCATCTAAAATAAAGTTAGTAATATATTTTTCAATTTTCAAACATTTAAATAAAATGTTTGAAAATTGAAAAATATATCAAGATGTAAACCTAACACTGTTAAAAGTCAAATAAATACAGACTTAACATGTTACGCCAAACATAGACAAATTGATTTTTAAATAAAAGAAGTATGCGATCTTATTCAGGTTTATTCGCGACAAAATTGTCTATACTGCACTTTTTTAAGGGGCTCCGTTTTCTTTTCATCAAAGTATCTTGACTCCATCTTCTCTATTTTGTTTCCTGTTAAAACAGTCCAGCTATAAAAAACAGACCAATCACAGGTTGTTTATTTGGAAAAGCAGGCTCCTCGCAAATAGAATATGACTATTATGTATATAGTTGGGGTTATTTTTAGATTATCTACAAAAAAAAAAGCACTAAAAGAGAAGTAGTTACAAATCATTTATTGTTTATCAAAACATTAAAAAAAATCTTTGGCAAACTATTTGTTTGAACAGCGAAAGCTTTCTAATCGGAAACACACAACTTATATTTTTTTAAATTATCATGAAAAAAGTAATTCTACCTTTTCTAACACTTTTTACGCTACTATTTGTCGCTCATCAGCAAGCAAACGCACAAACTCCCTATCGGACAGCCATTGGTCTTGGAATAGATGTCGGCGATGGTCAAACATTATTCGGTCCACAGATAAAACACAATTTTGGTGGAAATGATGCTGGAAATGCACAAGTATTATTTGGAGACAATATTACTGTTATCGGCGTGGATTATTCATACAACAAACGTATTCCTGGATCTCGAGGTCTTTCATGGTACATTGGTGTTGGTCCACAAGTATCATTTATTGATTATGGTAAATGGCACGACGACTGGTATGACGACTACCATTGGAAAGATGGAAAAACACATACTGATTTTGCGATCCGTCCAGCTTTGGGTCTAGAGTTCAAAATACCTTCTGCGCCATTGGCCATGCATTTCGACTGGAAACCTTGGTGGAATCTTTCTCATGGTTCTAATTTCGAGCCATCGCGTTTTTCTTTAGGATTTAAATTCGTTTTGAAATAGCATAACGCGAATACAAATAACAAAAATCCTGCTCATCATCGGTGTGGCAGGATTTTTTGTTTTCACCATTAAGGTGTTTTTATCTTTACACCGACAAAGTATGTCCTTGGCATGTTGGGGCCATAAATGTAATTGCTATCGCGATTTTTCCCGGTATCAAAATCAGTTTGATATGCATTAAAAATATTTTTTACCCCTGCATAAAGCTCAATGACATTTTTGTATTTAGGTAAGTTAAATGCATAAGCTACTTTACTATTGAGCTCCGAAAAGGCTCTTGTCCGTACCATTTGATCGTCAGGAAAATTATCTGCTCCCCCGACATGGGCAATACGCATATTTCCCGTATAAACATAGTTTAAATTGATTGTCCAGGGTTTACTTCCTGTAATATTGAGGTTGGCAAAACCATATTCGTTGGGTGTCCGCAAAAATGATCGAATTGGAGCTACTCCTTCCAAATACGACACCGGACTATCATACTTGCTTTGCTGCACTGTCAATCCAGTTTCCAACTGAATCTTCTTAGCATAATTTACACGTAATTCCAATGTTCCTCCGGCTACTGTTGCGTTGTTTCCATTTCGCTTTTCAAAAATCTTCCCAAAATTATCTGCACCGATTTCCTCAAGTACAAATGCATTATTCAGGTGCGTATAAAATCCTTCCAGGGTGAAGCCTGCTATCCACGTTTCAGTTGCTTTGTCGTAGTTTATCGAACCACTCAGGCTTTTTGAACGCTCCTCCCTTAAATCAGCAGATAACTGTACACGCGATACGCCGCCACCAGCAAATGCGATATGCAGGTCGGTGTCAAATGCCTGTGGCGCTCTAAAGCCGGTTCCATAGCTTAATCGAAATTGTGTTGTTGGGGCATATTTATAAAGGAGTGCTATTCGCGGACTGACAACAACTTTATGCAATAAATTATGTTTGTCAACCCGAACACCCGACAATACATTAAACTTAGTCGCCAAATCCCAATCACTTTGAAA
Source organism: Sphingobacterium sp. 18053 (assembly GCF_902706145.1). NCBI lineage: Bacteria > Pseudomonadati > Bacteroidota > Sphingobacteriia > Sphingobacteriales > Sphingobacteriaceae > Sphingobacterium > Sphingobacterium sp. 18053. The sequence continues at coordinate 205,015 of NZ_CACSJW010000012.1, forward strand.
GAAGCTTCCCCAATCTTTGGTATGCTGATCCACGAGATAATTATAACTCGGAATTTCGTCATAAACTTTGTCAGAAACATACTCCGATCCAATGGTCAATACATTACGACCACTAAAGAAATTGCGGATCTCATGATTCAATTGAAAACCTCCCTGAAGTGTTGTTGTTTTAGAATCCCCATAAGGTGGATGCTTAAGATGATTTTCAATCGCCTCAGGATCATCTGGAAATACGCCGGTATAATGTTTTCTATTGGTATTTTGAAAAGCAGTATAGACGATCAATGCCGATTTATCTTGATTGAAGTTAATCTGATAATCAGTGCTTCCCATCCAAATTTTATGATGCCGCTCTTCTGACTGCAGTGTTAAATACGCAGGTTTATCGGTCATTTCACCACCGAAACGATATTCATTCAGGTTGCTTAAGGAGACTTCTAATTTTTGATTATCCGAAAACTGATAGAATGAATTAATTCCTAAAGAGGTATTTTCAATTTTGGGCATTTCAGAAAAATTATCACCATTTGCATCATAGAAACCACGATCCCGCTTGTTAAAGAAGAATGAAGTTCCGGCATTCCCTTTCTCGTTGACCAATGTTGCATTACCCCCGAGGTTAAAATCATTTGTCCCCCCACCTATACGCTGATAGAAAGAATTGATTTCATAGCTGTTTGCCCGTGGGAGCTTTGTAATCACATTCACCGTTCCGCCAATTGCGCTTGAACCATACAATGAAGAGCCACCCCCGCGAACGACTTCAATTTTTTCAATCATATTGACCGGTAGTTGCTCCATGCCATAAAGTCCCATCAACGGACTGAAAATTGGGCGACCGTTAATCAGAATCTGTGAATAACCACCCTGAAGTCCATTCATCCGCAATTGCGTATAGTTACAGGTCTGACAGTCTGTTTCTACGCGCAATCCGGGTTGAAACTTCAAACCCTCCGAAAGATTACACACTTGTAGATTGTCCAAAGTCTTGCTATCTAAAACATTTACCATTACAGGACTCTCTGTTTTGCGTTTAAATGTTTTGGTACCCGTTACCACAATTTCAGCCAGTAAAAGTTCAGCCCCATCTAACTGAATATCTTTGGTCAATACCCCTGGACCGACTTTTACTGAATCACGGAATTCCTTAAATCCAATGTGTTTTACTTCCACTTCCCAGGTACCATGGGGGATACTTTCAACGATATACCTTCCCGAATTGTTCGACTTGGTACCTATCTGTAATTTTGGAATAACAACGGATGCTGCTCCTAACGGCACACCATTCTTATCGTAAACCTTACCAGTAATCTTATTTGTCTGTCCAAAGGAAATAAATCCTGTAAGCACCATGGCTATTGTCAAATGAGCACTGTACCCTTTCATCATGTTTTGCTTTTTTATATTTATAAATTTAGATTAGCAAATCTAACAAGTTAGATTAGACTAACAAAATAATTATAACATAATTATTAGACACGGCTAATATTTAATAAATTTGTCTTATGATTTCACAGACCGAAGAGAATTACTTAAAAGCATTGTATAACCTCACTTACCTAAAGGGTGATGCGAATGTCAATGAAATAAGTAAAAGGCTCGACATCAAGATGCCCACAGTAAATAGTATGATGAAAAAACTAGCCGACAAAGGTTTCGTTCATTATGAAAGCTATAAACCATTGCGGTTAACTGAAGAAGGAAAGAAAGAAGCCGCTCTTATTATCCGGAAACATCGACTTACTGAAATGTATCTGGTTGATAAAATGGGGTTTGCCTGGGACGAAGTCCATCAGATTGCTGAACAGATTGAGCATATCCATTCGCCCGAATTTTTCAGTAAAATGGATGAGTTATTGGGTTATCCGACTGTGGATCCCCACGGGTCGCCAATTCCCGATTCTAATGGGGTTATGCCTTTGGAAAACTATGTGTTTCTAAATAGTTGTAAAGTAGGTGATATAGTTACATTAATGGCGGTTCAGCCATCTTCTAAGGAGCTTTTACAATATTTGACAGCGAAAAATCTCGAGCTCGGTACGACTTTAACAATCAAATCAATAGAACCGTTTGATGCTAGCATCACAGTGGAATACAAAGACAGGCCAACGGAAGTGCTAAGCAGCAAAGTCACCGCAACACTACTTGTACGCCTTATTGCCTAAACTAGGAGAGAATGAGATCCAAATGTTATTTTTTGAAATGAAATCTACTGTTATTTCTCTTTATTAAGAAAAAATATTAGAAACAACTAACAAAAACAAGTAAATATTTAAAATGCTAAACCCGGAGAATCTATAGAAATACGATAAATTACCAGTCTCTACAGTTCAACTATCAATTTGTAAAAATTGGGCGTTTATTCTTCAATTTGATACTTGATCGGCTGCCCGGTAGCAATCTCCAGTTCCAATATCTGCTCCGGAGAAAGATGTTCCAAAAACATAATCAGCGCCCTCAGGCTATTGCCGTGCGCAACAACGAGTACATTTTTACCTTCTTTCAGTTTGGGTGCTATAAAACGTTCATAATATGGAATAACACGTTCGTATGTATCTTTCAGGCTCTCACCTCCAGGCGGAGGCACATCAAAAGATCTGCGCCAGATATGCACTTGTTCAGCACCATATTTTTCGGCTGTTTCAGCCTTATTCAAGCCCTCAAGCTTTCCATAACCTCGTTCATTCAAAGCAGCGTCTATAACAATGGGGATGGGAGGATCGCCCATTTCATGCAAAATAATACTTAACGTATGCTGCGCTCTTATAAGTGTCGACGTATACGCTATATCAATTGGTTCATTTGCCAGAGCCAGTCCTGCCTGCCGAGCTTCCTGTTGTCCCAATTCAGTAATATCAACATCTTGCCATCCCGTAAAGCGATTTTCCAAATTCCATTGCGACTGTCCGTGCCGGACTAAAAAAAGTTTTGCCATTATTTATCCAAAGTTTTTCTAAACGGTCTCTCACTACGTACCCAACATCATATATAATAGCGATACATTCCATTTTGTTTTATTTATACCATTTAGTCCCGATCAAATCACCTAAACCTAGGATCGAAGTACTTCAAAATCCAACGACAGATCCTTTAGTTAAAAAAATATAATGACATATTCAGTTCCCCTATTATTTGTATAAACTTATCGGTTATATCCGGGAACAGCAACTAATTTTAGGGTGAAAACTATCCTCATTACCAGAACTAAAAAAAATAAACACCTATAAATCAATCAAATAAAACAACATAAATTATTTAACATATTTTAATTCTACACAATGTAGAATATATTCTATATTTGTAGTATGAATAAATTATCAGCTACGGAAGAACAATTGATGGGCTACATCTGGGACATGAAAAAAGCTTTTATGAAAGATCTTATGGAAGCGTATTCTGAACCTAAACCAGCGCCAACAACTGTTGCTACATTATTGAAGAGAATGACTGAAAAGGGGGCGATATCTTATGTGCTTTATGGAAATTCGAGAGAGTATTATCCACTAATTGATAAAGACAACTATTACTTAGCACATGTAAATGATATCGTAGAAACCTACTTCGACAATTCAGCATTAAAATTTGCTTCTTTTTTCACTAAACAATCTCAGCTGAGCAAAGAGCAATTGGAGGAACTGAAAAATATAATTGATTCCGAAATTAAAAACAAAGAGACATGATGCTATATATTGGAAAACTGATAGCCTGTTCGGGTTTACTCTATCTTATTTATTGGTCAATACTACGCAACCAAAAACTACTGATATTCAACCGTTTTTATTTACTCGGGATTATCCCCCTATCTGTCGTCATTCCATTGGTGCAGATCGTTGTCCCATTTGATATTTTCAACTTACTGAACGACAGAAACAGTGATGTTACCCCTGCGGGGCCGATCATTAAACAGCCCGCAACAGATTCAGCACTCTTCAATAATTATCACGTCGATTGGTACGATGGCGCTCTGCTGATTTATGTAATTGTCACTATTGCATTACTTCTGAAACAGGTATGGTTATACCGCAAATTCCTTTATTATATCCGAAGTGCCACACCAACCGATGAACAGTCCATTTATTGCATACATGGTTTAAAAACACCATTTTCCTTTTTTCAAAAAATTTATGTTCCCAAAGAGGCCTACCAACAGCGCGGTATTGATCAGTCAATTATAACGCACGAACGGGCCCATTCCAATCAACGCCATTCGATGGATATACTTTTTATGCAGATTTTGGGTATATTTTTGTGGTTCAATCCCTTCATTTATCTCATTCAAAAATCGATCCGACAAACCCATGAATACCTTGCAGACGATGCCGTAGTCAAGATTCATGAAAAGTTAAGATACCAACATTTGATTATCGAGTGGAGCATGTCCACCCCTGATATAAACACATTACCGGCCAGTAATTTTAATTTTTTAACAACAAAAAAACGATTAATTATGTTACAAAAAAGAACAACCCGAAGTAAACTCTTGCTAATGCCCGGGCTTACTTTATTACTGACAGTAGCGATATCTACGTTGTTTTCAACACATGTGGAGGCACAGAAAACAACGCCGACCACGACAAAAAAAGCAGCAGCTGCCAACACCGCAATAACGCCGCCTGCATCAAAGCAACCGGACGCTCCTAAAACTAGTGGAAGATCTCCTAAATCACCGACAAAGGAAATGGCTCCGCCAATGATATCCCAGCGTAGGTCTTCTTCCCAACAGGAAGGTAATGTACGTTTCCCGGAACCTCGAAAAAAACCTGCCCCACCTCAAAAATCACCCAAAGTAATCGAGGAAGTAAGTGTTGAACAGGTCAAATTTGCGGAACCTCAAAAAAAATCTACTCCATCAAAAAAAACTTCGGCGATAATTGAAGAAGTGCAAGTAGCACCTAAAATTGAGGAAGTAAGGGTCGAAGATATTCAACTGCGTCAACCAAAGCGGATCAATCTTTCCGCCAATGTCAGTTCAAATCAAGATCAAAAAGATATTCAAGTTAAGGAGGAAACGCCCGCAAAGATCGTCCTAAAAATGAAACCCGAAGTAGAAGTAAAATCTGTAAATAAAAAATAAATAGCAGAATTCTTCGGAATACAATAAGAGGAATACAATTCCTCTTATTGCGTTATGTCTACTCCTCACGATTACTCACCTATAAACCAGAATGTTGTTTAGATTATCCAAAATTTAATGTACCAACTCTTCTTATAGATATTGATATAATCTAAAATCAAGTTAAAAATAAACATCAGCATTTTCCAGAATATAATTAAGGATTGAATTCGGGTTTAAAAAACGACAAATTCTACTATAGTTTATTTTTAAAGCAATCATGTCCAGCTAATGATCCTTAAAAACGGCGGAAAAAGTTACACCCATCTAGGTGAAATGAATGTCTACCGGATGCGCTCTTCTATCATTGACAAAGAAAAAGAAGCGGAAGATAACTATTGATCGTCATCGCAAAGATTGTTTTCTAATCATCACTGGTGCTCAAAAGAGCATGACGACGGAGGTAGAAATACCTCCGTTTTATTTTTTTCATCTTTATATCATCAATATTCGAACAAGCTCCAAAAGGGTACGACGTCAAATTCCCGCTATAGCATAAGCCTATTCGACGAGGCTATCCCCAGCAAAAAATAAAAAACTTTTTTATTACCTTAGATAAATAAATCGAACAAGAAAACAACTTGTTTTTCATTAACTATAGTTCACATATATGAAATTATATGCCTTTGTTTTGGGAGTAGGCTTACTTCCGGCCGTAGGATTATGTCAAAAGACCGTCACCCCTGGTAGCAGCGATATCAATACCAACTATATAAAACCGGAGAAATCACTGTATACGGTATATTATGTTAAAGATAATACCTGGGACAAACAAGGATCATTGACCTACGATATCGTAGCGGCCAACAATCAGCTGACCTTAACCAATACCTATGTTCCGAAAGACAATGCCTGGACTTCGATCCGCACGACGATTGCCGACGCAAAAACACTTCGGTCCATCAGCTACTCGAGCGATGGCAAGGAAACAAAAGTAAACCTCAACTTTGCAGAAACAATTACAGGTAATTATTATTCGAAGAAAACTAAAAAGGAAAAAAAGATCGACTTACAGCCAACTAGACCTTTTGTAGATTTTAACTGGACAGATCATCTGATTTCAACTCTACCTTTAGATCTAGGGTATAAAGCGCGCATCCCGCAATTTTATTACAATAGTGATTCCAACATTTTTGTCGAAGACTATACCATCAAGGAAGTAAAAAGCTACAGTTATGGTTCCCCAAAAACAGGTAAGCACGACAGTTGGCTGGTTACACTTTTAGAAGAAAGTACCGGAGCCATCTACAATTATGTCATCGATAAGAAAGATCGCCGATTATGGCAAAGGGAAATGTCCATGGGAAACGGAAAGTGGGAAATTACCGTAAACGAAGAACTGGACTATCAACCTATTAAAAATAGATTCAACAAAGAACAGGCTGCCCAGCAGGTTTCTCAGGGGAGCAGTGTTATTATCGGGACGGCTTACGCACGATCTAGCTCCGGAAAAAAACTTGGCGGGCTCGTGAATACTGCCAAAAAGCAATATGCTCCAAAAGGGACAGAAATTACGCTATTCGCCAACTCTGCTTATTACGAAGAATGGCTGGAAGTCAATAAAAAGATCCGAAAACAGAAAAAGGTCCAGGAAGTTCCATTAGACCCTGATTTTGGCTATGCTGTTAAAAAAGCAAAAGTGTATGATGATGAGGGGCGTTTCGAATTTGCAGATCTCATGCCAGGTGCATACGTGATTATGGCGAGCTTCGATTTCACCAATTCTTACAACTATTCCTATGTATCAGGCTACACCAATTATTATAACTATTGGGGTTATACAGGTTCCACGACAAATTACGGTACGGCAAGATCATCTTATGTCGACAAAGCCAATGTTGAGAAACACGTTACCATCGACAAAGACGGTGAAAAGAAAGAGGTAAACTTAAAGGAAATGTAATCCTAAAAATGCCCTTAAACAAACTCGTTTAACGGCATTTTTATATTTTTGAGATCTATTCCTAAAATGAGAAGATCATCTATCCATTTACTTTTTTCGAAGTTCAATATAGCGGTCTATGCTAATGGGAAAGTTATCGGCAGTACGCAGTAGAAAACAGGCAGCCGCTCCTACCCAGACTGAATAATCGAACGTCGATTTAATTCCTAACGAGAGGGTCATCACTATCGCAAAGCTGATCAGTAGAATCCCGGCAACAAATGCAGTAAAACGCAACTTATAGCCGATCAGCAGTAGGATTGCTAAAACAACCTCTAATAATGTTGCACCGATAGCAAGTATATTGCCGAAAGATTCGGGCACAAAAAAATTAAGGGTATTTGAATAGGCTACAAAATTGGCCCAATTTCCCCAGGAAACATGTGATGCCCCCGGTGCCCCCCACACCCCAAAACGATCTGCAACAGCAGACAAAAATGCTGTCGATACAGCTATACCTACAAAAAGTTGATTATACATGGTATAAATTATATAAATATGGTATAAACGATATAAATCAAATTTAAGAGAACAAAAACAGTCCAAACTTAAACCAGTTTAAGAAACTTGTTTCAACCATCCCATACCGACAAAGCCCCTCCTCATTGTCATACCGCTGTTGTACCTTCACTTCCACGCTCATCGTTCGGCGATCACCTGTGGGTAAATCCATTGCACAGTTAAATCAATAAGGCTGCCAGCACGTGGGTGCTGTACAGCCTTATACATCAATTAATACGAATAAGAATTTAATATCATGTGTCTACTCCATTAAATGATAACACACTGTTATAATGACGACCAAGATGCTCAATAGTCCCAATGGAAATAAAAATTATAAACAAAAGCTAAGCATCGTCATAAGATGATCGATCTATCAAAACTGCATTGGTTTACTGTTAAATCCCCACAATAGTGATATCGCGTGTCAACAAGCCAAAGTACAATACTATATTTCAATCTGCCTATAGAAAATTTGCTACAGCTGCAGCGTTAATTCCTGCTGCTGTTGGTTTCTAAAAATTAACACCTTCGGCTGGTCTGCGTGTACATGCTTTTTAATCGCTTGTTGCAAGTCTATTAATTGATTTATTTTCTCGCCCTGGTAATTCAGTACAACATCACCGACACGCAAACCGCTTTTATAAAGATTGCCTTTTTCATCCAACTGGAGTAGCAGCACGCCGTTTATCGAGGGTAGGCCCGCAGCCGACTGCTCTCCCAAAGTCTCCACTGATTTAAATAAGCCCGACTTCCAGGCCCATCTGCTCCCCTGTTCCTTTGCTTCGGATTGGATCAACTGAGGTATTTCAGGACTAGCGGCAAGAGTTTTAAGTCTTTTACTCATAACCCCGAAATGCAGCATGTCAAAATTTTTAAAATCTTGATCGTTCCAGTTCTTCAATCGGAAATCACCATGTGCAGGATCCGTAAAGTTCAATTGAATAACACGACCATGTTTTTCTATGCCTTTCGCCCGATCTTTGTCTAGGTCATCCTGCCTCCCGTAGATATTATGGTCTACCTCTTCCCCCCAATACTTGACCTGTATATCCTGATGGGACTCCATCACAATATTATTACGGAATACATCGTGACTATTCTGAAACCAGACATGCGGATGAAAACCATTGTTGATCATCACGTTGTTATACACTTTGCGATAAAATCCTTCTCTTAGTTTTAGTCCCCCACTTAAACAAAGATTGTTGTAAATTTCATAGTTGGAAGATCCGTCGTCCAAATCAATATCCCAACCGTGATCACAGCGAAATCTATTATCATGAATTTTGGTTGTTTTGACTGCATCCAGCAATATTAAATTGGGATGTTTCTCCGTCAGTTCATCCATCTCCTTTCGATTAGGATGCCAAAATCGGTCGCGACCCCATGAGTTGAAGGCTCCATGATCGCTGGTTTCCAGGACTGTATTAAAAACATCATTGTAAGCTATCTCATGACCGCCCCAAGTACCATCACCTACATTAATACCTGCTCGAGGCACATCGTAAATGGTATTGTGCAAAATTCGTAAAGATTCAGCCATGGAGACCTGTACACCGGCGACTTGTTTTTCGATCAATCCAATGTTATGAATCAGATTGTCACTCGCCTCACAATCCATAGGATAATTATCGGTTTTTGGCCCTTTGATGGTATCCATTTGGGCAAACGGAACAAATTTTTCATATCGAAATTCCGGTGAGCGTACCGCCGCTGGATCTCCTACAAAATTAATCGCTCCTGCACCGATCTGTTCAATCCGGTTGCCTTCGATTTTGACCCCGCGATTGTAATTATTAACAAATATTGCATTGCCGCCCAAAGCGATAAAATCATTCGCGCGGAAAATACAGTTTTCCGCACCTTCAATCTTTACCGCTCCCTGTCGATCGATCGTCCAATCACTACGTAAGAGCGGTTCGCTTGTTTTCATAAAGGTAGGAGCAGTATACATGAAGCGAAGGCCACTAACCTCAATATCATGCACTGGGCTGGAAGATGAACCTGAAAGATGGATTAGATTTTCCAATTGTGGTGCTACAAACTTTAGCTGGTTGGGATCAACTCCTTTAGCAGGCATATAATATAATAGTGCTTTCTCCTCATCCAAATACCACTCCTGAAAGGTATCGAGTTCTTCAAAGATATTTTCTACAAAGCGATAGGTCTCGTGCATTTTGCTGGGACGATTATTTTGCTGTCCACCTTCAAGTGTAACTGTTGATAAGCCATCTTTTCCGGTAATCTTATAATGGAATCCTCCCCAGCGACCAGCATGCAAAGCATGTACAATTCCCCCCTTAGGGTTTTTCCAGGTTGCGACACGTTCGGGACTTAATGCATCTGCAGCATAGCCTTGAAATGGCAAGACAGTGGGATCGTAGTTTGGATAACGTGCCCGGACAAGATGCTTATCATTAGCATATAAACTTTGGACGTTTACTCCTCTTGGGACCTTAGCCTCCCAAATACCATGATCGCCCTGTTTCCATTTGAGGTTAAGCGATTTGGCACCACTCAGTGTAACTTGTGCTCCATCCTCGGCTTTAATCCGCAAGGGTTGCCTTCTTGTACCCGATATCCCAGCAGACAATTCAATCGGTTTATCCAGTTGATAGGTGCCTGCCATAAAGATGATTTCGATGCCCGGTGTATTTTTCCCTTGTTTCTGTTTTTCTACTGATCGCAGTGCGGCCTCAGCTGTGGCATAGGGACTTCCCTTAGTTCCTTGGTTTCTATCACTTCCTTTTGTACTGACATAAATACGTTTGACCGAGCCAGACTGTTGCCCACGCACGCTAAGCGAAGTGACACCGGTAAGGCCAATAAATAATAATTTTGGAAATAGCATACAAGATATCTTCATAATTTTAATCGTTCATATAGTTTTAGCTAGATTACATCGACTATAAACCCGCTATATAGTTAGGTCTATAAGACCATAAAAATAAAGTCGTTTGCTATGCACAAACGACTTTATCAGTTCGTGTTTCATTCGATCAGGTTAATATTTCACAAAACAATAGTATTTCGGCGAATTAACGAACGGTCTATTGAATCACTTAACTGATCTGTACCTCTGGCGTAATATTCGTATACTTTGGGAAATCTTCGGCAAACTTTTTCCCATTTTCTTTTAAAGGATCCTGATAGGCCGCAACAGAATCAAAATACAAATGGCAAATGGCCAAATAGATCGGACCTTCTGCTGAGCTACGTCCCGAAAACCCTTTATCAATGGTTACGCCTTTCAGTGCTTTACCGTAAACTTTTTTGACAAGCGCAATATGTTTAGGGAGATAATAATCCCAATCAAATGTCTTTCCAGGTCCATTGCGATAAAAGATCGATACCTTGATCATCCCCTTTTTATGAAAAGGTGGATCTGCCTTTGCATTGCACTGAAACCCCAACAGCATGGTTATCAAAACCATAACTAAAATGATCTTTGTTTTCATATTTGTTGATAAGTAAGATTAAATAACACTCTTTTTTCCAAAAACATTTACCATGATTCAATAAACAGCTAATATTGCTTAGATTAGTTCTTTTTGCGCTCTGCGGCTGCTTTCAACAAAATATCTTTACTAGCAACCGGCACATTTCCGTCAGCATCAGGTCCAATATTGAGCAACAAATTTCCACCTTTTTCATTTATCTCCCGTAGCTTAGTATTTACTTCTGTAGGAGATTTCCAATTATTATCTGATTTTTTATATCCCCAAGAATTGTTCAGGGTATAACAGGCTTCCCAATCGTAATCCAGTAACGCTCCAGGATGTTCTTGTTCAGGCGTTCCAAAATCTCGCTTAAATTGATCACGCTTTGCTACGCGGTTATTAATGATAAGAGAGGGCTTCAATTTGCGTAGATATTGATAAAGATCTTCTCCTGCGGCCATATCCCACCAATTCACCCAGTCCCCATCAAACCACAGGATGTCAGTATCATACTTAACAACCAATTCTTTCAATTGATTTTTCATGTATTGAATATAAGCGGCTTTCTGTTCTGGCTTAATGAGGATCTGGCCCCAATCTCCTTTACCATTGGGATCGACATATTGCGAATCGTGATGCCAATCGATAATACTGTAGTAGGTACCAAATCTAATCCCAGCTTTCCTACAAGCTGTGGACAGCTCCCGCACGAGATCTCTTCCTTTCATTGGCGTCGAAGCTATATCATAATCTGTATAGGGGGAATCCCACAGACAAAACCCCTCATGGTGTTTGGTCGTCAGGACAATATACTTCATTCCGGCATCCTTAGCCAATTGAACAATACGATCCGCATTGAAGTCCTTAGGGTTCCATGTGTTGATCAGTTCCGAATAGGCTGCCTTCGGAATATTCATTTCCGATTGTATCCACTCGGCATATCCTTTAGTTGAATTCCCTTTATACATCCCTCCAAGTTGACTATAAAGTCCAAAATGAATAAACATTCCATATTTTGCTTCCCTAAACCAATGCATTCGTTCATCAAAATCCTTTTTGGACTCCTGTAAATAATTAACTTGGGCGTTTCCCATGTTCATAAACAACATGGCTATTAGAGAAAGAATACAATGCGTTGCTTTTATCATATTTATATAATTGGTTAATCCAACAAGCTCAAGCGGCTGTCAAATATTCTATTGGTATCTCACGCGCATTCGGCAAATGCTAAACCATTCTGCTATTGCAAAATAAATATAAAAAATATGAACAACACTTTTTATTTATTTCAAATAAGTTACGCTTAGCGTACAGGTCTATACCTGTCACAATTTTATAAAAAATAAAAACTTCCAAAGCAGCTTATCAAACAGTCTATCTGCTATGAAATTTAATATAAATTCTTTCCAAAAAGGATTTATATTTAGTAAAAATATCATTAAAAACCATACTATAGATTGAAATTATGAGTTTAAAGACCTTAATCACAAAAAGCGCAGAGTATAACAACTGGGTCGTTAATAAATACATCAATTGGCTGGCTGATAAATCGGATGACCAACTTAACCAAGAGGTACCTTCAAGCTTCCCGACCATTTTGAAAACTTTAAACCACATCTTGCAGACACAGGAATATTGGTGGAGCCACATTGCAGAAAGCAATGATTTTGATTTTGAAAAAAAGCGAACCACAAAAGAAGAAATATTTGAAGCACTAAGAAGAAGTTCAGTTCAACTTGTGGATTATATACACAAGCTATCTGAGTTGGATCTTGAAAAAAATATCAAAGTGGAATCACCATGGTTTCAATGCGACTTCACGAAATATGAATACATACAACAGCTGATCCTTCACGGAACATATCACAGGGGACAGATCGTTACAATGGGCCGGGCTATTGGAATAACGGATGCCCCAATGACAGACTTTAATTATTGGAATATTTATAAAGATCAACAATAGGGATTGGAGCAACGCCATGGACCAAATTACCAGTAAAGTACAGATCCGAGAAATTGTCGCAGCGGCGAAACAGCAAGGGCAGCAATCCGGTATTGAATGCCTTATATTAAGCTTACAAGAGTGTTTACTGAAAAAGAAAGTACGATTTCCACTTCTGGAGTTCGCGGTCAGGGAAATTATGCTATTCGTGCCTGAGGCCGAGCAATTACACTTGACAGATCGTCTCATTGCCACAACAGAAATGGGAAGTTATGTTTTAACGGGAATAATTCTTCAGCAACGTCTCACCGAACACTTTGAAGAATCTATCCATAAAGCCTGCACCTATATAACCATGGGCAATCAATGGTACGTATGTGATATCATCGGCGAACGCGTACTTGGTCATGCGCTGTTGACTTCACCTAAAAAAGCAATACCATTATTAGAAGAATTAGCTCATCATCCTGATAAATGGATTGTCCGTACCATTGGTGTAGCTACGCACTATGCTGTAAAAAAGGGACTACCAGCCACATAAGTAGACATTTTGTTGAAGCTGTTGGTTTCACTATCCAATAAGACAGATTTCCACGTGAAGAAAGGAATTGGCTGGGGGGCCAAAACAATCGCAAAGTTTCACCCTAAGCTAGTTGCTTGCTACAGTAAAGTAATTGAATCGCCAGAAACTAAACAATGGTTTCGGACAAAAATTACCATTGGTCTCATTCGCCACAAATTGGGGGCTAAACAGATCCAGTAGGAAGCCACAATGGTTCATCATAACCAATGAAATGAATGCGTGATTTTCTTTGCGATAGTTATACATCAAGAAAGGCGAAGTCTACAATTAAACCGCGCCTTTCTTTATACCTTTAGTCCATATGTAACCGCGCCCTCGGTTATTGGTCTTTTTTCATTGTTCCTTTTTCACGAAGATTAATATGCCAGCTAAAAGCCTCTTCTAGCAAATGTGGTGTATGCCCTCCCCTTTCACAAGCGCGGTTATAATAGTCTGATAGCTGCTCCTTATAATCGGGATGTACGCAGTTCTCAATAATTACTTTCGCTCGCTCACGAGGCGCTAAACCACGCAAATCTGCCAAACCATAATCTGTTACCAAAATATCGACATCATGTTCGGTATGATCTACATGAGAAACCATAGGAACAATATGAGAAATTGCATCCCCTTTAGAGGCTGCCTGTGTAACAAAGATGCTCAAGTAAGCATTGCGTGCAAAGTCACCCGATCCACCGATACCGTTCATGATATTTGTTCCCGACGTATGGGTAGAGTTTACGTTTCCATAAATATCAAACTCTATGGCTGTATTAATTGCTATAATCCCCAAACGTTTGATCAGTCCAGGTGTATTGGAAATGTTCTGTGGCCGCAATACAATTTTATCACGGTATCGATCCAAATGATCGAACACTCTTGAATAACACTCTTCCGAAACAGTAATTGAAGAAGCAGAAGCAAAATCCAGTTTTCCAGCATCGATAAGGTCAAAGGTACTATCTTGCAACACTTCAGAAAACATCGTTAGATTACGGAACTTACTATGTATAAATCCGGTCAGAACAGCGTTAGCTACTTTTCCAATACCCGCTTGGAGAGGCATCAAGCTTTCTGACAAATGACCTAACTCTACTTCATTTTCGAAAAACTGTAAAATATGCTTCGCTATCGCTGTAGTTTTGGTATCCGGTTCAGCAATATCGGCTGGGCTATCAAGCTCATTCGTAAACACAATTCCCACCACCTTGCTTGCGTCCAAAGGAATAGTTTTACGCCCAATTTTATTTTCTGGAGCTACAATTGGAATAACATTACGGCGAGGGTAATCTTCCGCTTGGTAAATATCATGTATCCCTTTAATAGTCATCGGTATCGCAGTATTTACCTCCAAAATAACCTGCTTAGCCAATGCAGCAAAAGTAGCCGAATTTCCCACAGAAGTCGTTGGAACAATACTTCCGTCTGATTCTATTGCTGCTACTTCCAAAACAGCAATATCCACCTGAGGCAAATTCTTATTGTGCAGCAATTCGGCTGTTTCGCTTAGATGCTGATCAATAAACAGCACATCTCCAGCATTAATTTTATTACGTAAAATACGGTCTACCTGAAAAGGCATCCGCTTAGATAGTGCTCCCGCTTCCGCCAATTTACCATCCGTTCCATGTCCCAACGAAGCCCCGGTAATCAAGGTTATTTTCAATGGATCCACTTTTGCACGTTCAGCCAAGGCAGGTAACACAACCTTACTGTCTCCAGCCTTAGTAAAACCACTCGACCCAACGACCATTCCGTTTTGAAATAGTTTAGCAGCTTCTTCCGCTGTAATCACTTTATTATGTAAGCTTTGAACTTTTATTCTTTCGTAAGCCATATTGTTATAGTTTGATTTTATTCCATTATTGTAAACTTAAGAAATTGAAACCTATATATTTCCCTTATTGGAAAAGTTCTTTGTTATATTTTCCAACCTCTTAACCAAACAATTTTAGCATTTTTTTCACCTGCATATTTATTACCATTCGACACAAAATTATCCAAACGAGACTAAAAAGTCACAACTCGCTACAAATCAAAAATATACAACAAATCACAATAAAAAAATATTTTATATCACACTGATCGATAATATATATCACACTGATAACAAACAACTTACAATAATAAAGATAAAATCAAAGTAAGTAAAGACTAACTCTCCGGTCGATTAATTGCCATTTTAACGTAAGCATACACTCACTTTCAAGAAGTAAAGGTGGGGTATAGTAAAAAAGTCTTACCTTTGTGGTATAGTATTATAGGTTAAAATGAATACACAAGATATAACGACAGATGCTAAATATGTCAACCGCTATTATATGACGGAAGTAGACTCATTTGAAGATAGCATTTACTGTCACCACGCTATTATTGCAGAGAATCATATTTCCGAACACTGCCACGATAAGGACCAATTTTTATATACAGAAGGTGGTGTCGTATTTGTTAAAACAGAGGAAAAATCATATTTTCTACCTGCCCGTCATTATTTGTGGATTCCTGCTGGCATAAAACATAGTATTCATCCAAGTACCCCTGAGGTCGTTATGCGTAATCTGTACTTTCCCAAAGCCAATAATGATGCACCCTTCTACAGTAAAATGGGGATTTATCCAGTAAATGATCTTTTGATAGAGCTGATTATGTTTACCAACCGCTGGAATGGCAATATATTTCCGGTCGAAGAACCTAAATATAGTATCGCTACAGCATTTAAGCTTATCCTGCCGGAATTATCGCTACATGAGCTTCCATTGGCCTTGCCTTATCCTAATCATCAGAAATTAAAGGATATCGTCACTTATCTCGAAGAGAATATAGAGGAAAATGTCAGCTTTAAAAAACTTGCCGGATTATTTAACATTAGTGAACGTACATTAGCCAGACTATTTCAAAAAGAATTAAATATGTCTTTTATCCAGTACTACACGATCCTCAGAATGCTAACCGCTCTTAAGCTCCTTTTAGACGAAAAACTAAGTGTAAATGAAGTTGCACTCAAAGTTGGATACAATAGCCTCCCCACGTTTAGTAACACATTCAATAAGGTCGTCGGTATCCGTCCAAGCGAATATGTCAAACAAAAAGAATTGCTTATTTAAAAATGTTTACCTAATTTAGGTCAATAAACCTAATTCAGGATGAAATTCAAACATATCATTTATAGTGCTGGAATTTTATTGCTTAGCACTTCTTTATTTGCCAAATCTCAAGATAAGAAACCCAAACCCATTCAGTTATTCAATGGGAAAGATTTGAAGAACTGGACCCCAAAAATCAGAAACCACAAAGTTGGGGATAATTACAAAAATACATTTCGTGTAGAAGACGGTTTACTCAAGGTAAGATATGATGGTTATGATAATTTCAATTTTCAGTATGGCCATCTCTTCTACAATAAAGAATTCTCTGCTTATTTGTTGCGTGTCACTTACAGATTTGTCGGTGAACAGGTAAATGGTGGCGAAGGTTGGGCTTGGCGTAATAGCGGAGCCATGCTACATGGACAGAATCCTAATACTATGGGTGTGGATCAAGACTTTCCGATATCTATAGAAGGGCAACTGTTGGGTGGAAATGGCAAGGACGAACGGACCACAAGTAACCTTTGTACACCAGGCACAAACGTTGTGATCGACAATAAGCTATTCACACCGCATTGCATTAGCTCAACATCAAAAACCTATGCTGGAGATCAGTGGGTAACTGCTGATTTTTTGGTCTTGGGAGACTCTCTTGTGCAGCATATCCTTGAAAACAAGGTCGTATTACAGTATAATAAACCCCAAATTGGTGGCGGCAATGTAAGTGGTTTCGATCCTAAAGTGAAAAAAGATGGTCAGCTTTTAAATAAGGGGACTATTTCACTTCAGAGTGAGAGTCATCCCATTGATTTCAAAAAGGTGGAACTTTACGATTTAGAACCTTACATGAAAGATCC
Source organism: Sphingobacterium sp. 18053 (assembly GCF_902706145.1). NCBI lineage: Bacteria > Pseudomonadati > Bacteroidota > Sphingobacteriia > Sphingobacteriales > Sphingobacteriaceae > Sphingobacterium > Sphingobacterium sp. 18053. The sequence continues at coordinate 222,461 of NZ_CACSJW010000012.1, forward strand.
CAACAAATTGAAAAAGATCATCGCTGAGTTACTTCCAAATTTGCAGCAATAAATACAATGTAGGTCAGTTTTAAAATAAAAAAGCATCGATATCCGATGCTTTTTTATTTACCATTCGCTTGGAAAGAGAAATCCAAAGTATATAACATAAAGAAAAGGGATACAGCGAGCTGTACCCCTCTATATCTGTACGAAAAGCTTACGCTAAACCGTTAACAAATTTTGTTAACTTAGATTTGTTGTTAGAAGCTTTTTTCTTGTGGATCACATTTTTCTTTGCCAAACGATCAAGCATAGAAATTACGCGTGGTAACAATGTTTTTGCTTCTTCTGCAGAAGTAGTGTGACGTAATTTTTTGATTGCGTTACGTGTAGTTTTTGCTTGGTAACGGTTTCTTAAACGTTTAGTAGCGTTTGCTCTAATTCTTTTGATCGCTGATTTATGATTTGCCATTTTTTTTAGCTAATTTTTATTCAATTTTTTCTTGTAATTCGGACTGCAAAAATAACACCTTATTTTCAATATTCAAAATCTATTTTATTTTTTAGGTTTAGTATATTTGCGACATGCAAAAATTATCGATGGATGAACTTCAACGTACAGATGTTGAATCGTTTAAAAAACAAGAAAAAACTCCTATCACAATCGTTATGGACAATGTACGGAGCATGCATAATGTGGGCTCGGCCTTCCGTACTGCAGACGGATTTGCTATTGAAAAAATACACTTGTGTGGCATTACCGGCACACCTCCCCATCGCGAAATCGAAAAGACGGCCCTCGGGGCAACCCAATCGGTCGCTTGGGAATACCACAAAGATACCACAGCTGTTGTTGATCAGCTTCGGATAGAAGGGTATGTCATTATTGCCATCGAGCAAGCAGATGATAGTGTTATGTTACATCAGTTTGAACCAGAAAATGACAAAAAGTATGCGTTGATTTTTGGAAATGAGGTCAATGGAGTCGATGAGAATGTCATGGAAAAAATTGATACCTGCATCGAAATCCCCCAATACGGGACTAAACATTCCTTAAATGTATCTGTCGCAATTGGCATTATTCTTTGGGATTTTATCCAAAAACGCAATTTCAATTAAAAATTTATCAATAAAGGTCACATTCCTATTCACATTGCTTCCATTTTAGAAAGCAAAATAGTAGATTTGTGTGCAAAATTTAAAGAAGAAATGAGTGTATTAGTTAATAAAGATTCAAAAGTAATCGTTCAAGGTTTCACTGGAAACGAAGGTACTTACCATGCTACTCAAATGATTGAGTACGGAACAAATGTAGTTGGTGGTGTTACTCCTGGTAAAGGTGGTCAACAACACTTAGACCGTCCTGTATTCAATACTGTGCAAGATGCAGTTGACACTACAGGAGCTAATGTTTCTATTATTTTTGTACCTCCAGCATTTGCTGCAGATGCGATCATGGAAGCTGCCGCTGCTGGTATCGAAGTGATTGTTTGTATTACAGAAGGTATCCCAACAAAAGACATGATCCAAGTAAAATCTTACTTGAGCGACAAAAACTCTCGTTTGATCGGTCCTAACTGCCCAGGTATCATCACTGCAGACGAAGCTAAAATCGGTATCATGCCAGGATTTATCTTCAAAAAAGGTAATGTGGGTGTTGTTTCTAAATCAGGAACTTTAACTTACGAAGCCGTAGATCAAACTGTAAAAGCAGGATTAGGCATCACAACAGCAATCGGAATTGGTGGTGACCCTATCATTGGTACAACAACGAAAGAAGCTGTTGAATTATTAATGAATGACCCTGAAACTGAAGCGATCATCATGATCGGTGAAATCGGTGGCGGAATGGAAGCTGAAGCTGCTCGTTGGATCAAGGAACACGGTACTAAACCTGTTGTTGGATTTATCGCAGGTCAAACAGCGCCTCCAGGACGTCGTATGGGACACGCTGGTGCAATTGTAGGTGGTGCAGATGACACTGCTGCTGCAAAAATGAAAATCATGCGTGAGTGTGGTATTCGTGTTGTTGAATCTCCAGCTGAAATTGGAAAAGCAATCGCAGAAGAATTGGCTAAATAATTAGACCATCGAGCATATAAAAAAAGGGAATCAAATTTGATTCCCTTTTTTTATACCTAATAATTAGATGACAACATTAACTAGACATTGCTTCGTCTGCCGATGGTCCATATAAGCCCGGTACAGCAATATCCAATAATCGCAAATAAACAGTCAACTGACCACGATGATGAACAATATGATTATTGACAATAAAACGTATCGCTCCAGCTCGTGGCAAACGGGCAATCTCATGGTCCCCAACTTTAAGCACCCATTCATTAAACCAATCCGATTCGACGATATCCTCTAGTGTTGCCTTGTTCTCTTCCAGTCCAAGAGTGAGGATTGTTTTCAACTCTTCTACAGAGGATACCTTGAGAGGCTTATAATCTACTTTAAAATCAAAATACGTCCTTTGGTATTGCCTTGTGTACCCAGTTATATAACTCGACAACATGAGCGGCCAATTCGCCCAAACTCATCGATTTTTCGTGTGGGCGCCAATCCAATTTATCGTCCGGTATCCGTTCTAGAATACGTTTGGTATTTTTTGTTTCGTGATCCAATTCGATCAAATAGCTCCTTTTGATACTCATATAAATACTAATTCATTAATTGAAAATCTTTTAATACGGTAACAGTATAGGGGAATTCCACAGCCTTATGTGCTGCCGCTCGCGCAATCTCTCCCTCTACATAGGTTACCTTGAGCGGCAAAAATGTATTGTTCAGTACATTTTCATGGAATAATGCCTCATACCAGGTGCAGGCAGCAACGAAACGTCCGTAGTTCAGATTTAGGTGATAGCCATCACGCGTAAAATGATCCCCCACAAAACTCGAACGCGCATTTTGAACAGCTGTACCCGAAGGAATCAAAAGATCGAAATTACCCCAGTTAAACACCTCTTGCGAAGTATTGGCAATAGCCCTATACATACTATCTTGGCTACGGTTATAGCGAACAAAACCTTCATGCGATGAACCGTTCTGATATGCCCAAGTTTGATGCAATATATACTTAGTTTCAGGAAATAGAATATGTTTTGTCACATAATCATATAAAGGCGGTAGATCCTTCGCATACGAATCATAATCTCCTGATAGCGGACTTGCTTGCTGAAAGCTAATATAATCCCAAGCCTCATCGATAAGCGCTTCAGATAAGCGCTCATTCGCTTTCTCGGACATTTGCCCGTCAAGATTTATTTTGCGGTAGCGATAAGCCGGCTTATCTTCTTTTGCGTTACTTACATGTAAACTTAAAGGAGCTCCCCCAATATAGAGATTGCCGATCACTATCTTTTTCTTGCCGGCTTTCGCCAATTCATATAAATTCTGTTCGATAGCATCTTCCGAGAAACTATTACCGATGGCCAATATTCGTAGCACACCATCATCTAAAGATTTATTTTGCGCATTTAATCGATTATTCTTCAAAAAGAATACGATTAAAAAACCAAAAACCAATACCTGTTTTACTTTTATCATCATATAATGCAATAACAACTAAATTAGATAATATCTCGTAGAAATACGAATGATATACCTAGAAAGGGAGATTTCCTCCCATCTGTAAGCTATCGAGATAGCAGCTGGGACAGGGGTATTTGCCGATAAAGCTTAATAATAGTATAGAATAGCTGTATAGCATGTAATTCTGAGAGCTATATCTGTAACCACTACCTGTATACTTCCCAACAGTCGGATAGCATATACAACTGCTTATTACAAGTAGCTACTGCAAGGCCATTGATATACAGCAATACGATACAGATGAAAAACAATATAGCTTGATAAGGATAGTAGCAGGACAGGATATTCCCCCAATAATTACGAGTAATCCTTGCTGTACTTACCGATATACGGCTATAGGACACTCGTGAAAAGCAATAAGGTTTGACACGGTCAGTGAAGGCTGTAGGATTGCTGTCCACTGGATTACAATTCCCCTTGGCTACAAGGATGCTCCATACCACTGAGGACAATGAGAGTTGCGCAACAGCTGCCGATGGACAATGCTCATCGACGACCGGGAAAAGTATCCAAACGAAAGAAGCCCTTGACTGTTTCCAGCAAGGGCTTCCGTGTAAAAAAAGGCACCGACCTACTCTCCCACCTGTTACGGCAATACCATCGGCTCTGGCGGGCTTGACTGCTCTGTTCGGAATGGGAAGAGGTAGACACCGCCGATATAGGCACCTAAAAATCTTTATTGGCTGATCTATGATATTCATATCATCTTATTC
>NZ_CACSJW010000013.1:0-119750 GCF_902706145.1 Sphingobacterium sp. 18053
CAGTTAATAATGCTGTCATAACATCCATAAGCAATGGTCAAGTTGAAGGCCAGGTAAACCGAATAAAAAACATCAAAAGGAAAATGTATGGGAAGGCAGGCTTTGAGTTATTAAGAAAAATGGTTCTTGCTAAATCAGCCTAATTCACCAAAATTGATGAAGAACCACTTTATTCCGAAATCAGGTGGTCAATATAAGCGAAACCTCCATCAATCAAAATTATATATAACCGTCAAAAAATCCAAAACCTTAATACATTTTGCCTTTTAGAGCTTTCTACCTTTTTCAAAATCATAGAATGTCAGCCTCCGCAAAGTGTAATAAAGATTCCAGTATTGACCAATTGCATCGATATAGGCGCTTGAAGCATAGTCTTTTTGCTGTTGCGAAACATTGAGATCATTTATAGTTATCGTTCCCCTTAAAAATCGATTCTTTTCCAACTCGTAATTTTTGATTGCGATGTCTTGAGATTCACGAACAACAAGCATCTTTTTTTTCTGTAACTGCCATTGTGCCACATATAAACTTATCTCCTGCTCTACCATCAGTTCTTTTTGCTCAATTTCACTTTTTACCATTTCAAGGTTTGCTTCTGCTCGTTTTTTTTGTGTCTTTGCATAGCCCCAGTCCAATATTGGAAGAGAAAAACCTATAGAAATCTGTTGCTGGTTTTCCACGCCACTTAATATATCTCTTAATGATGTTGCTGTATTTGTAATTCCAAAATTAGCATTGATATTAAATTTCAAACCATTCTGAGCTTTAGATTCTGCGACCTGTTGTTCTGCTTGTAAACGTTGCAACCTAAAGTCGATAACATTCTGACTATTTGATCTTGCAAGATCCATAGCTTCCTTGAATGGTATTTCAAAAAATGAAATATCTTCATGCATCAATACCTCACGATCATCATCATCCGTCAATCTAAGATATCTATTAAACTGCTTCTTGGATAATAGATAATCAATGCTATCTTGATCTAATTGTTTTTGAGCGTTTAGACTATTTAATTTCAATTGTAAAAGATCACTCTGATCTATGTTTCCCAAACGAAATCGTTCTTTAGTAATACGATATAGGGTATCTACATTAGCAAGATTCTGCTTGGACCTTTCATATTTTGATTTTGCTGATAGTACGCCAAAAAAATACAAAACTGTTTGACTTGCTATCCGCTCCATATCTGAAACAAATTGACGATTGGCACTTTCATATTGCAAAGGTTCTATTTGCTTCTGCCATTTGAAACTGTTGTAACCTAGAATGTCCTGATTATACGAAATAGAAAATGGTGTAGAAGAATATCTAGTCTGTTTCTGCGTTCCAAACACATCGATCCTATTTAAAAATGAACTCATAGAAAAAGTTCCTCCTGTAAAAGCTACCTGTTGTCTTACCCCAAGATTAACTGAGCTATATGCCTGATTTTGACTCACAAATGTATCTTCTCCATTAGGCAAGGTAATTTTGTTTATTGCCCTAGTATAATTCGGAATATTTCCATTTATATATATGCTAGGTAAAAAAGAAGCTTTAAAGTTCTCAAACCGCCACACACTTCCCTGAAGCCTATTTTTTGCAATCTTATATTCAAACGAATTTTCCTTAGCCATTTGGATTGCTTCTTGGAGTGTAATAGTTGTTGTCTGTGCTCCCCCTTTACCAAAAAGGAAAGCGTAGATAAAGAGCAATAAAATTACCTTACGCATTATTTTTTGACGTTTTATAAATAAACCAGTAGACAATAGGCACTAAGAATAAGCTAACAAATAGACCGACAACCATTCCACCTATAAGTGCTAATGCCAGTGGTTTCTGCAATTCAGAACCTAAATCATACATGAATAATGTTGGTGCTAATGCCCCGATACTTGTTAAAGAGATCATTATTATCGAGCGTATTCTACGGTGGCCCCCTTCAAAAATTGCTTCTAATAAGGGGACTCCCTTATTTCTCAATTGGTTAATTGCATCTACTTTCAGTATCGAATCATTAATGATCAACCCACTCATAACCACAATACCAATCATGGACATTAGATTTATACTACTTCCACCTACATATAGAAATATAAATGAACCAAATATGGCAATCGGAAGCTCTAATAAGATAAATAGTGGCTGTAATAACGATTCAAATTGCGCCGCCAAAATAAAATACAAAAGCAGGATTGAAACCAGTAAAACCATTGACATTTCTTTAATAAGAATCCTGTTTTCAAAAAAACTTCCTGAAAGGCCTAATTCAATTCCCATTTTTTTCCCCTGAGCAATAGTTTCTTCAAGTTTATCAAGATCCTTCTCTGCATTATCCGTAGTGATATCTATAGGATAATATTCACCTGTATTACGTGCAGTTATATATTTATAGGACGTCTCATAATTATAGGATACCAATGTAGAAAATGGGATTCTTTCCTTAGATGAATTGATGATAAATCGCTCGTTAAGCAAATTAAATAACGAATGAGGTTGCTGTTCCCGTAAAACTAATGGAATTACAGAATTAGCCCCCTGATAATCGGATATTTTCTTATTTTTTAAAATCCGTTCCAGGGCTTCTGAAATTTGCCTGTTACTTAAACCATATCGAATAGCCATATTCTGATTGATCCTCAAATTTATCTTATTGAAAAGTGGTATTTCACTGATATTGACCTCAGGCAAAGTGTCTCTTATTTTTCGAATAACTGCATTTACATCTTTGATTTCCGGCATTTTACGATTTAAACTATTACTCACCATTATAGTAAATGGCGCTTTATCTTCGGAAAAAACCTCATCAAACGCGTTTTTTGCAGGCTGGAAACGTGTCGAAGCTGAAGGATAGGTGGTTTTCATAAAAGACAGTATTTTTTTTTGAACCTCATCTACACTATATCCCTTATTTATCCTGCAGTAAATTAGGTTTTGTGTATAACTCAGATTATTTATAATTGGTAGCACATACTGCTGAGGCCCGGACCAAGAGTTAAAAGAGTAAGCTTCTTTACTTATAAATTTACTCATAACAATTATACGGTCCCGAATTTCCTCCATCTCCAGATATTCATTCCAGTCGATGGAAATCTCAAAATCATTGCGGGTAAGATTTGGCAAACGTCTCTTCTCTAACGATTTAAAGGCAAATAAACCTGCCAAAACTAGGGAAAACATAAAAAAGAGCAGTAGCATAGGCCATTTAAAGCACCATTTCAAAATCCGATCATAGAGTAATGTCACGTTTACGAATGATTTAATCTCAAAACTTCTTTTTTGAATTTTGTCGGAATGCACGAGGGCATACAACGAGGGCAGTAGAAAAATAGAAACTGCCAACGAAGAAAGCACGCCTATTACAATTGAAATAGCTTGATCAAAGAAAATAGAACCTGCCAAACCACTCATAAAAATTAACGGGACAAATACTGCACAGTTTGTAAGTACCGATGTTAAAAGGGGCCTGACAATTTCCTTTGTCCCTAGTACTGCCGATTCTCCTACTGTACATCCTTTCTTTTTGTAATCTGATATAGTATCTATAACAACTATCGAATTGTCAATTATCATACTCAATCCTAAAATCAATCCCCCCAAAGAGATAATGTTAAGCGAAATACCAAACATATAAAAACCAAGTTGACTAATAATAAGAGAAAGGGGAATCGTAAACCCAATGAGCATAGCTGTTCGCAGCTTACGGATAAATATTAACATTAAAGAGAAGGCCAGAACACCTCCCAAAATAAGATCCTGCTGAAGATTGCTCACTGCAAATTTTAATAATTCAGTTTGATCTTGAGTCAATTCAAATACGATATCAGGATAGTCCTTGCGCATGAGCTCTAACAATTCCTCAAAACGATATTGTAAATCATCCATTTTCGCCGAAGACTGTTTAATAATAGCAAAATTTACTGCCTGCTGCCCCCTACTTTGATAAAAACCATCACTATTTACCGACATCAGATTAATATCAGCGATCTCACCCAAAGTCAATAGCCTTCCATTAATATTAAAAGGAATTTTGCCCAGAGCTTCCAAAGTCAGAAGTTGTCCCGAAAAACGTAAATAATAACGATAATGACCGTCTTTAACAAGAATGCTTCCTAAACTTAGCGTATTATCCCTAAAAGCTGTTAAAAGTGCTTCCTCATTAATATCCATCGTCTCCAAATAACCTTTCTTCGGAATCAACTCCACTTGAGACTGTATGTAACCTGTCATATCAACCATAGCTACTTCTGGAATCTGTTCTATTCTCCTGCGAATTATTTCTCTAGCAAAAGAACTTACATCTGCAATACTTGTACTCGTTGACATAGACGATCTAGGATAGACATTCAGTCGAAATACAGGAATATCTGAAATAGTAGATTTTATAACTTGAGGACGTCCTATTTCCTTTGGAAATTTGCTCATGACTAAATCTATCTTTTCATTTACCTCAATAAAAGCGAGACTGATATCGAGCCCATGTTCAAATTTTAGGCGAATTGTGCCTACTCCTTCAGACGAAATACTTTCAACATCCTTTAATCCCCTTAGTTGCAACAAATTATTCCGTATAGGCTGTGTGAGCTGATCTTCAACCTCTCTTGAAGAAAGATCTGGCCCATCTACTCTTATTACAATATTGGGAATATCAACATTTGGTAGTAGAGAAACAGGAAGCTTCAAGAATGCCGCACATCCCAGCATCAACATTGCAGTAAAACTCACCAATACAGCAATTGGCCTATCGATCAAAAATTTAATCATATTTATCAGATTTTCTTTTATTTGGAATCAAAAGGATAGGTAGTAAGACATATGCTCCAAGTATTGAAAACAACAAACCACCAATGGTTCCTGCTGATAGTGTAAACCAAAAACCTTTCTCTCCTCCAGATATCATGAAGGGTAATAAACTGAGGATAGCGGACGCAGTAGTTATCATGATAGGCATAGCTTTTAAGTTAAAAGCTCCAATAAAATGCTGTATATTGACGACGCGTTCCTCAGAAATAAAATTAAGATCATTCATAATATAGAGTGCAGAATTGGTGACAAGCCCACTTAACATCAATAAAGCCACATATCCTCCCTGATCAAATTGAAGTCCAAGTAGCTGATAGGTTAGAAAAACACCGATGTAAGAAAATGGGATCATAGCAATCACAGCTATTGGCTGTTTTAAGGATTCTAAAAGAACTGCGCAGATCATATAAATAATTAAAATTACCAAAGGGATAAACCATAGATAATTAAATGCAGATCCTTCTTTTCCAACTAATGCAGCATTCTCCATCTTATATCCATAAGGGAGCTGAGGTCTCATAGCACTAACTATCCTTTCACACATTCTATTATTCAACTCATATGTTCCGATAAATTGATAATTAACATACACTACGTATTCTTGATTCTCTCTAAATACTTTATTACCAATTCTTACTTTAGAGATATCAGATATTGTAGAGAATTTCACATAAGGTTTTTCAAAAAATTGAAATGGTCTATTTTTAACCGCCCAGATTTTAGGTACATCTCCTTCGTTCTGATGAACATCTACCTGTATCATTGATTTCCTATATTTGTCTTCATATGTCCCAACCTGTGTAGACCGTTCAGCAAGGTCGCTTAATGAATTCTCTAAATTCCATCTACCGATTCCATTTAAAGCCAGATATGTTGACTTGTTAAATCGTACAATATGTTCCATTGTAGTGTTCTGTCCCCATATCCGCTGTGAACTTATCATAACCTCCCGCACACGTTTATATTGATTCAGACTGTCCATTACCAACATGCCCAGATTCTGAAGCTGTTGGTAGTTATAGCCTCTTAAGGTAATTGCAGAATCAAACTGTTCTACATCCAATGCATTACTGAACCCCTTCCCCACTCCTGTTATTGAAAAATCTGCTGAACCAGACAACATGGCTTGTCGCTCAAGCATTTTTTTTAGCTGAATAGGTATATATATCTTAACTCCTTTTCTAAAAAGTATATTAATTGTAGCTGAAGTTGGATCAGAAATATCAACTGTAAAAACACTGAGATAAGTAGAATAGCGTTGAAGGAGATTTTCAAACTCTTTACATACCAAGTCCATCTGTTCCAGCTCAGCACCAAAGGGCATACTGGCCGTAACTATAAGCCTCGTCTGTTCATCCTGCCCCCTTTGACTTGCCTGTAATTGATGATGATCGCTTATATAAAAATATAATATTCCTCCAAAAGCCTTATTTATTGGTTCTTTCAAATTTTGGATATAAAAGTCGCTACCTATGCTTCCGTTATAAATTTTTTGCCAAAAATATTCCTCATTTTCAATTTTAGTAGGGAGAAGATAGATGGGAATTCCAAAACTCAGAATGAAGAGAATAATCAATACAATTTTATACCGGACAAAAAATGCAAGTTGTCTTGCATATAGGGAATTCAGCCTAACAAGTATACGTTTGCGCTTGTATAGATATTTTTTCTTTTTAATCTGAACAGGAAAAAGATCCAGCATAGCAGGAATAAAAAAATAAGCTATAGGTAATGATATAATTAGGTTAACAATAACTGCCAAAGCAAAATCTATTAATTGCATCTTCTGATTTTCCTCCAACAAAAATATAACCGACAATGCCCCTAAAGCCGTTAATGTAGAAGCCAATATTGCCGAGAATATTCGATTTTTCCCGGTATGCCTTATATCTTCAACTATGACAATTACATTATCTATCACTAAACCAAGCGATATAGTTATTCCTGCGAGGGAATAGAGATGAATATCTAGGCTAAATAGGTAATAAAAAATACTGGAAAGAAGAACGTTAGCGAGCAGGGAGATCAATATAATTACGACATAACGTGTCCTGCGGGTGATTACCATCACAAAAAGCAAAAGAATAAATACGGATAGGCCAGTCCTTGTGTAAATTTTATTGAGCTCATCTTTAATAAATTCAGTTTGATCAACCTGGAGTTTCAGTAAATAACCCTTCTTATTTAATTCCAACGTTTTAAGTTTTTGCTTAATATTTGCGGCAAGAAGTATGTTATTTGTATTTTCTTCAGGATAGAATAATAATGCAACTTGTTCATCGCCGTTTATTCGAAATTTGCTATTGGGTAACGTTTCGCTTCTCGAGACAGAAGCTAAATCGGCAACCTTTAGTATCCTTCCTTCCGTATTCTTTATCGGAAAGTTCAATAGCTCAGTATTACCTTTGATACTCCTATCTAAAAACACAACAAATTTGTGTCCATCACTTTTTAATTTTCCAAGCTCCCTAATAAGAAAGCCCTGCTGTAACTGATCCTGGAATTCAGCCAAACTAATACCAATAGAATGCATTTTTTCAAGGTCTGGAACAATTACTTCATGAATGGGTCTGTCACCCGTAACTTCCAACTTATGGATACCCTTTAACTCAGTAAATACGGGCCTTATTTCTTCGTCAACAAATCGTGCAATATCATTCACATCTTTTTTACCACTAAGTGTAAAATAAAGCATTGGCTGGTTTCGTTTATCTTCCTCAGGTTGATTAAGATATATTTGTGGATATGAAGTATTATCCGGTAATTTTGGATATAATTGTCTAATGAGTGCCGATACTTCAAACCTAAAGATATCGGGGTCAGTCCATTTATCAAGCTGTACTTTAATTTGGCATCGGCCGTTATCTGAAAATGAAGATATATTAGTTACACCTTTTAATCTAGATAATGCTGATTCTAGCGGGGTAGTAAGTTCTTGTTCAGTAATTTCCGTTGATGCTCCCCATAATGTAGTAGAAAGTGTCAATGACGCAAAGGTCTTACTAGGCAACAGTTTAACAGACAACTTTGGAATAAAAAGAGCTCCAATACAAAAAAATAGTACAAAAATGATGATTATACTGAAGGCGGAGAATTTAGCAGGATCTTTTTGAGTTACCATATTCTACTTGTCTGACCTTTTCACTTTTCTGTCGTGGGCTAAATTAAAATTCCCTTTAAAAATCACATCTGTACCTGGTAGCAAGCCCGATTTGATGACATAGTGGGTGCTATTCTCACCTCCAATCTCGACATAATTCCATTGTGCAATACTATCGTCTTTAAGCGTGAAAACAACTTTTCTATTTTGCCTATCAAGAACCGATTCCTTTGGAACTATAAGTTTCCTAGCATGCGGTCGCACTATTTTAACATTGACTCCCATTCCATCTAACAACAGGCCATCATTCGGAAGGACAGCTTTTACGGTTATCATTCCAGCGTTATCAACTAATGGATTGATACTTTTAATTTTCCCGAGGTACTTTTTTTCAGGTAAACTAAAAGGGGAAATATGTACGGTACTGCTATTTTCAACAAAATATAGTTCTTGTTCCAATACCTTAAATTCTACCGTCAACGCATTGTTGTCAATTACTGTACATACATAATCAAAAGCTCCAGAACTATTAAATGATTTTGCTTTCATATTTGCAACTTTTCCATTTATTGGAGAACGCAATTTCATATTTTCGAGCTGTTGCCTTATTTTGAAAAATGTAATTTCTGCCAAGGAAAGACCGCTCCTTAGCTTTGCAATACTTTTTACTTCTGCATCAATATTCGCGGTGTCTTTAAGTTTGTATCCTAATCTTAGTAGCTGATCCTCATAATCCAAAAGAGCTTTCTTAGCATCAAGTTCATTTTGTTTTAATAGATTGCGAACCTCCGAATCCTCTAGCTCGGCAATTATTTGACCTGCTTTTACAGTTTGCCCCTCAGAAACAAGAATTGATTTTATAATTCCCGGGGTAATAAACCGTAAATCAGCGTGGTTATTGGCAACAATCTTACCATTGGACAATAACTCTTCCTGAAAATCTTCATATTGAACTTTCATCGTTTCAACTTCCGGTGCTTGGCCATCTAATGAAATGGTTACTTTTTCCTCTTCCATTGATTTATCGTCCTGCGATGAGCACGAAAATAAGATATTGGCTGTCCAAACTAAGGTAAGTAACCCCATTTTGGAACTTGAATAAAATTTCATAAAATTGGATTTGTTAGGGTATTTGATTTTCTCAATAAAAACCTTATCTCTTTAATCATCAATTCCGTGCTAGTATTTGGTACTTTAGGAACCATTGAAACTATAGCCTTGGCTGTAGTTTCAAATTCAGAAAGCTTTCCTAGTTTATAAAACAGCTTAGCTTTTAAATATTTTGGTTTAACAAAACTTGGAAGGGCTTCCGCAATAAGTCCATAGGTAGCAAAAGCCTCTTTATAGCAATTTAACTTTTCATAGCTCAGACCAAGACTATAATAATAATCCCTATTGAACTGACAGACAGTAGCATGCTTAAAGTAATATATTGATTTAGAATATTCCTTTTTGTGATGAAAATACGTACCTATCTCGCTAAAAAGTTGTCCTTCACCATCCATGTAATACAAATAAGGTATTAATACAGTAATTTCCCCATTATCTTTTGTTACAACATTCCACAAGTAATAGCCCTTAACATTTTTAAAGGTGAAAAACAAAAGAGTACACAGGGCTAGTCCAGCTGAACTGACAAAAAGTATAGGTACCGATTTTCCTTGAATTTGTCTATAATTGTCGGGACAGATTAAATTAATTAGAGCAATGATAGTCCAAAACCAGAAAGCCACAGGAACCATTTGTAAAGGATAAGATGTCATTCCACTGGAAATAATAGCAAACAAAACACCTATCAGACTGCTTCCCAAAATAAAACGTTCATCAAGATATCCTTTATGTTTAATGAATTTTATAAGTCGGAATAATGAAAACGAGATAATAGAAATAAAAATCAAAATTCCGAAAATCCCGATCTCACTAAATAGTTGCATCAAATCATTAAATGCATATTCTGTCTGTCCGGCCAAAAGTCCATAATTGGACTTTACATCAGCAAGCTGTAGTTGTCCTCCTTGGTATGCTGGATAATATCTTGCAAAATTTCCTATCCCAATCCCAGACCATAGATTACTGCAGATCATCGCTGAGGTAGATTTCCAAATAAGAACACGACCTTTAGCAGATTCGGGGCGAACCTGATACAATCCGTAACCTCCAAAACAAAGAATTCCAATTATAATAGCAAGTGTTATAATCGCTCTTTTTCTTATATGTTCTAACCAATGTTTGCCATAATACCAAACGAAAAGAAACAGGATCGATATAATACCCACAAATAACCCTATCCATGCAGACCTAGACTTTAGTTCTATTAGTATTAAGCTACAGCCTAAAACTACGGTTAAAAGCAGAATTACACTTTTTAAGTGCCGTCTTTTTATTTTGACAAAAATAATTGGTATAACGAATAACAATAAAGTAGTAAAATAAATAGCAAACGGCCCTGGGTTGAAAAACATTCCAGATATCCTACTGAGGTGATGGTATGGGTATATAATACCTACGTATTGAAGTAAACCTATAATAATCTGCAACATCAGGACAATAAACACCAATGTATAAAACCTTCTCATCAGCAAAAGCCAATGTAAGCCCCTTCCGATATAATTAATTGAAAAGAAAATTATATAGCATAATAGGATAAAAATCAAGCTATTAAGTTTAACATCCATAAAAAAATACTGACAGCATGGTATGAAAACTAAAAGGCAAAATACCATAAAATTTAGCGGATTTATTTTAATTGAATGACATCGATAAAACATGGATAAAATCACAATTGCAGACAATGCCAAAACAGCTGCGAGGTAAGCTGCTAATAGTTTTAAGGAAAATAAACCATTAGGAAACTCCCGACTTGCAATAAAACCCAAAGCAAATACAGACAAGACGATCATGGATACGAAAAAAAGACGCATTTTCATTAACGGGTACGGCATTAATTTAAATCTATGCTAATAAAAATTTTCTCGATTTCCCGTACTGAAACGGTAAATGGAATTAAATTTGAATTTTCTAATTCTAACTCTTTTTTGCCATGATTTATTGATCTTACGGCCAATAAATTGACTAAGTAAGATTGACTTACACGAAAAATCGATGTCCAACACTGCATTCGCTCTTGCAGTTTGAGTAAATTGATACTAGTGACTATTTCTTTGTCCCCCACCAAATAAATAATTGAGTATGCCCCTGCCGCCTTGCAATAAAGTACATCTTCAAGGCCTACGAAAAAGGTCTTTTCTTTTGTTCGGATAAGTATTCTGCTCATAATTTTCATGCATTCCACCGAGGGAACTATAAAGTCCATGGTTATATTATTGGTTACTATTGGTTATTTGGTTCATATCAAGAATAACTAAAAACTGTTAATTACCCTTTTGTTGAATTACTGTTGGAAACAATATCAATTTTAGATATATCCAATCACTCAAATATAGTATAGAATAGTATAGATTCAAAATTAATTTTAAAAAAAACGAAAATTCAACAATAACTGTGTTAATATGAGAGCATTCAAAATAGATTCCTTCTTCAATAAAGTAAACATGAAAGACTAAAGCGAATTTGGATCTATTTCATTCACCTTCCATATTGAAAAATAATTCATCACATCGTCTTTCTTAATGCAAATTAGGATCTAAAAAAATGCTTCTTACATTGAATAGTACCACTGTTATAAAATTCTAACAGCTGATTATTAAAAATGAAGCCCATTTGGTTATCGCACCATTTGATTTCATGTTGATTAAAAGTAAATTTGATTTAAATATGTTTCCTTAAAACTTATTTTATAAATGCAACTTAATTTAAACCATTAAAAAATGAAAAAAATCATTCTATTACTCTTAGGTAGTTTTTATCTAGCATTTCCGTCAGGAAATCTTCAAGCCCAAGAAGATTCCTCTGGAATAAAAGTGAGTTACAAAAGTGTCCAGGATATTACTGCTTCAGAAGTAGTTCCTCTTTCCGACAGTGAAACCATTTGTGCCGTTCTAAAAATAACAGCAAAACAAACAACATGCTCTGGTAAAGGTTCGATAGATTGTTCACCTGGTGTTTCAATATTAAATACTGAACATATCGGCTACACCCTTTGTGCAAATTAAGTTTATGAAAAAAATAATTTATCTAATTTGTTGTGTTACGATAGTCGTATTACAACAACCAAAGGTGTTTGCAGACGAAGATACAAGCTGCCCCAAAGCATCAACAAAGGAGTCTTATGAGGACACAGTCGAAGAAAATGTCCAATTACAAAACGGTAGTTGTCTAAGAACAAAATACAAAGAAAAGGGAATTGCTTGTTACGGTAAAGGCTTTATTGAATGTTGTCCCGGAGTCACAGAATCTACGGTTTTGAGTAGCGAAGTAGTTAAATGCCCCTAATTAATTCTGAATGTTAAAAAAAGAAAAATTATCCTTGCTGCTAATATTATTTTTTTTTTCTTGTGTCAAACCGAAAAAAGACTATAAAGCATTATTTGATTTGACAAAAGCAGAAAAGATATCCTATACAGGGCTCGAAAATTATCTGGTTGATAGTAGTACATTTTATCAACCAGATATAATATACTTAGAGACAACAGAAAGTTCATTGATCAACTTAGTTGATAAGCTACAAGTCGATAGTAATGATCTGTATATATTAGATAAAAAAGCAGCTAAAATTCTTCATTTTGATATCAAAGGGAAGTATATCAATCAACTCCATTCAATTGGGAAAGGACCTACAGAATATGGAGGTATCGTTGATTTTCTCATCGATAAAGTGGAAAAGGAAATTTTCGTTCTTTGTGATATCCCCTATTCCATCTATGTATATGATTTTGATCTAAAGTTCAAAAGAGCTATCAAAACAGATGATCTCTATCTTGAAATGGTATTAGCAAACGACGAAATAATTTGTAGAAAAGCCCCTTTGCATAATAATGAATTGAAAGATTCGTTTGTTGATGTCCTTGACCGAAAAACAGGAAAGATTAAAGAAAGTTTGTTACCAATTGTATCTGATGGAGATATTGAATATAAAGATATCATTTATAATAAAGGAACGTTGCTGTATACAGACTACACTGGAAGGCCTTTGATTTCAATACCTGATAGAAATTTTGTTTATGGACTGAACGGCGACTATAAAGAAAAAGTAAAATATACTCTTAAAGAATTACAGAAGGAAAATAGAAAAGGAATTTATAATTTTAAAGAAACGAAGAACTACATATTCTTTCAAAATAATAATTTATTATCGGTAATTGATAAAAAAAAGAAAACACTTACAGGTTTTGAATATGGTATATTTAACGTTAAAACAACAAATGCAACAATAAATAGATTAGTTCCCTCAAATCTTCAAGAAGGAATTGTACAAGTTTCCTATCCTGAAAATATTAAAAAATTACAAGAATCAATTAAAGATCCTAAACAGAATAAAATGTTCATGAAGTTCGCTGAACATATTGATGTAGAACAAAATCCAATATTATTCCTATATGTCTCTAAATAAAATAGCCCCATATCTAGTTATCCTCATCTTTTCGATAACTCTTCAAAAGGTTGCCCAGTGTCAAACCTTGAAAAATAGCGAAATAGAACTTTCATTAGTGGAAGGTTTAGGACCAAGAGGAGTTACAAATATGGTAATATCGAGTGTGGACAAGGAGGATCAGACAACTCAAAAACTGTTGAAGAACTATAACACACAAAATATTCAGGGACTAGAAGACAAACAGGAATTTGCTTACATACTCAATAGATTTCAATTCTATTATCAAGCGTTTAAGAATGGTGATATCTCTAAAGAGGATTTTTATGATCAAGCTAATAAATATCAATGGAACCTGGAAGATTCAATCTATCTATCCAAAACTCCTCTCAAAAATGTCATTCGGATCCTAGTCGGAAAAAGACCGGAAGATAATGAAAATTATCTCTGTATAGTTGATGCTAATCAAAATGGCACTTATGAAGATGATGTAATTCGGTACATTCCAAAAATAAAATCTGTATTAGGGGAAAATATACAACCTATTGCTGTTGAAGTGGATTTTTACATAAATGGTTCTGCCCGTCGAAGCACAATAAAAACCATGCTGTCTTTTGGATATCAGGGCAATCTTGGTATTTCATTTTATTCTTTTTATCTAAGTAGAATAAGGTACAAAGGGCAACGGTTCATCATATGCTCCGATTTTTTAGATAGACAATCCGTCTATATTTTGCCAGACATGCCATATTTCACGCAGATTCCAAGATCTCGTCGCATTTTCGGCATAGGTAAAGTAGTCCTTTTACAGGATACACTAAATGTAGTATATAGTAAATATAAAAATACCATAAATTTAACTGATGTACATGGTGATCCTGTGAAAATAGAAATTGAAAACACCATATCTGCTAATGATCATAATATTGTTAACATTAATATTCCATATTTAGATATACAAGGCAAAAATTTTTTAAACGATGAAATCGTATCCCTAGATAAATACAAAAATAAATGGCGTCTACT
Source organism: Sphingobacterium sp. 18053 (assembly GCF_902706145.1). Lineage (NCBI taxonomy): Bacteria > Pseudomonadati > Bacteroidota > Sphingobacteriia > Sphingobacteriales > Sphingobacteriaceae > Sphingobacterium > Sphingobacterium sp. 18053. Next base: position 14,397 of record NZ_CACSJW010000013.1, read on the forward strand.
ATATTTTTGGAGCGACAATTGTGGTCCATGCATTCAAAGCCTCCCTACGCTAAATAAAATCAGAAAAAATTATTTAAAACAACTCGAAATCATTGGTATTGTAGATATCTTCTGGAAGAAAGAAAACTTCGTTAAAATACTAAAAGATAATAAGGTAACATGGCCTAATATTGAATCTCCAAAAGACAGCAAAATACGTGAATTCTATGCTGTACAGGCCTATCCAACAATCTACCTAATAAGTCCTGATGGAGAAATTGTAAAGAACTACCTGACTACTGGGGAATTAGAAGACGTATTAAAAAACTACCTAACGAATTAACTTACGTACTTTATTTCATAATGAAAATAAAATTCATTTTTATAATTTACTTTGTAAACCTTTTTTCAGGCTGTAGTAAACCCCAAGATATTCTTAAAAGTTCAATTCGACAGATTGATTTTGGTAATATAAAAAAAAGTGGTTCATATAAGGTTATCTTCTATTTAAAGAACAATGGTGTTAACCAAATTCAAATAAAGAGTATTAACTCTAGCTGTGGATGCGTAATAGCTATTCCTGAAGAAGATTTCATAAAACCTCATGATTCAATCAAGGTACATTTAGCGTACGAACCAAGAAAGTCAGGATTGGATAAACAAATATTGACGATCACAGATATTAAAGAAAAATACAAGATAAATATCCCTGTATCCGCTAATGTAATACCGTAATTTCTTCCGATTAATAAAATTAAGATGCGACAGACATATTTACTTACAGTCTTATTCTAATATTAAATCTTAACTGAGAGTCAAAACACCTAAACGTACTTTACTAATTATAGAATATTAATAATGATATTTAGCCTGGTTTATGGGATATTCCTTTAGTTAATCTTCACATAACCAAATTGTCAGAAAAATTTCAATTATTAGCTTCCTACACTTACTTCAATGAAATCCATAACAGTAAACATATTGCTTATACTAATTTTTTTATCAGGCGCAAATTTACAATCCTGTCGAACGGACCAACATAAAAAATTAGATGATTTAAAATTATCAATAAACAAAACCATGAAATTGTATGATATCAGTAAGTACAGTGTCATTATCAGATCAGACGACTATGAAGTAACAGAAAATATACAGGGAATGTCTTTGGATGCGGAACTATTCCAAAAGGTCAACGCTTGCTTAGGCAATCCAATTAAATTAGATTCTCTGCTTGAAAAACAAAAAACACACATTCAAAATATAGAAAACTTAAATTTTATTTTTAACAATCAAACCTTCCAGATTGACAATATAATCAGGATAAAAAATGATATTCCCAAATTGTCCAACCTTGATAATGAGACAAAGATCCAATTGACCAATTCATTGCTAAATGATCTTGATAACAACAAAAGTAAAACAACAATAACAACAACAAAAAGTGACTTAAAAAAAGAATATTCATCGTACGATCTATTTGCTCAGCTTAAGCAGCTCGACAAACGATTTCATTCTTTAAAACCGGAAATTCAAGTTAACAATAGAATCCCAAAACTGTTTCCAACTTGGTATGTTGAAAATACCGCCATGTTTTTTGGTTATGAGGTTCTTCAATTAGGCAATATTGCACTATTATGGAATACCTTTAAAGATCAATATACAGAAATACTTGTCATCAAAAACATTGAACATAATCTACAGATTTGCATTATGTATCCCAGAGGATCATTACCAGGGACAGATAGATTTAATCGTAAAGACTTATTACAGTGCCCTTTAGGGACTATTGTAAGCGAATATATCGTCAACAATTCCGATGAAGTCACCATGAGTGCCGCAAAACAATTACTTCAACATAAAAAAGATGCTGCGGAAATCGAACGATTAGAAAGCAAGGGAAATAATATTCATAGTCAAAATTTATCAAAAAGTCTCTCATCCACAACAAAAGGAACATTTTACTCAAAATATTACAGACAACCCTCTCTTGCTACGACAGGACTAATAAGTAACTATTCAAATGTTAAATCACCTTTTGAATTAAAGGACGATACTCATATAAAAATTTTCGCTGCAGGACAATCATCGGCAAAACGTGATTATCTGGAATATACTTATACATACGATAACATTCAGCTCTTTATAAATAAAGAAACATACCCTTCAAAAATTAAACCTGACGATACGAAGACTTTTCAATTTAATTTTGGACTGAATTACCCTGAAAATCAATTGCTCGATAATGCAAATCATAATAACAAGAATATTGAGCATGCCTTTAGAAAATATAGTGATCATGAATATCTTTTAGAAGTAAAAATACCCTGGTCAGAAATTGGTGTCCCAGTTCTGGAAACCAAAAGACCGTTTTCACTAAATATTCTTTCTGGGGACAGTGATCTTAAGGAAAATGAAAGAAATAGTATTCTTTCATTAGCTACGGACAACACATCTCACTGGCTCAACGTAAGTCAGTTTAAACAAATAAAACTCTTTGCTAACGATATGACTTTAAGCCGAAAAGGTATAGTGGCAAACAGCTTTTCAAATCGGCCAATTATAGATGGAATAAACGATCCTATGTGGAATGCGTGCACCAACAACCAGCTGGTAAAACTTTATCAAGGAAAGGCATCCCCAATTGATCATAAAGTAAATTTCAAGGTGGGCTGGGATAACAATAATATTTATTTTCTATTTACAATCATGGATAATGCAATTAATTACCTTGGGTATATCACTAAAGATAAATGTTGGATAATCGACGAAGATAGCGGTGAATTAATATGGAAATTACCAGCATTTCCAACATCCAAAAATTTTCCTACGGTACAAGTCGAACAGGATTTGGTTCTAAAAGCAGGCAAGTATTCATTGAATTATACAGCTGATCGTACCCATTCTTATAACGGCTGGTATTCCGCGCCTCCGACTAATGATATTTATGGAGCAATTCTTTTCAAATATTCTGATTAATACTATGAAATGTAGATTTTTTACCACCTGTTACTTTATAGTTTTTATATCTTTTTACTCTTGTACTAATGAAAACGTCGGCTTTTCCCATACAGACAATGCCCAGCTTGAAAAAGTTATCTCATACTATAAAAAATCAGGAGATAGCCTAAAATTAAAGGCTGCAGAATTTCTAATAAACAACATGGAAGGGCATTATTCGGAAACAGGAGATGATGTGGTACTGAGAACAAAAATCTTTAGCTGTATAGACTCCATTCAGCTATTTAAAGGGGAACTGTCCAATAAAGAAAAAATTAAAATTGCCGATTCTGTATTCTCAACATTAAAACTTCAGGGAAAGACCGTTTCAAATATTCCTGATGAAGAAATTATTACTTCAGAATTTTTAATATCAAATATTCAACTGGCCTTTAAAGCATGGCAAACTACCCCTTGGGGCGAAAAAATTGGTTTTAATGATTTTTGTGAATATATTCTTCCCTACAGAGTGCGAAATGAGAGGTTAGAAGACTTTCGGGGCAAATTTTTTAATGACTATACTTTTGAGGGAATGAGAGCTTATGACCCTGATTCATTAAATCTGGTTTTTGATAGATTGAACTCAAATCTTGAAATTCCAACAAATTTTGACACATCACTATATCCTTATTTTCCATATACACAAAGTTTGAAAGACATTATTCAAGGAGGAGTTGGAGGATGTGAGACACTTTCGCTACTTGGGGTATCAGCGTTGCGTTCAGCTGGCCTTCCTGTTGCTTTAGATTTTCTACCTCATTGGGGAAGCAGTGCTGGACAGCATTATCTTACTTACATTAAAAGGAATAAAAATAATATCAAACGTATTACTAATGCAAATGTTCCTGTAAATACCTGGAGTATTGTTGATTTCTCATCAGAATACAGAAGTAATAGACATACATTTCTTGAAAACGAAATGCCTAGAGGACAATATGTCCAGTATGTCAAAACAATACCAAAGATTTTCCGACTTACTTATTCAAGTAATAAACAATTAAGTGAAATCAACAAGAGCTTTGACAAAGATCATATAGACCCAATTTTCAGAACAACCAAAATCAGAGACGTTACTTCAGAATATATAGAAGGAATAGACATGCAGATACAGTTAGACAAAAAATTTGATAAACGGTTGATCCATCTATGTGTTTTCGACATTGACGGATGGCATGCTGTAGACTATGCGATCGCTTCTGGAAACCATGCAAACTTCAAGAATATTGGAAAAAATATTATTTATCTGCCCACTGTATTCGAAGACGGTATACACATCCCAATAGAATCACCATTTCTCCTAACCAATGAAGGACAGCAGCAAAAATTGAAGTTAAATGGGACCAAATGGCACGAATTAAAAATGGAACGAAAGACTGCGCTATTTTCCTATACTGCCTATCACACTGAAGGTATGTTAGGAGCACGAATTGAGGGCGCTAATAATCAAGACTTTTCCGATGCTGAGTTGTTATACACAATCGACTTCTATCCTTTTTATATGAATGAAAGAACGATTAATAATTCAAAGAAGTTTAGATATGTTAGATATGTCGCACCAGCAAACAACCCTCTAGATAATGACAATATTGCTGAGCTTTCTTTCTTTGGAGGAGGCGCGGAAAATAAACTTTCCGGACAGTTGATTGGCACGCCTGGGAAACAAGGAAATGATATTTCCAAGGCTTTTGATAATAATATATTGACTTATTATGAGCCAAAATCCGGAAAAAACAGCTGGATTGGACTCGATTTGGGAAGTGGCAAAGAGACTACGATATCTAAAGTCGCATTTTGCCCAAGGAATGATGCTAATTGCGTTCTTCCAGGTGAAAAATACGAATTGCTTTATTGGGACGGTAAGTGGATATCCTTAGGACAACGAAAAGCGCAAACTTATTCAATTACTTTTAAAGATGTACCAAAAGGCACTATCTATTGGCTAAGGTGCATTACTAGCGGAAAGGAAGAACGAATATTTTTAATTGAAAACAATATTCAAAAATGGTATTAATCTTTATAAAACAACATTTGCTAAAAAACTTCATATGGTTAAACTTTTTTATATTTTAATACTTTCATTTTTAGCTGGAACCCTATTCTATTTTTTTTCGAACAAACCCGAATCTCCTATCGCATCTGCGGCTAGCAATGCATGCAGGATTGAGAATATAATGGTTGAAAATGGCAATGGAAACGTTCGAATTAAATTTCAATTATCAGATAGTACATTAATAGATTATGTTAAAGCTGAATATATGGCTAGCTCTGGAATATCTAGCTCCGTCAGGGCTTCCAGCTACATGAACGAGCTCGTTATCGAAGGAATAGATAGTACCTGTAACAATATAAAACTATATTCAGTTGACAAAGCTGGTGGTATTTCCAAACCTTTTTTGGTAAAAGTAAATCCTAAACCCGCCAATTATAAATTAGTGTTTGACGGATTAAAAGTAACACCTGTCTTTGGTGGTTTTCAAGTTCGGTCAATTAATAAACATTATGGAAAAATAACGGTTATTTCATTAATTGATACTTTAGGAACAAGTCAATTTGTTAAAAGACATTCCTATCAGACAGAAGATTCTATAGTTGAATTTCAGGTAAGAAATCTAAAACATGAAAAGATAAAAGCAGCTTTCTTTGTGCAGGACCAATTTGACAATAAATCCGACACGCTAATTATGGATATTTTCCCACTCATAGAGGAACAAATAGATCGAAGTTTATTCTCTACGCTTAACTTTTTAGAAGATGCAAAATGTTTATATGATACAAATATATCGATGATTTGGGATGGAAATAAAAACCCATATAAATGGCCATCATTCTACACAATGGAGAATACCAATACGCAGCAATTTATCAGCTTTTCGATAGGAAAAGAATTTAAATTGAGTAGAATCGTTATCTATCCCCGTCGAGAAAATGGCTTTTATGACAAAGGAAATCTTAAAGATTTTGAAGTATGGGGAACAAATAAACCTATACAAGATAAGACATGGGATAATTGGGAAAAACTTGCTACATTCCATGTCATCAAACCATCTGGTCTCTTAAATGACCAATTTACAAAGCGTGACGATGAGGCCGGTGAAAAAGGATGGTCTTTTAATCTTCCCCCTAATGAGAGAAAATATAAATACCTGAGAATTAAAAATCTATCAAACTGGCGAGGAAGTTACTTTATGCAGCTCGCACAAGTCGAAGTATGGGGCATTTAAATAAAGTGATGGTCGTAAATTATTGATTTAATCCGAAAGCCATATTATAATCTTGAATTCTTTACAATATTAATTTCAATAAAGAATATATAAAAATCGAATTACCAAATACAAAAAACGGCGAAATAAGCAAATTAAAACTCACGGATTTTTACGATATTGTAGTATCAATAAAAGCTAATATTTTAACCAAACTAACGGGAAATATAAACAATTGAGATTGACCAATTATAAATTGACGATAGCTAAATTATATTTTCCAAAGAAACAAATCAACAATGAAGACTCTCATAGATCATAATTTGAAAATTATCCTTGGGCTCATACTTATAGCTCCAGGACTACTAACAATTGTAATATTCTTTCTTAGTATCATTATCCCTATCATAAATATATCCATTGATTTGCCAATAGCCACTCTTTTCGGATTAAGTTTAATTGCTGGGGCCATTATTTTAAATACTACATAAATCAAAAAATCATGAAAAAAATCTGTTTAACATTATTGCTTTTTGGCTTTATAGGTTCAATGGCAACAAGTAATGCCAGCGAGTCAGGCGATAACTGGACAAAAAATTACAAAATGGGATCCAAAAGAGTGGAAGATGGAACAGAGTTAGTAAATGCCGGTCCTCCAGTTGGGTATATTTGGGTTAAAAAGTATAAATACATACCGTGCTGTGTGCCAGCAACCGACTCAGATGCATGTAATACAAGTTCTCAAGGATGTTAGTTATAAATAATTTAATATGAAAAATAAAATCATTTTTTTATGCACGTTGATATTATCAACTACAAGTTTGGCCCTGCTTGCTACCGAGAATAGTGATGCTTTTCACTCAGGTTTTAGCATGGCGCAAGTTAAGGTATCGCAATCTTCCACTGGTGGTTGGTCCGTCTCGATAACAGGTACGACTACTTCTTCGGGAAGTAATACAGCCGGTTCTGGCATTACGTTATCTGGTAATCAAACCTATACCTACATAAGTTGCTGTGTAAACTCTAACAGTGGGTCGGCATGTAATTTCGGAAATGAAAATTCCCCTTGTAAAACAAATATCACAAGAGGTCCACACGATGCCAGTAACCAGGTGAATCCATAGGTCAAATTATCCTCTTTTTACTATTGGGTTTCGCGATTTATCGCATGCCCAATAGTTTCCCTAATTAATACTATTAAAATTTATAATGAAAATAATAAAGTTGCTCACCGTTATAGCATCAGCAATTTTGATGAATTCCTGTAACCAAAACAAATCTTCAAAATCGGACATCGCCCATCAACTCATAATCCCCGATTCCGCGACTTTTGGCACCTGGAACTTAAGCAACGAAAAGAACATTCTTAAATTTTCTGATTTATTTACAGACGATTTTAATGTAGTTAAACTCGAAACATCTATTGAGTGCCTTGTCAGCAATATTACTGATTTGATCCTGTTTAATAATCGTCTTTTAATTTTCGACGCAAAACAGGGTAGCATTTTAATATTTGATAAAGAAGGAAAGTATATCAATAAAATCTTTCCTAAAGGCAAAGGCCCGTTGGAAATAAACCAAATTACTGATTACGCGATTAATCACAAAAAACAAAGCATAGATATCTTTGATTTCACAAAACAAAAAATAATATCTTTCGACGTTGAAGGTAATCCACTCTCGGAAATAGAATTTCCATACTATGCCAGAGAAATTGCTATTGATGAATCAGGAAACTACGTTGTTTATAGTCCAGATATTATTAATAAATATAAAACAATTGAAATACCCTGTGGTCTATTTTTAGTAAATGAGAAAGCTGAATTTATAAGAAAATATTTAGCATTTCCTTTACCAAATGCCTATGTACAGCCAATTAAATGTCTTTCTGGATCTGGAAACGAAATAACACTTGTATCAAATTATTTGCCAGGGGTTTTCGAAATCAAAAACGGTAAAGTGAGCGAATTATATGAGATTCAATCTCCCACTGATTGGCTGAATAGTTACACACTCTCAAATAGCTTTGGGAAAAGACATCTATTTCTTTTCTCTAACAAAGATGGCAATACGGTAACAGCTTTTTATGATGCAAAAACTGGAAAAACAAAAACAGTTTTAGGTTTAAATAATGATTTATTTCTTGCACCTATTTTTATTCCCGATAAATACATAAGTGAACAACAAATGGTTTCTACTATGACTGCCCAGGACATCATTCAATCGTTTAATAGTATTAAAAACTCAAATCATTCTGACCTTGTAAAACATTTTGGTTCAAAAGCCCTCGATAAATATAAAGAGTTATCCAACAGTATTCTAAACAACTCAAATGAGGATGACAATCCGATTATTTTCACCTTTAACCTTAAAAATGAATAAATTACTATTTGCAACTATTTTATTGTTGTTTAGCTGTACTTCTAAACCTAATAAAAATACTGCTCCTCTTGATTTAAAAGGTGGAAAATTAACTGTCGATGAACGCCAGCAAAAAATACAACTACCCATTAAAACAGATGGGATTATATTTAAATTAAAAAACATTGATACACTACCTCTCAAGATATTCAAGGTTCAAACTTCCTGTGCATGCACAGTTACTAACAATATCGAGGGAAAAGTCATTAATGCTAATGATATATTGGATCTAAAAGTTATATATAATGGTTCAACAAATGGGCCCATAGGTCAAGAGATACTTATATACAATAGCGGTAAAGAGAACCCTTTTATTCTTTCAATAATTAAAGATTGAATTTACCTAAATGTGGTTTTATTAAAAAATTAAACGTATTATAATGCAGCTCTAAAACTAACGGTGAAAAATGGACAGAATGTACATTGGTATCTTTGGTTGCCATTATATCAAAAGTTGACGGCTATTCCTAATTTTCATTTCGGAACATCATTTGTGTCATTCGCTTCAAATAACATTAATGAAAAATTTGTGCGAAAAGTTCACAAACTATAGGTATAAATAAAAAGACCAAGAGTATGATTGACAGTGTTGCCGGAATGTCAGACGAGCTCAGAAGACCTATTATACTGATGGTACCGGCAGCAACATAGCGGAATCGCTATCTATTAAAAGTCTAAATTACAAGATCCCGTCAATTTCTTTGGACGGGACCTGGGACAGCCTTTTAACCATCAGTTTTTTTATCTACCGCCACCGCCACCTGGACCAATACTTCCGCCCAAAATACTGACCATGGCAGATAATGTAAACGATGAAGTAACTGTTGGATTGCTAAATTTTCCACCCAAGTATAGTCCGTTAAACGCATTGGCGTCAGCAACTGAAGATACACTTACGAGCTTGTAGGATGCTCCTACTGAAAAGCTTCCAATGGAGACCAGTAATGTTGAAAAAGAAACAGGCGATTTAAATGTTAATACCTCATTATTATCCTTGTCAAGAACACTATAGATCTGAATGGCGGTGCCGCCAGTCAAAATAACCGAAGGCTGTGTAGAAACACTTTCAGTTGGAGAACTTGTAGCTCCACCCACTCCGACCATAAGTCCGCCCGTAATCTTAAAGGTGTTGTTATCACAATCGAACCCTTCTTCTGGACTCTTTGCAACGATAGCAAAAATATGTCCTCCAGTAATAGTCATCGTTCCATTGGAATCTATGCCATCGTTTGTGGTACTATAGGCTAGGATTGTTCCGCCATTGATATAAATTGCTTTCCCGGCGTTGATAGCATCATCGATAGCTTTGATGTAAATTTCACCGTTATTGATGCTAAGTGTCGCCTTGCTTTCAATTCCCTCCCCTCCTGATCCAATGGTTTCGATATTTATTTTTCCGCCATTTATAATTACATCGGGTATTATAGTCTCGTCACCATCTTCGTAAGAAGCAACAATCCCATCGTCAGCAACTTTTAAGGTGATTTCTCCTCCATTGACAATAATCCGACCTTTTTCAGCTTCAATACCATCGGAACTTGCCACGATATTTAATTTCCCACCATCAATATAAATACCGTCGTTACTGTGTAAGCCGTCCGAAATAGCATCGGAAACTTGAATAGTACCGTCCACAATCCGTAAAAGTATAATGGTAGCAGTGGCAATCTGAGGAAAACTAGGTATATGTAAGCGGTATGAGTGAGATACCGAAAAGTCGAGATTTGAAATTCTTTGAAGGACTCGGAGCAAACTTTCATTAACCTAAGAAAGAGAAATAACTTGTCTTTACTAACAAGCAGATTAAGCAAAACCGTAATACCTTGTTAAAATCTTTTGGTTTTGAACAGATTAAATTCATTGGGTATTTCATTCGAAATAATTGAATATAAATCCGAAAACAGGGTTGAATATCTCTGAGTATCATAATAAAGTGAATCATTTAAATAAATTTTGGCCCTAGTGTAACTCTTTGCATGGTCAAATTGCTGTTCTTTAAGTTCACCCAGTTTTTTGAAAAAGCGTCTACTATTTTTAATAAAAAAATTCTAGGCTATCTGTTGTAGATTCTGCTACAAAATGATCTTCGTCAATGGAATTTCCTCTCCCTGCTCTAGCGTTAGCATGCACAGATTCGTCAATTTAAATAAATGTTAAAATACAATACAAATAACAAACAAAACTTTAAAGAAAGTAATTTCGTGTAACATCACATATTATCGAGCTACCCCTATAGCAATACTTCATCAACTTAAAATGTCCGAAAATGCATCGAATCTATCATAAAGTACAACATATAAATATAGTTATCAGGTATTTAAAAAATAATATTAAGGAAATGATGTTAAAGCATTATTTGTAATAAAAAGCACTACAACTCAATATTATGTCATAATTTTGTCATTAAAATATTTAATAAAATTATTACAATTCATTTTACTAATATTTCAATATCTTTATAATTAATACTACATTACAAATAACCAAATTATATTTAACCTTAAAATAACAACCATATTATTGAATTTATAATTATACGCGATCATGTCTAATTGGCGAAATAAATCACAAAGCAGGATTAATAATAACAATCTTAGATGGACTTGTCAGTCTTTACTTAATTACTTTGGAGTTAAAAACACTGCTCTTGCAGTAACTAAGCTTATTAATAACCACTTAGAATATCCGTCCTTGTTGGCAATAGTTGATTGCTTATCCAGATATGGGATTGAGAGTGCAGCTATTAGAAAAGGAAATTATGAATATTCTGATTTCGAAATCCCCTTTATATGTAGCATACAGCAACCAAATTGGTCTTCTGCAATTTTTACTATAGTAGCCGATGTTGATAAGAAAAATAGTATTATAAGTTACCTTAATCCTGTTACCAATACCATCATCTCATGTTCTTTGAGAGACTTCGAAAAGATAGACAAGGGGATTATTTTGCTCACGGATGCTTCAAATAAAAAAGACGAAGTAAACTATACTAAAAACAAGCAAAAACTGCGTAAACAAAATCTGCTGCAGTATATTCCGGTTTATCTAGCGATCTTCTGTACGCTGATTGCAACTATTGATATCCAGAAAAATTACCATGCAGACTACAGTTGGTTGAGCTTAAGTTTTTTACTAACCTCCTTTTTTGGTTTAGGAATTTCTGTTTTGCTTGCCTGGCATGAAGTAGATGCACACAATCCTTTTTTAAAAGAAGTATGTGGCGGCCAAGGTAAAAAGGTAAACTGCGATGCAGTATTGACCTCGACTCAGTCAAGCTTTTTAGGAATTAGCTGGTCATTGTGGGGTCTTTCCTATATGACGACATTATTTCTGACACAAATATTTTTCACCAATCAACCTTTATTTTTGTTAAGTAGCGCCCTATCATCATTGGTAGTATTTCCTTATATTTTTTTCTCGTTGTTTTACCAATGGCGGGTTATAAGACAATGGTGTCCTTTGTGTCTAGGCATTCAGGGTATACTTGTGTTAAACAGCTTACTTGCAGCAATATTTCTGTCATCACATACGGAAATGCTAAATACTATTACTGCTTATCCAGTTCTGGTAATGTTAACAATAGGCATTATTTCTCTTACATGTAGCTTTAACATTCTTCAATTATTGAAAAAAGCAAGAGATGGTAAGAATTACGAGGTAAGGTGGAAAAGACTGCATTACAACCCTGATATATTTAAGTATTTAGCAAGCAAATCTGAGAAAATTACTTTTCCTGTGGATAATCTCGGTATTGTGGTTGGAAATCCGAATGCGACAAACGAAATCGTAAAAGTATGTAACCCGTACTGTGGCCCTTGTTCTGAAGCACATCCTGTACTAGAGCAAATTGTAAAAGCAAATTTGGATGTTAAGGTTCGAATTATCTTCACAGCTACCGGAGAAGAAGATGATATTCGAACAGCACCGGTTTCGCATTTATTGGCCATACAGCAAAAATATGGAGACATCAAAGTCCATAAAGCATTGGATGAATGGTATCTTGCAGAGGATAAGCACTACGAAACATTTGCTGCCAAATATCCGATGAATGGGGAATTAAAGACACAAAAAAACAAAATAACCGCTATGCGGGATTGGTGTAATGCGATGAAGATACGGGCGACCCCAACAATCTTTATAAACGGAAATGAGCTCCCGGAAAGTTACCATATTGTAGATTTAGAAAATTTCTTCTAGAATTAAGAAATGTCTCCATGTCTGTTTGAAACGATCTTGGTAAACTAAACATAGGGATTCAAAGATTATTTCCTAAGCTATTCGGGGCAATGTGAATAGCAAATTTCATATTTTAATTATAAATAGTTATGAAAAAAATCAAGTTAAAGAGTATTGGAAAGGAGGAAATCCTGACGAGAGACGAACTAAAACAAATTTTGGGTGGTGTTGATGGAAGTGGAAATTGTCGAGAAAACGAAGTATATGATGTACTAACAGGATGTAAATGTAAACCTGGGTATTACTTTTCAGCCCCATATGGCAAATGTATGCAAGGAACAGGATCAGGTCCAGTTGACTCGAACCCAAAGATTTCGGCTTGTTTAGGCAAGCAAGAATTTGCATCGTGTTCGTGGACCTATCAAGGCATGTCTTACTCAGGAACTTGTCGGTATCGCATGGCTAGTGAGCTGTATTGTGCTGACACAATATATGTATAAACACTTTATCTCGGCAGGATTTTTTCAAATTTTGCCGAGATGTAATTTAAGATAAAAATGATTAAAAAAAATAAATTAAAATTTATCTTCGTATGCAGCCTTTGTTTTTTTTTGTCATGTAATATGGCTACAGAGAAAAATACAGAGTCAACAACGATAGTTGCTGGTGAATCCAAAATAATCGGAAGAATAATTGCTCCTGATAATCAAAATAAGGATAGCATCATGGTTACTATTACCATTCAACATCCTATTTCAGGAGAGAATATTAGACAAAAAATCCTCGCCGACAAATCGGGTAAATTTTCACTGGATCTCGACATGGAAACCGAAACCTCTTTATTCGGTTTTTACACAAGTATTAACCCCTCTAAATCTCTAATAATCAAATCAAAAAAAAACAGTCCTACTCATCTCGATATTACTTATGATTCAGCTGGAAACATCAGCAATGCAGTTATCACGCCTTCTATGAATCAATATGATATGGAGCAAAGCATGGTAGCTCTCAACAAAATGATTGATTATAGACCAGATACACCAGGCTGGGAATATCCCCGGTTATATAATAAAAGTACAGATGAGTTTTTAGCTCGCGTCAAAAAAACCGCATCTGAAAGATTGACAAAATTCGTCGATAAGGATAAATTATTATCCAAAGAGTTTAAGGGGATTATAGCAAAAGATTATCGCTTATTTTTATATACCGGCCAAGTTTTCGATTACGAAGCAGAGATGGAGCGTAACTACCGCAACACTACTCGTGATACTGTCAATTCGCCTAAAATTCAAAAAATTGATAGATCATATTTTCGTTTTTTGAAAGATTTCAATCTCAACGATCCGCAATACCTCCACACATTCACATTCGCTGAATTTCAAAATGAAATTCTACAAAATAAAGTTTTGGAAATTCCCGCAATCGAAGAAAATGACATCCCTACCTGGATATCAAGCGTAAAAGTTATCTTAGCTGATTTGGTCGGATTCGATGACGGACCTTATTATGATATTTTAGCTGCCAATGCATTTGGTCGACAGCTCACCGAGCAAATGAAACCACTAAGCGAAAAACAAAAAGAAAATATATCCAATTATTGGAAAAGTGGAGAAATCGAAAAAATATTATTTCGGAAAAACCAACAGATTGAAGAACTGGCCAAAGTAAAATCACCTGTTGTAGTAAATGATATCCAGTCTACTCCAGAAGACAAGGTAATGGAAACTATTCTTGCTAAATATAACGGCAAGGTTGTATTTATTGATCTTTGGGCAACATGGTGCGCTCCTTGCCTTGAGGCAATCAAGCAATTCAGAGGCACAAAGGGCGATTTTCGTGATAAAGATGTTGTTTTTGTGTATATCACAAATGGATCTTCACCAAAAAAATTGTGGAAAGAAAAAATAATTGGAATAGGTAACGAGCATTATTATTTAACAGATGCTCAATGGAACTACATGATGAAACAGTTTGATTTTAAGTATATTCCGTCCTATCTATTATATAATAAAAAAGGCATACTTATTAATAAGTTTTCGGCCTTCCCCGGAAACACCACAGTAAAAGAGATGATCGACGGGCTTTTAAAATGAGTAATCTATGGAGATTACTTAAACATATTTGAAATGAGCAAATATAGACTAATTATCGAGTAAATTGTGATAGAATGAAACACAAGACCTATATCATTAATCTCAAGGAAAGAAAAGAAAGGAAAAAACACATTCTCGACGAGTTTGCAAAATATTCTGAATTTGAGATTACCATATTTGATGCGATCAAAAGAAAATCAGGCTCGGAAGGGCTTTTTGAGTCTATCAAACAAATAGTGTATAATGCATATGAGTCTAAAGATAAGTATGTCATTGTATGCGAAGATGATCACGTCTTTACGAATGAATATAACAACGAATATTTAAGTAGCCTCATTGAAACGGGAAAAGATAAAGCATTCGATATACTTCTTGGCGGCCCAAGTAGTATTCAGGATGCTTTATTTGTAAATGAAAAGCTAGTCTGGCTCAGCGGCTTTTCAGGCACTCAATTTATTGTAATATTCCAAAATTTCTATGAAAGCATTTTAAATTATAAACTCCCTCCAGGGGCTGATTATGATTTGGAATTGGGACAACTTAGCGAAAATATCTACTGTTGCTATCCTCCAATTTCAGAACAAACTAATTTTGGTTATTCTGATGTTACCTCAAAAAACAATAACATTGATTTGAAGGCCTACTTTGATATATGCAGAACCAAATTAAATCAGTTATACAAAGTCACTCAGTATTTTAAATCCTTAACCAATTAAAAAGTGCTATGAAAATATTTCTTATAGGGGGGGCTGATGAAATGAACGACCAGATTTGTGTCAAGATTCCACCTAGCCCCATAGAAATAGAATCCGTTATTCTAGATGCTCAACAAATCGTAAAACAGGCATTAAAAGCCTGTATCGAAGAATCAATAGCAACTCAATCTGAATACATGGTAATATGTTCGAACAAAGAAATTATCACTAGGACTTCAGATGCGTTGTTAAAGTCACGTCTGGAAAGAGCTTCCGATCTTAATTGTAAGATACTAATCCTTAGTGCACAACGGATTGCTAATCTTTTCCCTGTAAACGATCAGTTTTTCTGGATTGATTTTTTTGAAGGTAGTGATTTTTTTGCAATGCATGAATCTGTTTATGAAGATGTATTACATGAACTCTGTAACGCAAAAACTGCATTATCGGAAATACTTTCAATTGTCACGAGCAATAAACTATTGCTGTATCCCATGATAACAGTTAAAAACGAAAGAATCGAAAAAACTGAACTACGGAAGCGTATGGCCCGAATGGCAAAAAAAAGAAAATTGTTTAAATACTAGAGGCGCTTTAAAGGTCTAGCAATATAAAAAATAGTCTTCATGAACAATAAAACTGTCAGCAGTTTTTGGACAGGTAACCAACTGACCAATCTAGAAAAATTGTCGATATCTTCATATATTCATAACGGACATGAAATAGAGGTTTTTACATATAATCGAAATCTTGATTTTCCAACAGGGACAATAGCCCGAGATGCAAATGAAATAATACCCGAAAGTAAAATATTTGTCGATTCAAGAGGTGGGTATGCTTCTTTTTCAGATTGGTTTAGATTCAAAATGATATTTGAGTTAGGTGGTTGGTGGACAGATTTGGATTCTGTTTGTTTAAAACATTTGGATATTGCGTCTGAATATTGCTTTGCTTTACAAGACGAAAGGGCGATATCTATTCAATGTGCTAATTTTAAAGCTCCCAAAGGTGCAGAATTTCTTGAAGATTGTCTTGATATAATTGATAGTTTAATCAAAAAAAAAGAATTTATCTGGGGTAATTTTGGGATAGATTTACTTTGGAGAGTAGTAAGTAATTATGATTATAAACCCTATCTTCTGTCTTCTGAGTATTTTTATCCTGTAAAATATATGGATGTTAAAGATTTAATTAGCAAAAAATCAATAGCACTTTCTCCAGAAACATATACAGTACATTTTTGGAATGAAATGTGGAGAATTGAAAATCTTGATAAAAACGGAAAGTACCCAGAAACATCTCTTTTTGAAACACTTAAGACTCTATACCTCAGTATTTAAACATTAAAAAAATATTGATAATTATGTATTGTAAAACTTAAGAACTAACTAACCTAATTTGCTTTTTTAATAACACAATTTACTATTTGAATTTGACTTGTAAAAGTTGTTTTCTAAAAATCAAAAAATGCAACAACCGCCTTCTGAATTATCTATTTTTCAAAAATTACTTAATAGTAGAGAATAACGAAAAATGCTAAAAAGCTTCCCTCATTATAAACAAATGGATCTGATGGACTGTGGTGCCACTAGCCTTCGCATGATCTTCAAATACTACGGGCAGCAGGTGTCCATCCATAAGATCCGAAAGCTCTGCCAAACGACCAGGAATGGCGTTAACCTTTTGGGTATATCCGAAGCAGCGGAAAAGTTGGGTTTCCGTACTTATGGCGTACGTCTTAGCCTAGAAAAGCTTAAAGAAGTAGAATTGCCATGCATCCTGCATTGGAATCAAAATCATTTTGTGGTACTCTATAAAATGCGCAAAGGAAAGTACTACATATCCGATCCTGCATTAGGTCTAATATCTTATGACGAAAAGGAATTTAGCAAAAACTGGTTTTCCACAAAGGAACTGCATGCTGGCCTGTCGCTATTGCTGAGTCCTGGCCCCGACTTCTACCAAATGGATGCAGACGAGCCTTTGCTGACACTGGGATGGAGCAAAGTATTTACTTACTTCTATAAATACAGAAGGCTATTCATACAGATGATTCTGGGCATGGTACTGGGAACTCTGCTATCGTTAGTCGTACCATTCCTCACCCAGTCAGTCGTTGACATTGGGATCAATGGCAAGAATATCAGCTTTATAAACCTGATACTGATCGCCCAGGTGATGCTTTTTGTCGGCAGCACAGCCGTGTCTTTCATTCGTTCTTGGATCATGCTGCATATTAGCACGCGCGTCAATATCTCCATATTGACCGACCTGCTGATCAAGATCATGAAACTGCCCATGAATTTCTTTGAACTCAAGACCCATGGTGATATCATGCAGCGCATGGCCGACCAACAGCGCATAGAGGGCTTTCTAACCGGAAACACCCTCAATACACTGTTCTCACTGGTCAATATGCTGATCTTCGGCAGCTTGCTGATCGTTTATAACGGAACGATTTTTATGGTTTTTATTATTTCCACAACATTGTATACGCTCTGGATATTGGCTTTTATGAAATACCGCCGCGAACTGGACCACAAACGTTTCAAGATTGCTTCGGAAAACCAGACCTATATGGTGGAGATGATTCAGAGCATGCAAGACATCAAACTGAATAATGCACAAAAACAAAAACGTTGGGGTTGGGAAGCTTTACAAGCCAAACTTTTCAAATTTCGCGTAGAGAGTCTGGCGCTGTCGCAATACCAGTCCATCGGTTCTATGGCTATCAATCAGATCAAAGGTATTCTGATCACCTATATCGCTGCCAAGGCTGTTATTGACGGCGATATTACCTTGGGAGGAATGATGGCTACACAATATATCGTCGGTATGGTCAGCGATCCCGTAGAATCTCTTCTAGGATTTATGCAGTCGTATCAGGATGCCAAAATAAGTCTGGAACGTCTCAACGAGATTTACGAGAGCGAGGAAGAGGAGGACATTCGCAAAGACTATTTAACCAGGCTTCCCGAGAATAAAACCATCGAACTGCGGAACCTAACTTTCACGTACTATGGCGCTGGGAACGAACCGGTATTCGATCGCCTCAACCTAACCTTCCCTGCCGGTCAGACGACAGCTATCGTTGGTGCCAGCGGCAGTGGCAAGACCACAATACTCAAACTTCTGCTTCGTTATTACAATCCTGATGAAGGAGAAATACTAGTTGGCAACAAGCGGCTAGATCAAATAGACTTTGGTCTGTGGCGAGATAGCTGCGGATCAGTATTACAAGAGAACTTTGTTTATGCAGACACTATTGAACGTAATATCGCTGTTAATGATGACTTACCGGATGAAAACAAGGTGCAGAATGCGGTACATATTGCCAATATGGAGGATTTTGTAACTAATGAACCTTTTGGACTATCAACCAAAATTGGTACGGCAGGTAAGGGTATCAGCCAGGGGCAACGGCAGCGTCTAATGATAGCGCGTGCAGTGTATAAGGACCCGGACTTTATATTTCTGGACGAAGCGACCAATGCACTGGATGCCAACAATGAAAAGGAAATTGTCGAAAAACTAGATCGCTTCTTTGAGAAAAAGACGGTTATTGTGGTAGCGCACCGACTCAGCACTGTCCGTAATGCTGATAATATTATTGTTCTGGAAAAAGGAAAAGTAGTCGAACAAGGTAATCATATTGAACTTACAGCAAAGCGTGGAAAATACTTTGAACTGGTAAAAAATCAATTGGAATTGGGAAACTAAACATAACTACAGAAACTAAGTTAATCTGGAGGATACAACAAAGTTAATCAAAAGACTATGGCAAACAAAAATTACATAGAAGAAGATATACATTCAGAAGACTTACAGGAAATCATTGCCAAACCACCTTCTTGGCTCATGAAAAGAGGAATTTCCTTTATTCTGCTTACTATACTGATGATTTTCAGTCTCTCAGTATTCATACGCTACCCAGAGATGGTCCCTGTATCTATGAAATTCAATACAAGTAATGCGCCCAAAGCACTCGTCAGTAAGGTAAATGGAAATCTGGTCACTATACTGATCAATGAAGGGAAATGGGTGGAAAAGCAGGCCGATATAGCTTATCTTGAAAGTATAGGCAATCACAAGCAAGTCATCTCCATTCTAGGACGACTACACCAGATACGAAACGACGGGGCATCTGTTAATGAATTGGAAAATCTGGTCTCTCCTACCGAATTAAATCTGGGTGAATTGCAAAGCAGCTATCAGAATTTCTACCTCGCTTATCTCAACTACAAAGCTGTAAACAGGGACGGCATCTTCCTAAAAAGAAAAAGTTTTGTGCAGAATGAAGTGCAATATGTCAACGAGCAGAATAGCCGCATACAACAAACCTTTGAACTCCAGAAAAAGGAGCTGGCATTGTCCGAAGCCGAATATGAAAAATACAAGGTTCTGGCGGAAAAGAAAGTTATAAGCCCAATGGAACTACAGCAGAAAGAAGTAGTGTTGCTTGCCAAACGCCAGGCAATACCGCAGATGGAGAATGTCTTGATCGGCAACCAGAACAGCTTGCTCGCTAAAAATAAAGAACTTTCGGAAATCAAAAATCAGATGATTGAGGAAGAAAAGAAATTTTTCCAGTCCCTGAATACATTTATCTCAGACGCTGAAAACTGGAAAAAACAGTATGTCATAAGTACGTCTTCAGCTGGTTACTTGGTTTATGGAGATTTCCTGCAGGAAAACCAATTGGTCAAGGTGGGAGACATCTTGTTCTATATAAATTCCGGCAAGGAGGATTACTACGGAGAAGCATTGATCCCCCAAACAGCATCGTCCAAAGTCAGACGGCGGCAGGATGTGCTAATCAAGGTCCGGAGTTACCCCTATCAGGAATACGGATACCTGAAAGGTAAAGTGGATTATATCTCAGATATCCTAATAAGAGACAGCTTATTCTTTTCAAAAATAGCCCTGATTCGTACAGACCAGGATTCGGTCATCAAGCTGAAACCGGGTATTATGGCCGACGCTGAGATCATCACCGAAGATCAGTCTATACTCAAAAGAATATGGCTCAATTTGACAAAGTCGCTTAAGTTTTAAAGTTATATGTTTCTTAAATGATTGAAAAAGTGTTGAAATCTAAAAATAACAGTTAAAAATATAAAAAAACTCATAAAATGGATTTAGTAATCAACGTAGTATTACTCGAAAGAATAGGTGTCTTACTGACTGATAAGCTTAATTCCAACAGGCAGCTGGACCTAATAGATCTCCCTATTATGGAATCTCCTATTGACACTGTCAAAAGAGCGTTAGAATGGGCAGAGCAAAACAATGAAGATGCGATTCTTTTTGCCACACAAAGGTTCCAGCCTGATGAATATGATTTATCAGCACTTTTCGACTGCGTATTGAAACTTGCAAATGAAGAAATCTATACTATAGGACTTAAAAACAATACCTTAAAAAAAGGATCAACAGTTAATCATAATCTATCTTTAGTGGATAAATGGACAGAAATGGATGGTTGGATCATGCTTAGGCCTCATTTTAATTTGCTAAAGCAATTAGATATTGCTGCAATTGAAGAATATTTTGACCGTAAAGCAACGCTATATGATATTTTGAATATTTCTAGCCCGTCAAAATTTATTTGGCATGTAAAGAGAAAAAAAATATTACCTGAAAGGCGAATTAATGTGATTATACCGTTTAGAAATGTGGAAAAATATATTCCAGAATGTATTACCTCAATTCAAAACCAACTTTATCTTAACTATAGAATCTTCTTTATTGACGATTGTTCTGAAGATAATTCTTTGGCGCTGATCCCCAAAGCACCTAACTATAATATAACCAAAAACAATAAAAGAAAATATGCACTTCTTAATATAATGGAAATACTATTAAATGAGAAATTTGAGAGTAAGGATATCATTTGTATAGTTGATGGTGATGATAAATTAGCGCATCCTTACGTCTTCCGGGTTCTTAATCATTGTTACAGTACAACCGATACGTTAATTACATACGGCTCATATCGTACGATTAATGGATTGGTTACAGTCGGAGAAAAATACACAGCAAAGGAATTCAAGCAACTTAGAAAGTCAACGTGGAAAGCATCCCATCTCAAAACATTCCAATTTTCGTTATTTAAAGATTATCACAACTATGATATGCATTTAGAACATCTAAAAGACAGTAAAGGTAATTTCCTAAAAATGCCTTATGACATGGCCATCATGTTTCCTCTTTTGGAGCTCGCAGGATTTGACCGATCCAACTATATTCCCATGCCAATATATTTGTATCGAATTCATGAAAACAATGATCATGTAACAAATACAAAAGACCAAATGAATGGAGCGCTAGAGATACGGAATAAGAAACCCATTAAAATATAATTAATTCGGAAAGCGATAAGGGTAAATTAAATACGCACTCAAACGACATCATATAGTCTAACTGAAATTGTAAGTGTCCCATTTTTTCGACAGCTGGGATTGGACTTTTCTAATTTACGTTACTACTTGATTTATTTGTTGTTTAAGCCTAATATTTTTTGATAATTCCGTTGGCGCAAGATTCCCAAGACCTTCATGGGGTCTGTTGTTATTATATTCATCCATCCACGCTTGGGTATGTTCTCTTACATCTAATTTACAAATAAAGCAAAAAAGCCCGAGACTTCACATCCCTAAACGGCAGAAAGCCCATTATCATCGTATGGAGTAGAAATACTATCCATTCACACGAAAGCGCTCAAGATGTTACGGTGTAACGCTCAGGTAAATGGACTTTACACATTTCTTTCCATAAAAACTAAAGTTTTTAAAAATAGATAATTGAGAATGAATTACTAATTTTAAATAGAATGGAAACCTATAATTTGCCAATAGTAGCTCGATAATAAAAAATTTCCATTAACCAAAATTCATGGAAAACGACACAAATATTGAAAATATACAACAACTCATTGATTTAGTTAATAATGATCCTAATGATCACCCACTAAAAAAGATGGGATTTTTGTTTGCCGCTGCTATGAATGATTGGCCAACACAAAATCAAACCAACATCAATGAATTTATACAAGAATTGCGCTGTTATTTTGGGACACCAATTACGAAAGACGTTATATTAAATAAAGCTACAAGTCTTTCTGATGAAGATGCCTGGCGGAAAGAATCAGCCTCTTCCCTATTAGAATTGCTTGATCTCGCTGAAACACAATATCAAGAAAAAAATCTCGAACACCTAATTCAGGTAATCATCAAATATTACGAACAACCTCCAACAATAGTTGATCCTATAATGCTTGTTGGACAATTTGGAGTAAACGACGAAAAGTTGGATTTATCAGGCTACCAATATCCGAGTTTAGATCTCTTCCCGCCCCAATTACACCCCTTAATTGAAAAAAATAACAAACAGGCTGCTAAATATAAACTTCCGCTGTTATTAAGTGACGAAGAAAATCTTACTTTTCAGGAACTATATGAGCACCCAAATCTGCTATTAGCTGGTACGATTGCTTCTGGTAAAACGCAGTTTATCTACAATCAATTGGTAATGTGGCTGTATAAATTTCATCCCGCACAATTGAAACTCGTCATATGTAAAAGCAAACCAATTGACTACACTGCTTTTGCCAAACTTGAAAAACATTTTATAGCTGCAGTACCCGGTGATCAATCTCCTGTTATCGATCACAATAATGTTCTTCCGACGATTAATGCATTACTCATTGAATGCGAGCAAAGACAAGAGTTATTTCAAAAAGCAGGTGTAAAATCAATTACAGATTATAATAATAAATTTGTCCATAGAACACTCGACCCATTACTAGGTCATCGTTATCTGCCTGACATCGTATTAATAATGGACGACCTGCAAACATTTTTAAATGATGACACAATCAGGTCTCTGATCGTATTGACGCAGAAAAACTTGTATACAGGAATCTATCTATTGGCTGTAACAAGCCAAATAATGGCTAAAAATATTTCGCCCCAGTTGCGCGCTAACTTTAGTTTCAGAATTGGAATGAAACTAATGTCCCAAAATGAATCTAAAAAGATATTGGACCGTATCGGTGCGGAAAAACTCACGTCCTCGGGACAGTTAGTCTACGAACGTGCTGAAAAACTAATTAAAGGCCATCAACCTTATTTTGATTACACATACTTATCATCAATCTGCGAGTATATTGGTCGGCAACGAGGTTATCCTTCTCCTTACCTTCTTCCGGAATATCGTTTTGTTGAAAATCCTCCTGTACTATTTGATCCAAAAGATAGGGATCAATTCTTTGTAGAAGCTGCTCGATTAGTGGTGATTTATCAACAGGGATCTACATCATTAATACAACGTAAATTAAAGCTTGGATACAACCGTTCTGGTCGCATAATAGACCAGCTAGAAGCTGCAGGAATAATTGGTCCATTTGAAGGAAGTAAACCGAGAGAGGTTTTATTTCCAGACGAATATGCGCTCGAACTATACTTAGAAAAACTTGCGGCAAGTAATAACCTAGAGTATACTCCTTCAAGTTTATACAATAACTCAAAAAAGATTATAAATACACCTATTGAACCTAAGTTGTCTATGAACAAAAATGACGATTTAAAAAACGAACCTATTTACACTGAAAATAAGCCAATTGTTTCTAAAAAAAATAAGGGAAAAGTATTCGTATTCCTCCTTATTGTAATTGTTATACTTGCTTTTTTCTATTGGATGGGCAAACAGTAAACTCAATGCACTCTGATTTGACTATTACGGTAAACCGTAAATATTACCAATAATAAGACGCTATTTTTGTTACAACAAATTATCTGTTAGTAATGCGTAAACATTGCTTTTATAGAAAAACATTGATAAATTAGAAAATAGGATTATTGACCTTACCGACATAGTTTAAAAACCTCATTGTCAGTAAAATTGCAGACATTCAGTATAAAAGTTAATGGGAACCTTTTTTATAATTTTGATTTTTATTGTGATTGCTATAGCTGCCTCAAGTAAAAAAAATAAAAAGAAACAACAGCAGCAATATTATGCTCCGCCAAAGCCTCAAGAGCAGCCAACTGCAGCAGAAATGAAGAACGCTCATTTCTACTACGGTGAGGGTTGGCGTCAATATTTAATCACGCATCATGGTAAGTATGAATTGTGGCCACCAAACTTTTTTGAAATTGCTGCACTGGCGTTACGTAAGCTTTCTATCAAGGAAAACTACGATCTAAAAATCCATTTTAAGCACCGAGAAGGATCCCAACTGCTTTACAACCTTACTTTAAGGCTATTAAGAAATCGTCAATACACTAGCGAGAATGTATGCAAAGCCTATAGAATAGTGATTGATACGATTCAAAAACTGCCTGTATCGTCGCCAGCACCTCCCATTCCTAGATTTAGTGAAGAGAAGTCCGCTACTGCAATCTTACAAGATAACAAGAATGTTGTTATGAATAACGTAATATCAACAATCCAACCATTACCTAAACCACAAGCAATAAAAAGCGACGAGGAAACCGCTGATGATAAACCTTCCAAAGTAGAAACTCCCATTCAAATAGAAGGTAGTAAAACTGAAAAAGAGCAACAACGTGAGATTACGTCTATATTAGATTCTTTGAATCCGAACAATAGATCGGACGAAACACCCAATGATATTATTGATGTTACGGGGCATCAGGAAGAAATTATATCAACTCAAATCTATAATATAGATACTACCACAAGTCCTTATTCCGGACCTGCATTAAATATCGAAGAAGTATTAGCGAAATTGGATAGTTCTAATCTTTTTGCAGCTCAAGAGGAAAGGCCAAGCGTGCAACCAGTCCAATACAGCTATTCGGAAGGATTTGAGAATAATTATAACTATGACGACTATTTACTCGGCAAGCGTTATAAAGACAAAATGGGACTTTCAAAAGCTCAAGTAAGTCTAGTCAATAAGCTAAATGGAGTAAATAATGTTTTTCTAGAAGTTGAGGGATGCTGTATAGAGACAATTACCCTCTTTCTGAGTTGTGAAAAAAAATTAAGAGCTAATCTCACAAAAAAAGATTCTAACCTGAAAAAGGAAATCGAAAACCTTGTTGAAAGTGCGCGCAAAATCTCAAGAGTAACGAAGGAAGGTGCTTGGATGTTTGATAGTTATTATAATCAAAAATATGTAAATGACATAATCTCGCAGCAAGTGTATTACACAATATTCAAAAGAGCCGAGATTTTAGTAAGGGAAAATTGGGGACATAAACGAAAAGTATCTGGTGAATTTGCTCAAACTTTTACTGGTCTAAGCGATATTTTCGAGGATCGAATAGGCTCTGATGTGAATACGATTTTGGAAGGCCTAAAGTCCTCCATCAAAGATCCAGATCTAGCGACTGAGATCGAATTAAATAGGATGAATACAACGCGTTGGAAATCCAAATTTGATATTTTAAAGCATGATGTAAACCAAGAAAATATAGCCGAGTTTGGGCAGGAAATTCATACGCTTTTTGAGCAAAATCAACTAAACCCTTCTGCGGAAAACATTTACTATGAAGCGTGTAAAATAGCCTATACCATAGATAAAAATGAAGCTATAAAGCTTTACTTGCATTATCTGTACGCTGATCTCCAATCTGATAAAATTGACGACAAACAGCTCACAAAAACAATCCACAAGGCCCTTTTTAAAAATGATCACCACGAGCAGGCTTTTAACGATATTATACAACAATTAAAAGAAGATCGTAATCTCGCTACAGCAATTGAAAAGGTAGATTTTATATATGCTCCAATCCGAAGAAAAATAGAATTGAATATCGAAGCAATCAAAACAGTTCAGGAACAGGATAAAAATACCGTTGAACTCTTAAACAACTACCTTCAAGATGAGGAAGAAGTCATAGAGGATGTACCAGTTGTAAATTGCAGCGAAGTTGAAAGCTCGAAGACGAATGTAGAATCTACCGAGATTGAATCTGATCCCGACAACTTATTTGTTGACGAGATTGATCTGTCATTAGATCAACGTGAATTGATCGGTTTATTTACAGCAAATAGTTTTGAACTGACTCAAGAATACCTTGCGAATTTTTGTAAAACGAGAGGACTACGATCTGGCCCTATGATCAACGATATTAACGAGATTTGTTATGAAATTTTAGATGATACGCTGATCGAAGAGCGTGACGAAGAATATTTGGACATGAATGAGGATTATTATAAAATGATTATTAAAGCATGAAACTAGCAGTAAAACCTAAAGAAGCCACCGCTATTATTAATTCATTACTTAGCGGTGTAGTGCCAAGAATCGGGGTACAACATATTACAGTAGGACGTTCGGATGAAGTGGATGCATTCATCAAAGCACTAGACGATGTAAAAAATGGCCATAGCATGGTTAAATTCTGGATAGGTGACTTTGGATCGGGAAAATCCTTTATGCTCCACCTGCTCAATACGGTAGCATTGAAACAGAAGTTTGTGGTGTCAACAGCAGACTTCACACCGGATAATCGCCTATATTCAAATGATGGGAAAGCGCTCGTGCTTTATACAGCTATCATGGATAATATTGCCATACAGACAAAACCAGAAGGTGGCGCTTTAGCAACGCTACTGGAAAAATGGATTGAACAGGTTGTCGCCACTACGGCAGCGGAAAATAACCTCTCCCTTGTCCAAATACGGGAAGAACAGTATTTGAACCTTGTAAAAAACAAGATTATGCAGTCAATCAATGAACTGACTGATGTTGGTGGATTTGACTTTGCGAGTGTAATCATGAAGTATTACGAAGGATATATCAATGATGACGAGCTACTGAAAAGAAATGCGCTAAGGTGGTTAAAAGGTCAGTATAAAAAGACTGAAGCACGTCAAGACCTTGGCGTCCGTGAGGTGATCAACGATTTGAACTTCTACGACATACTCAAAAATTTCACAGCACTATTTGTCAGTATGGGGTACAGTGGTTTTATGCTCAATCTCGATGAAGCCATCAATCTTTATAAGATCTCTACATCGACAATGCGTGAAAAGAACTATGAAAAAATCCTCACGATTTATAACGATTGTTTCCAAGGTAAAGTAAGTAATTTGTTTATCAATATAGCGGGTACACGTGAGTTTTTGGAGAATGAACGTCGTGGTTTATTTAGTTATCAAGCATTGAAATCAAGGTTAGAAACAAATAAGTTTGAGACCCTTCAAATTCGTGATTTCGCACAGCCTGTGATTCGATTAATGCCCATCGATCATAACGAGATATTTGTATTGCTTAAAAAACTCAAAGAAGTTTTTGAATTTCATTATAAATTGGAAATTGATATTTCCGATAACGAGATCCAAAATTTTATGGAGGAAATATATAATAAGCCTGGTGCAAGTGAATTTTTAACACCGAGGGAAGTAATACGTGATTTCCTGAATATCTTGAGCATTCTACGTCAAAATCCGGAATTGGATAAAGCCACGCTGTTCAGCGATATCCAGATCAAAGATGAACGCCCAGTTGATATATTATTAGATAGTATAGAAGAACTATAGTATGGCATTTGAACTGCTCTCAGAACCAATTAGACGCTATGTGAAGGATAAGCGTTGGGAAAGTCTTAGACCAATACAAGCGGCCGCTATCGAAAAAATCATGAAAAGCGATAGCAATGTCATCTTGGCAAGCAGAACGGCCTCCGGTAAAACAGAGGCTGCCTTCCTCCCTATCCTTTCCAAAATAAGTCCGCGTAGCGAGAGCGTTCAAGTCCTTTACATTTCTCCGTTGATCGCATTGATCAACGATCAATTTGTGCGCGTAGAGGATCTGTGTAGTTATCTAGATATTAAGGTAACAAAATGGCACGGCGAAGCGAATAGAACGGCGAAAGAGCATCTGATTAAAGAGCCGAACGGTGTCGTATTGATTACACCAGAGTCTTTGGAAGCGATGTTGGTCAATAAACCTCAAAACGTTAGCATACTATTTAACGATCTGAAATACATTGTTATTGATGAGATTCATTCGTTTATAGGCACAGACAGAGGGATTCAGTTGAAATCGATATTGCACCGAATTCAAAAGTCCGCTAAGGTGACACCTGCTATCGTTGGTTTATCAGCGACTTTGGGCGATTTCGAAGAAGCCAAACGTATGACCGGTCGGCCAGATGCTACGGTTGTACTACGGGACCGGACCGCTAAAAGCATGGTTACATCTTTCCGTTATTTTGAGAGCGGGGCAAATCAACTTTCTTTGGAGTTGCTCAAAGATCTCTACAAAGAAACCTACAACAGTAAAGTTTTGGTATTTCCAAATAGCCGTGGACGTGCTGAAGAAGTTGCCGTCAAGCTAAAAAGGATTGCCGAAAAAGTAAATGGACATACCTCTTACTACTCACACCATTCATCTGTCGATCGGGAGTTAAGGGAATGGATTGAACATTTTGCCAAAACAAATACCTATCATCCATTTGTGATATCATGTACATCAACACTAGAGCTTGGTATCGATATTGGTAGCGTGGAAAAAGTAGTTCAGATCGATGCTACGCATTCTATTGCATCCCTTATACAGCGAGTAGGTAGAAGTGGGCGGAAGGATGGACAAGCAAGTTCTTTGTTGTTATATGCAACTGGAAAATGGAGCCTGTTACAATCATTAGCCTGCTGGGAACTTTATAAACAGGAATTCATCGAACCGCCCTTTGTAGCTTTAAAGCCCTTTGATTTATTTGCACATCAACTATTGGCAGTAGTCAAGCAGTATAGTGGCTTACCCATATCGATTTTAAAAACCGAGCTCGAGCAAAACTTTGCATTTAAGGATATTACGTCCGAAGAGTTTGATGATATTTTAAGCCATCTGATCGAAACCGATATGCTCGAACAGTTAGGTAAAGAGGTCATCATAGGACTCGAAGGCGAGCGAATTGTCAATTCGCGAGATTTCTATTCTGTATTTGCTACTGAAATACATTTTAAAGTACTACATGATGGCAAATCTATCGGAGATCTACCCTCCTCCTCTCCGATCATGATCGAAGACAACATTTTGTTGGCCGCAAAGATCTGGAAAGTGGTTGATATAGACTTTAGAAGCAGGAAAATATTTGTAAAACCTACGAACGATGGCAAGCCTCCGATCTTTGGTGGTGAGCCCGGCAATACACATCCATTAGTGAGGCAAAAAATGCTCGAATTGCTGATGACTTCATCCATACATCCTGAGCTTGATGAGCAATGCTGTGCGATATTGGATGATATGCGTCAGGTGTTTAAAGATATTCCCATTGAGAGTTTGGAAGATGACCGTCCGCTGTTTGTCGGAGAAAATTCCTATAAATTTTATACCTTCCAGGGGTCAAAGATATTTGATACCTTAAAATTTATTTTATCAGCTGCAGGCTTAGAATTCCGGCATCAAGACGAATCAGCATCTATTGAAATAGATAAAGAGCAAGGATTTGAATGGTCTGCACCAAAGCTGCTTGCCGTATTTCAAGATTTGGATCAACATTTAGCATTTCGGATTGATACCAATCCTGCTATATTAAGTTTTGCAAAATGGGCTATACTACTTCCAAAAGATAAACAGATAGAGCTTTTAAAAAGTCGAAGATATGATTTCGACGGAGCATTGAAATTTATAAATTCTGTTCGATGGATGTATGCTAATACTGATGATGTCGATATCGCAAACTTTGCTTTAGACGCATAAATTAAAGCTTGACTGTTATGATTATTTCGCACGTTATTCTTGTAGAGATTGATACTGATAGCTCGACTATAGCTTTAAAAATCAAAGACCTTAAAAGTGTAAAGTTTGATTATTATTCTAACGCAAAGTATAATAAAAGTTTTGCTGTCTGCACAAACAGCAAACATTTAGCGTTAAGCATAAAATCTGGCATTGAGGCCTTGATTTTAGATGATATAATTGAGAATTTCAATGGCGCAAAATATAGTATATCTGCTTTAGACAAAGTAATTAGAGGATGTAATTTTTATAAGTCCGAGATTGCGAGTATTGAAATTATAAAGAATATAAAGGTGTTAGAAAATGTTGAGATACCTCAAATTGATACATACAATGGTGCCCTTAAGTTCTATAAAAATTGTGACTTGATAATGAAACAAATAGATGAGTTGTTATATAATGGTGCCAAATTTTCTAAAAATAACCGAAAAGACGGCAAATCCATCATCCATAACCGAAATTTACCAATCTTGGATCAGCTGAATCTAGAATGGGTATATAATAAGGATAACGATATAGTCTTTGATAACATTGGTCTAGCAAAATGGAAACGTGAGGGCCAATTCAAGCATTATCGACGAGTTATAGAGATGAAATATTTTAGATAGGCTTTATTTAAAATTGATTGTGAAGACTTCAAACCTATCATAATTTCCAACTTCAAAATATATGTAATTATTCCGAAGCTATAATTTATAATTCCATGAAAATAAAAACAAAGCTAAAAGCTTATTTCGCCAAATATATTCATGAGCTCACAGAAAAACGAATTAGTTATCTGTTAGAAAAGAAAATAAAGGCAGATTATCATCCGAACAAATACAAACATTTCAACAACTTTTCGGACATAAAATCTTGGAGTAGAGCTTTTGACACATATTTTGAAGAGATATCAAAAGAACACTATAACAATCTAATATCTGCTGAAAAAATTGACACCTCTCAAGACGCTTTGCAGTTTTATACGGGATATGTCGCTGAGAGTATAAATAATCATCTAAGACGCTGCGAAATAGTCGATCCAGAATTTGTATTCAATAAAGAAATAGAAATTCTATCCAGAGAAATCAACAAAAACTCCATCGAAGAAAATATAGTTGTTTTAAGATTTATCCGTAGCAGATTTCTAAATAAGAATCTAAAAAAAGGAATGGTTCTAAAAGACAAAGCATTTTTAAGTACTACACTCAACTTAAATCATAGGAAAAATACAGAAGGCAATGATTTAGATCTTACAAAGATCGGCCTAATTTTTATAAAAATTCCAAAGGGAACAAAAGCACTCTATTTAGAAACTGTAAGCAAGAAAGAAGAATTTGAACTACTTTTACCACAGAATACCGAATTGCTAATTGAATCAATATACAAAATATCGAGTAATCAAGTGCTATTTACCAAGTTGGTCAAATATGGATAAGGAAATTTACTAAAAGTTGATGAAGAAATATAGACTGTTGAACAAGATACTGATCAGTATGGTTCCGAAAATGTATACCATCTTATTTTATACAAAAAAATGGAACTGATAACTGAAGATACATTAACTGACATTGCTCCACATCAACTGGTGTGAACTTTAGGTACTGGTAGGTTTGAAAAGCACTGCTATTCCGTAACCCAAAAAAAATATTTATCTTAGCAATTAAGAAGTACTGCTAAATAATAAAGAATTCCCTAACCTTGCCTCTTTAAACGCATCCTCACCAATATTATCAATGAAATAAAAATACGGAGGGTTGATAAAACAGTAAATTTGTTTAACAAGCATGTTTGTAAAAGGAAGTTTAGCGTAATATTTAAAAATAGCTAACCTATTATGGAAATGAATACCGAAACGATCTTCATATTGATGCCCTTGCTTCCGTGCGTAATCGTATATTTAATAATGATGTACGGCGGAATACGTGGACTGACAGGTGAAGACTTTGGATTGGAAAAATATCTGAAGAGATCTGGTAATGCGACTAAAAAAAACACCGTCCGAGACAGGGGCTTATTTTTGTGTTTGGTTGTTAGTTCAATACTTTTCACAGTAACGGATATAGTGATATTGAATAATATTGGTTCACTACAAGATAGCCAACTGACAAAGGTTTTGTTAGGGATTTCCTTAATTCCACAATCTATTTTTACGCTAGCATTCGGTATACGCTACGATAAATACCTTACTCAAATTATTTTACTTGGTATTGATTTAAAGACCTTTAGGCCTTTAACTATAGTTGTAATTTTATGTTTCCATATAACAATTGTTCATCTAGCTTTTTTTCTTGGCGCTACGGGGTTTCCAGATGGGCTAGAATATTAAGGACTTTGCCTGTCATGAAATAAACAATATTGAATAACTTTGTCCATTTCTTTAAAATGTTGTGCTAAAATTGACTTTGACGCTAATATAATCTCTCCGGTACAGCATTTGTGGCATTCGCTCCAAATGACAGTTATGAAAAATTTGAACGAAAAGTTTACACACTTCAGGTATAAGGAAGATCCTGGAGATTTATTCCGTGGTACAGTGACTGTACCACTATCCGATCCATATAAAGACCAAGAGAATTTTAGGATTTGGTTTCATCCTTGTTTTCAAACAAGTCAGGATGTAGCAGACTTAAATGATCTTTACAAGTATCTGGATGATGAATGGTTTGATGACGATGTAGTGGAAACTGACGACTATAGGTATTATAGTACAATGCCCAAAGATCAAATCCGAGAAGAAATAAAATCACTCGAAGAGGTAATCTATCAGGATTGCTTCGAAAACTTTTATCATCTTATTTTGGAAGGAAAAATTGAATTGCTAACCAGCCGCCTCAAAAAGATTTATGTAGGATAACTCACAATTAAGATCGGACCGCCCCTAGGTGCGAAAAGCAAAAGCTCCTTAGTAAACTAAGGGGTTAGAATTCAAAAAAAATTAAATCTTACACTCCCCGTCGTTGTTGAAGTATCCGTTGGATTCAATTATGGATGATAAATTGATAATATTTTTAATCCATTACTTTTTTTTCTTCTACCCATTTTTATAATATATAATAGGCAACCCACCCCGCTTAATATGTTACATCATCGTCAATGAATTTTGGATCCGGCTTCCCATCGCGCTCGACCAACCGCCTACTTTTAGGGCACATCCAACCAGTACATATATATGGCAACATCCTACCTGATGCATTTTGGAGTACCTGAAACAAATTGGAACATTATAACAAACCGAGGTAGATTTTTAATTCCACTTACAGTACTTTAATATTTCGGATAATTTTCATTAACACATAATTATCTTTCCAAAAAAAAGTCCCTAATAAGCTTTCGATAATCTGTTTCACGCTTATTTATTTCGCCAGAACAAATTTCAAAAATCACATATGTTAAAATATGACCCATACTGGTTAAAATCCAAGCGCTTCTAGTTCATTGTAGTTATTACTTTTGATTCAATATCGCTCGTTATTTAACTTTATTTAAATTATGTACTTCTCTAGATCTTTTATAAAAACCACTTTCAGAGAGGTTTTACTTCTTACTTCCCTACTGTTCTTTTATAATGGCAGGGCTTTTTGTCAAAATGTGGTTAAAGACCAAGGTTGTGGTAAAATGGTTCTAAAGTGGTATCTCGCGCATGTTGACCATCAAGACCAGAAGGAGCTTTACTATAAGTATACCTATTATATGAATGGTAATTTAGTGCTGCGACAGGAAAGAACGAACGACAATAGCTTAATTGAAACCAACAATTCTGTGGACGGGGCTCTGACTGTAAGTAAGATTATGCCCACTTATCTTATTAATCTCTCGCAAGGGCTTGTTAGATATAAATGCGAAACAGATTCAAGTAAATACCAAGAAGTTGCTTTAGCTGATTATGGTCCTGAATTATTCTACAAATGTTCAGTAAAGCCTCCAAAAATAACACAGCTTGATACATTAAGTAGCCAAACACTTACTTTAGCAGGACATACATGTACAAAAGGTAAAGCACATATTTTAGGTTCAGATTTTGAATTTGCCTATACCAAATCAAAACTAAACGTCGAGTCTCCTTTAAATCTCTTTGTTCCCAATTTTCCTTATCAAATCCTTTGGCTAAAAATTCCTCTTGACAATAACCCCCAGGGCATACAGACCTTCGTAATTGACAGTATTTCCGATAAAATACCCGAAAATATTAAAAATTCAATAACCTGGTAATCGATCATTCTTTAACTTAAAATAAATTATTATGAAAACAAAAAATCTGGTATTGACAGCGATGTCATTATCCCTCCTCCTTGCGTGTAAAAAGCAAGACGCAATCACAACGGAAGTTGATTACAAAAAGAAGCTACAGCAAGAATTTAATTTAACTTCTATCTCTTCTTCCACAAAAATGGCTAACAAGGAAAATAAGCCAGTTCATACCTTTGCTACTTACGAGGAACAGTATAAGTATTTAAAAGAATTGGTAAAGAACACTGTTATTTATGACACAGCCACTATTTATCCATCAAGCCAAGTTAACTCTAAATCGAATTCAACCGATGGGCTTAAGCTGCTTGGAAAAAATAATAATACTTTCGGAACAAACAATAGGGCATCGACCAGTGGAATTGAGCAAAATTTTTATTCCCACTTTCTCTCAAAATCATCCAATTCTTCGATAAGTAATACTTTCACGTTGACATACTCGGTGTCGACAACGGTGAACTGGCCATGGAAACAGGAAACCTCGACCTCAGCTCCACAATATCTTGGATACTGCTACTTTTCAAACACTACTGCATACGGTCAATATTTGACTTATGCCGGTTTTATGCAACTGACTAATTATAACGTAGACCTTACCGCAAATGGTGCGGCTGGTTCAGCTAATGGCACAGCGCAGCTTTACGCCACGACTGGAGGGTTCACGAATTCTGTCTCTGTAAGCCTTAAGGGTAGTTTCAACTTACAATCACCTGGTTCGCCACAAAGCCCCGTAATGATCTTTTACACATTTAAAGCTACGGAACCTACATTGCCTTAACTCTATTAAACCTAAGTTTTTGTAGAATATTAATGTTAATCTACTTTTTGGAATAAAGAAGTAGATTAATATAAAACTTATGATATTTATTTTTGATTTCTTCAGATTCCCCACCCCTCTTTCCGGGATTTAATTGGCGAGCGTGCCTCTTCATTCAACCGGACCACTTATTGATGCCGAACTAATGTTTATCGCTATACCGGTTTCGATAACCTCCCCTGACTCTGATTCTATTTTTTCATCTTTTGAACATTAAGTTATGGAGGCTCCCACCATCAAGACCATTCCATAAAATATGACTTTCCTTAACATAAGTCTACTTTTTTTATCATTTCAAAGCTAACAACAACTTGTGTTAATGAATATCAAGTAGTGTAAATTAGATTAAAATTATGTTAATTAAATATTAAATTAACCTACTAACAGCCCAGTGGTGGGGTATCGCACAGCAGCAGAGTTATCAAAGTATATAACGCAACCACAGCAAATAAATCAATTAGTACCGTAAATTAGAAAAGTCCAATCGTAACTTTCGGAAAAAATTTTGTACTTACAAAAACTCATCGGTTAATAATGTATAGACTTTACCTCACTAAGAAAAATCAACAGGGCCCCGAAAGACAGCCCTGTTTAACGCAATAAAAGTTTTTATTTTCTTTTTTGTTATTTAATGAATAGCTAAAACAAAAGTGAAATCTGAAACAGGCCACTTAATAATGCAAAAGACAAAAATAAAAAAAGAATTAACTTACTATCCTTAAATCGTATTAGGCTCAAGGATGATATAAGTACAAAAGGGAGAATTGCTGGATAAATATATCTAAAATCGTTAGAACAAGAATATGGGTAACATACTCGAAATGCTATCATAGCAAACGTGAGCAAGCTTATACTGAAAATAAATGGTGGTACCGCCGCAATACGACAATAACGGATCATACCATAAAAGAATGACAACACAAGCAAAAGAAATAACAAACTGATAGACTGAGCAATGACAGCTATTTTTATCCCATCAAAATGAAACTCTCCAAATAAACTCGTTTTCATCAAATAGTACCAAAATGACTGGCGCCCCCTGCTGTCGTCCATAGAATCCGTGAATGGTATTTCTATAAAAGGCAGAGGGTTAAATGGCATAAAGTTCGAAAAATGGGCATCGACTAGCAGAGCTGGATTTAAACTGGTAGCATTTTCAACAATCATACTTTTTTGGCTTCCATTAAGGCTACTTCTGATTTTAGCACCAAACGATAAATAAACCGAAAATAAGCCAACAAAAAATAATGTAAAAATTGCAGTTAACGTTGTCTCTTTGATTTTATGTACACGAATCTCTTTTATTACCAATACAAGTAGAAGCATTGCTAGCAAGGCAAATAATATATATCCGTTGCTCTTAGCCCAAACACAACATGCCGCAAAAAAAGTTGCATAAAATAGGTCGCCCAACTTTTTGCTATCATACCAACACAACGAAAAATAAAATCCAATTGAAAATAGAAGATCAAACATAATATCGTTTCCGATTCGAATAGCCACTATCATATTCGAAGGCCACAACAGAAAAAGCAAAATGGCCATATAATAAGCGTAAACAATTTTAGACTTAGAAGCAATATCTTTAGAAATAATAATTCTGAAGAATTTATCTATTGACGCTATCGAAAAGTAAGAATATAAAATAAACAATGATAAGCTCAATAATTGCAATATCTTAACAGCTTCATCGGAGGTTACTCCCGAAAAATTAGAAATCCATAAAAAGCTTGCGGAAACCAAATAGTAAAGTGACGGATGGTAAAACATCCAACCACTTGATGCTAGAGGAATCTCCTTATATTGTAAAATATAACCTACATATTCAACATGACCATGGACATCATAGCTGTATCTTTCAAATGGTATTACAATAGCACCAACAATAAAAAGACATATGCTGCCGACAAATATAAAGATGGATGATTTAAATAAAAACTTTTGATATATACGTTTACAAGTAAAAAAAATTACAGACAGAATCAAAAATCCAGCGATATTCCACTTTATCCATGAAAAACTCCAAAATCGTCCGATTATGATTAAAAAAAGAAATAGTGCAATTATTGAGATTGTGGTACGCCAAAAAATAATTCCTTCTCTATTTTTGAGTTTTATGAATGCATCTTTTGCTATATTTCTGTTTCTTAAAAAAAACAAACCGGCTAATATTCCCAGAAGCAGAATGATATACTTATTATAATTTGTTTTATCAATAACTTTTCCGCCAAATGCGCCTTGATAGTTTTCTACTTTAAGTTCTATTTGATTGACACCTGGAATAAAATATGGCAAAACATTTATACGTACCCCTCTCCTAATATCACTTAGCTCTTCCTTAGTAAACATTGTCAGTGGTACTACATGGCTATTTATGCGAACTTCCAATAAACGGTCATCTGGTACGATCTGTAAAAGACCAGAAAACAGAAAAGATGAATTTGCTTTTATCCGATATACATAAATTCCAGAGCGCTCATTCCCTCTTTTATAATAAGGATTTACAGGATAATTTGCAGTCTCATTCTGGTAATATACATCCGCCTCCTCTATTGACATTCGATAATGTTCAATAAAGACAATTGATAATATTGTAATTAGTAGCGAAATCAAACAAAAAAATTGATTGGAATTTAGTGCTCTAATTTTCATTTCTTTTCTCGTGGTATTTTTGTTCTGTATTAACACTCCACACATCAGTTTTTGTTCCTTCGCCATTGATTATGTTATCAACGGTAGTCATCGCCGTGAGCATCGAGTGATCTTGATTATTGTACTTATGCATTCCATTTCTGCCAATTGGGTGGATATTCTCCATTGAATTTAAATAATTCTTTAAAATATCTA
Source organism: Sphingobacterium sp. 18053 (assembly GCF_902706145.1). Taxonomy (NCBI): domain Bacteria; kingdom Pseudomonadati; phylum Bacteroidota; class Sphingobacteriia; order Sphingobacteriales; family Sphingobacteriaceae; genus Sphingobacterium; species Sphingobacterium sp. 18053. The sequence goes on from NZ_CACSJW010000013.1 coordinate 52,568, forward strand.
TACTATCGTACGTCCCAAAATAAGCAGGATATGCTTTTGGAACTCTCACTATTGTACTATCGAGTACATATTCCTTCGTGATCATACCTAATGAAACTAACTCGGCAATTGCAAATTCGATAAAATCTGTATTGGACATTCTCCACAAGGAATCACCTTCGTTACAAAAATATTCTAGCCCGACCCATACATGTTCCTGATTTGCGACAAGATAAGGGCTCCAATTATTAAATATTTGCAAACGGCCTAAGGAAACACCCTTTTCCTGAATATATATCCAGTTGTCTGGTGGGAGATTTCCACCATCCTTAAATTGTCCTTTATCCTTTATTTTTATATCTTTTAGTAATAAACCTACGGTAATGAAATCTCTGTACACTAAACCAGCTGCAACTTTTTTTACTTCCAAGGGTACCTCATTTTTCATTCGACCAATTAATTCTTTTAAAGGCATACTGGAAATCAATACATTTCCATGATATTCATTTACATCTCCTGTTAAGTGGTCTTTTACAGTGACCGATACAGATTCTTTATCGTTCCAATCAATTCCTATTACTTCTGAATTCTTTATTATTTGCCCCCCTGAAGACTGAAATCTGCTGGCTACGTTGTCCCATAACTGTCCCGGTCCAAATTTAGGATAAAGAAAACGGTCGATAAGACTGGTCTCCACTTCTTTCTGCGCAATATCGGTTTGTTTTTTCATTTTACTTTTGATCGCATGAGAAATAGCTTCCTTAAAAGATAGTCCTTTGATCCGCTGTGCTCCCCACTCCGATTTAATGTTGGAACAGGGAACTCCCCATACCTTCTCAGTATAGTCTTTAAAAAAGATAAGATATAAATACTTCCCAAACCTATTAATAAAAAATTGTTCTAGATTTCGCTCATCTTTAATAGGAAAAAGACGCACCCATAAATAGGATCCTGAGATTCTAAAAAACCGGATAAGGCCTAGGTACTTTATTGTCAATAGGGACATGCGAATGGGATAGTCAAATAAACGCCCCAAATATAAAATTCTAGAGGATCTATTCCTTACCAACATGGCTTCATTTTCATCTGTTTGGCACTGCTTATTCCTTGAAGTATTTGTTTGGAGTTCTGAAACCGTATCTTCTTCCAATTTACCCAACGGCATAATATTACCCCACCACTCCATTACCCTGTCTGATTTTGAAAAAAATCGATGCCCCCCCAAATCCATCCGATTTCCCTTGTAGTTTATTGTCCGGGATATTCCTCCAAAACAATCGTCCATCTCGAAAATAATTGGTTCAATATCCGTTCGCGTCTGAAGTTCATAACCTGCCGTTAACCCCGCTGGGCCAGCGCCAATTATTAGCGCCCGTTTTTTTGGTAATTCCATAATTTTTTAATTGATTATATAAATAGTAGTTTCTTATTCGCATGAAAAAATTAACCAAGCCAGCCATTCTGAAGATAATTCTGCATGTAAATCAAATAAAACATAACGTTGATGCTGACAAACAATGCATGTAAAATGCGCTCCATACCGTCTAAAGGACCTTGAATTATTATATATTTTAAAAGATATACCGAAAAAAAGATGAAGTAAATAAGCTGAATGGGATAAGTAGAAATCTGGGTCAAAAATAAAGTGGTTAAAAAAATCATTGTTACTCCAGCCATAAAAAATCTTTGGCCAACAACCCCGGACCAACGAGAGCTTCGAAGTCCAAAAAGAATGACAAAAAAATAGGGAGTACAAAGCAAATGTCTATTTATAGACCAGATCTTGGTGTGTCCTTGATAATCATTCGTAAAAAAGACATCTAATATTGAAATAAATATGAAGTAACATAAGGAGAAAATAAGTGCCCGGTCGTAATTTTTATTCAATTTTCTATCGACCTTTCTATACCAAACCTTGTTAATCAGGAAAAGAAATAGTGCTATTGCTGTAAAGCCCATGCTCAGACCTATGGTATCCATACCCATAGCAGATTGGGGAGTAAAGGTTGTAAAAGGAAGAGTTGGCCATTGAAAATGACGCCCCCAGTACTGTTGTATTTCAATAAAATAAAACCACTTCCCTATTGCAGTATATTGATAAACAGCAACAATACCGATACTGAGTAGACATAGTGAACACTGATATAACAATTTCATGAGGCAATCTTTAAAATCACCCCATTTTCTTTCAGTATAAAAGAGAAAAATGCAGATTTCAACAATAAAAACTGCTGGTATAAATATCGTCACAACTGATCTTGTCAGACCACTTCCTAACAAACCTATTCCTTGATGTAAAAAAGATCCCCTACAAAGTCCATAAATATAGATACTCCCAAATAAGAAGAATAATGCCTCCGAATAGGGAACTATAAAAAAGATAAATGATGGAATAGTGCAGATAAATAATAGATTAAATAAAGTAAACTTATATACTTGATTTAGCAGTGAAAGCGCAGCACAAAAAAGCAACAGATTGATGACTGAAATCCCAAGTGAAGATAGGCCCGTAAATTTCCAAAAAAAGGGAAAGAATGGAAAAAAGGCGGTGTTGCCAATTGCCTTTGGCTGATAATAATAGCCGATTTCTGTTATTTTGTAATACCAGTCCGCATCATTTCGAAGTAAATTGTAATTATCCGGTAAAACAGCCATCACACCTAGGCGATATAAAAGATAATATATACAGAATATGGTCAAAAAAAACAGCAGTGTGAAGAGAAATACTTTTCTGGAGTTCAACATATCATTTCTTAGTTATTAATGCTACCAGATTGAGAAAGAAACTATTGAATAAAAGGATAACTCCCACAATCAATAAAGTGATCGAAGGCATAACCAACTTCATCATTTTCAACGGATCAAGATTTCCAAAACTTTTATCGGCCCAATAGAAAACACTCAAAAAGAATAGAATCAAACCTGCCAGAGCTGTTGCACCTCCAGCCACTAATCCTATTTCAATCGTTAATCTGGATTTTCGCATGACTGGAGCCTTACTAAGTAACACATTGTCCCTTAGCTGCTTTGAGAAAATATAAAATGAAAATAACTGTACCCCAATGATGAATAAACTCGAAGAGTAAATCATTGTATGAATACTCAAATTTATATTAGCTATTTGAATATCTGTATTTAACAATATCGCAAATAATGTCAAGCCAAATGTGCTTAACAAAATTCCCGGATATAAAAACACCCATTTAGGAGAAAATAATAATAGAAATTTAAGATGTCTCCAACCATCTCGCCATGTATTCAAATGTGGTTTCCGATCTCTGCCATCTTTGTATAATCTTATAGGGATCTCCGTAAGCGAAAGGTTGTGCAGACTCGATTTTACAATCATTTCGGAAGCAAAATCCATTCCTCCACAACATAACTTTAAATTCATCACCTCATCACGTTTAAAACCTCGAAATCCGCAATGGAAATCCTTTATCTTGATTTGGTAAAATAACCTTCCTAAAAAAGACAGTACAGGATTTCCTAGGTATCGGTGCAAAAAAGGCATAGCATTTTCCTCAATTCCACCGCTGAATCGATTACCGATGACCATGTCATACCCTTCTTTCAACTTCTCATAAAATCCGTCGATTTCCAAAAAATTGTAACTATCATCAGAATCAGCCATAATGATAAATCTTCCCTTTGCCTGTTCAATACCTTCTATCAATGCATTACCATAACCTAACTTATTAACAGAAATTAAACGCACATTTTCTTCGTACGAGGAAACGATCTCTATCGTTCGATCAGTGGATCCATTATCTGCAATCAGGACCTCCGCCTCAATATTTAATCGCTCTATCGAGCTGAGGGCTTTGTCAATACACTTAAAAATTGTTCTTTCCTCGTTTAATGAGGGCATTAAAATTGTTAATTCCATAATGGCAAAATTTGGTTATAATCGTTTGAATTTGGTTTTGATAAATTAGAAAGAATGGTAAAATGATTGTCCAGGATATCCTTCCCTGGTATCTCGGATGTACACCGGAAAATACACTACAGATAAAAGCATTCACAATCAAAATCAGAAAAATAAAGAATGTAATCATCTTAATCTTCATCGAAACAGATTTAGATCTAAGAATGGAAATATTGAATAATACAGCTGCGAAAAAAAAGAAAATATTAAAATAATTGAGCCATGAAATATCCAGGCGATGTTGCGCTTCCCTACTCGTCATTAGCGGATAATGTTCTTGCGGTATATGCATAAATACAGCCTTTTTTACCCGCTCGCCAACCCCTGCAATATCCACAACGTCAAAATTAACCAGCTGTTTGAGCGTGTATATAGCCGACTGATAGCCAACCTTGAATGTATACTCTGGTGTCAACAATATGTCTTTGGTAATGAGCTGATACTCTTCCGGATGTTTCCACCCATCTGTTTTATTAATTGGTGAATTACTATCCCATAGAAAATTGTTCGGAAGTGAATCTTTATAGGTACACAGACGGTATTTCTTGTCTGGGCAACGTTGATCAAGAAATTCGTCCACCACACCCATTTCGATCAGGTTACTAAAGAGAAATACGCTACCTCCCTTTGATGACTCGAAATCTCCTCCCAAAAACTTGTGAATCCCCGCATTCAAAAGAATAGCAAAAACTACTGTTGCAAATACTGCCCCAATTTTTTTCCATAGCAGTATGTATGAGGTTGATCTGATTTTTACATAAATAGGGATCAATAATAAAGCAGAAAGAAAAAGGCTTCCAATCGCAATGTAAGAGTTTGAGTTATGTACTGCAGTACAAAAAATAACCATTGCATATAAAAACAGCTTATGATACCATTTTAATTCAAAAAATAATAATAAAATCATGCAAGATAGCAGAACGCCTGCAAATACATCGGGCATCAACCAGCTGACTTCGAACGAAAGTCCCATAGAAAGAGACAAAAAACATATTGAAAATATGAACGCGCTATTTTTTGTTCTTCCTTCAAAGAACAAATATAAAACGTAAGAAAGCAATAATGCTTGTGCGGTGGGAACCAACCAAAAACTGTATCCTCTTGACACAAATTTTATAAAGAGGCTGTACATAACGGGTCTATCGGGTGATACATACACATCAAACGCGTTCTCGAGGTAGACACCAGAATCGTGATTAAATACCAATGGATACCCATTGTATAGTGCAAGCCACATTAATATAACTGCTCCTAAGAAAACGATAAGAAGGTTTGTTAATCTATTTTGAGGTTTTGTATCCATTTTGAGCTGTATTTATGATAAACGCATAGAAGGAAAGGCACCATTAAAGTCCATGAAACCTGATAACACTTATCAAATTTCAATACTAATATCACTGGGACAACAATTAATATCGAATAAAGAAAATACAATGATAAGTCAATATATCCTGTATGTTTTTTCTTAAAAAAGAGTATCTCTTTTAATAATTGTAAAAAGGCGATGAGAGCCGAAACAAAAATTGAATAGTGAAAAAAATTAAGGTTTAGCCAGTTTTGATATTGTCGGCTCAACAGAAACTGTCGAGATTCCCAATTAAAATTTGTAAAAAGATACAAAAACTCACGTGAGTCAGTTGTTATCTGATATGCATCGGCCGGGAATAAATAATTTGAAAATAAGAGATATGTAGGCAATGCACCGAGAAATATCATAAAAAAGATTATTTCTACAAAAATCAGGAGTAGAATAATATAATGGATATACTTGAGTTTTCTTAGGTATTTAAAAGTAAAACATGTAGCTATAAAAACTAAATTTATCGGATCGATCAACAGGGTTAAAAATATAATAACAGCGAAAACACGTTTTGTTAATCTGGAGGTATTATCCAGTAGAAAATATCCTGTGCATAATATTGCCAGCGAATGAAATACTGCAAAGTCTATTGTAGAAACTAGTAAAGAAACGGATGAACAAAACGTTAACGGAAAAAAAAGATAAATAATAGAATTTTCCGGAATTTTGAATGCAATGAAATATTGATAAAGTACATAGCTCATTAATGTTGCCTGCGCTAAAACAACTAGCCAGATCGAAAACGAAAAACTTGTTAATCTTATAAATGGTAAATAGAAATTCGGCCAGGTAAATTGATAAGATAACTCCCGAAAGTTCCCAACCAACGGAAATTTATTGTACAATGCATAAAAAGACAACAATACTATTCCAAACCCAAACAGTTTTAAAATAATTTTCATAATTTGATTATTTGCTTTTTTTATAAAAAAAGATTAGTAAAAAGTAAAAATAAGCAAAACGATTAAAACCGTTGCTATACAATGCTTTATAAAACAGTAGTCTTAATTTGGAACTCGGTGTCTGATAGGTTTTGGGCTTGAAAATACAAAGTTAGGTTACTAATTCGTTACTGATTGGCAAAGGTAACTACATAACTTAACTGATTATATTTCAGTCTTTTGCACCCTTTTTTACATTCCCTTGTAACTCAATGTAATTTAATTTTAAACATTAAACATTTGAGTTATGGAACAGACAAAAAAGTCCACGTTCAAACTGCTTTTCTACCTGAAAAAGAACGAACTGAAAAAGAACGGTAATGCACCAATTATGGCACGTATTACCATTGATGGAACAGCTAAAACTTTGGGAACAAAGTTAGAAATTAACCCGAAAAATTGGGATTTAAAATACGGAAGAGTTGAGGGCAAGAGTGCCACCGCTTTGAACATTAACCAAAAGCTGGATAACGTACGGGGTCGTATCGACAAGATTTATGACGATATGCTGAAGCACGAGGGTTTTGCGACCGCACAGAAAGTAAAGCTCTCGTTTTTGGGTGTTGGTGTAATGGACGATGCCGTACTAAAAGTCTTTAAAGACCAAAACGAAGACTTTGAAAAAATGGTCGCTAAGGGAAAACGCTCTCAAAGCACATATAGCAAATACAACACTGTTTACAACCACCTTAGCGAATTTATAAGAGAGCGTTACCATCGGGACGATATGGCTTTCCGGGAACTCACTTCTGATTTTATCCGTGAGTTTGATTTCTTTCTTCGCATTGATAAAGAATGTACTCATAATACGGTTTGGGTTTACACAATGCCAGTTATTGCTTTGGCTGAATTGGCTATCAAGAAAGGCTTGATACGGGATAATCCTTTTGAGGATTATGAAATCAGTATGGAAGAAACCGACCGCAGCTACCTTTTAAAAGAGGATGTTGAAACCTTAATGCTCCTGAAACCATCCAAGCCCAGATATGAACTTGTAAAAGACCTTTTTATTTTCAGTTGTTTTACAGGGCTTTCTTACATTGATATTAAGAAGCTGAAATGGAGCAATATCCAATCGTTCTTTGACGGACACCAATGGATAATCAGCAGGAGGAAAAAATCAGATGTTGCTTCCAACGTCCGTCTTTTGGAAATTCCCAAACGCATCATTGAGAAATATCGTGGGGTTACAAGAAATGATTTTGTATTCCCAATGCCATCCAATGCGACTTGCAATACGCATATAGGTAAACTTATTGAGGAAGCAGGTATTGTTACAGAACAGAAAGTTACATTTCACACTGCCCGTCACACATTCGCCACAATGTTTTTGACCGAGGGCGTACCTCTTGAAAGCCTTAGCAAAATGATGGGTCATAAGAATATTTCCACTACACAGATTTATGCTAAGATTACCAGCCAAAAAATCAGTAAGGATATGGATTTGGTTTCGCCTAAATTTAAGGCAATGGAAGATGCGTTTATTATTAAAATGGAAAGCGAAGAAGTAGCATTATTGAATGAACACACAAACGCAGATGTAATTTACGATACCGAAGAAATTACGGTTTAAAAATTAGTGTATTCTTTACTTATCAGTTTAAAGCAGGATTTAACTATCCTGCTTTTTTTATGCCCTTACTTTTTGATTACTCCCACCTCTGTTTCAGGCTCTCATAGCCTGGTCATTTATGCCATAAAAATTGGAACAGAATATTTCCACAATCAACCGGTAAAAAGGCAGCTAAGTTATAGCGGGCAGCCACCGCACACACCCACCAATAAAAAAAATGAATGAACGGTTTCCCCCTAAAGGAACCCCCATTAAATCATTTTTTTTCTTGGTCTTCGCTATTGCCCGCTTGGATTATCTGCTTTCTTTTTTCCGGTTTTTCTTTTGGAAAAAATTATGCGAAGCGAAGCGGAGCAAACCACAACAGGAAGCAGGAAACGAGAAAAGCGAACGTAACAAAATGTAAAACTTTTAAAACAGGACGATTATGAACATCACAGGAAGACTGACAAGGGATGCGGAAGTACGCACAACGTCAAACGGAAAACAAGTAGTAAACTTTTCAGTAGCGGTAAACGACAGCTACAAAACCAAACAGGGCGAACGAGTGGAGCAAACCGCCTATTTCGACTGCTCATATTGGAGAACCCCGAACGCAGTGAAGATACTCACTAAAGGTCTATTGGTAGAACTGACTGGCAGGGTAAGCACAAGAGCGTGGGTAGGCAAAGACGGAGAAGCAAAGGCAGGTTTGAACTTTCATACCTCTGACTTCAAACCGCTTGCAGGAGGCAGGAGAGCCGAAACCGTACAGGCTACTGCACAATCTGAAAGCAACGGATTTACAACAGAGGGAGCAGAAGACGACCTCCCATTTTAACAACGAGTATTCAATCATTTTTCAACATCAAAATTTTAAATATTATGGCACATAATATCAATTTCAACGAGAGAACAGGACGTTATTCATTTTTCAGCGTTCAGCAAAAAGCGTGGCACAACTTGGGGCAAATCGTGGAACAGTACCCGACAAGCGAGGAAGCTATCAAATACGCAGGGTTAGATTACGAAGTCGTAAAATCCCCACTATTTACCAAAGGTTCGGGTATTATCGAAACGGCTAACGGCATAGAGATTGGCAGTAGCGAATTGGAAGTACCTAACTATTTCGCCAACATACGCACCGATAACAATGCAGTATTAGGCGTTGTAGGCAAAGATTACCACATTGTACAGAACCGTGAAGCCTTTAATTTCTTTGATGCTATTGTAGGTGGTGGCGAGGGTATTCTCTATGAAACCGCAGGAGCGTTGGGCAATGGAGAACGGATTTTTATCACAGCCAAATTGCCCGACTATATCCGAGTAGGTAAAGGGGATGATGTTACAGAAAAGTACATTTTCCTAACTACTTCGCACGATGGTAGCGGAAGTATCACAGCCGCATTTACGCCTATCAGAATTGTTTGTCAAAACACCTTAAACGCTTCGTTACGCAGTATGACGAATGTAGTTCGTATCAAACATACTTCGGGAGCAAAACAACGTATCGAGAATGCTCACAAGATTATGGGGCTTGCCAACACATTGAGCAACCAATTAGAGGGCATTTTCAACGAATGGGCAAAAGTAAAAGTATCAGACCGAGAGGTAAGAAAGCTAATACAGTTGGCACTTTGCCCGAACAAAGAAACGCTTGACCTCATCAAAAAAGGTGCGGAAGATGAAATTTCCACCGTGTTCAAAAACACCGTTGAGGATGCTTTTGCCTATGCGATGATAAGCGATACACAGCAAATGGACACGACAAAAGGCACGTTGTTCGGAGCATATAACGCTGTTACAGGTTACTATCAGAACGTAAGAAATTACAAGAACGATGAAGCCAAGTTGCAGAGCATTGTATTGGGTGGTACTGCCCAACTCAAATCACAGAAAGCATTTGAATTGTGTACTGGCTTTGCCTTAGATGGTGCGGAAATCCTAAACCTTAATTAAATAACTACAGGCTACCGCTTTAAACGGTGGTAGCCTATTAAATACAAAAGATATGAAAGCAAAATCAATAGACGAAGCGAAAAGTTTGGCTAAAGGCAAGAGCATTGAAACACAATACAAGGATGAAGCTATATACATCATTTATTGTAGTCGAACCAAGTATTTCTATGTAGATACGGACAGCCTAATACGGCTTTGGGAGCGGCTTATAGGCTACTATGAAAATGGCATTTATACCGCTGAAAAACAATACTCATAACATTTAATGCAGATACAATGGAAACGAAGACAATAGCCACAAAGTTTGTACGCCACGATGTTCCCGAATTGGAAACCCTGCAAAATGCAAAGGTTTATCAATTAAGGGAGAAACTAAACAAAGGCGACAAGTTAAACAGAGCCGAAAAAAATTGGCTTGCGGAAGCAGTAAACCAAAATGCCTATTTCAAAAGAGCCGTACCCCTAATGGGTTATCGCTTCGGGTTTGAGGACATTTTGAAAACCTATGTAGTAAAGCAATACGGCAGTTGGGCAGAATACAACGCCCCCGACAAAACAAGCCTTAAACGTATTGTTTACGGCAGGATTGACCAAATAGCAGAAATCAGTAAATAACAATTTAAAATTTTAGAACGATGAACACAAATTTTTTCAATCAGATACAGCAGTTGGACTTTACAGGAGTTTTACAACTGAACATTTCAAAAGGAATAGAAAGCAACCTAATTGTAACGGTATTGCTCAACAATGAAGCGTGTGGAGATAGTGCCAAAAACGGTATTCCCCCATTGACATTTAACGCCACACCCCAAGAGTTTGACGAGGGATTTTTTGAGCAGATAACAACACCTATACAAAAGGTATCGGGCTTAATGGTGGATATGGAAAAATTCCTAAAACAATTGGAAGAAGTTAAAAAGCATTCCGCAATAGAAAAGGAAAAAGCCGAGAAAGAGAAAAAAGAGAAAGAAGCTAAAGACAAGAAGTTTAAAGATGCTATGGCAAAGGCTGACGAACTGGAGAAAGAGGGCAAGTTCCGTGAAGCGTGGATGAAAGTACCCGATATAACAGAGTTCCCCGAAAAAGCGGACGAGATACGCAAACGCAAAACATCATTGTCCGACAAGTTCGCCACACCGAGCCTTTTCGGAGCAATGGAAGCAACAGCACCCGAACCGCTACAAGTGGCAGAAGTTACAGCCGATTATCCTATTGATGAAGCGGACGAGGAAGAATAAAAGTGTTAACCCCAAAATTAGAAAGTTATGTTATTAGCAACGCAATTAGAGCGAGTTTTCATACTCAAAGATAAAGGACAGGACATCAGACTGACTGACCCCGAACCACGTTGGAGCGTGGAAGCCGTAATGAATTTCTACGCCAATATGTACCCGATTTTGACAACGGCAAAAGCATCTGCACCACAAATAAAAGACGATGCAGTCGAGTACAAATTTGAGAGCGTAATGGGTACGAAAGGTTAAACCAAAATTATAAAACGATGAATTATGCAACGCAACATCATATCGGGAACAATCAATATACCCGAACAGAAACGACAACAGCAGTTACACCGACAGTTGGGCGAGTTCGCAAATTGGCTACAAAGACCAAAGGACGCAAACCAAGTGCAGAAAGACAAGCAGAAATCCGTACCAATAGCAATGCTACCAATGGTATTCTAAAGTGTACGTTTCTGCCTAAACTGAAAACAGCACAATCCGTACAGGCTTGTCAGAAAACGGAGAGGGATTTTTACAAGTCCCTTTCCCGACTTGCTGAACATTACAGCATTGAGCCAATGCAAACCCAAGATTTTGAATTTCCCTACAATGTAGTATTGTCTATGTGGGATATGGAAACCAAAGTAAAACGCACCAATATCAATTGGGATAATTTCAAATTGGTACAGGATAGTAAGAAAACATTTTTTGTGAGCGAGGAAAGGTACAATGTGGGTACAACCTTGTATTATATTCCAATTATACCACTATTTCAAATGCTCAAAGACCCGAAGCGTAAAAAGACCGCACAGCTTTTAATATCAGTATGTAGTTACCTGTACCATATTGCCGATGTGCCGTATTACAGACAGGAAGACAGCTATTTGTATTGGCTATATGAAACGCATAAAGATTGGGTAGAACAGGACGAAGAAACGGATGAAACCGAAACATATAGAAGTGAGTTGAGAAATGCCGAATATATTGGCTACAATATAGAACAGAAGCTATTTAACCGTATCAATCTAAAGGTATTTGAACAGCGTTTGAGCCGATTTAAAAGCCGTGATATATTCGACAGGGAATGTTGGCAGATAGCTTGTAATGCTTTTGCCCTTTATTCGGAATACCCGAACGCAACCATTTTCAGAAACGCACCATTGTCCGAACAAGACCCCTATGATGATGATTACGAAACCGAAGCAATCGGAATGGAAAAGTATATCTCATTTATTTCCGACACCAAAGGTTGGTTATATGAAAGCCTTAAAGAAAGCATCAACAACGAGTTTAATGAGTGTGGAATATTGGAAGAACCGACCATTTGCAAATCCTTTGACGGAAGCAAAATAAAGACAAATAACCTTGATTTTGAAAACCGCCTGTTTGCCCTATTGGACGACCTCTGCACTCTATTGTATGACTATAAAACAACAGAAAAATGAACACCGTAAACGACATAACCAAAGATTTCGGCACATTGTACTATCCAAAATCCGCATTGGTTTTCTATGAAACCAAAGGAACAGATACAGCAATGTACGTGGAGCATTTCGATATGGACAACAACGGAACCCCTATCAATGCCCACCCATTGACCGTAAGGGAAGCCAACGTATTGGCAAAGTCTTTACAGACTGATGAAGAAAAGAACACAGCCTTTTTAAAGCCAAAGGGAATTTTACCGACCAATATTCTGCATATCAATCCAAATGCTGAAAAAGGTACAGTATTATGGTACACCAAAGCACAGCAAAGGCAATTGTATTTTGTGGATAGTTTGGGCATACCCAACGGAATGGCACAAGTACCGCCAATGCTTTGGTTAGCGAGCAAAAGCAGTCTTACTGTATTTGCTTTGGCAAGCGACAGAAGACCCACCGAGAAGACGCCATTGCATTACGCACCTTTCTTCAATATCTACGAAAAGGGCAATGTATGTATGGGTACTGTTAGTATTGATATTAAAAATTCGGCTTCGGTTGAGGAATTTATACAGGCGTGGGAACATTACTTTTTTAATTCCTATTTCAGCCATTCATTATGCGAGAACCTAACGAAAAAAAACATTGTAAACCTTTGGAAAGACCTTATCAATACTGATAAACCTTTTCCTAAAGAAGTATTAAAAAAGAATAACAAAACCCTTAAAAATCTATTGTGATGAATACAGAAAAAACAGCAATCCATTTTACGGATAATTATTTACTCAATCCGACAAATCCGATTTCGGTAAACCTTATCGGAGCAGGTGGCACAGGCTCTAAGGTACTGACCGCTTTAATGGAAATTAACGAGAGCTTGATAGCATTAGGACACGCAGGTTTGCAAGTCCGCCTTTGGGATGATGATGTTATCACGAATGCCAATTTAGGCAGACAGCGTTTTGCAGAAAGTGAAACAGGATTATCCAAATCCGTTGCTTTAGTCAATCGTTGCAACCGTTGGGCAGGTACAAATTGGAAAGCCAAAACGGTAAAATTTGAAAAGGACAAGTTTGGCAGATTGCCCGAAGAAGCAAGGGCAATCATTACTATTACGTGCGTGGATAACGTACAGGCGAGATTTGGCGTTGCTGAAATTCTAAAAGAAATAAGCTACCGCAGACACTACCAAGATGAGCCAAAATATTGGTTGGATTTTGGCAACAGCCAAGATACAGGACAAGTGCTACTATCTACTATCGGAGAGATAAAGCAACCCAATTCAGAGAAATACCAAACGGTGGCAAGCCTGCCATTTGTTACCGATGAATTTGGCGAATTGCTGAAGCAATCCGAACAAGAAGATAACACGCCAAGTTGCTCACTTGCCGAAGCATTGGAACACCAAGATTTGTTTATCAATTCATCATTGACACAAATGGGTTGCTCCTTATTGTGGAACTTGTTCCGCAGGGGAATGACCGAATACAAGGGATTTTTTCACAATCTGAAAGATTTCCGCACCCACCCGATAAAAGTCGCCTGACCTAAAAAATTGGGCGGCAAAAAGACAGATCCTCCCGATGGTCGGGGCAGTCTTTTTGCTTCAAATCGGTGCAACCCCTTTGTCAAAATGCACCGCTACACAATTCCCTTTCTCTACATTTTACCAAACAGGTTACGACATTATTGTGTGGGATATTCATTATCCCAATGATTGTTTTTGATAATGACTTCTTTTCTTTCCACATAAGCGACCAAAGAAAAGAAGCAAAAGAACGCCGCTAATTATTAACGGTATTGATGATTATTACGTAAGGTTGAAAGTTAGTTCTTCCCAAAGTATTCTTCTGCGATACCACACACACCCGAACTGAAATACTGCCCTCCGTTATAAATAACCTCAATGGCTCTTTGTAGCTCATCAGGGTCAGCACCTTTTAGAACGTAACCATTCGCCCCACATTCGAGCATTTTTACTACGGCTTTTTCATCATCGTTTACACTGAATGCCAGCATCTTTAGTTGCGGATATTTTTTCCGTAATGCTTTTACGGTTTCAAAACCGTTCATAACAGGCATATTTATATCTACTATACACACGTCTGGAATATGCTCACAAACAGCCATTTTTTCAATAGCTGATTTTCCGTTATCCGCATCAAATACGATTTCAAAACCGTAGCTTGGTAGAAAATCACAAATGCCCTTTCTAAGCATATCGTGGTCATCTATCATCGCTACTTTGATTGCTTGTCCTTTTTTCATTTTCCTTTGTTTCTTTTGCTTAGGTTATAAAATCCGAGGCGGGATTTAGACAAATTAGCTGTTCTATCATAGCGAGATATGCCATCATCAGACGCAATATTTCTAACCTTAAACTTTTCAAGCCATTCTTTGAAATGTTCTATCTCATTCGGTTTAAATTTTACGATTTCGCCATTTTTGAGAGATATGATGAATACATCTATACAGAGAGAGAATGCTGACAGTTGTGACGCAGGATGGTCAAATTTGGGGTAAAAAATGTGTGCATTGTCCATAATCTCAATGTTTTAAGAAGTGGAGTTCTGCACCAAAAAAAAGAGCGCAGGCAACTACACTTACCGCACATTGAGGCACTGGTATGCCCGACAACGAATAAGCGAGCGCCCACGCCTTTTGACGTGAGCGTTCCTACTTATCTGTCCCGTTGTCTAAAAATTACCAGTTTTCAATGTGGGACTTAAAGCAAAAACACTTTAAGTATTTTCTATATTTTCAATAGCAAAGATACTAAACTCGTTCCTATATGAAAGCATACAAGTACAAAAAGGTAACAGTTAGTCTGTTTTATTGGAAATGTAATTTTGCTCCAGTACACTCATTAAATCCGTTTCCTTATAGATTATCTTGCCTCCTATCTGTATATACGGCAGGATTTTATCATCCCTATATTGCTGTAAAGTCCGTTTACTGATATGGAGCAGCTTGCATACATCTTCGCCCGACAAATAAATTTCTCCGTTCATTACAGGACGATAGTTTTTCAGTATTTCTTCTATACGGCTTCTTAACTGTAATATCATCTCCTTTTGTTCGATGACTTCTTCAGCTTCATTGGTCAGTAAATCCATTGCCATCTGTATTGTACGGCTGTCCGGCTTCGAGCAAAGCCTGTACGTCCGTGAGTTTATAATAATTCTTGCGGTTCAGTTTGGAATAAGGCAATAACCCTTTGTCCTTATAGGTCTGTAAAGTCCGTTTAGTAATGTTCATCATCAAACACACTTCCTGGTTATCGAGCCATTTTTCCGCTTTGAAAATCGGCGTGTATTTTCTCGTGACTTTTTCGGTCATTTCCAAAAGTTCCCTTAGCTCATTCTTCATTCCGTCAAATGCGGATTTTTGTATTGCGATAACTTCCATAATCTGCTCAATTTTTCTGTGGAAGTCGAATTTATAAAGGCTTATTACAGGGGTGGAAAATGTGGTATTGATTGGCGTTGAAAGGCAGTATTTGGCAGTTTACTTTTGCCGCAAACATAAAATCGGATAACCTTTTGGCTATCCGATTTTATCAAATCTTATTGTAAGAATGCGTATCAGCGTTGGGCTGGCTGTTCGGTTTTTACTTCCGGCTGCTGCTTTTCTTTTTTCTCACGGGAGTAAACCCACAGTGATAACAGCCCGAATATAATCAGGGCGTAAGCTATCCATTTGCCAACCTTTTCAATCAATTTAATGAAAACCGAACTTTCATAAGAAGAAAAGCCCTCTGCTCCCATAGGGCTGCGCCTATAAAACTTTCTGCGGTTAATCCAATAACGAAGTCCCAAGCCTGCAACCAAAAATATTATCCCTATAACCAATGATGCAACCATATCCTCACATTTTTAATTTCACAAGTATAAATTTAAGAAATATTGATGAGCCAGTAAAATGCTCCTAAGCATACGCTGTAAATAGAAAACGGCTTACCAATCAGATAAGCCGTTTTTATGAAATGACATACTACTTTTAATCGCTACTATTAAACTGAAAGCTCAATTGTTTTTCGTTCCCGAAGCTATCCGAAATCCAAACCTCAAAAGATTGTGATACGGTAGATGTTGAAGTGTAATACAACCTGAATTGTTCAGTTGGTAACGAATACAAATCGTTCGGCAGGTACGGCGGTTCATCATAATACCGAAGTGTGCCTTGTCCGTCAAACTGGAAATAGCGGAGATAGTATTGCGTGTTGCTGTAATTACCGCTTCGCTGTATGGTTATGCGTATTTCTACTGTTTGCCCATTGGCAATATCTTTAGGCACTGGCATCACTTTGACCTCAAAAGGAAAATCGTTTTGTATTTCGAGTTCATCATCTTTGCTACAAGATACCAACGTAACCGAAGTTGTGAGGATTGCCAGCAATACATATATCGGCAGTAATCCCATTCTGAATTTATTGAATATTGCTATCATTGTTTTCTGTTTTAAAAGTTAAACCTTAATCCCACACCTGCGGACGGTCGGAACTGTTCTAAGTCTGTACCCCAAAGGACTTTTGTACGCCCTTGCAGGACTAATACAAATCGGTCAGACAGGTACGTTTCAAATGTGAGCCGTCCACCAGCTCCGTAGATAAAATTGTCCTCGCTCAGTATCTTCGCTCCGTCATACAACATTGCTTCGCCTCGGTTAATGCTTTCATAACCGACTACGCCTGTTATTCCTAAATTCAGCGTAATGTTCTTACGGGCATCGCCCAACAAGTAGAAACTGTAACCACCTTCGGCACTATAAGTTTCCTGCGGTATGCGGAGGTCTTTATAGTCGTGGTATTGGTGTGTATATTCCAATGCCCAAAGCTGGTAATTACCATTTTTGCCGTTTACGGTCATTGCTGCACTGATGTAATAATCATTACCAATCTTATCATTGGATAGTACGCCTGCACTTATTTCCAACCCTCTTTGTTTTGGGAGCATTCTTTGTGCCTGTGTAACCGTGATGGCCATCAAGATGAGCATCACGGTATAGATATACTTTTTCATATAATTACTTTAAAAGGTTATTAAAATTTCAGGTGCATATCGTTAATCAAACGAGCCTTGATTAAATCGGAGTTTTCAACCTGAAGCGTTTGATGCCTGCCTCCGTTTTTCTCGAAAATCTCAATCAGCAGCACCTTGTCATCGGCAATGGTAAATTGGTCTAACAGGAACACGTTTTGTTCGATTGTTTTTCCGGCAATGTCGTCCAGTGGCTTGTAAGTCCTAAGCGGTATCATCGGGCGTTCCTGTACTACGGTACGTTTGGCTACCTTTTTATCCACTACCTTGAAATTCACAAAATCAATCTGAAATGGCACATTGGTACGGTTTCTCAATTCCGTATGGAAATAGTATTTGCCGTTGTGTATGTAAATGCCTTTGAGGATAAACTGAATACCGAAACTCTTAGCCCCGATATGCTTTACAATACGTTTATCTTTCTTGTAAATCGTTTCCAACAGCAAACCTGCCAATGACGGCGAATTGCTGCCCAATTCTTCAAAAAGCACATCGTTACCATTGGCTTTATCTACTGCCTTTTGCATCGTGAGCAGGTCATAGCTCATTGCCTCCGGATATGAACTGTAATACACATTGAAGCTATAAAAACGCCCGTCATTGGTAATGACTGAAAAATTGGTTTCGGGTTCAAAATCCCTTACCGATGCTTTTACACGCAACACGTTTTCCGCATCTTCTGCTTTCCCTGCAATCAGGTATTCGCTACCCAAATCCACATAGCGTATAGCCGTGGGGAAAATCAGGTGTGAAGTCTTATTGTAGGTCACTTCCATTTTATACGGTTCTATCTTGCCCAATGCAAGTTTAGTTCTTGCACTATCCTGTGCGTAAGACTGTACGGCTAAGCCGAGTATCAGGACAAATGCCCAAAAAGTTTTTAAATGATTTTTCATTGTTTTATTTATTTGAGTTCAACATTATTTTTTAGATACAAGGAAGACCTGATGCCCTGCTTTTAGGGCAACTTTGGGTGTGCGTACCTTTTTAGCGAAATAGCCCGAAATACCCTGCACCACGCCACGGCTTAAATCAGCAGCAACCTGTTGTCCGGCATTCTGCGTGAGCATTATGCTTGTTCCCGAAGTCTGGCTCATATTGCCCGCCATTTCAGTAAGAGCGTTCATTTCGGGCGAATACGGAACGTACAAACCTTGCTGTCCGTCCAAATCGTAAATAGTAATATCAACCGGAATGATGTTTCCCTCCAGTTCTATGGAGGTAATTTTTAGCTGTAATCGACCTCCCTGAAATTTAGCGTTAGCTGTTACAATCGTTCCCTTTGGAATGGTACGTTGAGGCGTTTGGGCAGGCTCTAATAATCGCAGTCTTACGCCCGTTTCGCCAATGACCGTTTGGGCATCGTGTACACAGGCTTTAATACTGTTTTTCGGTTGTACCACCTGCTCAATAGAACCAGCAGTATAAAAGCCACGATTTTTAGTTTGGCTCCAATCGGCTGCAAAGGCACTGTCCGTAGGCTCACGATACAAAGCGGAAACGGTGTTCTTTCTTGTAGGCGTGAATGCCACAAAATGCTCCTTTTGAGTTGAACCTGTGGTAGCCGTACCTGCATCCTTAGCAGGTGGGGCTTCTGTTGAATTTGTACCCGTTGGCAGATACTTTGCCGCCATTTGGTAGGATTTCTCCATCAGGGCAAGCTGGTCATCAACGGTTACAGGCTTAGGTACATCTTTTTCAGCTAACCGTTCTTTTAACTCATTCAGTTGCTTACGGAGTTCCGTTGTTTCAGCATTATCATCCTGATAAAATGAACCCAATGTACTTTGTGCATTGCGGTAACTGTTCAATGTCTGATTACCGTTCCTGCCCGAATTTCTGCCACCGCCATAACTGTTGCTTTCATCCTCTTCAGGGATTTCTTTCTCACTGTCCTGTGCGCTGTCCGTGTTCCAATAATCTGAAAGCGTTGCAAGTGCATTCCGCTTTTCCTGCTCCTTACGTTCCAGCATTTCCTGTTCATACGCCTTGCCTTTGTCGGCAGGCATTCCTGCTCCGGTAGCCTGTGGTACGGCATCGTTCAGCCCAATGTTCTCGATTGCCTTTTTATCTTCGGACGGTTTAAATATGAGGTACATACAACCCACGAAGACAATCCCCATTAAGCCAAAAATGAGTGGCTTTTTGAGCTTTTCGGCTTTGTTCTGTGTGCCGTCTTGCGGCACTTCAGCGGTTGCTGCCGGGTTCCCCTCCGTTACCCGGACAACCGATTTTTTGTTCTCATTTTCTTTCATAAATCTGATTTTTTAGAATTGTTGATAATGTGTCTTGCAATCTTGCAGGGCTTTCACTTTTTTTGAGGACAGGGTTTTCGATATGCCTGATGTTGATTGCATCATTGGGCTTGCCCGTATCGTACACTACTTTGCCGATAACCCCTGCGGTCAGCAAGAGATACCCCGCAAAAAAGTACAGGGTATATTGGTGCTGTTTCCGTAAGGGCAATGACCGCCAACGTTCGTCCAGCTTGTCAAAGTACCTGTCCATATTTGCTCTTAATTTTTTCATAGCCTTACTATTTCTGTTGTTATAGCTTGAAACGTTTAGGGCTTTTAGCCGCCGTTTGCTTCGGCGCATCATTGACCAGTGCGACCGCTTCCATTAATTTGGGTGCGGATATGACTGACAGGTTTGCCAGTTCCGATTTTTTGAGTAATTGCCCAAAGCCGTCTTTCTTCGATACCTCCATACGGCTAAGTGAGAATTTGCCATTCAGGTATTTTACCCACATACTACATTCTACACGGGGCTTGTCATCGCCCGACCATTGTAGGTAGCCTGTCAGCAACAAATCTTGTTTAGGCAAACTGTCTGCACCTTTTTGGCAGCTTTCGAGGTATTCGCCGATGCTGTCTTTCAGCTTTCCGGCATACGCACCCTGCGTATGGAAATACCCATTATATCCTTTGTCGGTAAGGATTTTTGCGAACGTGTTTAAATCTGATAATGCTTCCATAAAATTGTTTTTAGCGTTCGATAACTTCAATGTCCCTGTTTTCAATCACTGCAAATTTTTCAATATTGAAGCCCTGCGGGTTGTTGTCGGAACGAACGGAGTTTACGAGATAGCAAGAGGTAATCAGGTTACGCCTGGTTACGTTGCTTGACCGGATGATAAATTGTTTGGCATAGGTGCGCACCGCATAAGGATAGTTATCGAAATTGCACACGACACTATCCACCTCTATGCGTTGCTGTACGTTACCCGAAATAATCCTGCTGTAATAGCCCTTTTCCGACAAGTCTTTGTAATAATCAAAAGCACTTTTGTCGGCAAGGTTGAATGCCCTGCTCATATTGCTTTCGATAGCATTCTTGTCGGGAGCAAGGGTAAAGAAAAGCTCGTGAAACCGTCTGACGTGTTCCCTTGCTTCCACAGGTCGGTTGATGCTGGCATCTTGCGATAAGGCAAGCATCAAAGATTTTCCGTTATCCAATACATAGATTTTTTGGCGTTGTTCTTCTGCAAAGCGGTAGGACTGCCATACGGCATATCCTACCACGCCAATGCAGAGAATGGCAAATACAATGGCATACAAACGTATCTGCCGAAAGCTGTTTTCTATATTTCTTAGCGTTTTAAATTCCATTTTTTTAATGATTACTTGTTTTACCTATTCATTAGCTTGCCGCCGATATTTCCAACGGTTGAACCAGCCCCGGCTCCGGCGATGTTTCCTGTTTTCATTGCCGCTTGGTTTACGTTGCGGGTAAAGTTTCCTGCGCCTCCGGCTTGGATTACCCAACCCGTCACTGTCGGTATTGTGAAGTATCCGATAATGCCGATAATCATAAAAATGATATACACGGTGTTGGAAGTGTCGGGGATAAAGGTTGGGTCAGACAGCTTTTGGATGTCCCTTTCAATAATCAGGGATTGTATTCTTGCCAACATTGAGCTGAACAAATCCGAAACAGGAAGCCAGAGGTAAACGCTAACATATCGGGTCAGCCATTGCGTGAGCGTGGACTGAAAACCGTCCCATACGCTTATCGCAAAGGCTATTGGCCCGAGTATGGACAAGACGATTAGAAAAAAGGTTCGTATGGTATCAATGACCAAAGCCGCCGCCTGAAAAAGTATTTCCAGCAAATTGCGAAACCAATCCTTTATTGCTTTTTCTATCTTGTAGGCTTGCCTGTCCATATACATCCCTGCCATTGTACCAATGTCGGATGGCGACCAGCCCAATTCGTCCAGCTTCTTATCGAACTCTTCGTCCGATACCATATAGGCGGTTTCAGGATTTCGTACCATTGCCTCGTATTCCAATTGGTCTTTCTGCTGTTGGAGCTTGTTCAGGTCAAGCACCTGGTCTTCGAGTATTTGGTGGGTTCCGGTCACTACCGGGCTTAATACCGCATTGATTGTTCCCAAAACGATGGTCGGAAAGAACATAATGCAAAGTCCCAAAGCGAACGGGCGCAGCAACGGGAACATATCAATAGGTTCGGCACGGCTTAAAGCCTGCCAAACCTTTAATGCCACATAGAACAACGCTCCCAATCCCGCCAATCCCTTAGCCACTGCCGCCATATCGCCTGCAAGCGGCATCATATCGTCATAAAGCGAACGCAGGAGTTCGTGAAGATTATCCCATTCCATAGTTTACCAGTATTTTTGGTTAGCAGTTCCGTAGAGGTCAAGCACTCTTTGGGCATCGTTTTTCTTTTTCGCTCTTAGGTAGCTCACAGAAATGTTCTTATTAGTGTAGTAGCGAACAAGGCTATGGTAATCCTTAACCTCTTTGTACACACGGTCGATAATATCCATACGCTCCTTGTCATTCAGGGAAAGGCTTGATGCTGTTATTATCTGTTTGAGTTCTTTCAGCAGTTCGGTGCTTTCATTGAGCAGTGCCGAATACCCATTGCCGATAGCTACCAATTCCTGTGGTTTGAAATTTGGGTCATTCATCATCTTACCAAAATTGGTAACATACATTTCCGATACATCTCCAACGAGCAGTACGGTTTGCTGTACCTTACGGGCATCTTTCACAAGGTTGTTGATGGCTTGTAGTTTATCGTAATACTCCTTACCCTGTTCGTACACTTTCTTCACTTCGTTGAAGTTTTTAATCACATTGCTCACAGTCGAAGAAGTCTGTACGATTTCGTTCGCACTGTTGAGAATACCTGAAGCCAAATTTGTAGGGTCGGTTACTACCCATTGGGCTTTTGCAGACGGTGCTACGGCGAGCATTAGTGCCGTACACACCAGATACATTACTTTTTTCATTGTTCTTGAATTTTAAAATGTTAATGACTATTGATTTGCTTTGTCCCGCCTTTGCATTGCGATATGCTTAATGGCGAGTTCTACGTTACCGTCCAATTCAGAAGCTAATTGCATCACTTCCATTTTTTCGGTTTCTTCGGTGGTGTATGCGAGGTATTCCTCCAAACTAACTTCGGTGGCATAGACTGCCGAGTGCGTACCACCTAAGCCAATCCAAACCTCTTTGTACAGTCGGCTTGCATCGTTATTCATATTGATAGAAAGTACCTGCCCTTTCTCTTTGTCCGTAAGCCCCAACATTGCCTGTATGTCATCGAATTTGTTCATATACTTGCGCTGGTCTAAGAGGATTTTGCAATCGGAGTTGTTGATGATACTTTCTTTCACAATGGGCGACTGGATAATATCATCGACCTCTTGCGTTACGACAATCGCTTCTCCGAAGAATTTGCGGACGGTCTTAAAGAGATACTTGATGTATTCTGCCATTCCTTCTTTTGCAATCGCTTTCCACGCTTCTTCAATCAGGATGAGTTTGCGGATACCTTTGAGCCTCCGCATCTTGTTGATGAAGACCTCCATAATGATAATTGTGACTATGGGAAAGAGGATTTTGTGGTCTTTAATCGCATCAATTTCAAACACGATAAAGCGTTTGGAAAGCAGGTCTAATTGCTTGTTGGAGTTCAACAGGTAATCATATTCGCCACCCTTGTAGTAGGGTTCGAGAACATTCAGGAAGTTGGCAATGTCAAAGTCTTTTTCCCTTACCTGCTTTTCCTCCAACACCTTGCGGTAATCGCCTTTTACATACTCATAAAAGCCGTTGAATGACGGGTAAACATCTTCCTGTTTGATGCGTTCGATATAGCCACTTACTGCATTGGAGAGAGCAACCTCTTCCGAACGGGTGGGCGGTTCATCATCACGTTTCCATAAGGTCAGTATCAAAGTCTTGATACTTTCACGCTTTTCAATATCGAACACGCCATCATCTGTATAGAAAGGGTTAAAGGCAATGGGATTGTCTTCTGTATAAGTGAAGTAAACGCCGTCTTCGCCTTTGGTTTTCCCTTTGATGAGTTCGCATAAACCCTGATAGGAATTACCCGTATCTACCAACAGGACGTGTGCGCCCTGTTCGTAGTATTGCCTTACCATATGATTTGTGAAGAACGATTTTCCCGAACCTGATGGCCCCAAAATGAATTTGTTGCGGTTCGTGATAATCCCACGCTTCATCGGCAAATCCGAAATATCCAAATGGATAGGCTTTCCGGTCAGGCGGTCAGCCATTTTGATACCGAACGGCGAGGGCGAATTGTGATAGTTAGTTTCTTCCGTGAAGAAGCACAAGGCAGGCTCGATAAAAGTGTAAAAACTTTCCTCACTCGGAAAATCGCCTGCATTGCCCGGCATTCCCGCCCAATACAAAGTAGCTACATCCGTAGTGTTGTGGCGAGGCTTACACTCCATCAATGCCAACGCACTACCGCAGTCGTTCTTTAACTGTTTCAGTTCGGCAGGGTCTTCCGACCACGCCATAATGTTGAAGTGCGCACGGATAGAAGACAGCCCGAAGCTGTGGGCTTCGTTCAGGTACTTTTCTATCCACTCTTTGTTGATTTGGTTAGCCCTGCTATATCTTGCCAGCGAGTGCATATTCCTTGCGGACTTTTCAAACTTTTGCAGGTTGTCTTCGCTGTTATCTAAAAACAAATATTGGTTGTAGATATGGTTACAGCTAAGTAGTAAGCCCACAGGAGCAGCGAACGACAAACGGCAGTCGCTCCGGTCGGTGGACAGCTTTTCAAAACGGGTATCAGCCGATACCGTTCCGGGCAAATCGTCCGTATCGGACAAGGTGTGCAGGCTCAACCTTTTGTTCCCGATACGGACTTCTTCTGTTCCGAGTGCGATGTCCTGCATCGGTGTTCCTGCTTCCCTCGAAAGTGTAAGGTATTGTTCCAGTAATCCCTGCCTTTCTTCCGTTCCGATGATGTCATCTTCGGTCAAACGTTGCAGGCTTACAAATCCGCTATCATTCACGATACGCTCAAACTGTGCCACCGCTTCCATAAAGCGGTGTATTGTTTCCTTGTTCCTGATTTCCTTTGGTATCAATGAACCTTTGCAAAGCGAACTGAAGTTGCTTTGCATTCGCATTCTTTCCTTAGTGGTTTTGGTCAGGAACAGGTAACAATAATGGTTCAGGAACGGTCGCTCATTAAAATGACGTTGGTAGGATTTCGCCAAAAAGCTCTGGTCTTCTTTTGCCAAATCGGGAGCATAGCTTTCTTTGATGTACCAATCCTGTTTGTGGATTACCGTAAAATCCGGCAAAGTCTTGATAGCTTTGTGCCAAGCGGAATGTATGGCTTCATATTCCGCAGAAGCTACCGTAAACAGTTCCGGCAAACGCACTTCAAAACAGGCGGTAATATCTGCATCTTTGGAAAGGATGCAATTGTTTTCTACTGCCAACAAAGGAAATTTGTTTTCCAGCGTTGTTGTTTTAGATACATTTCTCATACGGCATTCTGTTTAGGAGTGAATTTCAGATAGCGGTGTACAGGCTTGCGGCAGATGATGTAGCGGGGATGCCGTTTATTAGCTGCAATTTTCATCAGCCCGTGTTCGCCGTACTTCCTGTTGAGTGAAAAGGTCTGCCACACAATGAGCGAAGCCCCGCCTGCGCCCAGGAACAGGCAGACGTAAGAGTTTACGCCAGCCATATACATTATCATCACGAGGATAAGCGTACCGAGTAGTCCGCCTGCGAAAATGAACAGGTATTGTGCTTTCAACCCTTTAAATTCCACCGTTCTTCCGATGCCTTTATTGATATTGTAATTCATAAGGCAAAGGATTAAAGGAAGAATGAGCGCAGGATGGTAGCCGCAACAATTAAGAAGATACACGCACCAAACCAGCTTGCCGCAGTCTTGCTCGTGTCGGGGTCGCCCGAACTGAACTTGTTGTACACCTTAACGCCTCCGATTAGCCCAACGACCGCACCGATGGCGTAAATTAATTGGGTAGCGGGGTCGAAATAGGAAGTTACCATTTGGGTAGCCTCGTTTATACCTGCCGAGCCGTTTCCCTGTGCGAACGCACCAATTCCTGACAGCATAGCCACGGCTGCCAGCAAAACTTTTTTTCTCTGTTTTTCCATAATTGAAACACATTATTTTGTTACTGTTATCCCGCACTTTGCAGGCTTTCGGGACAAAGGTGTTATGGAAAGTGAGGCGGTCTAACAAAGTGGCAGTCAAAGGAAGTGTTTGGCTGTGAGTGGCTTTGTGGCAAGCGTTTGAGTATAAAAAAACGCCAAACTTTTTACTGTTTGGCGTTTAATTTTTCAGCGTTTCGATTTACATTTTGCGACCTTTCGGTTTACTTTGTTTTGCTTGGGGTGGCTGTTGTTTTGCTTCAGCTTTTTGCAGGTTCTTTTCAGCTTTCAAATTGCTTTTAATCAAACCAACAAGAAAGGTTTTTTCCCACGGTATTTGCTTCGCTTCAAACTGCAATTTCAAGCCCTGCTTTGCCAGTCCTTGTGTAAGTTCAAACCCGTAATGCCTGTTCCATCCAATCCTGTCAAGCAGTCTTTCAGAGGGAAATTGCACAGCGATTAAATCTTTGGGAAGCTCTTTAATATTCCGGTAATCCGGTTCCTGAAATTCGTGTGTCTTGGGATTGTATGGAATAGTATAAATCCTTTTATCTTCATTATAGTAGTTTGCTATATCCGAGAACACTATACCTTTAGAAAGAAAATCATCTTTAGGTCGAAGCATATCCATACGAATATCCACATAGAATGTATGCCCTGCAATATTAATGGTTGGTAGCATTCCTTTGTTTACACGCAAATCATAGGCTTCCTGATTAAATCCATTTTCCATATTTCCTTGTTTTTAAAAAGACAAAGGGAAGTCTATACAAACTCCCCAATGTCAAAATCACTCAAATCACTTTTCCGCAAAGTGGAAGAACTGTTCTCCGTTTCAGATAAGAGTGTACTATCCAAAAGCTCGGCAATTTTTCGGGAAGCACCCTCAACGGAATTTTCCAGCAGGCTGAATAATTCAGTTCCCTGCAATTTTTGAACTATCGCAACCGCTGTTTCCTTTTGAGATTGTTCCAAATTTTCTTTTTGGAGCAATGCCCCTACGGAGCTTAGTTCGTCATAGGTAACCCCTTGGGCAAGACTGTCATCGCCACCGGATATTCCGTACTTGTTCAACTCTTCTTCCTCTTCCTCCAAATCAGGCATATTACTGAAAACTTCGTCCAGCTCTTCCTGCGGAATTTGAATACCTACGTTTTCATTTTCGTCGTATTCAATGTCTAAATTATCAGGGTTTATCTCTTGTTCCTCAATTTGGCTTTCATTGGCAGCGTTTGGCAGGGAAAGGCTTCTTACAGGCTTGGGCTGACCCATAATATCGGGCAGGTTCGGATTAACCTTTTCCTGCATTGGCTTATGCTCCGACCTTTTCTTAATGACAATCTTATCCTGCACCAGCAGGGCAATGACTATGAGCAGGCATATCACAATTACTGTTTCCATAGCTTATAAAATGGGTTTGTACTTATCATTGAAACTCTTGGTAATCTGCTCGCCAAATTCCTGAAAATGGTAATCCAACAAATTGTCCAAATAGCCATATATGGTTATCTTGTCTTCGCCTATAACCTGTACAATGCGTGACATCTTTTCGTGAAAATCCGGTCGGATATAAACCGTTTTCCCGTCACGGGCATTGGTATCAGGTTTTTTGAAAAAGATACTTTCGTAGTCTGCTTCGTTTGTCCTTTTGGTTCTGCTCTTTTCTTTAACCGCAGGTTTTTCCTGTGCCAGTTCTTTAGGCTTAATCTCTTCCTTTTCGGGTTCTTCAGCAGGCGGTTCAGGTGGAAGCTTCAAGCCCTCTTTTTTTACGCCATCTACCATCAGGTTCATCATCAGTTCCTCGTTAATATCAGGCGTGGCTTTCTTTTTATTATCTTTCTCCATAGGGCTATAATTGAATGATTTTTAAAAATTCGTCTATGAACAGGTCTAACTGACTGGCTTTCATCAAACGTTCATCGGGAGGCATTACGGTAGAACGGAAAACGGTTTTGCTATCCGTTTCGCTTTCTTTGCGGAAACGGGTGCTGTTCTTGATTTGGCTTTGCATCAGGCTTAATCCTAATTGCTCAATAAGCTGGTTATACACGCCATATAGGGGTGTGCTTTCCCTGCCATCAACCTGGTTCCAAAACAGGTTAATGGTTTCTATGGACGTTTCCCCTTTTTTCATAATCACGTCCTGCAAAAGCTGTGTGAAGATGAGCGTACTTTCCATTACCACACGGTCTGCTGTGATGGGCGTAAAAATGTGGTGCATTCCTGCCAATGCTTTCAGAATGCCGGGCGTATTCACAGTTCCGGGCAGGTCAAAAAATACCACATCAACCGGAACGGAAGAAGTGTTTACAAATTCGTGAGCCGCTTCCAATACGCTATCCGCTTTGTACTGCATAATAGGATAGGCTTTTTTGTTGATGGTGGTAAATTGTTTGTAAGCCAGCTTTTTCAAAGCCTCGTTTTCCATTACCATTGCCAAATCCCTTGTCTTCATTTTCATCAAGCTGTGCTGTGGAAAATCCGCATCAAATACGGCTACGTTGTAGCCTAACCGATAGTGCATCGTACTTGCAACAAGCGTTGTAAAGGTGCTTTTGCCGACACCGCCTTTTTGAGATGAAAAGGCGATAAATACTGTTTTGTGTTTTGCATTCATATTACTGCTGTTTTTAATTATTTATATATCCATTTACCTATGTCCATATATCCGCAATTACCTACCTGTGTACCACTGTATATAGGCTTGTCGCTGTGTGCATACTTATGTAGTTAGGCAGGTAATGATGCACTAAGCTATGTACCTGAATACACGCTTATAGCTGTATGCAGGCAGGTATGTTCGTACCAACAGACCTGTTTATTTATGTGCCTGAATATGTGCGTACCCAATTGCATCATCGCATATCTCAATAGGTACTTTTCTACATAGCTGATTACGTACTTATGTTGTTACCTGCATACCTATCTATGCCCTTATATCTATCTGTTTGTAGGCACAAAGAAATGTAGATATATAGGTGCTTTCCTTATCGTGGCAGTGTTTGGCGTTCAAAGGCAGCGTTTGTCCAGGTATTGCATTGCAATACTCTTACGGGCAGGGCTTTACTTTGTAAAATGATTTTTATTAACGGATTTATGCAAAAGGCTTTTGACAAATCGGAGGGTAACGGGAACGGCATTGAGCCGTTTTTCCCTGTTACATTTAATCCGTCCCGCAGGGCGGATTTTTGTGTTCAACGGAACACGGCAAGTTGTGTTTTGAGGCACTCGAAACCGAGTTAGTGCCTCAAAACAACTTGCCCTTTGCAGGGGGCAGAAAACGCTCTCCGAAGTCGAGGTTTTGTGTGGATTAAAAATGGATTTGTGATGAACGAGAACAGTAACAGCAAACAGAACAAGGGCGGACGGACACCAAAAACCGACCCAAGCATTCACCGCCACGTTTTCCGTCTTACGGACGAAGAAAACGCCAAACTTTTATCGCTTTTTGAAGCATCGGGAATGCCCAATAAAGCAAAGTTTATCATTTCCCTACTGTTCAGTAAGGAAATGAAATCGGTTAAAATAGATAAGGGAACGGTTGATTTTTATATGCGATTGACTTCGTTTCACAGTCAGTTTCGCTCCGTAGGTGTAAATTATAACCAGATTGTAAAGCTGTTGTACAAGCATTTTTCCGAGAAAAAAGCGGCAGCGTTCCTCTACAAATTGGAAAAACAGACGGCTGAAATGGCGATGTTATGCCAAAAAATTATTCAGATAAGCGAGGAATTTGAAGCAAAACATCTGAAAAAACAGCCTTAGAAATGATAGCAAAAATCGGTAGAAGCGGAAATTTATATGGAGCATTGGCGTACAATCAGCTCAAAGTAGAGAATGAAAACGGACAGATTTTGTTCGCCAATAAGATAATTGAAACCGCCAACGGTCATTATTCCGTTGCACAATTAGCCCAATCTTTTGCTCCTTACCTCATCGCCAACCGCAATACCGAGAAACATACCTTGCATATTTCGCTCAATCCCGACCCGAAAGACAAGGTAAGCGATGACAGGTACAGGGAAATGTCAGAGCAGTATATGCGTGAAATGGGTTACGGCGAACAGCCTTTTGTGGTATTCAAACATACCGATATTGACCGTAGCCATATTCATATCGTATCGGTTTGCGTGGACGAAGAGGGCAAAAAGATTTCGGACAAGTTCGAGAAAATGCGGTCTATGAATGTGTGCCGTGAGTTGGAAAGAAAACACGGATTGATACCCGCAACTGATAAGGAGCATCGGCAGAACGACAAGGTTTTCCGTCCGGTAAATTATAAAGCTGGAGATGTAAAAAGTCAAATCGCTTCGGTAGTTCGGCACTTACCGAATTATTACAAGTTTCAGACTTTGGGAGAATACAATGCCTTGCTTTCCCTGTTCAATATTACCACCGAAAAAGTAGAGGGCGAATTACAGGGGCAGCTACGGCAGGGTTTATTATACATTCCTTTAAACGAGAAAGGCGAAAGAGCCGGGCATCCGTTCAAGGCTTCGCTGTTTGGTAAAGATGCAGGACTTCCGGCTTTGGAGCTGCATTTTGCGAAATGCAAAACGGATTTAAAAGATAGTCCAACCAAGCAGACCTTACAATCAGCCGTTACCATTGCCTTGAAATCAACAACTGATGAATTGGGCTTTAAGAAACAGTTAGCGGAGCAGGGAATTAACGTAGTGGTGCGGAGGAATGATACAGGGCGTATTTATGGAATGACATTTATAGACCACAATTCTAAAGCGGTTTGGAACGGTTCACGTTTGAGCAAGGAACTTTCTGCCAATGCCTTTAATGATTATTGGAACAATAACATCAAACCGGAGATTAAAGAGCCAGTAGAATTACAACCGAAAATATCTACATCAAATGATGCAGATCTTCCTGCGGAAGAACCACATCATTT
This sequence comes from Sphingobacterium sp. 18053, assembly GCF_902706145.1. Taxonomy (NCBI): domain Bacteria; kingdom Pseudomonadati; phylum Bacteroidota; class Sphingobacteriia; order Sphingobacteriales; family Sphingobacteriaceae; genus Sphingobacterium; species Sphingobacterium sp. 18053. The sequence goes on from NZ_CACSJW010000013.1 coordinate 83,311, forward strand.
GTTCGACTTCCTGAATACGGAAAAATACGAAGACGGTTTGATTGAAGCATTGGGCGGCTTGCTTCCCGAAGCACAGGGCGAAGATTACGAGGAACAGGATTTTGCCAATAAAATGAAGAAGAAAAGAAAACGCCAAAGAGGTCAGCGATAACAATCAGCCAAATACTGCCACGCACCGCCAATGCCTGCCACATTTTTATAGCCAGTCTTCATAGCCCATAAATTCCCTCCCGAACATTAAAAATCAAAATAATGCAGGGAGAAGACGATTTAAGAGGTTTAGCCAAAATAATGGCTTTTATGAGGGCTGTGAGTATCCTTTTGGTACTGATGCACCTTTATTGGTTCTGCTACGGTTTCTTTATAGAACGTGGCTGGACGTTAGAACTCATCAACAAAATATTAGGCAACTTTCAGCGTACAGCCGGACTGTTCTCACACACCCTATATACCAAATTATTCGCTTTGGTATTGCTGGCTTTGAGCTGTTTGGGTACTAAAGGAGTTAAAGACGAAAAGATAACCTGGTCTAAAATCTATGTGGCTTTAGCGATTGGCGTTATTCTGTTTTTCCTGAATTTTCCTTTACTAAAGCTGTCGTTAAACACCGCTACAATACTGTATGTTTTTACCACAGGTTCAGGCTATATCGCTTTAATGGTAGCCGGAGTTTGGATGAGCCGTTTGCTGCGCAACAACCTGATGGACGATGTATTCAACAACGAGAACGAAAGTTTTCAGCAGGAAACTCGTTTAATGCAAAACGAATATTCTGTCAATCTCCCCACGAAGTTTTATTACAAAGGAAAGTGGAACAATGGCTGGATTAACATAGTCAATCCTTTTCGAGCCTCGATTGTGTTGGGTACTCCGGGTTCAGGAAAATCTTATGCAATCGTAAACAATTACATCAAGCAGCAGATTGAGAAAGGCTTCTCAATGTACATCTACGATTTCAAGTTTGACGACCTATCTACCATTGCATACAACCATTTATTGAAGCATCGGGATAAATACAAAGTTCAGCCGAAATTTTATGTGATAAATTTTGACGACCCACGCAAGAGCCACCGTTGTAATCCTTTGAACCCCGACTTTATGACGGACATTTCGGATGCTTATGAAGCGGCTTATACTATAATGCTTAACCTCAATCGAAGCTGGATACAGAAGCAAGGGGATTTTTTCGTGGAAAGCCCAATTATCCTATTAGCTGCCATTATTTGGTATCTGAAAATCTATGAGGACGGTAAGTATTGTACATTCCCACACGCCATTGAATTACTGAATAAGAAATACGCAGACGTGTTTACTATTTTAACCTCATATCCCGATTTGGAAAATTATCTATCTCCATTTATGGATGCTTGGCAATCAGGAGCGCAAGACCAATTACAGGGACAGATTGCATCGGCAAAAATTCCTTTGTCAAGAATGATTAGCCCGCAATTGTATTGGGTAATGACCGGGGATGATTTTACGCTCGACATCAACAATCCCAAAGAACCTAAAATTTTGTGCGTAGGTAACAATCCCGACCGCCAAAATATCTACTCCGCAGCATTGGGTTTGTACAATTCAAGAATTGTAAAGCTCATCAACAAAAAAGGGCAATTAAAGAGTTCGGTTATCATAGATGAGCTGCCTACAATTTACTTCAGAGGGCTGGATAATCTTATCGCAACTGCGAGAAGTAATAAGGTAGCCGTTTGTTTGGGCTTTCAGGATTTTTCGCAATTAACAAGGGATTACGGCGACAAAGAGAGCAAGGTAATTCAGAATACGGTAGGTAATATTTTCAGTGGTCAGGTGGTTGGCGAAACAGCAAAAAGCCTTTCAGAACGCTTCGGCAAAGTATTGCAGAAACGCCAAAGTATGACGATTAACCGCAACGATAAATCTACCTCTATCTCCACACAGTTAGACAGCCTTATTCCGGCTTCCAAAATTTCAACGCTTACACAAGGTATGTTCGTGGGTTCTGTATCAGACAACTTCGATGAGCGCATTGAGCAAAAAATCTTCCACGCTGAAATCGTGGTGGATAATGAAAAGGTCGCTTCCGAAACCAAAGCCTATCAAAAGATACCGCAAATTTTATCATTTGTAGATGAGCAGGGCGAGGATAAAATGAAACAGCAAATTGAAAGCAACTACCGTCAGATAAAACAAGACATTGTACAGATTATCGAAATGGAATTGGAGCGTATCAAGAATGACCCGGATTTGCAACATTTGGTGCAACAGGGTTAATCGCTGATGAATATCGAAAAGAAGATACATCATACCACCAAACACAGGCATACGTAAAGGTTGTAGGCTCAAAATCAGGCAGTACAGTTGATAAATCAATCAAGTACAGCGATTTGACCCTAAAAGGAATATTCACACTTTTTATTTTTCTACCTTTGCAGTATGGAGGATTTTGCACCGATAATTAAAAACATTTCAAGATTTATAGACTTAACGGACGAAGAAAAAGAAATTCTTGTTTCACACTTGCGGATTGTTAAAGTCAAAAAGAAACAATTTATTGTACAACCTGACTTCGTTTGCCAATGTCGTAGTTATGTATTGAAAGGTGCATTACAAACATATTTGGTAACTAATGAAGGGCAAGAACACGTTATTGCACTTTCGGTTGAAGATTGGTGGACTTCCGATTTTGCGAGTTACATTACACAACAGCCCGCAACATTGTTTGTTGAAGCTATTGAAGACTCCACGCTTATTCAATTAAGCTATAAAGATGAACAGGAACTCTATGAGCAAGTACCTAAATTTGAACGCTTTTTTCGTCTGCAAGTAGAACGTTCAGGTGTTGCTATTCAAAAAAGAATGTTGTGGAGCATAAGTAAAACAGCCGAAGAAAGATATGACGAATTGATAAACCGCCAACCTCAATTTTTACAACGCTTTCCACAATATGTTATCGCTTCTTATTTAGGAATGACAACACAATTTCTTTCCAAAATCCGCAATCAGAAAGCAAAAATTTAATTTGCTTTCGTAAGCTCTGAAGTCAAATGTCAATTCAAAATCTCATTTTACATTTTAATAGCTACCTTCCTTTGAGCGATGAAGAAATACAAGCTATCACAAAAAGAACAATCGAACGAAAAATTAAACGCAAACAATTCATCTTACAGGAAGGCGACAATTGCAAGCATTTTAATTTTATTGTTGAAGGCTGTTTTAAAATGTACAGTGTCGATAACAATGGCAAAGAACATAATCTGCAATTTGGAGCTGAAAATAATTGGATTACGGACATCGGCAGTTTTCATTCAGGCAAGCCAAGCAAGATGTTCATTGAAGCGATAGAGCCATCAATAATTCTTCAAATTGAATTAAAAGAGATTGTTTTTTTATTTGAGAACTTTCCGAAATTTGATAGAATATTCAGAATTATTGTTGAAGATAATTTTGTTGAATTGCAAAATAGATTGTTGCAAACCATAAGTTCTACAGCCGAAGAACGCTACATCGCTTTTCTAAATCAGTATCCGAACCTTTCCAATAGACTACCTAATACCCAGATTGCTTCTTATATAGGTATTACACCTGAATTTTTGAGCATTGTTCGTAAGAACATCTCAACAAAATAATCTCATACCATTAATATACATTAAGACTATTTCTTAAACTACATTATTGGTCGTTTTTTACGGCTTGTAGCACCTTTGCATTATCAATTTTAGAAACGAAATGATAATGTCGAACTTAATAGAACAACTCAACTGGCGATACGCCACAAAGAGGATGACAGGCGAAAAAATTCCTGCCGAAAAGCTACAAACTATTTTAGAAGCTATTCGCCTTACGGCAAGTAACGCAGGCTTACAGCCCTACACTATTTTTGTAATCAGCAATGAGGAATTAAAAAAAGAAATTCATCAAAAGGCTTGTCCACAGCCACAGGTATTAGAATCATCTCATCTACTTGTGTTTACAAATAAAACCAACATTTCATCAGAATACATTGATGAAATGATGCAATTAGTTTCAACAACACGAAATGCACCACTTGAATCCTTGTCAGGATTTTCAAGCAGTCTGAAAAATTATTTCGGAGGTAAAACAGAAGAAGAAAAAGCAAATTTAGCTTCAAGAGATGCACATATCGCATTAGGGACGGCTTTGATTGCAGCCGCTTCCGAGTTAATTGACGCTGCTCCAATGGGAGGTTTTAACCCCACTGCATTAGACGAAGTGTTAAACCTTAAAGAAAAAGGGTTGCAAAGCACAGTTCTGTTGGCGTTGGGCTATCGCAATCAGGAATTAGACCTTTTATCAAAGGCAAAAAAAGCAAGAAAGCCATTTAATGAACTATTTATAAAAATCTAAACGAGATGAAAACGGCAATCATAGCATTCGTAGTGCTGGCAATAGTATCAGCCGGATGCTCACAAAATAAAAAGGAGGTTAAAATGAAAAATGCACAAGAATTACTTAATGAGTATTTAACTCACATTCAAGACCCGGAATACATAGCCTCATTATTTACGGAGGATGGAGCGATTGAACTCCCTTATCTGGCTTCATTGGACAAGGGTTGGAGAACCGAAGGGCGTGAGAATATTAAAAATATGATTTCAGGCTTACTGAAAATTGCACCTGGCTTTGGGTTTAAAAACATCAAAGTGCATATCGTAACACCAAATCAGGTATTTGCTGAATACGAAGTTGAAACACTAATGAATGGTTTGCCATACAAACAACTGTATATGGGTCGCTTAGAGGCAGAAAACGGCAAAATTAAACTAATCAGAGAATCAATGGATGTGATTTCCGTTCAAAAGGTATTTAGCACATACCAAAGCGCAACCCCTATACAAAAAGAAAAATCTATTGACATAGTTAAACAAAACACAATGCTCGTTCAGGGTAAAGGCGACTTCCAATTATTTGACAAAATATTTGCCGACAACTACGTTGACCATACACCACAAAAAGGGGGATTTGCCGCTGATAAGGAAGGAACAAAATCTCTTTACAAAGCCCTAAGACAAGCCTTTCCCGATTTCCACGCAGAAATTCATTGGCAAATTTGCGATGACGATATGGTAACGACTTACAAAACATACTATGGTACACACGAAGGCACATTTTTAAATGTTGAGCCAACGCATAAAAAAATAGAATTTATAGCCGTAGATGTTATGCGGGTTCAAAATGGAAAAATTACTGACCATTGGGGAGTAGGCGATTTACTATCACTATACAAACAACTCGATTTAATTCCAATTCTAAACAACAAATGAGCAATTGATAGCCACATTTTACAGCGGTTTCAGCAATATGTTATCGCTCCCTTACTTGGGAGTGACAAGATAATTCCTTTCCAAAATCCGCAATCAGAAAGCAAAAAGTTAATCTACTTTCACTTCTTTTTTTAATGTAGTTGATTTTAAGTCGCTGATACTTGTAGCAATTTTGCATTGTCAATTTTGATAGTAAATTTTATATAAGTACAGATGGAAAACACAATCAACAAAAAGGCGACTGATACAAAAACAAAAATTTTGTATTATGCTTCAACTACTTTATTAACGCTGGTAATGCTATTTTCAGCAAGTGAGTATTTTTTCAACCACGAATTTATAAGGGGTGCATTTCAACACTTGGGATATCCCACATACCTTATATATCCAATGGCAATATCTAAAATTTTAGGACTTATAGCTATTTGGAGCAGAAAATCACAATTTCTTACCGGATTGGCGTATGCGGGCTTCTTTTATAATGTCATACTGGCATTTTTCGCTCACATCGCAGTTAGCGATAACTCCCAATGGATTGCAGTTGCCGCTATCATTGCCTTAGTTCCGTCTTACTTTTCATCAAAGAGATTGTTCGCTTAAATTTTCCGTCTAAGAAGTTTTTCACTTTAAAATGTAGGTGGTTTTTAATCAAATCCACCTAAAACAATTTTTTGTCAATTTTGACACATTTAAAAAAATGATTACGGAAGAGAATAAGCAAACATCAGATTGGGCATCAGTTCTTTCAATCGCCATTGGGGCTTTCGTTATAGTAACAACCGAGTTTCTTCCCATTGGGCTTCTTACGCCAATCAGGAAAAGTTTAAATGTTACGGAAGGAGAAATTAGTTGGGCTGTTACTTTGACAGGAATTATCGCAGCTATGACCGCCCCATTATGCCCAATGCTTATCAAAAGTTATGATAGGAAGAAAGTTCTTGTCTTTTTATCTTTCATTGTGGTTGCCTCCAATTTACTGGCTGGACTTGCTCCAAATTTTACTTCTTTGATGATTGCAAGAGCTGCCCTTGGCATTACGGTAGGAGGCTTTTGGACTTTCGGGCTGGCTGTTGGCAGGAAGTTAGTAACCGAAGAATATGGCAATAGAGCAACTGCGATAATCTCTGCGGGAATTTCACTCGGAATTGTATTTGGACTACCTATCGGAACAACTATTGGACAGTTCTATGGTTGGAGAGGGGCGTTCTTCTTTGTTGCCGTTTTATCGTTTTTAGCTGCTATCGCTCAAATTTTCTTTTTACCAACAATAAAAAGTCTTCCAAAGAAAGGTTCAAATGGGATTTGGGGAGCATTTCATATACCTATGGCACGGTCGGGGCTGATTATCAATATCTTCATCTTTTGCGGGCATTTCGTAGCTTATACATTCCTTGAGCCATATATTCGATTGATACCCGGAATGACTGAAACTGGATTATCCGTAATGCTGCTTTATTATGGAATAGCAGCTTTTGCCGGAAATTTTATTGCCGAATGGGCTATCAAAAGAATAGGACTTAAACAATCATTTTTCATTTCCATTGCAATTATGAGTGGTATAATTCTATTGGAATCTTTTGTGAGCAACTATGCGTTAATTTCAATAGCCGCTATCGGAGTATGGGGAATATTATTCTCTGGTTTTGCAGGTGTTTATGTTCCTGTTTGGATGTTTAATGCTTCGCCTGAAAGATTTGAAGAAAATTCGGCTTTAATGGTATCCACAGCACAAATTGGTGTAGCCGCAGGAGCTACGTTAGGGGGAGTTCTTGTAGATAGTGTTGGATTAAAAATAACGTTTGTCATTGCTGCATTAGTTACCGCTTTGGGTGCGGCTGTCATCCATTTTTCAAAAGAGCAAAAGGGCAACTTACAAGCAAAAAGTTAATCTACTTTCACTTCTTTTTTTAATGTAGTTGATTTTTAATCACTACTATCTAAGGCAACTTTGCATTGTCAATTTTGATGTAAAATTTTAAATCAAAGAGCAATGCAAAAGACAGAAGATACAAGTTTAGTTCTTGCACCACGCTTGAAAAAAATCAGCGAATGGGGCAAAGCCAATTTAAGCGGAGATAAAATTGAAATTATGGAACGCCATATTCAATTTCTTCGTGAAACAGGTGCAATAGATAGCATTCTAAAAAAAGGCGACACCGCACCAACATTCAGCCTTAAAAACCAACGAGGCGAAATTATCTCATCAACCGAGCTATTGAAAAAAGGAAATTTGGTGGTTAGTTTTTATCGTGGCAGTTGGTGTCCGTACTGTGTGGAAGAAGTAAAAATATTGAACAGCGTTTATCCGCAAATTCAGGAAGCAGGTGCTGACCTTGTTGTTATTTCACCACAAAGTTTTTCAAGAACAGAGAAACAGGCAGCAGAAATCCATTTGCAATACAATATGCTGGTTGATGAAGACAACAAAATAGGTAAAGAGTTTGGCTTGGTGTATGAAATGCCCGATTACCTAAAAGACCTTTACTTTAATACATTCAGCAACAACATACAAGAAATCAACGAGGGTTCGGCTTGGGAACTTCCTATCCCTGCACGATTTGTAATCGGAACAAACGGAAAAATTATTGACGCTCAAGCAGACCCCGATTATCGTCAACGTCCAGAACCGATTGACACGGTAAATTATCTGAAAAGCCTAAACGATTGATGAAGTCAGAAAGGGAGGCGGTAACACCATTAGAGTATTACTACGAAAAACAAGAGATTGTTGTTCGAGAGTGTTTGTTTGCATTGAGAGGCATTGTTATGTCTGTCAATGCAAACATTATTCACAAACGGAAGTATCAAATCCCTTTCTTCAGTTACAATGATTTTGACATCGCTTTCTTATGGGTTCGCAAAAAGAAAATTCTGCTTGGATTTATTGAAGACAAAAAGTTCATTCAAAAAACAGAGCCGACACAAAAAAAGAGCAAAGTAAAAACGATTGATATAATTCCAATTGAAGATATACCCATCAAAGAAATTGAGGAAAACATTAAGCAACTGATAGCAAAGTACAATTTGAAAAATTAGCAACAAGAAATGCTTGTTATCAAAGGCTCAAAAACAAATTAAAAAATGAGTACGGTAGTAAAAATTTATAATCAGGGTTCTCCTGATGTACTAACACTTGAAGAGCAAAAATTAGAAACTCCCCGTGCAGGAGAAGTAAAAATTCGACAAGAGGCAATTGGTGTAAACTTCGTTGATGTCTATATGCGAAATGGATATTACGGAATACCTCACATACCTTTTACTTTAGGAGTTGAAGGAGCAGGCATTGTTGAAGAAGTTGGTGGAAGTGAAACCAAACTCAAAAAAAATGACCGTGTAGCTTACTTTTTTTCTCCCGGTGCTTATGCAGAGCATAGGTTAATAAAAGAAACTGCCCTAATAAAAATTCCCGATGATATTAGCTTTGAGGTTGCAGCCACAATACTTGCCAAAGGTTTGACTGCACGAATGCTCATAAAACAAGTCTATCAGCTAAAACCGTCAGACACCATATTGGTACACGCTGCATCAGGTGGTGTAGGAACATTATTAGTAAGGTGGGCTAAATCTTTAAAAGCGAAAGTTATTGCCGTTGTAGGTTCAAGTGCAAAGATAGAACACGCAAAAAATTCAGGTGCAGATGTCGTTTTATTGAGTTCATCAAAAGATTTCGCTCAACAAGTTCTTGATGCTACAAATGGCAAAGGCGTTGATGTTGTTTACGATGGCATTGCCGGCTATGCTTTTCCGCTTTCAATTCAAAGTGTAAGGACAGGAGGGAAAATCTTTTTGTTTGGTTTTTCGGGTGGCGATGCCGATACAGCAAAGTACAGTCAGGAAATAATAAACAAGCAAATTGAACTGGACACACCTGCAATCGGGATGTATGTTAGGCAAACAGATGTACTTGAAGAAGCCACAGCCGACTTATTTGCAACGTACAGGTCAGGCATTCTCGGCACAGCAAAACCTACTTCCTATTCCCTATCTGATGTAGTGCAAGTCCATAAAGACCTTGAAGCAAGAGTAACAACAGGTTCCGTAATAATGAAACCCTAATGGAAATAATAAATTAAATGAGCAAAAAATTAGCAAATAAAATAGCCGTTATCACAGGTGGTAGTAGCGGAATTGGTTTAGCCACAGCCAAAAAATTTGTGGAAGAAGGTGCTTATGTGTTCATCACAGGCAGACGACAAACCGAATTAGACAAAGCAGTTAAAGAAATCGGCTCAAATGTTACAGCCGTGCAAGGCGATGTTTCAAATCTTGATGACCTGGACAATCTTTTTAACATCATTAAAAAAGAAAAAGGCACATTAGATATTGTAGTTACAAGTGCAGGTTTTGTGGAAACCGCCGCAACATTACAAGTGACACCCGAACATTTTGAAAAAACGTTCAATATTAACGCCAAAGGAACTTTTTTTACCGTTCAAAAGGCAATTCCATTACTTAATGATGGTGGCAACATTGTAGTGGTTTCATCAAATGTTCAATGGAAAGGATTTCCTCAATATGCTACTTACGCTGCCTCTAAAGCCGCATTACGCTCATTTGTCAGGACTTGGGCATCAGAATTAAAAGACAAACAAATAAGAGTTAATTCAATCAGTCCCGGGCCGATTGAAACACCTCTAATGAATGGACAATTCAAATCAAAAGAAGAAGCAGAGCAAACTAAAAAATACTTCGCAGAACTAATCCCTTTAGGTCGCATTGGAAATCCAGAAGAAATAGCAACATCCATTCTTTTCTTGGCTTCAAGTGATAGTGGTTATATCAATGCGGTTGATTTAGTTGCTGATGGCGGTTATACACAAATTTAAAACAAAGAATAAATTATGGAGAATAAAGTAATTCTTATTACAGGAGGTAATAGCGGTATCGGTTACGCAACTGCCGAGGAATTTATTGCACAAGGTGCTAAAGTCATCATCACCGGAAGAAATAAACAAAAGGTTGAAGAAGCAGCTAATAATTTAGGTGCTATTGGAATAGTTGCCGACCAAGGTATATACAGCGATGCAAAACGGTTGGCAGAAGAACTGAAGAAGTACACAAACAAAATAGATTTTCTTTTCATCAATGCAGGTATAGCCCAAATGCTTCCCATAGAGCAAATCACTGAAGAACACTATGACAGCATTATGAATATCAATCATAAGGGTGCTTTATTTACTCTTCAACAGCTATTGCCATTCCTTGAAAAAGGAAGTTCGGTTGTGTTTCTTTCTTCCATACACGCCACGGCTGCTGCATCGGGAGCTGCTGTTTATAGCAGTAGCAAAGCCGCATTAAATGCGTTGGCAAGAGTTGCGGCGACCGAATTGGGAAATAAAGGGATTAGGGTTAATTCTATTTCCTGCGGTGCTATCAAAACACCCATTTTCGGAAAATTTGGATTGACCGAGGAGCAAATAGAAAAAACATACGAAGATATTGCTTTAAAACTACCGTTACAACGAGTTGGGCAAGCAATAGAAGTCGCAAAACTTGCTGTATTTCTATCAAGCGATGCGGCAGCTAATATAACAGGAAGTGATTATGTCATAGATGGTGGAGGTATTCTAAACGCACTAAAATAATATACTTAAATGAAAAAATTAGAAAACAAAGTTGCTGTTATTACGGGCGGTAGTAGTGGTATTGGTTTAGCCACAGCCAAAAAATTTGTGGAAGAGGGTGCGTATGTGTTTATCACAGGCAGACGACAATCACAATTAGACGAAGCTGTAAAACAAATCGGCTCAAATGTTACAGCCGTGCAAGGCGATGTAACCAATTTATCAGACATTGAAAACCTATACAAAATAGTAAAGGAAACCAAAGGGCATATTGACATCATTCTTGCCAATGCAGGCGTTGGTAATTTTGTTCCACTTGGTTCAATCACAAACGAAAATTTTGACGATACTTTTAATTTGAACGTGAAAGGAGTTGTATTCACAGTTCAAAATGGTTTGCCACTCTTAAAAGACAATAGTTCAATTATTTTGACAGGTTCTATTGCAGGTTCAAAGGCATTTTACGGAATGAGTTTATACGGTGCTGCAAAGGCTGCAATCCGCTCATTTGCCCGTAATTGGACGGCTGAACTGAAAGAACGTGGTATAAGAGTAAACGTACTCAGTCCTGGCCCCGTTAAAACGCCACCTTTTGAAACAGCACCAAAAGAAGGTCAGGATATGTTTGTTTCCCAAGTTCCAATGGGACGTGCAGGCGAAGCTGATGAAATTGCCGATGTAGCTCTATTCCTTGCTTCAAACGCTTCAAGTTATGTAACAGGCGTAGAACTCTTTGCTGACGGTGGTTTAGCACAGGTTTAAAACCTATTAAACAAAAAGAAAGTATGTCAAAATTATTTGAACCGATAACCATAGGCGATATATCCCTTAAAAATCGCATCATAATGTCGCCTATGACACGTACACGAGCAAACGGAGTTGGTCGTGTACCAAATGAACTGATGAAAGAATATTATGTTCAACGAGCATCGGCTGGACTGATTATTTCAGAAGCAACATCGGTTTCCCCAATGGGCGTTGGTTATCCCGATACGCCCGGCATTTGGTCTGACGAACAAACAGAGGGCTGGAAAAAAATAGTTGAGGCAGTTCACAATGCAGGTGGTAAAATGGTTTTACAATTATGGCACGTTGGTCGTGTATCAGACCCGATTTATCACAATGGCGATTTACCCATAGCACCAAGTGCTATTGCATTAAGCGGTAACGTAAATGTACTTCGTCCCGAACGTCCCTACGTTACACCAAGAGCATTGCTAACAGAAGAAATTCCGCAAATAGTAGAACAATTTCGTAAAGGTGCTGAAAATGCGAAAAAGGCAGGTTTTGACGGTGTAGAACTTCACGCTGCAAATGGATATTTAATTGACCAATTTTTAAATGACCGCAGCAATAAACGAACAGATATTTACGGCGGTTCTCCTGAAAACCGTGCAAGGTTTTTACTTGAAATTACCGATGTCGTTTGTTCTGTTTGGACTTCCAAACGAGTTGGAGTGCATTTGTCGCCACGTTGTGATGCCCACGATATGGGCGACAGTAGTCCCGAAAAAACATTCGGTTATGTCGTAGAAGAACTTAGCAAAAGAAACATCGCTTTTATCTGCTCCAGAGAATATTACAATGAAAGAGATTGGTTGGGTGCAAAACTAAAAACGGCTTTTACAGGTGCATACATTGTAAATGAAGGCTTCACTTTTGAACTCGCAAACAAAATTTTAGATGATGGAAATGCCGATGCCGTAGCCTTTGGCAAATTGTTTATTTCAAACCCTGACTTACCCTATCGCTTTCAGAACAACAAAGAACTTACCGCAGGCAAGGAAGATTTGTTTTTTGCAAGTGGCAAAGAAGGATATACAAATTATGAATTTACTAACAATTTAAAATAGAAAAAAATGAGTAAAAAATTAGAAAACAAAGTAGCTGTTATCACGGGTGGTAGTAGTGGAATTGGTTTAGCCACAGCCAAAAGATTTGTGGCGGAAGGTGCTTATGTATTCATCATAGGCAGAAGACAATCACAGTTAGACGAAGCAGTAAAAGAAATCGGCTCGAATGTTACAGCCGTGCAAGGCGATGTTTCTAATTTGGAAGACATTGACCGCTTGTATAGTGTTGTTGCCAAAGAAAAAGGCAAGTTAGATATTATCGTTGCAAGTGCGGGAATTGTTGAGCGTGTTTTGTTAGAAAACGCCACGCCTGAACACTTTGACAATCTTTTCAACATCAATGTTAGAGCCGCTTATTTTACGGTTCAAAAAGCATTGCCTTTTTTGAATGATGGTGGTTCTGTTGTGCTTGTCGCTTCAAGTGCCCATCTTGTTGGTGTTCCCGAACACAGTGTTTACAGTGCTACAAAAGCGGCTTTACGTTCATTCAGCAGAACGTTTTCAGCAGAATTGGCAGGGCGCAAAATCCGTGTTAACACACTTAGCCCTGGCCCCGTTGATACCCCGATTTTTGAAACACAAGCAGATACAAAAGAAGGTCAGGAAGCAATTAAACAATTGTATGCAGGATTTTTACCAATGCAAAGAATTGGCAAACCCGAAGAAATTGCAGCAGCAGCACTTTTCCTTGCTTCTGATGAAAGTTCATTCAGCATAGGTATTGACCTTCTTTCTGACGGTGGACAAACACAGTTGTAGTTTATTATCAAATAGAAAAAAAAGTATCTGCCTACTAAAAAGCAGATACTTTTTTTCTAACAAAACAAAAACAGACAATGAAAAACAAACGACAACTTGAAGGCAAAGTAGCTTTAATTACAGGTGCTTCACAAGGTTTGGGCGAAGCAGCAGTTCGTGTTTTGGCAGAAAGAGGGGCTTCAATAATTGCCACAGATATAAATGCAGAATTGGGCGAACAACTAATAAAATCTTTACAAGATAATGGAACAGAAGCAATATTTATCAAGCATAATGTTTCAATAGAAAAAGATTGGGTTGAAGTGATAAAGACAGCAATGGACAAATTTGGCAAAGTAGATATACTGGTAAACAATGCTGGAATAATTGAATTTACACCTATAAGCGAAATGACTGTTGAGCAGTTTGATAAAACAATCAGCATCAATGTTAGAGGTACATTTCTCGGATGCAAATACATCTTACCTGCAATGCAAGCGGCAGGCAGTGGTTCTATAATCAATATGTCTTCTATTGCGGGAATGATAGCAAACACAATCGGTTCAACGGCTTATGCAACTTCAAAAGGTGCTGTAAGAACGTTGACAAAAGCAGTAGCACTTGACTACATAGAACAAAATATCCGTGTCAATTCGGTTCACCCCGGTGGCATTCGTACACCTGCGGCAGAACCATTTTTAGCAGACCCACAATTAGCACCATTAACCATTGGAAGAACCCCAATGAAACGCATAGGCTTACCGAGAGAAGTTGCTTCCGTAATTGCTTTTTTGGCTTCCGAAGAATCTTCTTATATGACAGGTTCGGAATTAGTTGTTGACGGTGGTTGGTTAGCTGTTTAGAATAAAAATCAAATTTTATTAAAATGGAAATAGAACAAAACTTATTCGTAAAAATGGTTCTTGATATGTGGAATACAAGAATACAACAAACTGATAAATTGCTCACAGAGTTAAGTGATGAGCAGTTACTTCGGGAAGTGGCGACATCAAAAAACAGAGGCATTTACCTTTTGGGACATCTTACCGCCACACACGACCAGCTATTTCGTTTACTTGACATCTGTAATCCTATTTTCCCTGATTACAAAAACATTTTCTTAGATAATCCCGACAAAGCCATTGCCGAAATCCCAACCGTAAACGAAGTAAAACAAAGTTGGACAAACGTAAACATTCAACTATCTAAGTGCTTCAAATTGATGCACACTAACGAATGGTTTCAGCGGCACACTTCTGTATCACAGGAAGACTTTGAAAGAGAGCCACACAGGAATAAATTAAACATTGTGCTTACACGAAGTAATCATTTGAGCTATCATTTAGGGCAAATGATTTTGTTAAAACGGTAGGTTAAACTATTCCGATATATCACGAGGATAAAAAATCAATTCTAATTAAAGTTGTGCCTAAAGTCCCAAATAAAGCAAACAGTACAGTTTACAAAACAAATGAGTATTCCAAAATAACAAACAAAAAATGCTTTGTTTAAAATTAAAAATTACTTGACTATTTCTTCCATTCAACAAACATAGGTGTATGCTAAAATTGTAAGTGAGGAACTGGATAAAGTCTAAATGAGTTGTCTTTAGGTTTTTCAATTAGCAATCCAAACCCCAAGATTTTAAAATAACCGAATGGAAAAATACTTTAATGAAACAATACATAAATTAGAAATAGCAATCAACGAATTGGAGATTGAAACCGATTACTCTATACAACGGATAGAAGCCGTTATAGACATCATCCTTAAATGCTTGTCTGAAGTAAAGGAGTATGTTTTAAATAGAGGGTTTAAGAATGTTGATGAGGAAATCCATTTTTTTAAACATCAGAAACCTATCATCGTTTCAAAACTAATTTACTATAACGCCATTTATAAAATCGAAACCAAAAAGCCTTACGGTGCAAAACCTATTAAGAAATACCTGAATAACGAATTGAGAAAACTCAAAAGGTATTTTGACAACAACCTTGAATTTTACAAATACTACCGAACCAATAATTCTTTTATTGACGATAAGCTCTTTGTAAGGGGTAAGTACGATATTAAGCTAAGTTTGGACACATTTTATTTTGAGGCAGACCATAGGTTCTCCACTTCCCACGATTATAAAGTAGCGAAGATTATGGCGAATGACCTGATACAAGTCTATCTTGAAGACCAGCTTCACAACACTGCATATCAGGATAAATCAACAGACCTGCCGAAATTAAATTGGACAAGCAGTAAAACAGCACTGATAGAATTGATTTACGCCCTACATTCGCAAGGAGTATTTGACAACGGGAATGCAGATATTAAAGTTATTGCAAAAACATTTGAACGTATTTTTAATATTGACTTGGGGGACTTTTATCATACGTTTATGGAACTTAAATCCCGAAAAATAAACCGAACTAAATTCCTCGACAGCCTATGTGATGCGCTAATCAAGAAAATGGACGAAAAAGAAGAAATGTAATGGACTTTCTTACAATACGCCACGAGGTAAGTGAATACCTTTTGTCCGTACAATATTCTCCGAATTGTTTGGCGTTTCTTTCTGCTTTTCTACCTGCTCCGCAGGTTCTCCTTTAGTTTCCGGCGTAATGGATAACTGTATCTTTCGCTCAACAGCAGCCAGTTCCGTTTTAAGTTCGCTCAATCTGCTTTCTTTAGACCACGTACCGTTTACCACTTCCTGAAGAATGGGCAAGTCTTTTTGTATCTCCGCAATTTTCTTTTGTTCCTGCTCGATATAGCCGGGCAACTTCTCCAGTGCATTAAGGAAGTTCATAGCCGCCAGCTTTTCATCTTTGGCGATGATACCGTTGTTATAGGTATATTTGATATTACCCTCGCCCTGTACCAAAAAACGGTTTACACGAATATCCACGCCCTCTTTTTCGGACATTTCAGTTTTGACCAACAGCGTAAAACCGTACAGGCTTCCTATTTCTTCGTACTGACCTCCGGTGCGGGCTTTGTCCGCAAGCTGGTTGAGCTTTGCACCGATTTGTTTTATATCCGCATTGGGCGGTACACCGTCCAACTGCACAGGATTTGCAATTGTACCGTCCGAATGTTTTTGTATGCGTTGCTGCAAGTTTTCCCAATCGAGGCTCATTCGGTTGAAACGGGATTGCGTGCTATCCAACAATTCCGTATAATCTTGCACCTTGTATTTGGCACTGAACTTGGAACGGTTGAACGCTTGCTTTTCGCTTTCCAACCCGGCAATCTGTTTTTCCAATTTGGCTTTATCTAATAGGTCTGTATTTCCTGATAGGATAGCCACGTATTCCGAAAAGTTCATTCCCGATTTTTCATCCATACTGCCCTCGTCAATGGTACGTTTGCCGAGGTTATTGTTTTTCAATTGGTCTATAAAAAGTTGTTTGTTGTACAGCAGGTTAAACTTGTAGCTATCCAGTGATTTTTCTACGGCATAGATAATCACATCTACTTTGTTGTCGGCAAAGAATTTGGCAATCTCATTGCCTTTTCGGACTGCCCGACCGTCCCTTTGGGCAAGGTCGCTTGGTCGCCACGGTGTATCTAAATGATGAACGGCAACGGCTCTTTTTTGTGCATTGACACCCGTTCCCAACATACTTGTAGAACCGAACAGCACACGGATTTTACCCTCGTTCATTCCTTTGATAAGTTCCTTACGTTGCTTATCATTTTTGCCCTCCTGTATAAAACGGATTTCGTTTGCAGGTATGCCGTGGTCTTCCACGAGCTTGCGTTTGATTTCGGAGTACACATTCCATTCGCCCGGCTTGTATGTTCCCAAATCGGAGAAAACGAATTGCGTTCCTTTCTGTGCGTTGTATTGATTGTAATACTTGGCAATATTTGCCGCACAATGCGAAGCCTTGTTATCGGGATGGTCTTCGTACCTGCCGCTTACCATTCGCATATCGAGCGACATCTTACGGGCGTAGTCCGTAGCGATGAGCATCTTTGCTTTTTCTTCGCTGGCACTTAGCTTTGGTCTGCCCAACAGTTCTGCATTTCCTGTTTTGGCAAACTCCATTAGCTTTTTAATAAACTCTTCCTGGTCGGGAGTGGGCGGTATGTTATACAGTACCTCGTTTTTATTAGGACGGTCAATGCCTATATCTTTCGCTGTTCGGTAATCTGTGATTTCCGAGTAGAATTGCGCCAGCTCCGGCACTTTGATAAAGTAGCGGAAACGCTCTTTTGCCACAATGTTGTTAGCAACCGAAAATTCATAATCGGTTGTTTTCCTTGCATAGATAGCCGCCCACGCATCAAAAGAATGAATGCCCTGTTTTTCCAATGCCTGTGGTCGCAGGTATTTAAACAGCAGGTACAGTTCCGTTAGTGAGTTGCTGATGGTAGTACCTGAAAGAAAGGTCGCTCCCATATCCGCATTTGTGCGTTCCTGAATGGTACGGATAGCAAAGAGCAGGTTCAATGCCTTTTGGCTGCCATCCACATTGCCCAATCCGGCAACCCTTGTATGCCTTGTATTGAACATCAGGTTTTTGAATTGGTGGCTTTCGTCCACAAACAAATGGTCGATGCCCATCATCTTAAAATCCACCACATCATCTTTGCGGTTCTCAATATCGTGTTGCAGGGTTTTGAGTTTTACTTCAAGATTTTCTTTCCGCTTGATTACTCCGGCAAGCATCCCTCTGGTAACTTCCTTGCCTTGCGATTGCAGGGCATCAAGGTTACGCTCTACGCTGTCTAATTCTATTTGGAGTATTTCTTTTTGAATTTCGGGCGATTGCGGTATCATTCCGAATTGGTCGTGTGTCAGTATCACACAATCCCAATCGTTGTTTTTAATGTCGCCAAAAATCCGCAGGCGTTTTTGGGGCGTAAAATCTTCCTTGCCCGGAAACAGGATTTTTGCGTGTGGGTAAGCAGTGCGGTAGGCTTCAGCAATTTCGTGAACATTGCTTTTCAGCCCAATAATCATAGGCTTATGGGCTAACCCCAAACGCTTCATTTCCTGTGCAGCCGTACACATTACCAACGTTTTTCCTGCACCTACTTCGTGGTCGCAGATAGCACCGTTGTTCAGCTTTATCATCCAAACGGTGTCCTTTTGGCTTGAATACAGGTCTTCAATGCCCAATGCCTTACGGTCTAATCCCGGAAAGTCCTGATGGCTGCCGTCATAGTTCGGACGGACGAAGCAGTTAAACGTATCGTTATATTGGTCGGTCAGCCTGTTTTTAAACTCATCGTTTTGGGCGTGAAGCCAATCGGTAAAGGCGGTACGGATTTCATCAATCTTGGTGTTCGCCATTTGTATGGCTTCCATATCCCGTACCTTGACCTCTTGGTCGCCAACCATCACTTTTTTGGTAATATCAGGCGTGGTATTGACAAGGGCGTGTTTGAGCAGGGCAATCCCGTCAAACGTCCGGCTTTCGGCTTTGACGGCGTATTTCTCCCAAATGTGCATATTCCCCTGATGGCACTTTACGGAAAAGTCATCGGAGCTTTCGGAATAATGAACGAGTACATCTGCATCGAACAGGTGTGAAGCAAAACGGGCGTAAATGCCTGTGGGTATCCAGCGTTCGCCCAAATTAAAATCGAGTTCCTCAAACTCAATTCGTCTTGGGCGGGCTTCTTCCAAAACCGTAAGGCTTGCTTTGGCTTCGATATCATCGGGATTGCGTTCGAGGTAGGTTCGTACCTCTTCGGCTTTCTCCACTACGTTGCCAGCAATCCAGCGTTCGGAAATTTCATATTCCCTTTGTAAAGGATTGTAGAAAATACGACCGTGTAAAGCTGCTTTCAAAGCATCATCGGTCATACCACTGATTTCGGACATATAGCCCAAATCCACGCTACCGTATTTGTTCAGCGAAGCCGCTAATGCTTCTTCGGGATTGTCCGTTGCTATGGTTGCGGTAGAAAAACTTACAGGTCGGCTGAATATATCCGCTTTGTGTGTTACACCACCAACAATACGCTCCAAGTAAGGGATTTCCTTACCGGAACTATCCGTTTTAATGAGCTTGATATTATCGGCACTATTGAGGTTGCCGTATCTTTTAACAAAGGCATCGTATAAACGGTTAAGGTTTTCCCTTTCTTCCTTGTATTCAGTCTGATGCTGTGCCTCTTTGGTGTAAAGCTCTTGGTAAACATCACGCACCCCGATATACGCTTCGGCTCTTGCTTTCTGTGAGGTCGGTAAAGCTAAAGGGTGGAATACTGCCGTACCGTCTGATGTATCTACATCTTGCAGATAACCCACCCAACCATTATCCACCACAAGGCAATCGTTACGGTGGAACGATTGCAGTTTATCACTATACGGAGCAGGTTCGGGAATGGTATCGGGAACGGCTTGTTGAGCAGCTTGGCCATTCCCACCCAAACCTGAAAACAGGTCGCCGATAGCTTCCTGCTTTTTGCCGTTGGCTGATGTATTTCCATTAGTGGCTCTATTAGTAATAAGAGGTTTATAAGGTTGCTGCATCGAACTGAACAGGTCGGGCTGGCGACCTATTGTACCTCTTCTTTTTTTCGTGCTTTGTCTTTTAGTTGTTGTCGTTCTTTTGGGCGGAGCAAGAACCATTACAGGCTCGTCTATATTTTGAAATAGGTCAAAAATGCTTAGTTGCTTTAATTCCTGCGGGCTTTCCTGATGGATTACGGGCGTGGGTACAGGTTGCGGTTTTTGCTGAATGATTACAGGCTCAATAACCGGAGGTGTAACCTTTGGTTCAAGTGGAATTTGGATAACTGGCTCATCGTCCCGTTCGCCTTTGTATAAATTCAAATTCAGGTGCTTGCCAAAATCTTCGGAAAGCATTTGTTTGAGGTCTTTGGAAATCCCTTCAACACCACCTTTATGCGTATAGATTAGAGCAGGTTGCCCGTAAGGGTCGGTATCTAATTTACGGTCGGTATGTACAATTCTTGCGCTGTCCTGAAAGAGTGCATTGCCCGGTGTATTGTATTCTGTTTGGCTGCTTTGGCAAAACAGATCTTCCCTTTCGGTCAGATTTTGTTTTGCCGTATTTTTTTGCAGTATAATGAGGTCGCTTCCGACTTCCGTACCTGCATATTCCGTAAACAGGTTGTTGGGTAAGCGAACAACCGAAACCAAATTATTATCCTGCATCAACGCTCTGCGTATGGGTTCATTCTTAGGACTATTCAGAATGCCCTGTGAAGTAATATAAGCCAGCAAACCGCCCTCACGGAGCATATCAGCACCTTTCAGGAAAAAGTAATTGTGTATGCTTCGGGCAGCCTGTACTTTTGCGCTATCCCTGTTTCGGGAATAGGAAAGGTCGAAAACGGAAGTATCGCCAAACGGTATATTGCTGGCAATAACATCATAGCTGTTTTGTTCCTTTTCAGGAATTTCCTCAAAACCACTTATACGGATATTGCTTTCGGGATAAAGCTGTTTTAAAATCTTGCCTGTGAGCAAATCCTTTTCATAGGCGGTAACACTGGCTTTTTGATTTTCTGAAATGGATTGTATGAATGAGCCGATACCTGCGGACGGTTCGAGGAATTTATCAATGTTCAGACCGCTTTCACGCAAGGTTGCGGAAATCGCATCTATTACCTGTGGCGGTGTATAAAAAGCTGTCAGTACGGAGCTTTTCATACTGTCCACATACCTGCGATATTGTTTCTCGTCTTCGGAATTTTCTTTGAGTAGCTGGTGGAGTTCCTGTGTAATCGGAAAAAAGTCGTGTTCGGTCTTTCTCCAATGATTGATGTCTATTTCATTCGCTATGGGGTTCAGAACGAATTTAAGACCGCCAAATCCGCTGTATTGCATCATTAGCAGTCTTTCGTCTACGGTGGCTTGTCGTTTCTCCTTTTCAAGTTTAAAAGCAATTCGTAGGGCATCAATGTTCTGTTGGAGATGTTGGCGTTTACTGAAGCCCATTTTCCTCTATCCATATTGCGATGGTTCCGGTTATTTCGGTATAGAGCAGGTCGTACTCTGTGTTATAACCGAAATCATCGGTTAGTTGGTAGCCGGAGAAAACAGGCTCACAAACCGGGAACATTTTCAGGGCGAACGGTCGCAGTTCCTCATCTGCCATTATGGTATCAAACTCATTGCATACCACCTGAAAAACGGTGTCGAATTTGGAGAAGTGCAAGCCCTCAAACAGAATGTAGTTGGCTATTTCGTTGCATTGTTCAACTGCATTTCCCGAACTAAAAGCACCCTCGTAGGCATTGGCAGCCCACGAAGAACGTTGCTCAATAAATTTTTGGTCGTTTGCTTTTTCGGGGAAGCTGGTGTTTAATAATTCTTGCAGTCGTAGCCTGAAATACGATAAGTCTTTTTGCTGTGTATCCATACTATAATTTTTGTTTAGAATTTTACTTGAAGCCTAAAATTATAGTAGTACATAAGCCCCTTTGCAGAAGTGGCAGGGTTTGGCTTTGAGAGGCGGGATTTGGCGGAATTATAAATGCAGGTGGATTAATTTGTATTTTTGCAATATAGAATAGTGCGAAAATTTATTGTCTGCACTTATAACCTCAAATAAAAATTATAGCCATAGATGAATTATACAGAAAACATTGAACGTTTAAAAATATTACTTACAGGAGCGTCCACCGATGTTACTATAACAAGTGAAAATGAAACGGAATATAAAAGGTTAAGGAACGAACTCAATAAGTCTGACAAGTTCAAAACTAATCAGCCAAAAGAATTTAAAATTTGCTTTACGCTTCAAGAATTTAGAAGAGAAATGCAGGCTAAGGGTGGGTATGCCGAACGGAGAAAATATATTAATGAAATCTTCTATCCTCTGATTTCAGATGAAAATTCCCTGATGGATAGTATCGAGGAAATACAGCAAAATGTAAACTTTGGTCATTTAAACCTTTTGCCACAGGATATACAACAAAAAGGGCGAGAAATGTCGGAAGTATATTTGTACTTGTACTGTATTGAAAACTCTCTAAGAATATTTATTGAAGAAATAATGAAGACAGAAACGGTAAATATTCCGAAAAGAGTACAAGACACAATAGACAAATTAAGGAAAAGTGAACAAGAAAGTAAATATTTGCCAATACGAGGAAATAGCGATTTGTTTTATTGCGACTTTATAGAGTTGGGAAAAATAATAGTTGGGAATTGGACAATTTTCGGAAAGTATTTCCCAAAACAGAATGAACATTGGTTGAATGTAATGGTTGACGAATTGTATAAGATACGATGTTTAGTTGCTCACAATAGTTACGTTGGTAAGGATGAACGTGATGCACTGAAAGTTTATTATAAGAGCATTACAGCCCAATTACAATTATAATGCTAAGGCAACAAACCCTCTGGAAATTACAGAGGGTCTTTATTATTAGGTAAGAATTTGAAGCATCCTACCGACTTCTATATCCATTCTCGAAAAGGCAAACCATTTTTTGCCCAGGTCTTTGAGTGAAGCCCCAATATGGTAAAGCTTCCTACCATCAATGATTAAAAAGCGGTCGTGGGCATCGGAGAAAACCTCAATTTCAATCGGAGGATATTGGCTGTTGTACCGTTGTACATCCAGTCTTAGCTGATTGCTGATACTTTTGGTATAGATGGTTGCAGTTACATTGGCATTCCGTTTTCCTAATAAGGTCAGTACCGTATCGTCCACATAATTATCCAAAAGGATAATGGAGCTTTTGGCACTTCGGATAATATCGGAAACAAAGGCGTAAGCATCAAAAACCTGCCCGTTGTAAAAGACACCTTTTTCGCTGTGGAGCTTATCGCTTTCCAAAGCCTTAAAAATCTCTTCAAATTTTTGGTCGGCTTCTAATTGCTTTAATTCAATATTATCCAAACGATGAAACAAAGCGGCATTGCTGATAAGCATACGCCGCATTTCTACAAAGGCTTCCATAATTTCAACACTGACTTTAACCGCTATATCTGAACGGAGGATAGCAGAAGCCATTGCGACCCCTTGTTCAGTAAAAACATAGGGCAAATACCGTCTTCCACCGTAGCTTAAACTTGAGGTTCCAATTTGGAACCTCAAGTTTTCAACTTCCTCTTCGGTCAGTTGAAAGCAAAAAGAAACGGGAAACCTTTCAATATTTCTTTTTACGGCTTTGTTGAGGTTCTTTGTTTCCACCTGATATAAGGAAGCGAGGTCGCTATCCAGCATCACTTGCTTTCCACGTATGGAATAAATCAGATTTCTGATTTCCTTTGTGCTAATGGTAGGCTTATTTTCCATTACTTTTTGTAGCTTTTATTTTTGGCAAACTCAAAAGAGGTTTTGCAATCCTCATTCAACACGATATAAGCATCGAATTTCTTTCCGGCTTTGCTTTTCATTCCTTTGATAAGTGAAGTCTTCTTTTTACTGACAAGGTTTTCAATATCGGCTAAGCCGATTTGTACGCCACACACATTGCGGAACTGTACCCAATTACAAACTTCATTAGGACACTTCACTATTTTATCACGGATAATGAGCTGCTGGCTTTTGCATTTCGGGCAAACCAATTTAGGCAGGTTGTTTTGGGCAATGGAAGTTTGTAACAATTCATTGGTAATAGATGAGGCGTAAGTTTCCATTTCTTTTTGAAATGCCTCTGCATCTGCTTCGTTATTTTCGATTTTTTGCAAAGCCAATTCCCATTCGGCGGTCATTGCCACATCCGCAATTTTACGGTCTTTGACCAATTCGTACACCTGCAATCCTTTTTCGGTAGGGATTAAGGATTTCTTTTCCCGTTGGATATAATTGCGGGTAAACAAGGTTTCAATTATTGCGGCTCTTGTAGCCGGAGTGCCAATACCTATGTTTTGCAGGGCTTTCCGTTCGTCTTCATTTTCGATTTCCTTTCCTGCACTTTCCATAGCCGATAAAAGCCCTGCTTCGGTATATAATACAGGCGGTTTGGTTTTCTTTTCCAAAACGGTTGCTTCCTTGATTTTAAGTTCATCGCCTTTTTTCAGTTCGGGCAAATCCTGTACAGGTTCGGTATCATCATCAGAAAAACTTCCTTTGATGGAACGCCAGCCTGCTTCTATTACCTTACAACCCTTTGCTATAAAATCATAATGCAACGCTTGTAAACCTACATCGGTTATCTCTTTGATGCAGGCTTGTGAAAGGGCTTCGAGTAGCCGAAAGGCAATCATATCATAAACGGCATTTTCCTTTGCATTCAGTGCCGACGGGATTTTGTCTGTAACCAATAATCCGTGGTGGTCGGTAACACGCAAATCATTAACGATACGCTTATTAAACCGTCCCCATCTCAATTTCGCTACGGCTTGCTTACAGGTTTCCCTGTCCTGCAAAGCCCTTACGAGGTTGGGGATTTCTGCCCAAATATCTTCGGGAATATATTTACTGCCTGTACGTGGATAAGTGATAAACTTCTTTTCATAGAGGCTTTGGGCAATATTGAGGGTTTCTTCGGCAGAAAGGTTCAGTTTTTTGTTGGCTTCCTTTTGCAAACCCGTCAAATCAAATAATAAAGGCGGTTGCTCTGTAACGCTTTTGGTTTCTACTGATGTGACTGTTGCCGTTTCGCTTCGCTGAATGGATTTCAGCGTATCATCGGCAAGTTTTTGGTCTTCCCATTTGGTTTTGGAAAGGCTTTTAAAATCTATCAACTCTTTGTTGTGTAATAACTGTATCTGCCAATAGTTCTTTACCGTGAAATTTTTGTTTTCCAGATAGCGTTTGCATATCAAAGCCAGTGTAGGTGTTTGCACTCTTCCAAGCGAATAAATGCCATTGCCTGCGGCAATACTCAATGCCTGTGTAGCATTGATGCCCACAAGCCAATCGGCACGGCTTCTGCCTTGTGCCGCCTGATACAATCCGTCAAATGCCGCCCCGTCTTTTAGATTGTCAAAGCCTTGCTTGATGGCTTTTTCGGTAAGCGAGCTTATCCAAAGGCGTTCAAAGGGCTTGTTACATTTCAGGTATTCATAAATGTACCTAAAAATGAGTTCGCCCTCACGTCCTGCATCGGTAGCAACAATAATGCTGTTGCTACGGCTAAAAAGCTGCTCGATAACTTTCAGTTGCTTTAACGCACTTGCATCGGCGGTATAGCCTTTGTCTTTTTTTACTTTCCGGACGGTCAGCAAAAACGGGTTGGGCAATATCGGTAAAGCTGTTTTATCAAACCCTGAAATGCCGTAATCTTCGGGCATTCCCAATCCTATTAAATGACCGAATGCCCACGTAACAAAATAGCCGTTCCCTGTCAGGTAGCCATCTTTTTTATCAGATGCTCCCACAAGTCCGGCTATTTCCCTTGCTACGCTTGGTTTTTCTGCAATAATTGTTTTCATACTTAATTACCTTTTTACGCCTTTGGACTTTGCAGGAGCTTTGGGTTTTTCCTGTTGTTCCTGCTGTTGTTTGTTTTTCGGTCTTTGCTGTCCCGACTTCAAAGGCTCGTTGATTTTTTTAGTCGCTTCGTTGGTTTTGCCCTCCGAATTGACGGCAGTTTGCGTTTTATGGGCTTCAGTGGGTTTCGCCTGTGCCTTAACCTGGCTCGGAAATTGGAAATTCGTTTTTCCGGTTTCTGCATTGAAAGTGATGTAACCTTGATACGGTTGCCCTTTTCTATCTTTCAATCCGTCAATATAGACGGTTAGCCCGGCTTTGAAATCCTTATGTTGCTCATCGGTCAGTTCTTTGCCCCTGAATGTTTTTGGAGCTTCCTGCGGTTGGGTTTGCTGATTGGTTTGTTGATTGTTTTGGGTTTGACCGTTGCTTTGGGTTTGCTTATTGGAATTATTGCGGTCAAACAGGAACTCCACATAACGCTTGTCAGCATTGAACTGTACCGTTGCCGAAAACTCCGTTTTCTTAGTGGAAATCATACCCTCTAAATAAAGGGGTTTACCCTCCATTAAGGTTTGCTTTTGCTCATCATTCAATTTCACACCCTTAATTTCATCGGGAATTTTTATAAAGTCCGTCCGCAATGCAATTACATCGTTCGTCAGCCTGTCTATACTAATAATGGATGGCATTAGTTCGCCTGTTTTGGTATTTTTCAAATCAACCACACGACCCATATTACCCGTTTCGAGCAGGTTTTTCTTGTCTTCATCCGTAAATTTGTGTCCGAAAAATTCAGAGTGGAGATTAGGTTCTTTTTTGATGCCGTGTATTCCTACTACAACTTTTCCATCTTCGGCTTGCTGTAAAGACAAACGGGCATCCGTGCGGAGGATAGTACCGCCGAGGTTAACGCCAATCGGTACAAGTTCATTGGTTTTATAACCTTTCAATAAAGGTTCAAGCAAGTTTCTTTTTTCGAGATATTCCTTACTTAATCCGAGATTGTTCATTGTGTCCCAATCAATCTGCTCCGGCTTGTAGCGGTATTCGCTGGCTTCCGGTGTTGTTGTTTGTGCTGTTTCCATATCATTTTTATTTTCTTGCTTCTTATCCTGTTGCGGTTCTGCTTTTACTTCGTGTTCTTTCATCACTTTTTCGCCTTCAGGAGTTGGCTTATCTACCTGCTTTTGCATTTCCTCAGCTTTTTCAACTGCGATAGGTGCAGGCACTTTGAAGAATGAAAAATTGGTAGGGTTCTTTAACTGGCTGAAAAAATTGGAGAAGAAGTTGGAAAAGAAATCTCCGCTTTTGTCCACACGCATAAATTGGTTTTGGTTTTTCCTCGTGGGGTCAACGGTTTCCATTTTCCCGTTTTCATCAATGCTTTTTACGGCTTGGATTTTCATTTTCTCTTTATCCAGCACCAGCAATATGTCCGATAATTGTTCGGGCATTTCCTGTTTGTTTGTGGTTTCTTCACTCATAATCTGAAAAATTTTAAAGTTCGATGCCGAAAGTAAAGGAAGTGTTCACCGCATTGCACTAATTGGCACTCAAAGGCAGTATTTGTCACTTGTTGGCGTTCAACTTGGTTGCAGGAGGATTAAAGCTTTCCCTGATAAATTGATGTACATCGGACAGCTTGTAATACAGTTTTCCGCTTATCGTATAATAGGGCAGTTTCCCGATGGAGCGATACCGTTGCAGCGAACGGTTGCTGATTTTCAGCATTTGAAGTAAATCCTGATTGTCGAGCAATTCCTCGCCGTCAATGCTGTTGCGTTTCTTTTGTAAATCATCAATATGGTCGCTAAGCATATCGAGGCGGTCAATTATGCGTTCCATCCACGCTAAAAATTCCATTCTGTCAATATTCATAGGAACACATTTTATTGTTTGCCCGATTTTAATTTTCTGCCTTTCTCGATATAGCTTTTCCCTTTTGCCATAAGCTCCTGTACAAATTCATCACTGCTCTGTATGGCATTGGCGTTAAGCATATCCTTAATTGCTCCAATGGTATAGAAGTATTGCCCGTAGATTTTTGAATAAGCAATCTCGCCTTTGGTGCGCATACGCCATAAGGTCTTTTCGCTGATGTGCAGGTATTGGCATACCTCGTGGTTATTGAGCCACAGGTCATCAAAACTTTTATCTTCCTGTCCTTTCAGGTAGTCGGCAATGGCGTTAATACGGCTATTAAGCTGTTGCCACGCTTCTTCTTCGATAGTTATTATTTTCATTGCACAGCTTTTAAATGTTCACTATGCAAAATTGTTAAAGGTGGCAGTGTTTGTCTGCCAATGCTTACCCATTGGTTTAGCCGTTTTTTGAAAATTTTTACAATCAGGGAAACCCCTTGTTTAATAAGGGTTTTAGGGCATTTGGGATATTTTGTATCAATGTTTTGCCACCATTTGCCAATTGGCAGATATGGGCAAATAAAAAAGCAGTACATTTTGTGTACTGCTTCGCATTTACTGTTTAATCTTTAGCTAAAGGTCTTTATCCATATATTCTTCGAGGGATATTTTGAGCTGGTCTAAAAATACCGTTCGGGAACCCGCTCTTGTTTTCATTCTGTGGAAAGCGTGATGTATATCGTTTAAGGGAATACGGAATAGCACCTGAAAAATCAAAGCTAATTTTCGGATGCCTATTTTTCCGTATGCAACGGACTTTGAAGCATATATGGCGTATATGAGTTCGATGATTGCATTTTGGGAATTTGTCCACGCCATATCCTTGTTAGCTTCCAAATTTTGTAAAATCGTGTCAGGGTTTTCTTCGGGATTGATTTTGGTAAGCATATAAGTATAAAGTAATTCATTCGCTATAATGTGGGCTATCTTGTTATCATAATAGGTTGAAAAGCTAAGGTCAATTTCAAATACGCCACTCTTTAATCCATCGTGGTAATTGATTTGCCCGAGCCTGAAATAAGTATGGTCACGGTCTGTTCTGCCTGCTCGGTAATACCTGTAAAAATCCTCATTGCAAATACTTTCTTTATATTCTGATTTGAGGGTTTTTAAAAGGTTCTCATAATAACTCTGATGTATTTTACCATTGCTCACGGGGCAGGTAGTTTCGATGCGGAATACTTTGTTATAGTAAATGAGTTTTCCTAAAATCTGTGGTTTAATATTCTTGAAAAAATCCATCTCCTGCTGTTCATTTGTAAATCCAGCTTGTAAGACTTTGGCTTTTATAGTACACAGCATTTCATTTAGGAACAAGGTCATTTGGTAAGCCTCATCCGCCGTTGGCATCATTTGAGAAGACAGCTTGTCTTCCTGATGATGAATTTGCGCTAATATTTTACTCAACACGATTTCCATAGCATATTCTTTTAGAAGTTCTCACTATTGTTTCGGAGTTGCAACTATTGTAGATATGCCAAAATTTGGGAATAATATTGAAACCAATATCACAGAATACCCCCAGTGGGGAGATTTTTATTGATATTTCAGTAGAAAGGAAAGGGCGAAAAAATGGGTAAAGCACTAATGTACTTTACCCATTTTTTATTACATTTGCATTAATGATTTACAAGGTAATCAAGTGAAAGCAAGTGCAGTAAGCACCATTACTAAATCGTTACCGATAGAGTTCTCCACTCTTGTAAACTACTCTTTATTAGCCGATTTAGGCTTTATTAATCTTTTTTACCAAAAAAATAACGTGGATAATAAGAAAGAGAAAGCATTAGATACTGATTTAACGTATTGACTTTTGCAAGATTGATACTATTGCCTAAAGCCCTATTGAGTATCTTTTTGTTCTGATTAAATAAATCCATCGCCAACAACTCGAGTTCTGCCTGATTTTTCGCAAATCTGAAATTGCAGGACAGATTGTTGATAAAGATTGTATTATTCTCGCCCATAAATGAGTTATTTCTATATTTCATACTTGTACTGAGACTAATGGACTTAATCAATTGCACGGATAAAGCTACCGTAGAAACAAAATCATTTGTTTTAAATCGCTGTTCGATTGTGCCGACATTAAGGGTCCTATAAAAATTGAGATCCTGATCTAACCTGATTGTCCATTTTCCATCATCGGTAGAGAAAAGCCCGCCGCCGCTTAAATAAAGTGATGTATTTTTTGTTTTATAGTATTCTCCACCTATATAACTCGGATTCTTAAATAAATCTCCATTAGTTTTATAATACACTTGAAGCGAATTATCAGACAGAGTTATCGCTTTTTTGAGCATCAATTTAAAGGATACAGACCAGCCTTTATCTCCGTTTATAAGATAAGTAGTTGATTTTCCTGATGTACTATACACAAGACTATCAATAACAGGTTTGTTGATTTGATTATAATCTAGAGTCAGCTCGCCCTGATCGATGAAAAATCGATGATTGAAATTTATGTAGTTTGTTTTTAATGATATTCTGCTAATGTCTCCATTAATCAGATAGGGGTTGGCAATTCTGTAATTGTAGGCGCCAACGCTGTCTACCACATAAACCCGCTGTTCATAATCAACAAAATTCTTCTTATACTCAATATCTAAAGTTTGGGATAACAGTTGTCTACCGAATCGTATATCTTCCGCATAAAGGGAAAAAAATGGCTTTAGATACGAGTTGTTAATTTGGAATCGTTGGACTTCCCGGTTTCCATTAGCCGAGCTGTTGTAATAGATTCCATTTAGCCCCATTTTAGCGATTAAAGTCTTTTTGTACCGTCCATCAAAGTTCTTTTCCATTTTTTTATTGACGTTTAAGCCGGATGTGAACAAAAACTCTCTATTTGTTCTTGAATTGTCTAACCCAACGTTTTCAAAAAATTGATTTTTAGAAGTATCTAGATCTAAAAAACGCTGATTGATTTTTAGATCTCGGTAGTTCCATCTATTGTTCAACTCAAACTTTAGTGATCTTGAATCCCTATAATTTCCTAATTTTAAAAGTTCTGATAAATAAATTTTCAAGCTCCCTTTAAAACTGTCGGACTCATTATGCTCATTTTTATGACGCTCATCGAGACTGCGGGTTTTAGCTTTTAAATCTTCAAACAGTGAGCGCACCTCGGAGCTGAGCGACTGGCTTTCTCGCATGTAGATCTGCTCACTTTCCATATTGTAGCCGCTGAGATATAATTTTGCTTCTGTTGCTTTATTTTTTTTATCCAGCAGGCTTGTATTTTTAAGCAAGCTTAATGTTTTATCTTCTCTTACGGAGTTTTGTAAATCAGACACTGTACTCATCTGTGCGTCGTTTCTATTATTCAATGTAAATAACAGCTCCTTCCCTTGCTTCTTTAGATTATATTTTAAGCCTATTCTACTTTGTCTATTCGAGCTCTCATTTTCATTTTCACCTATATAACTTAAAGTACCTGCTTCGGTGAAGTCAGTTGTATTAGTCATTCTAGTAGTAGAATTATCAAAATTTCTTCGAAAAACATCCACTTCCAATTGATTTCTGTCCCGTTCTTCGGTCCGATGATACTTAAAGTCATGTTGAAAAAAAACTCCCCCCATCGTAGACCGATTGATACCATCAAGATTGAAGTCTGATTGCAGCAGACGCTCAATCAAGTTCCCTTTAAATGTCGAATTTTTAAGCAAGGCATCCATTGATGCAGGTTGAAAATTCACGTTGTTTCTATTACCTCCAATAGATAATTGGCTCTTTAGATTATAATAATTGACATTTCCCGACTGTTCATTCTTTTTATCTGTACCTGCACCCAACATGACTTTTCCAAATACACCCGCTGATTTGCCCTTTTTTAGAACCAGATTCATATGATAGGAAGAATCCTGCGTATTATTTCTTGATTCTTCCGTCTGATAGACCTGAACCTTCTCTACAATGTTTTTAGCAAGATTCTGTGTGGCAATTTTTGCATCGCCAGTAAAAAATTTCTTGCCATTCACAAACACATTCTTAACCTTTTTGCCATTCACGGTAATCTCTCCATCTCCCCACACGATGACTCCGGGTAATTTACGGAGTAGATCTTCGACTACCGCTTCAGGTTCCAGCTTAAATGCATCCGCATTAAATTCTAAGGTGTCTTTGTTCATATAGACTGGCGGCTTTACATCAACAGAATCAATTAAAAGTTCTCTGATTTTTAGTTTAATATCCTGCAGATCTATATCTTTAGACCCTTTAATATTTTCTATCACATATTTCGAATAGCTCACATGAGTAATAATTAACCGTACTTTTTTTTCTATCGCAATCTTCTTTAAATCAAACAGGCCATTCGGACCTGTTAATGAATATGCAATTAATGCAGAATCAGATGCCCCATAGGCCGCTACAGTCGCTGATTTAACAGGTTGTCCTTCTTCATTCTTAACATAACCTCTGATTGTGTAAAAAGACTGTTCCTGTGCTACACAGGTATATCCGACTACATTTAGTAAAAAAAACAAGGCATATAAAATGTATCTCATATTAGGATTATATGCAATCAGATTTATTTTTTTGGTTTAAGAGCAACTATAACATAGTTAGCATTCTTGTTTCGACCAGTTAAAAACTTTAAGAGATCTTCAGGATATTCCGCTGTGAGCCCACGACTCTTATTATTTTTATATTGTTCTTTTAATACATCCGCGGGCATTATTGTATAGATATACTCCTCATCAGCAACTAAAAAGTTTTTGTTGACAAATTCAGAAGGCATCAAAACATTAAGAACATTAAAATAATAGGATTTTTTATCTGCTTTTATCTGGTCGATTCTATAAAGGTTCTCCGAATCTAAACGATATAAATAAGAATCCGGGATAACGTTGGACGGCTGTAGCTTAAAAAAAAGATTATTACCAATTGAATAAGGAAAGGTTATGGATTGAATATGGTCCGGATGATCCTTAAAATAGCTGGATTTAGAACCAGCGGGATAGCGCTTGTTATTATTCAATTCTTCTACGTTGAGCGACAACTCATACGGCAGGACAATCTGAAATAAACTGTCAACTCCTGCGCTGGTCGCATTATAAATGGTATAATGATAAGGTCTGGTAAACAGGGCTTGCGTACCATTACCAATTGTATAGAAAAAAGAATGCATTACCTGATAAGTATCTTCAGCCATGAATTTATCATTTCTCATATTATAGGGAAACAACTGAGTTTCTACAGTAGTCCCTTTAAAAAAAGATATTTCGTGTGAAATTGAATCAGGCAAGACCTTGTTCACGCGCTTATCATAATAGACAGTATTATTTTTCCCCACTATATATCTGTTGCCTATTCTCTTGTCGCCAAATATTCCCAAAGACTTACCTTCGTAATTAAAGCTATAGATGGTATAGCCCTTATTGTAATAAATTCGTTCATTTTCAAAATCAATATTGATACTTCCAGACGAATAAATATCGCGGTCAATTTTAGTTTTAAATTTACCGTTTCTGTAAAAGATCATAATATTATTGGTCTTTGTTTCTGTAAAAATGAAAAAATCTTTTGTTACAAATAATTGCTTGATAGATCCAAAAATTGACTGGGTTTTAGTTTCTAAAGGTATAAATTTAACCTCCTCAAAAAGTTCAGAAAACATTGGCGCTTCGGCTCCATTTGGATCTATCCTAAGTTTGGTCTGACCAGTCACTACACCAATTGCAAAAGTCAACATTGCTAATAAAAAAAGCTTCATAGGAAATTAGTTCAATAAAATTCTTAGATTATCAAAATATAAATTCGTTAGGCTTTGGTCATCGTAGCTCTTCACAAACTTATTAAACATCAATTCTTTGTATTTAAGAAAATAAAACGGCGTGGCAGAATTAAAAAAATTCCCTTCCTTTTTTTTATTGGAAATAAAGTTCACATGAACGTTTTCACCGTATTTTACCTCATTAGGTGGTTGGTCTGTGTATACTTCAATCTTACGCTTAGGAAACGAACGCGTTAAAAAATTTAGATTTTCAACATTACATTGATTACATCCCATACTGGGCATATAGACACAAATAGAAATTTCGGTTTTAGAGTCTGAAGAAAATTGGAGACTATTTGTAAATGAAAAATTCAAATACTCCAATTGCTTCGTATTGTTCACATTTTTGTTTGAATATTTAGAGAAAGCAAAAACAGCTACTAAGATGAATATAAAAACAAGTGATATTACGAAAAAAAGTAGTTTCTTCTTAGGCATTTCCCCCTCCTCTCGACAAAAATAACATCACACTCTGAAATTCATTTTTTAAGGTTTTAATTTTCGCTCTCAATACAAGCTGGTCCCTATTAATTCCCAATACCTTGATGAAATTAAAAATTCCCTGGGTTGGTGGGATGTTTAACCGAAGGTTTTCTTGAGGGATAATTAGTATATTTTTTTTTTCTGGTCCATTACCTAATTTATAATCAGAAGACTCGATACTAAACATATTTTTACCGAAGTGAACATCAGTTTTAAAACCCTTAAAAGGCATGCGCTCACCAAAAACCTTATTATCAAAAACATTTCTATTTTCAATATTCATTAAAGACTTATAGGGCAAACTATTCTCACCAAACTTGAACTGACTTACCGCTTCTACAGAATTATTTTCTATTTTATAAACGACATCGTCATAACCATACATAAAATAGAAGATACTGTCAGAATCAAAATGAAAGTTTGAAAAACTTTCATTTCTATCGAAAAAGCTTGGACGCACAATAAATCGTTCTTTGATTATAGACAGGTTTTCATCAAACAGCAAAAGGTTACAGTGATTATTTGATTTAGAAAATAGGCCGCTTTCCATATTAGTCGAAAATGGAGCATATGCCCAATAGCCTGCAGCAGTTTTTACAAAAGAAAGAAAATCAAAGTTTGAATATTTGGTTTTTAACAGAACACCGTTATTGTCATATGACAACATTTTACGTTCGGTAAGGTCAAATACTTCTAATACATCTTTGCGTGAATCAAAAAATGTATCCTTTATTCTGGAATAATCTTTAGGAAAAATAAACACCAACTTTCCAGAACGGCTGAATTTTGCGATCGTTTCATTGGTCTTATCAACAACAATAAAACTACTGTCTTTCAAAAAATACACCTGATCAAGATTCCCAATTGCCATTTGATCTTTATCCAAATAGATAAGATTTTGAATATGAAATTCTTTAAAAAGATCACTCTCTGCTCTTAAGCTAACATCAATTTCTCGGAGATTTTTGTCGTCTACGACATGTTCAATCCGCCTGTTACAACTCAAAGTAATCGTCAAGAATACTATGTAAGTTATTAGTTTACTACTACTGATAAAAAAGGACTTCATAAAAAGATTTATAAAATAATATTTTCTAAATATGCACCAATAGCATACTATTAATAAATTAAATAAGAGAACATGGTGGATAATCGCACCTTTGCGTACTACCTTGATTACAACATTTAATCGTTGTTTCAGTAGTTACTGTAATTTTTCTGGTTAATTTTTGTCCTGTTCCGCTTGGGCTTCCCACTGTTGCAGATTGCCCCCATAAGGTCAATTGCAATCCAAACTTCCAGGTTTTTCCTCCATCAGTTGACTCATCGATATATTCTGTTCCAGAAGTAGTCTTCTGGCTAGTTTCATACCAATATTGTCCAGATCCCCAAGGGTTACTAGTACCCCAAGAAGAAGGAGGACCAGAACTGCTTGAACTTGACGAACTACTAGAACTTGACGAACTACTAGAACTTGACGAACTACTAGAACTTGACGAACTGCTCGAACTTGACGAACTACTAGAACTCTTAGACGAGCTACTTGATGAACTCGATTTTGTTGTGTCCTGGAAAGTCGCCATAATGTTTAGATCACTAGCTGAAAAGCCTCGACTTTCAGTTTTCATCGCACTAGCAATTACGCTCGAGATGATCAGGATCAAAAAACATAATAAAAATATAGACCTTATTTTCATAATGACATTTTTTTTATAATGAGTAAATAAATATAAAATAAACTATTGGTGCCTAGGCTAAAAAACAATTGGTTATGCTAAAATCGACTAAAAAAAACTAGAGCATCTTTACAACAACATTAACATTCCAAATTTAAAATAAATTTTAATATAAAAAATAATTTTTTTATAATTTTTTATAATTTTAAAAAGGTAAAGACGCTTATAGTAGACACATGAAGGTAATTTTATTATTTAAATTACACTACTATTTTATTTAAAAGAATTATAAGTGATTAAAATAAATTACAAATCAATATTTAAACCTTAATTTTACTTAAAAAATATTTATTCTTACATATTAAAACCAAACAAAAAAACACATGAACTTGAGAAGATTTAACAACGCATTACGCTTTTGCGCAGTCGGCAGCATTAGCTTCATAATAGATTTTTCAGCAACCTTCACTCTTAAAGAATACCTAGAAGCAACACCATTTCTCGCCAACACGATTGGCTTTTGCTTAGCAGTCTCCAATGGTTACTTTATGAATAAATACTGGACATACCAACAAACGGGAAAAGCAAACATTCAACAGTTCAATAAATTCCTATTATCAAACCTTATTGGATTAATTATGAATACTTTAATAATAAAAATTTTAATAGAAACAAGTTCATTAAGTTTTTTTACAGCTAAGATTATTGCGACTATTATGGTGGTAGCATGGAACTTTTCGGCAGCTACATTCTTTATTTTTAAGCCAGCAAAATCTTAAAAAAAACAATGGAAAGAAAAAAACAAAATAAAACCAAAAAAAATTATAACATATTAACTACACAAGGA
>NZ_CACSJW010000014.1:0-86156 GCF_902706145.1 Sphingobacterium sp. 18053
CTGTTTAGGCTCAAAGTTCCTATTGGTAGCCCAATCGTCATCATCTTTATCGAAAACTTTTGAGCCAGTGAGATACATGGTGAAACCTTCTTCTGATTCGAAAAGCCCGAAATTGAACGCAATTATAGATTTATCAATCCTTTCAGTTTTGTTGATGTTATCCACCCATTCGTGGAATCTTTGATCGACTGGTTTAACTTTATGCAGATAGCTCATCATGGTGCAGTAGGAGTAATGTCGTCAAAAGTAATAATTAATACGTATCTATTCTGGTTTTATTTTCAAGCTGAAAAGATGTTTGAGTGATTTTATCTCATCTCGGATTTGATCTTTGGGCATTGTGTGATCAATATATAAAGAATGAAGCTCCTAGCATCCTTTCTTCCATGGTAAATGGGACAAAAAGAGGGAAAAATATGACTTTAAACGATATGGCGGCGGTAGTTAGGAGATGACAATTACATATCTTTATCGCAGCATAGATTTTTTAGAGAATATTGTTAGTGCGAGAGATGTTGGAAATTACTCGGCGGGATTTATTGCAGGCAGAAAGGGTATCTATTGGGCACAAACCAGGAATAAGTCTTTTTAGACAAAGAACTTTTATGTATGATAAATAAAAAATGAGAACAATTATTAAAATCATTGGTTTTATTGCTCTTTTACTTCTAGTATTTGATCAGTCAAGGTCTATATATAGGCTTGATGATAGTCATTATATTACCGTTTGGAAAAGATTAGGTAATAAATGCATCATCACACTTGATAAACATTATTCAATTTTCAAGCCGTCTAAATATATTGAAACGACCAATGACAATTTGGTAACAATTGTTATTGACAAGCAACATGCAAATTCTGATTTTGTGCTATATTCGGGTCAAGATAAAGCTGTCAACATAGTCGGATATCAAAGTATAGTAATCTATAAAAATGATAAATATGAGGAGTTTAAAAAGCAGTATTATGAGAATAACAGCTATAAAATACACCACTTATATTTTTCTATCGATATCAAGGAAAAATTGATTTCAAAATTTAGTGATGATTAAATACTGTTATATCAATTTTTTTTCAATTTGTAATCTATACAGCCCGATCCGATGATTGGGCTGTGTGATCTTTAGTTCTTCAGTACTAATTCTGCTATTTTAAGTTATTGAATACGTTTATTGTTAACCTTTGAAGACTTTTCGGTATCTCCCGCGTACCGCTTACATACACCTTGTTTGTCCTAGATAGCCCCCGACACCGACTGAAGTAGGAAGATCCTTACGTTTCAATTGTCGAGAACAATAGATGTTGTATCGATGGCGGATATTCACCATCAGCCTCGAAAATATCAACCTTTGTCTGTAGCAACGCTTTATCCCTTATAATCCGATGTTTTGGGAAGACATTTTTTACTTTATTTTCCAGTTTCTCAAATACCCGAGATTCGATAGCACTTATAGGATCAAAAGATTTATCAAGATTGGATATATTCATAATCCTGATTGCATAATATGGTAAAATTACACTAACAAATAAAGAGTACAAAATCTCTTTATTTTCTTCTTGGATAAAGGAAAAGTGATAACAGGGGCTTCCGCCCATAAAGGAGTAGTCCCAAATTTCAGTTGATAGATCAGATAAGGAAGCCTTCAATAGATCCCATTGATTACGGTCGGACCATGCGCTATCGATATAGCTCTTCTTTTTCTTATAAGGTTCCGAATTAGCATAGGCAGCAATATCATCCAGTGAAATATCAGTCGGATAAAATTCCTTCAGTTGCTCTATTATTTGGTGTTTTTCCATCAAAACTAATTTACAAGTAAGATTTCAGGTTTTTATTCCTGCAAAATTGCAATATTCGAGCCAAGCAGAACACTAATATAAGCTTGCATTTCTATCTTCATATTGATCGGATTCTTTTTTACAAAGATTGTATATGTCAGATGCTAAATTAGAAGTCGAATTGATTAATTTCACATTTAAGTCACATTGACGAAGACATTCTTGCTGACAGACAGAACAAGGACAACTATCGTGTAAGTATTGCAGCTCTTATCAGGTTCACACTAGTCTTTTGAAATAGCTGAGTTGAGCGGATCTTTTACCATATTATTGAGAACTTTTTTTGTCATCCGGCTCATGAACGAATCTCGATAGGTCTGTCCGATAGGTACGGCATTTTTATAATGTTCTAATTGAACCATATTCCCATTGATCATTACAATAAATGGAGTAGCAATGATAAAAGACTTATGGATTCGCATAAAGCGATCAGGCAGTAATATATTGTTTAAAGCACTTATGTTGAGCTGGACCATAATACTTTTGTCATCAGCGGTGTAAAAACAGACATATTTTGCTTTAGCTTCAATGTATACGATTTCGTTAAGCTTAATTTTGACCAGCTTCCCTTTATATTCTGTTTTGACAAATATAAATTCTTCCTCTTGTTTAGCGTCGATCGAAAGCTGTTGTTGCGCCCTTTCCACCGCTAGTAGAAAACGTGGAAAAAATATGGGTTTTAATAGGTAGTCCACAACATTGAGGTCAAATCCTTCAAGGGCATATTCTCTGTATGCGGTCGTGAGAATTACCTTATATCTTTCATTCAACATCTTCAAAAATTCCAATCCAGTTATTCCCGGCATTTGAATATCCAAAAACAACAGATTGACCTCCGTGTTGTTAAGTAACTGTAATGCAGCTATTGGATCGGCTGCAGTACCCACTAAATTTAAATAGGGAATCTGTTCAATATGTAGTGTCAGCAGTTCGATATTGTGTGGTTCGTCGTCAATTACGATACAATTTATCATATGTTAGATATTTATAACTATTTCGGTTATGTAATAATTTTCGTCTTCCTTAATTGTAAATGTGTGTGTGCTGCCATACATCAGATTCAGGCGTTGTTGCACATTATTTACGCCGATACCTTTTGATAATTCTTTTGGACCATTTCTTTTTTTATTACTTATCAAGAAGTTTATTTTGGAGTTTCGGGCCATAATTTCAATTGAGACCTGATTTTTTGCATCATGAAGTTCACCATGTTTAAATGCGTTTTCAACCAGCGTGACTAAAGTTAAGGTAGGGATTTTAGCGTCCTTAAGTTGAATATCTTCGCTGTAGCTTATTTTTATGTTGTTATTGAACCGGATTTGGTTCATCTGAATAACTTTTTTTATTTGCTCAGCTTCTAAAGCTAACGGTACAATTCCCTGTTCACCCCAATCCTCCAATGCGTAACTCATTATTTCTGATAGCAGATGGACTGCCTGTGACGCTTCAGGATTGCTCTTATACGTTTTTGTGTAAATTAAGCTCAATGAATTAAAAAGGAAGTGAGGATTGATCTGATATTTTATTGCCGCCAATTCCGCTTTTAATTTTTCACGCTCCAACTGTTCTTTAATCCTGCGAATCACGTTTGAACAAATAGCAACGGCCACAAAATAGGATATAACGGTGGAGGCAATATTTAGTATTGTTGTTGTTATAAAAAATGAATCCGGACTTAGGTTTCCGGCGCTTTCTCGATCGCTTCTGTGCACGAAAAATGTCCAGTAATATTCATAAATAGTTAGCACGGTGAAGAAGGCGATGACCTGGACTGATACTTTTCCCCAGCGTCGATCCATAATCGCGGGTATAGCAAAATGATATATAAGCACGTAGAAAACTACCGTGCCTTTTATGATTGTATGAGTAAAACTTACATAGAGATTAATTCCACCTTCAAATTGATCAACTGTTTTATCAAAGCCCTGAAGTTGTACCAGAAAGAGAAATACGGCGACACTCCATATTCCATAAATCAGGAAAATAACCAAAAACTCCTTCCACTTTATCCTGAATGCTAATGACATTTAAACC
Source organism: Sphingobacterium sp. 18053 (assembly GCF_902706145.1). Classification (NCBI taxonomy): domain Bacteria; kingdom Pseudomonadati; phylum Bacteroidota; class Sphingobacteriia; order Sphingobacteriales; family Sphingobacteriaceae; genus Sphingobacterium; species Sphingobacterium sp. 18053. The sequence goes on from NZ_CACSJW010000014.1 coordinate 3,874, forward strand.
TCGAATAACTTATTGCTGTTCTTTTTTTAAACAAAATTAGTTGAAATGGATGATGATTGAAAGTTTTATCTATTGACAATAAGATTATAGGCACGAACGGTACTATTGGTTACATCAAAACGGACAAGCGATATCGGGCAGGTGGCTAGATGTCGTTCAATGGTGATATTAATATAATAGTTTCCGGCCCCAAGTACAAGGACCGGAAATTGATACATTAGGAAATCATGTATTTGTTAAATTGTTGCACGCTCGGATATTAATTGAGTAACTATAAAATTAATTGAAGACCTGACAGCTGTATTAGCACGATGAGCATAAAATTACAGGGATGCGATTTATTTATATTTGACAAATGTCGCTACAATTTTTTTAACCTTGATATTATTTGTAATCGAACCGCCTGTATAAGTATTATTCTTTTTGCCGTTCTGTAGATTTCCAAAGTCTGATTTTGATGATCCCGTCACTTCCTCGGTGAGTTTCATGACCACAGCATCCGCACCTTTAGATTGGCCGAGTGTTATTACCTTTTGCTGCGCGGCCTCTATGGAGCCAAAACCTTTGCCTATATCCGTTGTTCCCATTACTTCGTATCCTTTTTTAATGTCATTTACATCAAAAAAAACATCCACATGCTGGGTTGGAGCATAACTTTTCCCAAAGTAAGATGGAGCAGAACAAGAGGTGGCGGCTAAGGCAATCATTGCAACCGATTTGATCAATAAATTTTTCATTTGTTTAATTCTGTATGAGTGGTTTTATTTCTTATTTCGTACAATATTAGGGGAAAGATAAGTAGGTATAAAGTTTTAAGCATCAATAAAGGTATTCGTGGTATAAACACTGTAATTTACTGCATTAAATAGCTTAAGAACCATTTCAATTGGCGTAAGGTCTTAGCATATTGGAAGCAATCTGTAAAGTATTGGAATGCCAGCCTTGAGACATTTTGGGATTTGTTGAGGGCTGAGGGCTTGATTTTGTTCAGATAAAATCTTGATGATCTGAACTTCTGAAAGTTTACTGTTTTTCATAGCCTTCCAAATTCAAAAACTATATTTAAATGTTTCGGTTTTTCGGGGAGAGGTCAGAGGCAAATTTACAGCTTCTCTATTTTTCATTTAGGTAAGTGTGCAATCAATTCGACTTCTAATTTAGCATCTGACATATACAATCTTTGTACTTGTATCCAGGTAGCGGCAGGAAAGTCATTATTGTAAAACTGTTTCCTTACATCATTATATTTCTTCATTGCTTCAATGTCTGTCGTGTATAAATTCTCTTTTACCACATGTTGAAATGTTGCTCCAAAACTGGCCAAAGACGCTTTTAAATCATTGTAAACAGCTTGAATTCCTTTAGGAGAAAGATCCGTCGTTATGGCGCCAGATATATAAAGAACGTTATCAACTTTTAAAACTTGACAATATCCTGCTGTTGTATCCTGTTTCATTTTGTTGTTATTCCAATGCCATTTTTCTTTTTTGATATTTTTTTTCTGTGAAAAAGTATTGCTAAAAATTAATAGAAATGGAAGTAAAATAAGGTATTTCATCGTTTTTGGTCTTTATTTTAATGGAGATTTTCATTGTTTAGTTATTTTCCTAAATTAAGAAATTTAGGAATTGGTAACACCTTTTCAGAAACTTCTATCTTTATTTCAAAATAGAGTATAATAGCTCCTCCTTTAAAATGTTCGATTTTTATGCGTTACAGGTAGGGAAAGAATCCTGCTACTAACTAAAAATGTCTTTTACCGGTTGCCTCATCTCAATTAAAGAAAACATCATCCTTTAACAGACTTTTCGATATCTCCTTCATATCGCTTAGATAGATATTGTTTTCCATAGATAGCGAGTTCTACATTCATATTTTTGCTTTACTCATAAAAACGAAAGATATGGTAAATCAATTTTTAATTAAGGAAACTAGGGAAGATATGGCCCGAATTCTCTACTTTTAAAATATCCTGTTTTGCGGAGGGAGGTCAATTAGTAGGAAATATAAAATTTTATTGTGGGTACCAATGATTTTGATTTAGTAAATTTATCACTATATTAAGTTCGTCGTTCGTACCAATTATCAGAATTTGCCAAATGAAATCTCCTAAAGAAGCTGCTACACTGGAAAAACTTAAAAATGGAGACCTAAATTCGTTTAATGAAATTTATTTCCATTATTCGCCAAAGATCTATGTTAGATTGATCAAATTGGTGAAAAATCAAACTATTGTAGAAGAAATCTTACAAGAAGTATTTACCAAAATATGGCTCCAACGTGAAAAGATTGACCCTAATAAGGGATTTGTCTCATTTCTCAATCATATTGCGGATAATTTGGCTATGGATTTTTTTCGAAAAGTGCAGAGAGACAAGGCTCTTCAATTGGAAATATGGGCTTCAGCTATAGAATTGTATTATCATACCGAAGAAAAACTGTTTTTCAAAGATAAACAACAGATGTTGACCAATGCAATCGACTCCTTGAGCCCCAAACGAAAGGAGATTCTGATCCTCAATAAATTTGAAGACAAAAGTTATAAAGAAATAGCTGATTTACTGGGTATCTCAGTATCTACTGTGAGTAATCAATTGGTGAGTGCACTCAAAGATATCAAAAAATATATTCAAGAAAACTACCGAGATGAGTATATAATCAGTCTTTTTGCGGCCTTTTTATTTAAGCTATAAAAAAAATAAAAAAAGTAATAGTGTGATTCTCTTTGTCAAACGTATAGAGTAACAAATACAGCAATGTATTGAACTAATTATAGTAAATTTTGAAAGAGCAATCCTTTAAAGATCAATTGTTGGCGTATATCCACAACCGCTTGGATGCGCAGTATTATGAGTCATTTTTTGACGAAATGGCCGAGATGGATACTGCAATTCTGGAGTTATGGATCACTGAGATGCTAGATCAGGATGAAGGACAAGCATTACAACAAATTCCGTTACCAGATTTAAGCGTGGTTCATCGGAAAGTACTCGATCATATTTATGCCGTAGATCCGCCCAAACCTATGCTAATTCAGAGAATAAGCCCGTGGGCCTGGGCTTCCTGTGCCGCCGTGCTAATTTGCGTACTGTCGGTTCTCTTTTTGAAAAATTTCTCGACCTCAACAAAAGAACAGGTTACCTGGTATGAAAATAAAAATGCTTATACAATCAATGCTCAGCTTCCTGATAGCACGACCGTTATCCTTTATCCACATGCAAAAATTGGATTCGAATATAGTGGCCGAGGCCACCGCGATGTACATCAGGTGCAAGGGCGAGTTATTTATAACGTGCACAAAAACAAAAATGCACCATTTCAAGTCAATTACAAAGGATATTTGACCACTGCCTTAGGGACAATATTTAGCGTAGATCCCAAGGATGCCGATCATGTACTGATAAAACTAATGAAGGGCAAAATCTCGGTCGGATCAGTTACAGCGGAAAGTCGAGATTTAATATACCTCAAACCAAAAGAGGAAGTATTGGTCAACTTAAAACTGCAACAGATGATTAAGTTTTCGGAGCCTGAATTGACAAAATCTCAGCCTGATCGTGTGGATAAGGAGTTAAGAAAACTCATTCCACATCTAACTGCCAATGTCGAATGGACCAATCAGTCTGTCAAATTTAACCAAACCAAAAACGTTCTACTCTTAAGAGTAATCGAAAGCCTTTATGATGTTTCGATTATATGTGATAATCCTGATTTGCTCAACAGTTCATTTACAGGAAGTTTAAATAGCAAAGAATCGCTAGCCAATTTTTTGAACAGCTTCTGTCAATTGAACGGTTGTACATTCCAAGTGAACAATGGTATTGTCAACATCAGTAATTCGGGAAGAAAGGAGGACGTACAGTAGGAGAGAATCAACCCAACGCAGAAAAATAAACCAATATATAAATCAGAATAACCAACTGTAAACAATTATGAAGCATATTCTAATCAAATTAATGCTCGTGGGATTGCTATTTCCATACTTTTCTGTAGGATTTGCGCAATCAAACCTGAAAGTAAATGGTAAAATAGTTGACAACGAAGGTAATACATTACCCGGCGCAACTATTGATCTTGTCCACGAGAAGAGCAGTAAAAAAAACCATTTTGTGGCCGATAACAACGGATTATTTGTTTTAACTCCACTTGTTGCTGGCGAAAATTATACGATCTATGCCCACCATCTCGGCTACGATACAGATTCTGTTAAGCATTTTGTGGCAACGGCTACCAGCAAAAATACAGTGCTTATCCGTCTGAAATCACACACTGGAATAATAGACGAAGTTGTTGTCGTCGGTTACGGTGTTCAGAAAAAGGTCAATTTGACGGGTGCTGTTTCCGCCGTATCGGGTGAAGATCTGAACAATAGACCCATTGGGCAAACTTCGTCGGCCCTTCAGGGCATGGCCTCTGGAGTAACCGTGACGCAGCGTTCTGGTAAGCCGGGAGCGGACGGTGCGGATATCCGTATTCGCGGTATCGGTACGCTTGGCAACGCAGCGCCGTTAGTGTTGATTGATGGGATCGAAGGTTCTATCAATAATATCGACCCCAATGTAATAGAGAATATTTCAATATTAAAAGATGCCGCATCTGCATCGATCTATGGCTCGAGAGCTGCCAATGGTGTTATCTTAGTCACGACCAAAAGAGGAAGTTCTGATAAAGTCGCTATTGCCTACAATAATTATTTCGGCTGGCAGTCTGCGACTAATATGCCCAAAATCGTCAATGCCCTGGATCATATGCTGCTGACGAATGAAGCGTATACCAATGTTGGTGCGAGTCCATTATATCCAGAAGATATCATTGCCGCCTATCGTAATCAGGGCAACGACAGTTCGGACGAGTATCCCAATACCGATTGGCAAAAGGAGTCCTTGCAGGGGAATGGATTTCAGCAAAGCCATTTTCTGACGGTCAATGCTGGCACCAACAAAGTAAAAATGCTGACCTCGGTCGGTTATTTCGACCAGAAGGGCTTGACACTAAATAGCTCGTTTAAGCGCTATACCATCCGCAACAACGTGGATGTTAAATTCTCAGATCAGCTCGCCGTTAAATTTGACTTTCAATACGTCAATCCGATCGTCACCTCACCAGCAGCGAGCATCGAAGAACTTTTTCAGTGGATGAGCAGTATTCCTGCCAATCAATCCTTCAGAAACTCCAATGGTACATGGGGACTGGGCTGGAATGGTAATAATCCTGTCTCCGCCGCCGCTGATGGCGGTGTTTCTACCAACAAAAGTCCATTTGGAAGTATCAATGCATCATTGATCTATAGACCCAAAGAATGGTTGACCGCTGAGGTCAATTATGCACCTAAATATGCGACGCAGGTAAATAAGAATTTCCGGAAAGCAGTGCAGTCCTATTTCCCAGATGGTACGCCGAGCTTCTCGGTCCCTGTGCGTACAGCACTTACTCAATACAATAGCCAAGAACTTTTTAATAATATGCGGGCGACTCTTACGTTAAACAAAGATTTTGGTCCACATCAGTTGAAAGCATTGGTTGGTGGTTCGCAGGAAGACTACAAGATTGATTACTCCCAGGGGTTTAGGGACACCTACGTTCTCCCTGACTATGAAGTGCTCAATGCGGGTTCGGCATTAAATCAGTCAGCGACAGGAAGTGCTTCAGAGTGGGCATTACAATCTTTATTTTCCCGGATCAATTATATTTTCAAAGATCGTTATCTTTTAGAACTCAATGCACGCTACGATGGTTCGTCCAGGTTTGCCAAAGGTAATCGCTATGGTTTTTTTCCATCGGCATCCGCCGGATGGCGTTTTTCCGAGGAGCGGTTCCTAACCGCATCCAAGGGATGGCTTACTGAGGGGAAAATCAGGGCATCATGGGGTAAACTGGGAAATCAGAATATTGGGACCTATCCAGCCGTGGCATCTTTAAACCTAGGTTCGTACACATTAGGCAATGGCATCGTCAATACGGCAGCGCTAAATGATATGTCTAATCCTGATATTACATGGGAGTCTACCGAGGAGAAAAATATCGGTATTGATCTTACCCTATTTAAACGATGGATTATTACAGCAGATTTTTACAATAGAAGAACCAGTGATATATTATTACAGCTGGATATCCCGCTCATCATTGGTTTAAATAAGCCTTATCAAAATGCAGGCGTCGTCGAGAATAAAGGTTGGGAGCTTTCCATGGGCTATCGAAGCGATCCGGCCAAAGACTTTAAATATAATTTTACACTCAACCTCTCTGATGTCAAAAACAAAGTGTTGGATATGCGCGGAATCAATCAGACTGGTCTAACGGTCAATCGGGAAGGCTATCCCATTAATTCGATCTTTGGCTATGTTTCCGATGGCTATTTCCAAACAGTGGAGGAGGTAAAAGCTCATGCCACACAGTTTGGTACCTTAGCACCAGGTGATCTCAAATACCGTGATCAGAATGATGACGGAGTGATTAATGAGTCCGATAAGGTTATCATTGGTAGTACCATTCCACGATATACCTATTCGCTCAACTCCAATTTTAGTTTCAAGGGGTTCGACCTCAGTTTTCTTTTGCAAGGTGTAGGCAAAGCAGATGGCTACCTATACGGGGCCGGTATTCAGCCCTTTACGACGACCGGGGCAATTGGTGGAACAATTCGTGAGGATAATAAAGATAGATGGACACCCGATAATACTACAGCGAAATATCCCCGATTGGCTTTCGGACAGAATAACAACCAGCAGTCTTCCCAATTTTGGATGAAAAATGCCGCCTATCTTCGCCTGAAAAATTTGCAGCTCGGCTATACCTTTCAGGCTGAGCTACTAAAGTCCATCGGGCTGAATAAACTTCGGGTATTTGTTAATGGTTCAAACTTATTCAGCGTAGATAAATTTTGGGACGGTTATGACGTCGAAGCACCAGTAGGCTATGGTAACTTTTACCCACAGGTAAAGGTGTATTCTTTTGGATTGGATATTACATTATAAACTTGGCTTGTATGAAAACTCTAAATAAACTCGCGTTATATATGCTATCGATTGCAGTTCTCCTTTTGGTGGGGGCATGCGAAAAATACTTGGACAGATCGCCCTTGGATGGCCCTTCGGACGAAAATTATTTCAAAAATCAGGATGAGCTGACATTGGTTGTCAATGGTTTGTACAGTGCCCTGGCATTTCATCCCACGGACGACATGCCTATTAACCTTACCCTTGATGATGCCACCGATATTGGGTGGGACCGTAATACCTCTGATTTACAAGCTGTGGGAAGGGGAGATCACGACAGCAACAATGGCTACATCCGGAATATCTGGACCAATTCTTATAAGGTCATTGGCAAATGTAATTTCATCCTGGACAATATCCAGAAGTTGGATGGAAAGATGGATGCCAAACTCCAACAGCGTTATAAAGGCGAGACACAGTTTATCCGGGCTTATGTTTACCAATATCTGATCGATTACTTTGGAGGAGTACCTTTGGTTACGAGCGGCCTAAGCCTTGCTGATGCCAATGTTCCGAAGACGTCTAAGGCTGAAATTGCTAGCTTCATCCTCAAAGAACTCGATGAAGCTGCCGCTATTTTACCGGTAAGCTATGGTTCGGCAGATATTGGGCGTGCGACCAAAGGGGCAGCATTGGCCATACGTGCTCGGGCAGCACTTAATAACGGACTTTGGGATGAAGCAGCCCATTCGGCCAAAGAAGTCATGGACCTAAACGTATATGCCTTACACGCCGATTTCGGCCAATTATTTACGTACGATGGGCAGGCTTCCAAGGAGATTATTTTTGCTTTTCAATATCTGCGATTACAAAAAACAAAGACCCACAGTGCTACGCGCGGATTTCTGTCGCGCAACGCGCAAGGGACTTCCAACAAAATCCCATCGCAATCCATTGTTGATAGCTATCTCTGCACCGATGGATTTGCCATTGACAAATCTTCCAGATTTGATCCTAAAAAACCATTCTCCAATCGAGATCCGCGTCTGGGATATACCATTGCACTTCCCGGTAGCACGTTTTTTGGTTTTCAGTTTGAGACCCATAAGGATAGTATAACCTGTTGGAACTATACATACAATACATCTACCGCAGTACGTATCCAAAATCAGGATGCGATCAATGCTTATGCGACCTTTTCTGGTTATTGTTGGAAAAAATATGTCGATATAAAGGACAAAGATTTTACCATGGAATCGGAGTTAAATATTATTCAGAGCCGCTATGCCGAAGTGTTGTTGATTTACGCCGAGGCGATGGTCGAAAACAATACGATCGACAAAACCGTCTATGACGCAATCAACAGCATCAGGCAGCGCCCTACCGTCGATATGCCGGCAATCGCGAGTAATAAAACGCAAGCTGAGCTGCGCGAGATCATACGGAAAGAAAGACTTTACGAATTAGCCAATGAAGGCTTTCGCTTAGTCGATTTGAGACGGTGGAAACTGGCCGATAAATTTATGAATTCAACGCTCTATGGCCGTATTCCAAAAGGTTTGCTGGCCAATGCGCCGACGATCGATGGGGATAATTACGTGAATTATAAAAATGTCGCTAATCAGAAAGACATGCGGGTTATCGAGCTCCGAAAGTTCGATCCCAGCAAGAATTATCTTTGGCCGATCCCGAATATTGAAATTGTAACGAATAAAAACCTGGAACAAAATCCAGGCTATTAAATCCTAAGATGATGAAGAAGACACTCGTAATGATCATTGGACTTTTGACGATGTTTTGGCATTTAGTCAAAGGGCAAACAGACAGACAGGTAGATCTATGTATTTATGGTGCAACCTCAGCCGGTGTAATAGCCGCCTACACCGCTTCACAGGCCGGAAAATCCGTCTTACTGATCGATCCTGGTACACGGGTAGGAGGGCTCAGCTCCGGTGGATTAGGGCAAACGGATATCGGAAACAAATATGTCGTCACAGGGCTCGCTCTTGATTTTTATCGCAAAATGGGCAAGCACTATGGCAGTTTTGAACAATGGATTTTTGAACCCAAGGTAGCCGAATCTATTTTTAAGGACTATCTGGTACATGCTAACACACCAATGTTAATGGGACATCGTTTGGTAGCCGTAAAGACTGACAATCGATCGATTAAAACCATTTCACTGCTTCCAAGTGAGCAGGGGGATGGAAAAAAAATAACTGTAGCAGCCAAAATATTTATGGACTGCAGCTACGAGGGTGACCTCATGGCCAAAGCTGGTGTGTCCTATCACGTTGGGCGAGAGTCAAACAGTACCTATGGAGAGACGATTAATGGTGTTCAATTGCTTGATGGCCATCAGTTTCCCGAGGGTGTAGATCCCTATAAGATAAAAGGTGATCCTCAGAGTGGTATTTTATGGGGGATCAATACGGAGCCTTTAAAACAAAATGGAACGGGAGATGCTAAGGTTCAAGCTTATAATTATCGGATCACATTGACCAATGTCCCTGAAAACAGAATAGAAATCACCAAACCGGATAATTACGACGCAACCAATTATGAACTCTTAAAGCGCCAAAAAGAAATACAGCCTTGGAAGAGTATCCAGGACGTATTTATTTGGAGCCTTATGCCCAATGGAAAGACCGATATCAATAATAGGAATGGATTTTCAACAGATATGATCGGCATGAACTGGCGTTATCCCGAAGCCGATTATTTCGAGCGGAAGGAGATTATCAAGGCCCACGAAGATTACACCAAGGGTCTCTTATATTTTGTTGCCAACGATATTTCGGTACCGGAGGCGATACGAAGCGAATTCAAAAAATGGGGATACCCCAAAGACGAATATCCCGACAATAGCCATTGGTCTCCACAATTATATATTCGGGAGGCCCGCAGGATGATTGCAGATGTCGTTATGACCCAAGACCACTGTCAGGGTCGTGCGCTTGTATCCGATGGCGTAGGCTATGCTGCATACACCATGGACTCGCACAATTGTGACCGTGTGATCGTCAATGGCATGGTCAAAAATGAAGGGAACGTTGAGGTTGGCGGATTTTCTCCCTTCCCGATTTCCTATAAGGCTATTGTGCCCAAAAAAGAGGAAATCGACAATCTTGTTGTTCCCGTATGCCTGTCGGCAAGTCACATTGCCTTTGGCTCCATTCGCATGGAGCCCGTATTTATGGTATTGGGGCAATCCGGTGCGGTGGCTGCCTGCGAAGCGATCGATAACAAAATAGCTATTCAGGATGTTGATATTAAACGCGTGGAGAAAATACTGCGAGACAACCCGAAAGCGGATGGCCGTAAGGCCGATTATATCATTCATGTTGATGATAAGGATCAGGTTATGTTGAAGGGAGCTTGGCATAAATCGTCAAAAAAGGGTTATGGTATGAGTTATCAGGAAGTGGATAATGATCTTTCTGCTGTAGCACGTTTTGCTCCTGGAAAGGATTTTACCGCGGGGAAATATAAGCTTTACAGCTATTTTCCGAAAACGGCCGAAAGCACGGAATCTGGAAAGTTCATTATCCATACCGGAAAGACAAGGATCGAAAAAGATATAAATTTCAAGGAAGTCCATATTTTGGGACAGACAACCAGTACCTGGGTAGCGCTCGGTGAATACGAATTTGAGAAAGGAAGTAACAAACCTTATGTGGAGATTATGTCATCCGGAAAAGGCGTTATGGCGGCAAATGCGCTATTGTGGGTTCCGGTCACCGATCAAAATTAAACGTATGAAAAAGATAAAAATAGGTTTAAAATTAGCACTTGTTTTCGCTTTTATGCAGGTCGAAGCACAGCACGTAGCCAAAAAGGTAGATGTCGTGATTTACGGCGGTACCCCGGCAGCGATTACAGCTGCATTGGAGGTAAAGCAGGCCGGCAAGTCTGTTGTCGTCTTATCGCCCGATCGACATTTAGGAGGCCTGAGTTCTGGAGGGCTCGGCTTTACAGACACGGGCAATAAAGCCGTTATCGGTGGCTTTGCCAAAAAATTCTATCAGGACGTATACGATCATTATTCGCAGGGATCGAGCTGGAATTGGCAATCGAGGGCTTCATTTGGCAATCGAGGGCAGGGCACTGTGGCAATGGATAGTGAGCATGGGACGATGTGGATCTTCGAACCCCATGTCGCCGAGGGTATTTTTGATACATGGGTGCGGGATTATCAGATTGATGTGGTGCGCGAGGCCTATTTAGATCGGCAGGAAAGTGCCATTAAAAAAGAAGGTACAGCCATCAAATCGATTAAGACCTTAGACGGAACAGTGTACGAGGCGAAGATATTTATTGATGCCACCTATGAAGGCGATCTGATGGCGCTGGCCAAAGTAAGCTATACGATCGGGCGGGAGGCCAATAAGACTTATGGGGAGCGGTGGAACGGTGTGCAGACCGGAGTCTTTCAGCACCGGCATCACTTTATCGCGAAGATCAGCCCCTATAAACGCGAGGGAGACACCAACAGTGGACTGGTATTCGGCGTTTCTGCAGAAGATCCCGGGCAATATGGCACAGCAGATCAGAAGCTGCAGGCCTATTGCTTCCGCATGTGCCTGACCAATGATGCCCGCAATCGGAAGCCCTTCGCCCAACCTCGCGATTACGATCCACAACATTACGTTTTACTACAACGTTTATTTCGTGCCGGTTGGGACGAAGCCTTTCAAAAATTTGATCTGGTGCCCAACCATAAAACCGATGCCAACAACCATGGTCCGTTCAGCACCGATTTTATCGGGATGAACTATAACTATCCCGAAGCGAGTTATGCCGAGCGAAAATCCATTATCGAGGCCCATCATCATTATCAGCAGGGTCTATATTACTTTATGGCAAATGATCCCACTGTTCCCTTCGCAATAAGGACAAGGATGGCCGAATGGGGGGTGGCAAAAGACGAATTTAAGGATAACGATAACTGGCCTTTTCAGCTGTATATCCGCGAAGCAAGGCGGATGATAGGGCAGTATGTGACGACTGAGCATAATATTCTAGGAAAGTGCAGGGTAGAAGATCCGATCGGCATGGGTTCGTATACGTTGGACTCCCACAATGTACAACGCTATGTGACCAAAGAAGGGTATGTTCAAAATGAAGGCGATATTGGCGTTCAGGTACCCAAGCCTTATGCCATTTCCTATGGATCAATCATCCCGAAGAGCGATGAATGTACAAATTTGCTAGTCCCTGTCTGCGTATCCAGCTCACATATTGCCTTTGGTTCCATTCGTATGGAACCCGTATTTATGGTGTTGGGGCAGAGTGCTGGTGCCGCTGCAGTCCTAGCGATTGATAATGATCATGTTGTGCAGCATGTCGACTACGGGCTATTAAAAAAGCAACTGTTGAAAGTAGGACAAGTATTGGAGCAAAAATAATATATGGTGCTAGCATTAGACTTAGATATATGATGGATTTAGCTAATATGAATGCCCTCACACTGGTTTTTGCGTCGATTTTGATATTTGCGCTCGCATACCGCTTTTACGGAATTTTTATGGCGCAGAAAGTGCTACGGCTCAATGATGCGGTAGCGACTCCAGCGGTCGAGTTTGCTGATGGGCATGATTACGTTAAGACGGATCGTAAGGTCTTGTTTGGGCATCATTTTGCCGCAATAGCAGCGGCAGGACCATTGGTCGGCCCGGTGCTGGCGGCACAGTTTGGTTATCTTCCAGGGGTACTCTGGATTTTGATCGGCTGTGTCTTGGGCGGTGGTGTTCATGATATGGTTGTCCTGTTTGCTTCTGTACGGCACAAAGGGCAAAGTCTTGCTACCATTGCGTCCAAGGAGATCGGCCGCGTTGTTGGTGGGATAGCCGGTATAGCCGTTCTGTTTATTCTAATCCTGACCTTGGCCGGACTGTCACTGGCCTGCATCAGTGCCATGCACGAAGCCCCATGGTCCCTGTTTACTATTATTCTGACCATGCCAATTGCGATATTTATGGGACTCTTGATGCGGTATAAAACAGGATCTGTAACGTTGGCAAGTGTATTGGGGGGTATTTTATTGATTGTTGGCATCATAGCAGGGCATCGTTTGATGGAGATTCCGGGCGTACATAACCTGTTCGACTGGGATGTCAAGACCATTTCAATCGCGATTGCTGTTTACGGATTTTTAGCATCAGTCTTACCCATCTGGCTGCTTCTGGTGCCACGTGATTACCTTTCCACCTATCTCAAGATCGGTACGATCCTGATGCTGGCCATAGGCATTGTCTTTGTGCATCCGACCATACAGATGCCAGCGCTGACCGATTTTATCCATGGAGGTGGGCCAGTGATCGGCGGACCTGTGCTGCCATTTATCTTTATCGTGATCGCTTGCGGTGCAATTTCGGGTTTCCATGCGATTATCGCGACCGGAACGACGCCTAAGATGCTGGGCACCGAAAGGGAGATTCTTTTTGTAGGGTATGGTGCAATGCTGGTGGAGGGATTTGTCGCTTTAATGGCATTGATCGCTGCCTGTACCTTACTGCCGGGCGACTATTTTGCGATCAACACACCAGTCGGTGACTACGCAGGATTTTTGGCACAACATCCCGAATTAAAAGCGGTAGATTTGCAGCATTTTTCAGATCGTATAGGAGTAGACCTCCACGGCCGTACCGGGGGCGCCGTGTCCTTGGCTGTCGGGATGGCCCATATTTTTGATAAGGTTCCCTTTATGGACAATGTGATGGCTTATTGGTATAATTTTGCCATAGTGTTTGAAGCCGTGTTTATCCTTACAGCTATCGATGCTGGTACACGAGTTGGACGATTCTTTTTGCAGGAAATGCTGGGTGGTGTTTTTCCCGCTTTTAAAGACAAGGATTGGAAACCCGGCGTTTGGTTATGTAGCGCTATTTTCACTTTTTCATGAGGCTATCTTGTTTTTACGGGAAATGTAAGCAGTATCTGGCCGCTATTTGGAATCAGCAACCAGCTGTTAGCTGCCTGTGGGCTTATTGTTTGTACGACGATGCTTATTCGGATGAATCGGGGGAAATATGCCTTAATTACGGCAATTCCGGGCGTATTTATGGCTGGAATTACCTTTTGGGCGGGCTATCTACAGGTCATTGATATTTATTTGCCCAAAGGACAGCTGCTATTAGCGTTCTTAGCGATCTTGGCCATGTTGTTGATGCTGCTTGTCTTTATAGGCACGTTCCGAAAATGGTATCAGTTGTTTAAAATTGAGGCTAAATTTACCGACCAAAATGGAGAATCTGTAAAGGAATTGGTTGATCGTTAAGCGGAAATTTCAAACTTCCTAAAATTATATTGTAAGTTTTTTGATGGGAAATGTGTTCCTAATTAAGTGCCATGTTGGGTGCTACAGGGACTGTGATTTTCGATAACGTTACCGCTACTTTATCCGGTGAAAGTGTTGGATTTTTAGGCTTTTAGGTTTTTCTTTGGATTATAACGCAATTGAATAAACTAAAAATCTTAACCCTAAATGGATAAATTATGATAGTTCGTATCCACAGTAATCCAACATTTTCAGTAGGCACGATGCTGAGCTGTCTTTTCCTTTGGACAGGTCTCGCTACGGCACAGACTACAACAATACAGGGACGTGTCACCAATGCTACCGATCATGCCGCATTGGAAGGTGTAACGATCACTAATCTGAGTATGCCTGTTGCAGCACGGACAGACAATCAGGGGAATTTTAATATCAGAGCGAATGCAGGGGATAGGCTCAAAGTTTCGTTGCTGGGTTTTAAGACACTCGAAATTGCTGTTCCCTCAACAGGTAATCTCCATATAGCTCTTAAGGAAGAAAGTCAACAGATTGATGAGGTGGTGGTTACCGCGTTGGGTATCAAACGTCAGACCAGGGGGCTGACCTATGCGACACAACAGCTGGATGGAAGTGCAGTCAATGATGCCCGCGACAACAGTGGCAACGTAATGAGTAGTCTGACGGGTAAAGTCGCTGGTGCTGTCGTGACTACAGCGGCTACGGGACCCGGTGCCTCCGCCAAAGTGGTTTTGCGGGGCAACAAGTCCATCTCCGGTAATAACAATGCGTTAATCGTGGTGGATGGTATACCTTATGATAATTCCAGTGCACAACAAGCTACCGGAACAACCTACAATTATGGGACGAGCGATGGCGCTGCGAATATCAACCCGGACGATATAGAATCCATCAATGTGCTCAAAGGCCCTTCGGCTGCTGCGCTATACGGTAGCAGGGCCGCAAATGGTGCCATATTGATTACAACTAAACAAGGTAAGGCTGGTCGGTATAATATTGATTACAATGGTAGTGCATCCTTGGATCAGGTCAACTTGCTCAGTAAATTCCAGAATACCTACGGGCGGGGAAATGGAGGTGTCAGTGGTACGAATGTCGGTGAGAGCTGGGGACCACAAGGGCAAACCTATAAAAATAATGTCCGCGATTTCTTTGAAAATGCGACCTCCTTCAACAATAGCATTAGCACCTATGGAGGGACGGAAAAAGTGCAGGGTTATGTTTCTTATACAAACAATAAAATCGGAGGCATTATTCCTGGCAATGACTTGAAACGTAATAACTTGAATCTTCGCGTAAATACGGAACTGATCCCAAAACTAAAAACAGATGTAAAACTCAATTACGTTAACCAGCAGATCGACAATCGTCCGCGTTTAGGCGATATGGGAATCCCCGTGGAAGTGTACGTGATGCCGCGGGATATGGATGAGTCTGAACTTAAAGACTTTGAGGATATTGATCCGGTTACCGGTGAGCCGCAGCGGAAGTACTGGTCCGGTTCTGCTGTATACGACAATCCGTATTGGAGTACCAACCGCACCTCGGTCAATGAAGTGCGCGATCGCATTACCGCATTGGGTTCGGCAACCTATCAATTGACGGATTGGCTAAATGTAATGGGAAGGTTAAGTTATGATAAATACATCGATAAGACAACAGGGGCCTTCTACGCAGGTACTGTTTCTCTTGGCGATGTGCGTCCTGGAGGTAAATATTATGAAACCCATGCGCGCTATCAGGAACGCAACTTTGATTTGTTGTTCAATGGAAATAATATACTTAACGAGGCGGTCAAAATTAGCTATAATGTTGGTGCAAGTTCCTTAAATCGGGAGTACAGTAGCTTTCAGAATATGGCCAATGGCCTGTCCGTACCGAATGAGTTTAGCCTAACGATGGCTACCACGCCAGAATTTCTACTGATCAATGGTTACCAACGACGTCTAAATTCGGTCTATGGAAGTGCACAGCTGGCCTTTTTTGATCATACCTTTCTCGATATGACGGCACGCAACGACTGGACCTCAACCTTAAAATCTCCACACAGTTATTTCTATCCCTCAATCGGTGTATCTACTATTTTCAATGAATGGCTCAAGTTGCCAAGCTGGATCAGTTATGGAAAACTAAGGGCTTCCTATACGCAGGTCGGTAACGATGCGAATCCCTATCTGCTTCAACAATTGTATTCTTTTGGGCTAGGTGCGGGAAAAGGATTTATCTCTCGTTCACCAATAAAGGCAATCCCAGAATTGAAACCTGAGTTGACCAAATCCTATGAAGCGGGACTGGATATGAAATTCTTTGCCAACAGATTAGGATTTGATCTGACGATGTACAAAAGTAATACAGTTAATCAGCTTTTGTTTCTTGGATTGCCAATGGCAAGCGGTTTTAGCAGGCAATACATCAATGCGGGAAATATAGCAAATAAGGGAATTGAGGTCCAATTAACTGCGTCGCCTATAAAAAAAGAATACCTAGAATGGCAGACCACTTTCAATTTTGCAGCCAATACCAATAAAGTGATTGAACTGCACGAACGGACAAAACGAGCAACGATTACCGAAAATACCAAATATGCCTCAGTTGTCGTCAATGAAGGAGAGAAATACGGTGATCTTTACGGTTATAAATGGAAAACGGATGCGGCGACAGGGAAATATGTGGTTGACGACAGCGGGTTGCCAGTGGTAGAAGCGAATCAAAAATTGGGAAATTTTAACCCTAAGGCCTTATTGGGTTGGTCAAATTCGGTCCGCTATAAGAATTTTACGGTCAATGCCTTGATTGATACACGTATTGGTGGTGAGATCGTATCGGGTACCTCAGCTTATCTAGCGGCTTTCGGAGTAGCGGATTATACCGCAGATTACCGGGAAGGGGGGCTTGTGCTGGATGCGGTGGACGTGAGCGGCGCGGCTAATACCAAGGCTATCACTGCTCAGCAGCTTTGGACCCGTGTATCGCAGAACGGACGCGATGCCTGGGGAGAATTCTTTACCTATGATATGACCAATGTCCGCTTACGTGAACTATCTGTCAGTTATAAATTTAACTTAAAAAATACCGCTGCGATCAAAAGTGCACAGCTCATGCTGACAGGCCGTAACCTATTTTTCTTTTATCGAGGGAAATCCAAATTGGATATTCCGGGAATAGGCAAAACAGACAACCCCATAGATCCTGAGGCGGCATTGGGAGCAGGTAATTTTCAGGGAATTGAAGTGGGGTTGCCGCCTGCTGTCCGTTCCTTTGGACTGAATGTTAAGTTAACTTTTTAAATCCTTGAACAATGAATAAAAGTACCCTATTTACTTCGCTATTAGTACTAAGCTTGTTGTCCTGTACCAAGGACTTTCAGGATATCAATACCGATCCCAACAATATCATGGTGATCACACAGCGTGAATTGCCCTTTATGTTTGCCAAGGCACAGTCTTCGGCTGCAATGAATAGATCTTTTTATCAAACAGTGCAAAACCTGGGGCCGGATCTATATGCCCAATACTTTGCACTTACTACGAATTCCTTTAGTACGGACCGTTATCTGCTTACTCCAGATTGGCAGCGCCGGTTTTGGACAGTTATTTATGTTGATACCGCACCACAGCTCAAAAGCATTCTCGAAAATACAGAATCCAAATCAGGTGAGGCCGCATTGGCCAATATCATGTGGGTATATGCCTTTCATCGGCTAACAGATCAATTTGGACCGATCCCTTATTTTGGTGCTGCCGAGGCCAACGATGTTATTCCTTATGACTCCATGGATAAGATCTATGCAGATTTCTTTGAAAAATTGACTACAGCGGTAGCCAATCTGAAGGCCTTGCCAGCGGGAACGAAAATCTTTCAGGGATACGACCTGATCTTCGATGGAAACACCGAAAACTGGATCAGATTTGCTAATTCGCTCCGCTTGCGGTTGGCCTTGCGTATCGCTAAGGTATATGCAAATCAAGCAAAAGTCGAAGCAGAAGCAGCTGTTGCTGCCGGTCTGATGTCTAGCAATACGCACAATGCCAGTATGCTCAAATCCCTTTCTGGAAATGATACCAATGGATTGGCACAAGTTGCCGTATGGAACGAATTTTCAATGAGTTCCACTATTGCTTCATACCTAAAAGGTTATGCCGATCCACGTTTAGGCATTTATTTTCAACCCAGTTATATTGGAAAAACATTCAATAGTGTGCGAAATGGTGCTACGGCCACGGATCTAGGGAACGTACGTAATCAGTCAGGCTCCAATTCCAATGTGGGCACCTATTGGGTACGTTACAATGGCGTGGCTATTGAAGGAAATTTTACCCAGAATTTCCATGTGATGTGTGCTGCAGAATCTTTTTTCTTACGAGCCGAAGGGGCATTGAATGGCTGGAATATGGGTGGTGAGGCTAAGCAGCTGTACGAGGAAGGCATCAAAACGAGTATGGAACAATGGGGCGTTACAGATGCGACGCAGATCAGTAATTATATCGCATCAAACCATGAGCCTGTCGCTCCCGGCGATTATCATAATTCGCCAGCTGTAGCGAGTATCCCCGTCAAATGGGCAACAACCGTGGCCGAACAGCGTGAACAGATCGGCGTACAGAAGTGGTTAGCGATCTATCCCAATGGTATGGAGGCTTGGGCAGAATATAGGCGTACAGGATTCCCAAAAATGTATTCATTGATCCACTCCGACAACCCAGACCTGCCTATTGGGACATTTATTAAAAGATTGCCTTATCCACTGACCGAGGCGACAGACAATCTTGTTGAACTGAGCAAAGGACGTGCACTGCTTGGCGGTACAGACAATGCGGCAACCAAACTCTGGTGGGATGTGGACTAAATTGGGTAAATTACAATGATAGACTTCAAGATCTGTTTAGTTTCTTTCGGTATACTTATGGGATTAAATTCGAGCATTCAAGCACAACAACAACAACAACGACGAGCGGCGTTGCCCAGCGTATTGGCCATACCTGCTGAGATAGACCCGATAAAGGTTATGGTGGAAGATCAAGCGGAACAGCTTATCGGGGCTTTGGATTGCGAGAAAGCTGCAAATCCGCAAGATATGAACAAGTTGGTCAGAAAAAACCTGAAACTGGACGGATATGCTATTCCGCCGCTGGACATGCAGCTAATTTCGTCAATTGAGCAGGACAACTATACCGTTCACAGCCTGATCTTTCAGAGCTTGCCTGGGCTATATGTTCCTGCAAGTTTATATGTGCCAAAAGGCAACGGACCATTTCCGGCGATACTCAATAGCCACGGGCATTGGCCACCGGGGCGGCGAAGTGAAATTGTTCAGCGTACGGCCCATATGTTGGCATCCAACGGCTATGTATGTCTTTGTATTGATGCCATGGGGTCGGGCGAGCGCGGACGTGAGCATGAGCATGAGTATCATGGAGCTAATCTTGGGTCGGCACTGCTCGATCTGGGGACACCTCTGATGGGTATACAGCTACTTGAAAACAGTCGTGCCATTGACCTGCTCTGTAGTTTACCTGAGGTAGATCCCGAAAGGATTGGGGCTACCGGAGCCAGTGGTGGTGGCAATCAGACGATGTGGCTCGCGGCTATGGATCCGCGGATCAAAGCGGCCGTTCCTGTAGTCAGCGTCGGAACTTTCCGCGCGTATATCATGAACAGCAATTGTGTCTGCGAACTCCATCCCAATGGGCTCCTGCATTTTGAAGAAGGACAACTGTTACAGACAATGGCTCCTAAGGCTATTAAGATTATTTCGGCACTTAAAGATGGTAACGCTGCTTTCAACGCCCATCAGATGCTCAAGTCTTTTCGTATTGCCAAGGAAGCTTTTGCGCGGCAAGGGGTACCAGAACGGATCGATTATGAGCTTTTTGATGAACCACATAGCTATACCACAGAAATGAATATAAGTATGATAAAATGGTTTGATGGGGCATTTGGAGCGACGCGCGAGAAAGGGTTGCAGTTGGACAATGTGCTTCTCTTGGATACAAATGAGCTTGCAGTACTGAAACATGGGGTTAAGCAAGAGCTGATCCTCAGTATACCGGATTTTATCAGCCGTGAATTTAGTCGGACTGAATCACGGATTGCGACATCCACACTGGATAAAATGGACTATAAAAAACAACTGCGGGCATTACTTTATACAGGCGGTACCGATAGTTTGCTGCGTGTTCAGACGTTGGAGTCGCAGCAGGGCTGGCAACGGGTTATGTTGGAGACATCGAGGCGACAGCTGATTCCGTTATTGATTAGCCCGCCTCTTACCGACTCAAATACACTACATGTCTATTTCCCCTCGATGGGTAAGCAACAGGTCGCTATGCAGGAAATTGAGGCCCTTCGCAACAAAGGTGAGGGGGTGGTGCTCATAGATCTCTTTGGGCTCGGAGAGCGCTCTTCAACTACTGCTGATAAAATCGATGGAGCGTTACCGCGCTTTCATACACTTTCGCGCTCACTGCTCTGGATGGGTCGTAGCATGATGGGGATTTGGGCGTCTGAAATTGGGCTTATCAATGCTTATCTGCAGCAAGAATATAAGTCCAGCAAGCGGACCTTGGTTGCGGACCGTGAGACGGCCATAGCAGCATTGATCAGCAATGTGCTGAATCCCTTAGAACAGGAATTACTGCTACGCGAGCTCCCCATCAGTTATCTGCCGGGCGCAACGGGAGCGCTGGATAGGTACAATATGGCGATCCATATTCCCGGTATTCTCCATTGGGGCGATATTCCAATGCTGCTTGCGCTTAATGAGCAGCGAGTCATGATCGATGGACTCTACCAGTTGGACGGTAAGCCTTGCGAAATAGCGAACAAAGAGCAATTAAAAAACAAAGTGCAGCACTATAAGAAGCAATTAAAGAACCAAGGAACACTCCTTATCAATTAAATATTATGGGAACAAATCGAAGATCATTTTTAAAACTGTCCGGGCTAGCCGGAATTGGATTGATGGCTGGCTGTGGACAGGAAAATAAGGCTTCAGCAAAGACAAATCTGGATCATATCCGGCTGGAAGCGTCAAAGAAATATACAGCTACATTTAATATGTCGGGCTACGCGGCCCCCAAAATACCAACCGTAAGGGTCGGTTTTATCGGTGTCGGCAATAGGGGATCTGCTGCAGTGGAACGTATGAGCCAGATTGAAGGTGTTGCGATCAACGGCATCTGTGATGTACGGGCTGAAAAGGCGATTGAAGCAAAGGCAAGGATGAAATCAGCGGGTCACCGCGCGGAGTTATTTACAGAAAATGCCGAGCACTGGAAAAAGATGTGTGAACAGGAGGATTATGATCTGATCTATATTGCAACCCATTGGAAGTTGCATGCCGAGATGGCGATATATGCCATGGAACACGGGAAGCATGTCGCTTTGGAGATTCCTGCAGCGATAACGGTGGAAGACTGCTGGCGACTGGTACAAACCTCCGAGAAGACCAAAAAACATTGTGTCATGCTGGAAAATTGTTGCTACGATTACTTTGAACTGCTGACCTTAAACCTAGCTAGACAAGGTTTTTTTGGAGATATTGTCCACTGCGAAGGGGCTTATATCCACGACATTCTGGAGAGTTTTTTTGATGCCGAAAAACGTTTTGATTTTTGGCGCTTAAAGGAAAATGCGACGCGCAACGGAAATCTTTATCCCACTCACGGTCTGGGACCGATCTGCCAGATTCTGAAGGTCAACCGCGGTAATAAGATGGAGTATATGAGTTCGATGTCTTCAAAAGATTTTATGCTCGGGCAGAAAGCCAAAGAAATGGCTGCGACTGATAAGCAATTTGAATCTTATATAGACAAACCCTTCCGGGGCAATATGAATATTTCCAATATCCTCACCAATAACGGCAGTACGATAATGTTACAGCATGATGTGAGTTCGCCAAGGCCTTATTCACGCCTCCATCTGATTAGTGGTACCAAGGCCTTTGCGCAGAAATATCCTCTGCCCGGCAAAATCGCTATTGGCCATGCCGATTTCTTGTCTGCTGAAGAGATGACCAAACTGGAACAGCAATATACACCGGGTATTGTAAAAAAGATCGGAGAACTGGCTAAGCAGATCGGAGGTCATGGTGGCATGGATTTTATGATGGACTGGCGCCTGATCGATTGTCTGCGCAATGGTTTACCGATGGACATGGATGTCTATGATGCCGCCAGTTGGAGTGTCATTGGCCCTTTAAGTGAATGGTCGGTCGCCAATGGTTCCCAGCCAATCGAGGTGCCTGATTTTACTGCTGGTCATTGGAAAAATAATCAGGTACATGATATTGAGCTGGCAGGTGAAAAGAGCACTGTATTATCATAAACAAACAGAACGAGAATATTATAATTAAATCAATAGACGTGAACATTAAAACTTTTAACACCCGGTTAGAGCTGGGACAACATGCAGGAGCTGCAGGAATTGAAGCTATTAATGCTGCTATTGCGGCGAGGGGAGAAGCCAACATTATTTTAGCAACCGGACAGAGCCAGTTCGAAACACTAGAAACGCTGGTGGCTACTGGCAATATCGACTGGAGCAAGGTGCGCATGTTCCACCTCGATGAATATATTGGCATGCCAATTAGCCATAAAGCCAGCTTTCGGAAATACTTAACCGAGCGTTTTATCACCCAGGTGGCGACACTGAAGGAAGTTGTACTGATTAATGGTGAAGCGGATCCAGCTGCAGAATGTGAACGTCTGCACCACAAGATTAAAGCACACCCCATCGATGTTGCCTTTGTGGGGATCGGAGAGAACGGTCATTTGGCTTTTAATGATCCTCCTGCTGATTTTGATGTAAAAGATGCTTATCTAATTGTCAATCTGGACGAGCAGTGTCGTCGGCAGCAGTTGGGAGAAGGGTGGTTTGGCTCACTCGCCGAAGTGCCGTTGCAAGCTATCAGTATGTCCATACAACAGATTCTATCAGCTCGGAAAATAATCTGCGCTGTGCCGGATGAACGTAAAGCACTTGCTGTGAAAAATTGCCTCACGCAACCTGTTTCCAATTTGAATCCAGCGAGTATCCTGCAGCAGCATGACGACTGCACCTGCTACTTGGATGCGGGATCTGCATCGCTTTTAAAATGACGGTATCTTATGACAGCATCAGCACGCGATAGGAAAACTACCTGGGTATCGATAGGCATTATTGGAACAATGTTTTTTATCTTTGGATTTGTATCCTGGATCAATGCCATTCTCATTCCATATTTTAAAATAGCCTGTGAACTGAGCAATTTTCAATCATACCTTGTCGCTTTTGCATTTTATATCTCTTATTTGCTGATGTCAATGCCTTCCTCGTATTTGCTCAAAAAAATAGGATATAAAAATGGAATTATGGTAGGCTTTTGGATTATGGCATTGGGGGCATTTTTATTTGTCCCTGCGGCCTATAATAGGGCCTATCCGATCTTTTTGATTGGTCTATTTACGTTGGGAAGTGGATTAGCCCTGTTACAGACAGTCGCCAATCTATACATTACCCTGATCGGTGAAAAGGAACGAGCAGCGCAACGGATTAGTATGATGGGCATTTGTAATAAGGGAGCAGGTATACTTGCACCCTTACTATTTTCCTATATTATTTTGCGCCCCCAGGACAATGAGCTATTTAAGCAGCTTCCACAGATGACAGAAACGGCTCGTACATTGGCTTTGGATGAATTGATCTTACGCGTGGTTGGCCCCTATACGGTGGTCGGAATTATCTTACTATTGATTGGGCTGTTTGTTAAGTTTTCTATTCTTCCCGAATTGGATCAACAACAAGATGGAGTAGGGAATGACAGTAGGGAAATCAAGAAAAGTATTTTTCAATACCCACACCTTATTCTGGGGGCTGTGGCAATATTCCTCCATGTAGGTACACAGGTTATCGCGATAGATACGATCATCAATTATGCAGGGGCGATGGGCCTCTCCCTACTGGAAGCCAAAGCACTACCTTCCTATACGCTAACGGCTACAATACTAGGCTACATGTCGGGAATTGTCTTGATTTCCAAAGTGTTCAGTCAACGCACTATGTTGCGCTTCAGTACAGTTGTTGGTCTGATTTTGTCTATCTTAGTCGTGTCGACTCATGGACATGTTTTCCTGTTTAATATGGATCTGGATATTTCTATCTGGTTTATTGTATTAATTGGGTTTCCTAATGCACTTATCTGGGCAGGCATATGGCCATTGGCGCTTGAAGGGCTCGGTCCATTGGCCAAACAAGGATCAGCACTATTAATTATGGGACTATGTGGCAATGCTTTACTTCCGCTCCTCTATGGGGTACTGGCCGATACGATCGATCCTAAATCAGCCTATTGGATATTGACGCCATGTTTTTTATACCTGTTATTTTACGCCTTTAAAGGGTATCGGATTCAGACATGGACAGGACAAACAAAAAAATCAACGAATTGATATGTGGATTATAACAAATACCAATATTATAACACCTTACCGCGTGATCGCGGATGGGACAGTATGGATTGCCGAGGGGAAAATTGTGCATATTAGCGAAGGCTATTTGGCAAAAGAAGCTGTCGAAGAAGGTTGGTCAGCTGCCCAATGGATGGATGCCGAGGGGCTGTATCTTGCACCGGGTTTTATTGATATACATGTCCATGGCGGTGGCGGCGCTGATTTTATGGATAACAGTGTGTCTGCATTTTTAACTGTTGCCGAAACGCATCTACGCCATGGTACCACTGCCATGCTGCCGACCACCTTGACCAGTGAAAGCGAGGAGCTATTGGAACTTTTCTCCGTCTATGAAGCAGCCAGAGAGCAGAATATCAAAGGAAGCCGATTTTTGGGTTTGCATCTCGAAGGTCCCTATTTTGCGATGAATCAACGGGGGGCGCAGGATCCCAAGTATATCCGTAATCCGGATCCAAAAGAATACATGCCTATACTTGAACGTTATCACCATCTCATCAGTCGATGGAGTGCGGCTCCTGAGTTGCCCGGAGCACTGGACTTTGGACGGGCTGTGCGTAGTCATGATATCTTATTGGCTCTGGCACACACCGATGCAGTGTATGAGGAGATATTACCTGCGGTCGAAGTTGGATATCGCCTGGCAACCCATTTCTACTCTGGTATGTCCGGTATGAAGCGCATTCACGCGCATCGTTATGCCGGAGTTATTGAGAGCTGTTTTCTATTGGACCAGATCGATGTGGAGATTATAGCAGATGGTGTCCATTTGCCCGAGCCTTTTCTGCGGCTAATTCATAAAGTGAAAGGCGCGGATAAAATGATCCTGATTACTGACGCAATGCGTGCAGCTGGTATGCCCGAGGGTAAAAGCGTGTTGGGAAGCTTGCGTAACGGAACTGAAGTAATCGTTGAGGAAGGGGTAGCCAAGCTGACCGATCGTTCTTCTTTTGCAGGTAGTGTGGCTACGGCAGATCGCCTTGTCCGCACCATGGTCAACAAGGGAGGCGTCAGTTTGGTAGAAGCCGTGCAGATGATGACGATCAACCCCGCAAGACTACTTGGGTTGGATCATAAGATTGGAGCAATAGCTACAGGAATGGAAGCCGATATTGTGCTTTTTGATGATAATGTGGTCATTCATCACAGTTTTGTTGCTGGTGAATTACGGTACAGTAAATAAAGACGACTAAGAGGATCGTTTGGTAGAATCCCGTTCGATTAATTTTCCAGGCAATATCATATCCTGAATTTCAAAATCCCGATTTTTTATATGACGGATGAGTAGCGCACAACTCCTTTTGCCGATCTCCATGGCAGGTTCTTCAATCGTACTTAAATTGGGTTCTACCACAGTAGCAATAGGATCATTGGTAAATCCGATGACGCCAATGTCCTGGCCTACACGGAGCCCCTGCTGCTTGATTGTCTGAATGGCACCAACGGCTTTGCGGTCATTCGCAGCGAAGATCGCATCTGGACGATCAGGGAGGGCAAGTAACTTCAACGCATCAGTGGCGCCGTGAGCCTGTGAAAAACCTGAATATACAATAAGACGCTGATCGATAGCCATATTGTGCTGCTCCAGTGCTTGCAGATAACCATTTAGCCGTTGCTGTGTGAATTGCAGATTTTCGGGGCCGGCAATATGAGCAATGCGCGTATAGCCTTGTTGGATTAGGTATTCGGTCGCCTGTAAGGCTCCCGCAAAATCATCTTGGACAACTTTGGAGGCATTTATATCTTTAGGTACACGGTCAAAGAATACGATTGGCATTCCTTTCGCCATCAATTGTTCAAAATGATCGTTTGTGGATGAATCGGAAGAGATCGAAATAAGAAGTCCATCTAGACTGCTCGTTGATAGGTTTTCCAATAGGTTCTGTTCCCGTGCGACATGATCGTTGGTGACATAGAGAATCACATTATAATCGCGTTCATAAGCTTCTTCCTGAATACCTGAAATCACCATCGAAAAATAATAATTGGTGATAAAGGGAATGACCACACCTATATTTTTTGTTGAACCGGAAGCTAAGGCGGAAGCATTTTTATTAGGCTTAAAGTTTAATTTCTTGGCGAGTGCCAGCACCTTTTTTCGGGTTTCGGGATTGACATCGTGGGTATCCCGAAAAGCCCGCGAAACTGTCGATACCGAAATTTTGAGCATCTTGGCGATATCCTTGATGCCTAAAGGATTCTTCATATTTAGATAGGGTTAACAAATTACGATACAAAATACTAAAAACTATCGAAAAATGTAGGATCTATCTTCATTCATATCTTCAGGTCATACTCGTTCGGTCTTGACGAGAATAGAGTTAATAATTATATAGTATTTATTATTATAGTCTTGCTCTATACTGCTGAGGTGACAGTCCAAAATATTCTTTGAATAGATTGGAAAAGTTAGGTACGCTTTCATACCCAATTTGATAGACAATTTCAGCGATATGCATATCCTTATTTTCCAATAATTGAAGCGCCTTTAGAAGTCGATGCTGTTTTATGAACTGGAATATGGTGATCTGCATTTCTTCCTTAAACTGTCTGAAAAGTGTTCGCTCCGAAAGAAAAAAATTAGCGCTAATCTCAGCAATTGACAATTTATTGTCGAGGTGTTGAAGGATATACGTGCATACCTGGATCATCAATTCACTTTTTGCCGGCGTGATTTGCAATAGGATCGGTTTAGCCAATAGTATGGGGAGCATAGACTTGAAGGCCTCCAAAGTAGATGTCGTAAGCGTGTCGTGGTCTTTCAGCTTCCAATGTTGCTGGCCAAAAATCAAAAAATGATTCAACAATTCATTTGATGGATACACCTTAACTTCCTCATGCATATTGTTCATATCCACAAAAATGGTTTTTAGTGACAGTTGCTGGGAACGGGAAATGAGTTTGTGTGGGACATGTGCTGGGATATATACATAGAAAGTACTTGGTACACAGAAACTGGCTTTTTCTGTATAGATAAAGAGGGTACCATTTGTTGGGCTAAGTACCTGTACTTGTTCATGAGCGTGCATTTCTGTATTGAACTGTCCATAGTTACGTAATTCAATTGTGCCATCGCGGAAGTTCTTGGCACATTGAACGAAGGGAATGTTGGATTTTGGCATTATTGAATAACAATTGTTTTATTTTCAAATATATTAAATTCTGTAGTTCGAGTACTGTTGAACTATAAAAATAAGTTGAATATGAAACAAGTTAAGATTTTCGATACTACTTTACGTGATGGAGAACAGGGACCGGGCTGCCAGCTGACACTTAATTATAAATTAGAAATTGCTGAAAAACTCGATGCAATGGGGGTAGATGTGATAGAGGCGGGGTTTCCAATAAGTTCTCCTGGAGATTTTAAAGCTGTAACAGAGGTTTGTAAACTGGTGAAAAAGGCAACAGTCTGTGCATTAGCTAGGGCCAATAGGAAAGATATTGAACAAGCCTCTTCGGCCTTGGTTAAGGCAAAGGTGGCACGGATTCAGCTCGGAATTGGAACATCGGACATTCATATTAAACATAAGTTTAATACCACTCGTGAGGTAATCTTGGCGAAAGCTTATGAAATGGTGGCTTATGCGTCGGATAAATGTGATGAAGTACAATTTTTTGCCGAAGATGCTGGCCGCGCAGACAATGATTTCTTGGTTCAAATGACCAATACGGTGGTCGAAGCGGGGGCGAAAGTTGTGAATCTTCCTGATACCAACGGTTTTTGTACACCCTTTGAGTACTTTGAAAAGATAGCCTATGTGAATCAAAATAGAAGGGAAAAAGAGAACGCAATCCTTTCTGTCCACTGTCATAATGATTTAGGTATGGCTACAGCGAATAGCATAGCTGGGCTAATGGCGGGTGCACTTCAGGTTGAAGGAACGATTAATGGTGTGGGAGAACGTGCGGGAAATGCTGCCTTAGAAGAAATTATTTTGACACTTATTGTAAAGGAAAATCTAGGGATTGCGACTGGAATTGATCCAAAATATATTGTAGAACTAAGTAGTATGGTAGAACGGGCAATGTCAAATCCTGTACAGGCCAATAAGGCCATTGTTGGGAAAAATGCTTTTGCGCATTCTTCTGGCATCCACCAAGATGGCGTGCTGAAAGACCGTAGAAACTACGAAATTATTGATCCCCAAATCATAGGAGGAAAGTTGCCTGAATTGTTTTTATCCGCAAGGAGTGGACGTGCAGCATTAAAAGATCGGTTAAAAAGTATGAAAATAGATTTCCCTGCTGAACATTTTGAAAATATCTATAACCGATTTCTTGTTTTGGCAGATCAGAAACGTTTGATTGAAGATAACGACCTCCGGAGTTTGATTTAGGTAAAAAGATCGTGTCCAGTTGTTCAGTCAAGTCCGTGGTTGCTAGTTAAATAATTCTGTTTCAGATTCTCGAGAATGAGAGGGGAAAATTCCTTTTGAGTTTATAAAAATCCAATAAGCGTTGGGGATTTACTTATTTAAATATTCGAATATATAATTTTGGCACAATATCTGTTGCCTTAGCAGCGTATATTGATGTAATAAGTTCTATTTAGATAACACACTTAATAATGATAAAGAGCCTTTCGGTTGTTTTACTGTTTTTGGTTGCAACAACATTTGCAAATGCGCAATCGATGAAATTGACTCCGAATGACTTTGTAGATGCTGCAGACGAATCGAAGAATTATATCGTTCTGAATTTTGCAGGAAAATCGCAAAGTGATTTGTACAAAGCAGTGCTGAAATTTGTAAACTCGCATTACAATAACCCAGAGAAAGTTGCGACCAAGATCGAAGATGAGCAGATTGTTATTGATGCGATGGAACAAAAAGCAACGGCTTGGGGTAGAGGTAATGCTCTTGATTTTTTTTATAAGATTACCATGGATTTTAAGGATGGACGGCTGAGGTTTGCTCCAAATTATAAATACCTTGAAAACTACAATGGAATTGAATATCCATTAGTCAAAAAAAGTAATCTTTGGGTAAAAACAGCCCTTTTCAATACCGATGGTAAAGTTAGACGAGAAGCAGCGAAGCAGGAATTGGAAAAGTTTATCAATAATTATATTAGAGCGATTACAAATAGTATAAATACGAGTAAGTCGAATGACAATTGGTAAAATAAAAACCAGATAATAAGATGAAAGAGTCTCCAATGGAGGCTTTTTTTATATGCGATCACGATATTCTAAGCCGTCTTTTGAGGTATAAATTTTCATCTTCAAGTAGTTTAAGTAAATACACTTCACTATAATAATTGAAAGGTTTCGAAGATGATTACCGAGTGCCTGGATCAGAGGTAATTTGTGTCAAGAGTAAAATTGTCCATAAAGGCCGTGTGCTTGCAAAACAGGAGATAGCCCTTTTATTAACGAAAGAATAAGCTGAAATTCAAAAATATACCTAACGTTAAATTAGAGCAAAGCCCAAATGTAGTTAATATTTGGCTCAAGCAGACATCTAGCCAAAAAGGTTCCCTTATCGGTTAATAAGGGAGCCTTTTTTGATCCGCATGGCTTCCGCTACCTATTCATTTTCCACTTTTGATTTTTCATAGGCAAGAAGTTCATCTGCGCAGAGTTTCCCGAATTTATCGGCCGCTAATGGGCTATCAGCAGTAATCAGTTTTCTGTCAACATGACAATCGCCGGCAATTTTTTTATTCAAAATTTCAATCCCAAGCTGTTTGAGTTTTTCGCCATAAAACCAGGGCATCTCGCCGGGCTGGTATCCACTTTCTGGCAAAGTCTTATCCATTTCATCAAGAAACGAATTGATCTTATATCCCTTAAAGGGAAACTCGGTGGCTCCGCAATCTGCTACGCTTAAGAGCGCTGCCGGACCATGGCAGATTGCCAATAGATATTTATCTTCCGCTACTACCCATTTGATAAGTTCTTTTACATCATTATTTTCAGGTAGTCCGAGCATTGCGCCATGCCCGCCTGGGATAAAAACGGTAACGTAATCAACATATCCCTTATTCGTGTCAGCTATAAAATCTCTCAAGTTGTGCGGGTTTGAAAATTGAGTATTATACTTGTCGAGGATTTTACCGATGTTTTCATCTTCATACGGCATAGCCCACATCTCAAATTTTACAGGAGCACCTGTTGGCGTGTAGAAGTCAACCTCAAATCCAGCCCGTTCGAAATGAAGAATGGGAACCAGTGTTTCGACCGGATGATTGCCCGTTGAAAATTTCTTTCCATTTTTCATTGTCATATACCGTTCTTCTGTGCAAAGCACAAGAATCTTTTTCCTGGTGTCCTTGTTGATATCACTGTACTTTTTTTTTGCTGTAATTTGTCTTGGTCGTAACCATCGTCTTTCTTGAAAAAAAAGAAGGTTCATAACCAATGCCGTCAAATACGGGGTCTTTGCTCAAATCGTTTGAAAATAATGACATAGTAATATTTTTTATTGTTTGTAATTCATGCTATTGATAAGCTTCGAATATCAAACTTTCCACATTTTATAAATCTTTAAGAGATAACAATATCAAAACCCATGCTGTTTCGACTAAAAAATATTTGTGAAAAGTAGCACGTAAGGAAGGTGGGGGAAATATGGTGATCCTTATATTCGACGTCGTAAAAAAATTGAACCTCAGAAAATTCAACTTTTTTCTAAAAGATGAAACGAAAGCGAACTAACCATTGTTATAATGGTACTTTTCATAAATTAGGTTAATAATAGGTAGTGAAACCTTGAGATCCCCCTCCTCAAGGTTTTTTTTATTTTTTTCAAACGAGTATTATATTTCGGTTGTCCTTTATACGAAAAATGAGACTATTGCTTTTGCTGGCTTGATTTGCACTTGTCACGCCAGCATTTTTTGAAACCGACTATCCCATTATTGGGATCATAACTATATATATCAGGGCTGGTTTATTCCGGCCTTTTTTGTGCTGACACAATCAGCATCATAGGCCTTCTGAGTTCGTCTGCCATACTGGCCACACTGTTAATCATTTCTATGTTAGGCTGTGGTTCAGTAACTAAATTGATCGCAAAGTTATTGGCCAGCGGTATTGTAAGATAAGTGCTAAGTGTCCGGGCCAGTATAACTTGTTTCCCGCTGCATCGAAGTCCTACGATCTAC
Organism: Sphingobacterium sp. 18053; assembly: GCF_902706145.1. NCBI lineage: Bacteria > Pseudomonadati > Bacteroidota > Sphingobacteriia > Sphingobacteriales > Sphingobacteriaceae > Sphingobacterium > Sphingobacterium sp. 18053. The sequence continues at coordinate 35,655 of NZ_CACSJW010000014.1, forward strand.
CTTGAGTTAAAAAATATTTATTCCTTCCGATGGAGATTGTATTGAAATTTTAAAACGACCGCATAAATGCAATATATACTTTTAGGAATAGTTTTCTCAATGGTCACAATTGCCTATTTTGTTATTGTGATTCCGCGTATGCCTAGTTCTCCAAAATATTTTAATTTGAATTAATTCTTTTTTTATTAAAAAACTATTCAAATAAAATTGTTGTTTTGTTATAAACGTTAAATATCTATAGCATATTACAACTTTATGCATAATCAAAAGTACCCTAAAAACGATAACAGTGACCATCTCATCTTGGATAATGATTATAAGTTAGTCGCTGACATGATTAAGAAAGATCTTTTTGGAGTGCTCCTTAAAGCGAAATTGATTTGTAATACGGAAATGGCGGTGTTGACTTTATTCGACAACAGTCAAAATTTTGTGCGGACCTATTTTCATGATGTCGATGGAAATATAAGTATCGATAAAGTATTTTTGGACTATGTGTTTGATGACAACGGCACGCTAGAGTTTCCAGACCTTAGCAATGAACTTCCTTCGCAGCGCAATTCAGTGATTTTCCAGAATTTTGGAATACTGTATTATTATGAAGCACCACTCATCAATCACGAAGGAAAAATAGTTGGTTTTTTAAGCGTTATGGATAGTAGCTCAAACAAGCTTTCTGATAATCAACGGACTCTTCTTTCATTATTGTGCACAGAAGTTCTTGGCTTACTTCAAGAGAAAAACCAGCACCTCCAGTTAACTAGTAAATTGGAATATGCGAAATCTACACTAGACATGACCAGTCAGGTGGCCAGAGTGGGGAGCTGGGAGTATGATTTACTTGATGATTATATCGATTGGTCTGAAATGACGAAGATTATTCATGGGGTTCCAAAGGATTATCGTCCAACTATTAAAACAGCAATTGAGTTTTACAAAGATCCTCAACATAGGATTAAAATTGTTCAGGCTATCAATAGTGCAATCGCTACAGGAGCTTCATGGGACCTTGAATTAGAAATTGATACCTATCAGGGTACAAGCTTGTGGGTTAGAGCACTAGGGAAAGCAACTTTTGAAAAAGGGAAGTGCGTTCGACTATATGGCACTTTTCAGGATATCGATAAACGTAAACGCTCTGAGGCGGAATCGATTCGTTCTAAGAAAATGCTCGAAGATGTATTGAATGCCACTACTGCAGTCGCTATCATTGCAACTGACGCAGAAGGGTTGATAACCCTTTTCAACCGGGGCGCAGAAAATTTATTAGGGTATAAAGGTGATGAAGTGATCGGTAAAATTACGCCGACATTATTTCATAGCAGTAGGGAAGTTAAAGATCGAGCGAAGGAACTTGAAAGTAAATTTGGGTATCCGATTAGTGAATTTAGGGTGTTCGTCGAGATGGCGGAGCGCTACGGATCCGAGCAAAGAGAATGGATTTATATAAAAAAAGATTTTACGCGACTTTACGTATCTCTTGCTGTTACTGCAATGCGCGATATTTCTGGTCAGATTATAGGTTATCTTGGCATTGCCACAGACATCACGAAGATTGTTCTTCAAAGAGAAGAATTAGAGAAAGCTAAAAAGCTTGCTGACCAGGGTAGCGTGGCGAAGTCAGAGTTTCTCGCCAATATGAGTCATGAAATTCGTACACCTCTTAACGGAATTATAGGTTTTACGGATTTGATGAGTCGAACAAAACTAGACGATACACAAAAAGAATATGTTTCTATTGTCGATCAGTCTGCTAATCTTCTTTTGAGCATCATAAACGATATACTTGATTTTTCTAAAATTGAAGCTGGCAAATTGGAGCTTTCGATCGAAAAAAATGATTTGTATGAGATGTTTGCTCAGGTTACAAGTTTGATTGACTTTCAATGGAAGGCCAAAAAATTGGATTTTCGGGTAAATTTATCAGAATCGCTACCGCATTATGTTTGGGTTGACTCACTTCGACTCAAACAGGTGATCATGAATCTTTTAAGTAATGCAATAAAATTTACGGACAAGGGAAGTGTTGCACTACATGTCGATGTACTATCCTCGGACGAAAACTCCACCACGCTGCGCTTCAGTGTAACGGACAGCGGAATAGGTATTAAACCAGATAAACAGCAAAAAATATTTGAAGCATTTTCTCAAGAAGATGCTTCAATAAGCAAGAGATTTGGCGGAACAGGGCTTGGACTTAGTATTTCAAATCAATTGCTAAAAATGATGGATAGTAAACTAAAATTGGAAAGCGAATATGGGAAAGGGAGCCAATTTTATTTTGAAATTACATTAAGGTCGCAAAAAGGTGATGTGTATGAATGGAAACTTTTAGAATCCTTAAAGATTATGATAGTTGCCCGACAAGATGCCGATCGAGCTAATATTGCATTGATGTTGCATATGAAGAAAGTTAATGTCTCATTGGCCGATAACGGATTTGAAGTTCTTCAAATGTTGGCCAAAGGTGAGCGGTATGATGCGATTATTATTGATAATGATCTACCTATAATGAACGGTATCGATACGATAAAAAAAATTAGGGAAAAGTTACTCTACAAAGGAGTTGGACAGCCCGTAGTTTTAATGTTATCCGTCCTTGAGACCAACCCAGCCCGTATTGCTGAAAGCAGCCATATTATTCATTGTATTAATAAACCAGTTAAAGTAGATCAACTGTATTCAACATTAGTTGCTGCATTACAGCAGGATGAAGAAACGATCAAATATGCCGAAAAAGAAACGGCCTTTTTGGAAAGAAAATACAAGATTTTAATTATTGAAGACAACAAATTTAATATGTTGCTTACTAGAACCATTGTACAGAATGTTCTTCCCAATGTGGAAATCATAGAGGCGGTCGATGGGGTAATGGGATTTGAATTGTTCAAGGATAATAGGCCTGATTTGGTCTTCATGGATATACAGATGCCTGAAATGAATGGTTATGAGTTAACTGGATTGATTAGAAGAAATGAAGAGGGGAGGATACATACGCCAATTATAGCATTGACAGCCAGTAATATTAAGGACGAAAAGGAAAGGTGCATTTCGTGTGGAATGGATGATTTTGCCGTGAAGCCTTTTGTTAAAGAAACATTGCTGGAGCTTTTGAGAAAATGGTTGATAAATGACAGCAATAACTAGGTATGAAAGACTTGTTTATGATTTAGTTAATAATGGCTATTCGGGTTAACGAGGTTTAAACTTGTCGCTAAGTCAAAGTTGATAATTTCTTTATTTTATAGCGCGCTATTGGCTAAATTTGATAGATTTCTTTAATGCATGAAAAACAAAAAAACACAGGATTTAATTCCATGGCTCGATACCATTAGTCAATTTTTCGATACTTTTAGGATTGGCACAGCTGTGAATGATTTATTTAACGTCATGCGGATTGAAGACCAGGCAAAAGGCAAATTGCTTTTCATGCCGCTTTTCCGAGGTAATTTTTTTCGTATTTTAATCTGCAAGACACAGGGACCCAGATTCCTGCTTCCTGACGAAACCATCTATACGTCAGCTAACAGTATTTACTTCGCATATCCCGGTAAAATGGAAAGCTGGCAGCGTGAGGAAACGATTTATGGCTATCTCATTTGTTTTACGTCTGAATTTGCTGGAATAGACCCTCTAAAACCCAAATTTGAAAAAGATTACCCATTTTTTATGCGTGGAGCCAATTCACTTCTGAGGCTTTCGCAGCAAGATATGGACAAGGTATCGCATACAGCCGAAACGCTGCTTCTTGAAATGAAATCGGGACAGGAGGATAATTTTGAAATGATGCAAACTTTATTAAAGGTATTACTTATCCAAATCCGTCGTCTGTATTATAAAGATAAGGAGGTAAAAACTCCTTTTCAGTTAAAACAGGCCTCCCTGATGGTCAAGTTTAGAAAAGTGCTCGATGCTTATGCTATTGACGCCCCCGATATACGAAAAGAAGGAAGGCCAACGGTTCGAAAAATCGCAGATGAACTGAATCTCACAGCTAGCCATTTGAATTTTTTAGTAAAAAAATATACCGGGCACACGGCGTTGTTTCATATTAATGAAAAGCTAGTGCTGGAAGCAAAAAGTCTTTTAACACACACCGATCTGCAGGTGTCAGAAATAGCTGATCTACTACAATTTAATGAAGCAAATTATTTTAACCGGTTTTTTAAAAAGATGACGGGTCTAACCCCTACAGCATACCGTCAAGACGCTTTGCAGCTTATGAAAAGTCCACTTACTATTTAAATCGATAAAAAGTCCAATTATCGCCTCAATCCGTATAAGTCTTCTGCGGCTAACATTCTTGAAATTTGTATCATTTAACAAATAATAGAAATGTACAAATTAATTACAAATGACAGAACGGCCACAGACGTATCTATGTTTCCGGTTTATATTCTTTCATTGGCAACTTTCATTGTTTTTTTCCAGGGATTCATGGTCGCGCCATTGCTTCCACTGCTATCCGAACAGTTTGGTACGACTACCCGGCATGTGAGTTTTATTGAACCATCTTACCTACTCGGCTATGGATTGTTTACATTGGTATATGCGCCTCTAAGTGATCGCTTTGGCAGGTTCCGGATAATTACGCTGTGCCTAATTATCTTTTCCGTATTGACATTACTGACCGCTTACGCCCATGGAATTAACCAGATGATTTTCCTTCGTTTGCTGACCGGCATCGGTGCCGCCGGTATTGCCCCCACAACCATTAGCTGGATCAGCGATCGGTACCCGTACGAAAAACGGGGGCACGCGCTTGGGATATTCTTTGGTAACATGGCAGGTGGCACAGCTTTCGGATCCAGCGCAGGCGCTTTGATCACATCACTAGTCGGTTGGCAATGGCTTTTTATTGGCGTTGCGAGCATTGCGCTGCTTATCTTGCTGCTGATTGTTATTTATAAAAAGAACATATTTAAAGTAAATGAGACGGTCCATGGAGTTAAGGAGAACATTTTCCTCGTCTTCTGCAATATACTGTCAAGCGGAAGAGCTAGGTTTACCTATTTCTATGTTTTGTTTAACGGTATGTTCCATGGTGGTATTTTTGCCTGGCTGGCTTATTTTTTTTATAGAAACTATGGCCTCGGCGAATTACAGATTGGGCTAGCCTTGTTGGGGTATGGTATTCCGGGCCTATTACTAGGTCCATTACTCGGAAAGCTTGCGGACCACTATGGAAGACAGAGAATAATACCTTTAGGTTTATTTTTGGGAGCACTTACCGTATTGCTGCTCAGCCAAAATCTAAATCTTGCAGCATCCTGTGTTTTAGTGGCTTTACTTTCACTCGGATTTGACCTCTCGCATCCTTTGTTTGCTGCTATTGTCACCACATTCAGTGCGCAAAAAGGAGCGGCGACAGGGCTTTTTGCATTCTTTCTTTTCTCGGGTTATGGCCTTGGGAGCCTTTTGCTGAGCCTGATTGTCAATATCGGTCTGGAAAGCGCATTCCAGGTGTTCGGCGGGTGCCTTTTACTGGCAGCGATTTGCTCGATATTTGTTTTTAGGAAAGAGAAGTAGTTACTTAAATCCTGATCTCCGTAGTTCGTCGTAGCATTAAATATATCTTATTTCATCGTTTAAAACAACTTGTTGCCCTGGGTGGTTTTATGAACGTAGCGGCGTATCATACTGATCCACTATAACATTTAAAGCGTGTGGACCGACAAAAATTAATGATTCAAAACAAATTGCTGAAAATGAAAAATATAACGATTTTACACACAGCCAATGAATTTATTGCAAAAGGAGATTATGAAAGCTTCTTAGCTTATTGTACTGCAGAGACGAAATGGTTTTTTGTAGGGGAGCGTATTCTCCATGGGAAAGAAGAAGTTCGCGCTTATATGAAAGAGTTCTATCAGGAACCGCCAGTTTTTAATGTTGAAAAATCTATCGAGGAAGGTGATTTTGTTATGGTGACCGGAGAAATCCGGTTGAGAAATAAGGAAGGGAAATATGATCATTTCGATTATTGCGACATTTGGCGATTCGAAGATGGAAAAATGGCAGAGCTTAAAGCATTTGTCATTGAAAAACGAGGATCGCCGCCACCCTCATCCGAATAGGCTTAGTATTTGATCTGTTTCATATTTGGTTATACAATAATCCTTAATTTTGATTGGAGGTGTGTGACTTTTAACCGGACGTGCCGTAGTAAATTTTGAGGGGAAGGTCATGGCTTATAAACGGACTAAAACAATGGAAAATGAATTAAAATACCAGGCAATAAAACCTGACAAGTCGTTAGCGGATTTTGTTGAAAGCTTTTGGCTTTTACAAAACCAATCGGATTGTAATAGAGAGGTTGTTGTATTGCCAGACGGAAGAGTTGATCTATTTTTCACGCAATCTGCAACAGAGCCTTTCCACGTGACGCTTTTGGGTATCCAAACTCAGCCGGGGCAGGCGACCATTGCGCCTTTGCGACAGACTTACGCCATCAGTTTTAACCCGCTTGCAGTCCAATCTGTTTTTCAGACCAGCATCGCCAACTTGGTGGACAGGGCGAGTCTCTTGCCTCCTAATTTTTGGAACTTTAGTGCCGACGACCTGAATAACTTTGATTTGTTCTGCGCGAAAGCGACAAAAAAAATACAGTCGCTTTTGCCGCTTGAAGTTGACAACAGGAAACGGACACTGTTCGACCTCATTTATGCATCAAACGGGGCGATTACAATTAAAGAACTTGCCGCGCAATCGTTTTGGAGTCGGCAACAAATCAACCGTTATTTCGATCAGCAGTTTGGACTTACGGCAAAAGCATATTGCAATATTATCCGCTTCCGTGCTTCCTTTCAGCATATCAAAGAAGGCAAATTGTTTCCACAACAAAACTTTGCCGATCAATCCCATTTTATTAAAGAAGTCAAGAAACTTGCTGGTGTTTCCCCAAAAGAACTGTTGAAGAACCAAAATGAGCGTTTTATACAATTTTCAACGCTCAGGCCCACGTAATTTTGTTCAGTCAAAAAAAATAAATTTTACTGGATATGAAATTACAAGACAAGAAAGTTGCCGTTGTTGGCGGTGGTCCTGGCGGACTCACATTAGCCAAACTCTTACAATTAAAAGGAGTAAATGTAACCGTATATGAACGTGATAGCAATAAAGAAGTTCGCCAGCAGGGAGCCACACTGGATCTGCACGAAGAAAGTGGTTTGGAAGCTCTTCGAAGAGCAAATTTGATGAACGAATTTAAAGCTAGCTTTCGACCCGACGCGGGACGTTTAAGGGTGTTGGACGAGCAGGCCATCATCAAAATGGATGAGCACGAGCTTCAAGATAAGGATCAGGAAGATCGCCCTGAAATTGATCGTGCCCCATTGCGTGATATTTTAATAAACGCATTGCATGAAGATACCATTGTTTGGGACAGTCAGTTTATTTCAATGGTAAAACAGGATCATGGCTGGCTTCTGCATTTCAAAAACGGAAAATCTTTTTACGCTGACCTTGTCATTGCAGCCGACGGTGCAAACTCAAAAATTCGCCCTTACCTAACCGATATTAAGCCGATTTATTCTGGCGTTACAATTGTTGAAGGGAATATCTACGAGGCCGAAAAAAACACACCGAAACTTTGGGAAATAACAAAAGGCGGAAAAGTCTTTGCGCTTGGAAACGGACAATCCATTATTTTAAGTGCAAAAGGAGAGGGCAGTTTATCGTTTTATACCGGTTGTAAAGTTCCCGAAAATTGGGTGCAGGAAAGCGGAATTGACTTTAATAACAAGCAACAGGTTTTTGATTGGTTTAAAGTCGCGTTCTCCTCCTGGAGCGAAAAATGGCATGAACTTTTTGCAAGTAATGAAATTTGGTTTATGCCGCGACCACAATACCACTTTCCGTTAGACCAGACTTGGACAACATTATCAAACTTGACCATGCTTGGTGACGCAGCTCATCGTATGCCGCCATATGCCGGTGAGGGTGTAAACCAGGCGATGCAGGATGCTTTTGAATTGGCCGAGAATCTGACATGCGACCATTTTCCGGATATTCAGACTGCAATTTCAAATTACGAAAAACAAATGCAGGCAAGGGCGGCAGCAGTAACAAAAGATACGTTGCAAAACACTGAAATATTGCACGCTGAAGACGGACTTGATAATTTGCTAGCGATGTTTACCGAGCGGAGGTAAATATCGCTTTTTACGTGATTGAATCCGATTAACACTAAATTATATGATTTAATAGCTATATGGAAAGTGACCAGCATCATTTTTTAATATTGCTGAAATCATGATCTAATAATTTGCATAAGCCTAACTTTAGGAGTAAAACCATTAAATATATTTATGATGAAAATTACAAAACCTAAAGGCCAAGCCAAGCAACCTCCACTCGTACCTACAGGAGATGGCTTTTGGTCTAATGATAAATCGTCCGAGCATCAGGACACACTGTTACCTACAGTCAATATTATTGAAAAAAAAAGTGTTTACAAAATTAAGGTACTGGCACCAGGATTTAGAAAAAAGGATTTTAACATAACAGTACAGGCAGGCGATTTAGTTATTACTGCAGAACATCGTATAGAAAAAAAAGAAGAGAATGAAAATTATCTGAGAAAAGAATTTTCTACAAGCTCTTTTACACGCAGCTTTAACCTACCGGACAATATTGCTTTGAATCAGATAAAGGCCAATTATAAAGACGGGCTGCTTCATATTGCTATCAAAAAAACGCATTACAAAAATAAGAAGTGAAGGTACCTTTAAACCTAAAAAGATGGAAACCATTTATTTAAAATCTCTAGGCGGCGCCGGAACAGTCACAGGCTCCAAACATCTACTACAAACTCCCGAACTCACGATATTGGTTGATTGTGGTTTGTTTCAGGGTATTAAAATATTGCGTGAGCAAAATTGGCAACCTTTAGATGTCCCTGTAGAAGACATTGATGTAGTGCTTCTTACGCATGCTCATCTGGATCATTGCGGTTATATACCTCTGCTCATAAAAAATGGGTTTAAAGGTAAGATTTATATGACGGAGCCTACAGCTGAACTCACAAAATTGATCCTGCTCGATAGTGCCAAATTACAGGAAGAGGACGCAAGAAAAGCGAATTACCACTTTTATTCCAAACATCATCCCGCAAAGCCACTTTACACGCGAGACGATTCCGAACGATCTTTTCAGCATTTTTATACTGTCCAGGAAAACACCGCGATCAACTTGAGCGATCACATTCAATGTGAGTTTAAACCCTGCGGCCATATCATCGGCGCCTGTTCAGTAGCCATCACATGCTTTGATAAAACAATTATCTTTTCGGGAGATATCGGAAGGAACAAAAGTGAGGTTTTACCTATTAACGATTTTTTTAACAAAGCCGATTATCTAATTATGGAGTCAACTTATGGAGACCGATTGCATGATAATACAAATGTGTATGATAGCCTTCAGCATTGGATAAACCTTACAGTTGAAAATCACGGGAATATTATCATTCCAAGTTTCGCCGTGGGCAGAGCACAGGAGCTTCTTTATATGATTTATCACCTAAAGAAACAGAAAAAAATCCCCCAAGATCTACCAGTTATATTGGATAGCCCAATGGCTGCTTCTGCGACAACCATCATGGTCGATTATGCTGAATATACTGCTGTGGACAAAATTGAATGGACTTCGATTGTCTCTGGTGTTGAAATTAACAGAGATTATATAAATACGCAGGAAATTATTCGTGATCAAAGAAGTAAAATCATTATTGCAGGTAGTGGAATGGTGACTGGCGGTCGCGTTCTTGAATATTTGAAACACGATCTAGGAAACAGCCGGAATACGATACTTATTGTAGGCTTTCAGGCAGAGGGCACGCGTGGAAGGGCACTGTTAAATCATTCGCACGAGTTGAAGATCCACGGCTCGTATTATCCTGTAAGGGCTAATATTGTAGAATTAACGGGATTATCAGCACACGCTGATCAGTCCGAGCTAATGGAATGGATTGGGAAATATAAAATACCGCCAAAGCAAATCATGCTCGTACATGGCGAACCTCCAGCCTTGGAGGCACTACGGGTAAAGATCCAGACAGATTTGAACCTCCCAGTTAAAATATTAATCAAAGATGAGCGGGTTGCAATTATATAGTACAGATTTCCTTTACATCGGTTGATGTATCCCAAGGTATTGATAGAATCAAGTTTTATGGAAAGGTATCTGATTTTTTTCGTTTTAGCTTTAGTGGCAGAAATATTGGGGACGGTCTCCGGCTTTGGTTCATCCATCTTATTTGTTCCTATCGCCTCACTGTTCTTTAATTTTAAAACAGTATTGGGTATTACCGCTGTATTTCATGTTTTTAGCAACTTGTCAAAAATTGCATTATTCAGAAAGGGAATCCGTTTGGATATTGCCATCAAGCTGGGCATTCCTGCCGTTATATTTGTCATATTAGGAGCTATCATCACCAAGTATTTACCCGTTCAACAGATCGAGTTGGGGATGAATATCATTTTAGTCTTCCTAGCTTTATTTTTAATATTTAAGTCAGACAGGCCGTTAAAACCATCAAATTCGAACCTCTACTTCGGTGGCGTCACCTCTGGATTCATAGCCGGGATCGCGGGTACAGGCGGAGCGATTCGGGGAATTACCTTAGCAGCTTTTCAATTGCCAAAAGATGTTTTTATCGCTACTTCCGCCTTGATTGATCTAGGTGTTGATCTAAGCCGAGCAGTTGTATATATAAACAATGGATATTTTACCAGCAAACACCTAGTTTACATTCCATTTTTGATTGGCATAAGCATTTTAGGAAGTTATCTTGGGAAACTGATATTACAAAAAACATCAGAAAGAACATTTCGGTATATTATATTGATCGTCATATTGATAACTGCCGCATTTCAGCTTTATAAATACATCTATAGTGGTAAATCATAAAAAGAAAAGCCATTGCTGACTTTACTTTTCTGAATGGTACCATTAAAAAAGGGCGTCCATTAAGACACCCTCATTTTGGAATTAAGATGTTAGCCTAACGATTATTTAAATCTAAGATTTAGCGAAATAATATCCGACTTCATCCCCACTGACTTGCTGTAATGTCCGTACCGCAGTTCCAGCATATCCAATTTACGGATACCGAAAAGTCCATTGGGGAGATTCAAACGGACGCCGGCACCATAGAAATTACTGCTGAATTGAGATAGATCATAGTTACTGGTGTAGTAATCGTCCAATCCGGTGTGTTGCTGATATGCCGCAAAATATTTGGCAGCAGTCTGGCGGTAATACCGATAAAAAGGACTTAGCGAAACAAATGGCGAAAGCTTTATCGGCATTTCAATACTTGCCGTGTTGGACTTTATTCCCCAGTCATCTGTGTAATAACGATAATAGGCACGCATGATGAACTGGTCGCCGAAGAAATAATTTGCCCGCATACCTAATGGTATTTTAAATCGTCTATCGGGTAGGGCTTCCTGATGCACTGTACCATCTGTAAAGTAGACCCTATGGAAGGGCAAACTCAAAAAACCTGATTGCTGGACGGCATCAGCCAAAAATTCCACCTGAAAATTGCTGTTGATAATCTGTGAATAGCTCAGTGAAAGCGCGTAGGTATTTCTGCCGCTTGAGCCATAGTTCTCATGTTCGCTTCCACCTGAACCAAGGTTGGTGTTGGATCGTAACTCGATAGGGGTGACCAGTTTTACTTGGTCGAGGTAGGTTTGGAATCGTGCTGTAAATTCGCCCATTCTGTTTTTGGTTTTCTGCGCAAAACCAATATTGGCACCATAGGATTGATAGTCGAATTCAGAGGAAAGGGATATTCCGCCCATCAGTGTTGATCCTTTTTTTTCATTTTCCCGAGACCAGGAAATTGAAGGGTAGATTCGATTGTCGGCATGTGAAGCAGAGGAATTGGCTTTGAGATCGATCATATCAGATGATGCCGAAGTGTAATGGTCCAGTCCGATATTGAATGTGAATTTATTTTTCCGGTCTTTCTTGTCATATTTTAAGAGAACCACCTCGATATTATTGGAGATATCTGTTAGTCTTTCTGAACCGATACCGCCTGTTACTGCCGAATTGTTACCGTCCTGATGATAATAACTTGAGACAAGATTTGCCTCTTCGAAAGTAAGCTTCCTAGATTTTTCCGTGGGTTTGCTTTCCTGTGCTTTTGCGTGCAGCAGGCCCAGAAGGGCCGCAACACTAAGAAATACTTTTTTCATGTAATAACGTGTTAAAAAACAGGTGTCATTTTAATTGCAACCACAGCCGCCGCCAACCTTTCCGGCGTTTGCGCCAGAAGAACCTTCTCTGTAAGACTGAAAGCTGAGTTCAGTCTTTTCGACATGGCGGTTGCCCAATCTCATTTCAGCATCGTTGAGTTTATTTTTTTCGTATTCCTTTACCGTACTGCAGGATGAGGCTATTACCAATAGTAAGATCATAGCGAGGCTACAGTATATTTTATTGCTTTTGTTTTTCATTTGAAGTTGATTTTATGGGATGAATAAATATGGTTTTCATCATCAATGATGATACATTCAACCTGTTGAATCTGATTGATGAGCTCAATGCCATTTTGGACGCCCATGATGCTGACCGGTGTCGCAAGAGCATCTGCTATCTCAGCATTCGGGCAGATGATCGTAACACTCTTTATTCCACTTATGGGCATTCCTGTTTTTGGGTTGATGGTATGAGAGTACTTTTTACCATCGATCATGACGAATTTTTCATAGTTGCCCGATGTTGCTATAGCAGTATCCGTGATGTTCATATAGGAAAAGGGAAGGACTGCCCGTTCCGGATTGGCAATTCCGATGGTCCATGGTTTTCCATTAGCCTGATTTCCCCAGACGGTAAGGTCGCCAGAGGCATTTACCACACCCGAATCTACGCCCCGCTGCTGCAATAATCTTTTCCCCATTTCGGCCGCATATCCTTTCCCGATACCGCCAAAACCGATACGCATGCCCTGCTTTGTTAAAAATACAGTACCTGCCTCATCATCGAGTACTATATTGTTGTAGTTCACTAAACTCAAATTGCGTTCAACAGTTTCTGCGTCAGGAAGACATAGCATACTGCGATCAAAATTCCAAAGGCCCTTATCAATGCTCCCGTAGGAAATATCAAAATAACCATCGGTCAGGCGGCTAATTCGTAAGCTCCTTTCGATAATTTCGTAGATTTCCCGGTCAACTTTGACAGGACGGATGCCCGCATGACGGTTGATCAGGTTGGTTTGACTGTCTTCATTGAAAGTGGTCAGTAATCGCTCTATCCGTTGTATCTCTGCGATAGCCGCATCGATATGGGCATTGGCTTTCACCTCATTGTCATCAACCACTGTTAGCTCAAAATGATTGCCCATTAGTTTGAGTCCACGTCGATATTCTTTTTTCATGGCCGTGTTATTTGGTTGTAAACTGTTCTGATCTCATCACAAAAATTGGCGGGGTCTTCAGGAGGTAAGCCGGCCCAACTCTTTAAAATTTTCCCATTGGCATCCAGTAACAACGTATAAGGAAATATGCCCGTAGGATTATACTGATCTGCAAGATTCGCATTCTCTTTTTTTTGTTCTACCGGCAGTTGATTTTTTTTGCTTCTTGGAAAGTCGGCATTAAGAAAAACAATGATCTGATCGTTTATGAGCTGTTTGAATTGCTCACTATCAATGATGTTTTTATGCAACTTTATACAGGGAATGCACCAGTCCGAACCGGAAAAATTGAGCAGTATAAGTTTATGTTGCGTTAGCGCCTGCTGCTTTGCGACATTCAGTCGATTCTGCGCATGAATGGTATAACACAAGAGTGTTAATACCAACGTGTTTAATAATGTTTTCATAGCGATTTTTTTAATCTTCCCCGCTGTTTTTTAATTGCATTAATAGGGTATAGGCATTTTTACTAACTATTTTTTTACCTACAAAATCTCGGACATTCAAAACCTTTGCTAGGCCTTTTTGGGGCTCCTCAACGGATATTGCTGTCAGACGATAATTTCTGTTTCCTTCCGAGACGAATACATAACTTTTTCCTTCAAAGTCTACGATACATTCTTCCGGCAGAGCCTGTCCCAAGCTCGTTGTCGTTTGGATTTCAGCATTCATATATACCCCAGGTACCAGATTCGGATCATATTTATCCAAATGGCAATGGACATCTGTCATACCTGTGGGATCGATATCCTTGCCGATCAAATGGATTTTACCCGAGTACTTTTTATTGGGATTAGCATTGGAGTAAGCTAATAGCGTTTGTCCTGGATGCAGCTGTTCAAGGTCCTTTTCATAGACTTTCAGATTTAGATGGATGTCCGTTGGGTTGATCAATTCAAAGAGGATATCCGAAGGATTTACATATTTTCCGATATTGACATTGACTTTACTTACATAGCCATCGATCGTGCTATAGACGGGTGCGCTTTTACGGATATTTCCTGGGGTAACAGTACTAGGTTGAATAAGAATAAGTTCTAATTGTCTGGCAATTGCATTCATTGTTATCTGCTGACTGTTCATTTCGGCCTGTGCTTGCTGCATTACTTTGTCGCTGCTTGCCTGACTCTGGTTGAGTTCTTTTTGACGTCTGTAGTCGAGCTGGGCAAATTGTAGTTTCGACTGGGCGGCAAGATAGTCTTGCTGCAGTTGGATAAACTGTGGATTTTCGACGATGGCAATAATATCACCTTTTGATACTTTCATGCCTGGCAGCAGGCTGGTACTCTTTAGGTATCCCCCCAAAGGAATACTTACAGACACCATATTCTGAGGCGGTACATCAATTTTTCCATTCAGTTTTAATATGCTGGCTATCGGCTGGTCCGAAAGCGTTACCGTCTCTATTTGGGAATTTTGCAGTTGCGCTTCCGTTAAGGAAACAAGAGTTTCGTCTTTTGGCTTTGCTGATGACGGTGAAGCCTCGCCTTTATTGCCCTGGCAAGAGATGCCAGTTGTTGCCAACATAAGAACGATATATTGGACTATCATATTTTTCGTTTTCATTTCTATTGATTTATCATGATGTAATGAAGCTGAATGGCATTTTCATTGAGCTGCCACAATGCATCTGTATAGCTACTTTTCAACGCGATAGCCTGGTTTATTAAAGTGACAAATTCGAGATAGTCAATGGCTCCATTGGAAAATTGCTTCTGCGCTGTTTCAAAAACTATTGCTGCATTTTTGAGTCCCTCGGATTCATATTGATCGACAATAGCAAGACTGGTCTGATAGCGTTGCGCGAATTCTTGGGCCCGTCTTTCAAGCGCAGATTGTGCATTTTGAAGCTCATCACTTGCAATGGTTTCTGCCAGACGTGCAGTTTCGATCCGAGCACGCTGTCCGCTGGAAAATAACGGTATGGAGAGCCCTAACTGCACCGAATGAAATCTTGGACTCGCGTCGTAGATTCTGTTATCAGGCCCCGCGCCTTTAAAACTATTCAGATTGTAGCCTAGCAGCAATTGGGGAAGTAGTCGGGATTTTTCCATTGCAGTTGTGTGCGCTGCGACTATCTTTTCTTGTTGAAGCACTTTGAGTAAAGGGTGATCGGCCATCGATGACTGAACGAAAATAGCCTTTTCCACAATGGTAGGGATGTAGGCTTCTGATGTATTTAGCAACCATTGGAATTGCAGTTGAAGGACATTTATTTCATCAGCTACCTGTCTCAATTGGATTGTGATTGCGGCCTTTTGATTTGCCGCAGTTGAGCTTTCCAACGCATTGCTTTCTCCTGCCTTTTTACGGAGTATGGTCTTGTCAAGGAAGCTGCTATAAAGGGATAATGCCTCGCTCAAAAGTTTTTCCTTTTGCTGCCAATATAGTATGTTATAGTAGGTAAGGCTGACGGCCTTTTTCAGCTCAAACTCTTTGAGGGTGACATTCAGCTGGCTTTTTTTCCATTCTTCGGTATAGCGCATACGTTGCCTTCTGTAGACAGTAGGAAAACCAAAACGTTGACTGATACTAACCTTAGTATCCTGATAAGCGCTATTGATCTGCCCGTAATCTAGGCCGATATCCGTCTGCGGAATATCAGCAGTGGATGTCCCTATTAGAGCCTTGGCATAAGCCACACGCAGTTTTTCAATTTTTATGTTTCGGTTGTTTTGGAGCGCGAGTTCAATGGATTGATCCAAAGTAATCTTTGTCTGTGCTGTCAAATTTTTTGTTGCAAAAACAGCAAGAGCAATCAAAAGAGGCACAATATGCTTTCCTTTTAATTTATGAGGTTTAAATCCGCGCTCCATGGTTACGTAAAGGAGCGGAAGCACAAATAAGGTCAATAGCGTCGCGATAAGCAGACCACCGATGACCACAGTTGCTAAAGGGCGCTGTACTTCAGCCCCAGCTCCATTGCTCAGCGCCATAGGGATAAATCCCAGTGAGGCCACCGATGCGGTCATCAAAACGGGGCGCAACCGATTTTCACCACCATCGACAACAATACGCACAATATTACGAATGCCACTTTTTTGAAGCCGGTTAAATTCAGAAATCAATACGATACCATTGAGCACAGCGACACCAAATAGCGCTATAAATCCAACCCCGGCACTAATACTAAAAGGCATTCCCCGCAGCGCCAATAAGAACACTCCACCGATAATCGATAATGGTATGGCCGTATAGATCAATAAACTTTCCCTAACGGATTTAAATGCAAGGAATAAGAGTATGAAAATTAGCGCTAACGCAATAGGCACTGCAATCAACAGGCGCTGCTTGGCGTTGTTGAGGTTTTCAAAAGAACCGCCATATTTAATGGAGTATCCTGTTGGAAGTTTGATTTCCTTATCAATCCTAGCTTGTAGGTCATGAACGATACTTTCTACATCCCGACCGTTGATATTAAATCCGACGACAATCCGCCGTTGCGCATTTTCCCGTTGGATCTGATTAGGTCCTTGTACAATTTCTACACGGGCCAATTGGGACAGTGGAATTTGGTTTCCCATGGAATTAGGAATCAAAAGGTTACGGATGTCAGCAATATTATTTCGGTCTCTGGCAGCAAGCCGTACAACCATGTCGAAGCGTTTCTCACCCTCGAATACCAAGCCTGTTCGCTGCCCGGCAAAAGCCGCATTGATGGTTCTGTTTATTTCATCAATCGAGAGATGATGCTGTGCAATGCTAGGGCGATTATAAGATATGACAACTTGCGGAAGCCCGGCAATCGGTTCGATGTAGAGATTTTGGGTTCCCTGGACCTGTTCGATTATTTTACCTATTTTTTGAGCATGTAAGGTCAGGGAATCCAGGTTGTCTCCAAATATTTTGAGGACAACGTCTTGACGTGCTCCTGTCATCAGCTCGTTGAACCGCATTTGTACAGGGTACTGAAAACCGGCCGTAATGCCGGGGACATCGGCTAATGCTGCGCTCATTTTTGTAGCAAGTTCAGGAAAGGTATGCGCCGAAGTCCATTGCTTTTTATCTTTTAAAATAACCATCATATCCGAGGCCTCCATCGGCATAGGATCGGTCGGCACCTCGCCACTACCAATTTTGGTGACTACTTTTTCTACCTCCGGAAATCTGCTCTTTAAGATATGGGCAGCTTTCTGTGTGCTTTCAATGGTCGTAGTCAGGTTACTTCCTGGGAGGACACGGGTATCTACTGCAAAATCACCTTCCTCCAGTGAAGGAATAAATTCACCACCTAGCTGGCTGATTATCAATACAGCTCCTATAAAAAGTAAAATAACCAGTGTAAAAATTGTCTTTGGAATCCGCAGTACTTTGAGCAGTGTGTGCAGGTAAAACTTTTCCAGTCTTTTCATCAGCTTATCCGAAGGCGAGGGTTTGTTACTTTTTGAACGAAGTACAAATGAACTCATCATCGGTATATAGGTGAGCGATAGAAGGAATGCACCCAATAGCGCAAAAGCAACAGTTTCTGCCATAGGTTTGAACATTTTGCCCTCGATTCCTTGTAGCGTTAAGATTGGAAGGTAAACGATCAGAATAATGATCTGTCCAAAGACAGCGCTGTTCATCATGCGACCGGCTGATGCAGTTACCAAATCGTCCATTTCAGAAGCAGGTACTTTGAGTAGGGCTTTGAATCGTTGCTGTTGCATAAGCTGATGCATGACGGATTCAACAATAATGACTGCACCATCAATGATTAATCCAAAATCGAGTGCACCAAGACTCATCAGATTACCACTCACCCCAAAAAGGTTCATCATACAGATCGCAAAAAGCATGGCCAGAGGAATGACTGAGGCCACGAGCAATCCGGCCCGTACATTCCCCAAAAAGAGAACTAGTACAAATACCACAATGAGTGCGCCTTCCAAAAGATTTGTCTGCACTGTGCTGATCGCATTATTGACCATTTTGGTACGGTCTAGAAAGGGCTCGATGATGACTCCTTTCGGCAGGGTTTTTCTGATTTCCTCTACCTTGGCCTTGACATCTGTAATCACTTGGCTACTGTTGGCTCCTTTAAGCATCATGACGACGGCTCCAGCCACCTCTCCATTGTCATTGTAGGTCATGGCACCATATCGCGTTGCAAAACCCGGACGTACATCGGCTACATCCCGAATGAAAATCGGTAAGTCATTTTGCTTTCCTGTAATTGCTATATTCTGAATGTCTTCAATCGTGCCAACTAATCCTTCACTTCGGATATAAAGAACTGTTGGACCTTTTTCGATGTAAGCGCCACCCGTATTCTGATTGTTGGTATTGAGGGCATCAAAGACGTCGTTAATGGTAATCCCATAAGCATTTAGCCTGTCGGGGTTTACAGCGATCTCATATTGTTTGAGTTTTCCGCCAAAACTGCTGACCTCAGCCACCCCCTTAACACCCAGCAGCTGCCTTCTGACAATCCAGTCCTGGATCGTACGGAGCTCAGTGACATTATATGTACGCTCGTATCCTTGTTGCGGGCGAACGACATATTGATATATTTCGCCAAGACCTGTAGAAATAGGACCTAATTGCGGAGAACCTATACCTGTCGGGATTTCCTGTTGTACCTGTTGCAGACGCTCAGCTACCTGTTGCCGGGCCCAATAGATATCGATATTGTCATCAAAAACAATGGTTACCAAGGATAGTCCAAATCGCGAAAAGCTACGGATTTCCTGTAATCCAGCGATATTACTGTTAGCCTGTTCGATCGGAAAGGTCACGAGCCTTTCAATATCTGTTGCTCCAAAGGATGGAGCTATTGTAATGACCTGCACTTGATTATTGGTAATATCGGGTACGGCATCAATAGGCAATTTCGTCACCTGATAAGCACCTACACCGATCAAAGCCAACATCAACAGCACGACAATGAGTTTGTTCTTTACAGAGAACTCAATAATTTTCGTAAGCATATCAATTTGATTCTGTTAAATCGTAAGTTTTGACAAAGACACGAGTGACCAATAATATATTGACATTGAAAAATGCTTCCGTATTCCTATACAGAAATTGTAGGCACTTTCTGTCAAGAAAGCTGCTTCACTGCGGACGTCTTTATCCTAAAAATAAAAGGAGGAATGTATTAACAGAATTTTGGCGGCTGCCAGATGGAATTAAGGAAAGTATCGTCTATAAACTGATCGTTCTGTATGGTGGTAGTATTAATTTTCCTTGGTATGGAGCTGTTGTGAATTTCTACTTCTACAGTTGGCGGGCAGACAAAAATAGCATAGTATGAAGCCGTATGCATCATGAACGGGAGTTTCTGATCCTCGTCATAGTCGTCATCATGTGGATGGTTTTCCAGGTGATCTCCATTATAGTGAATCTTTAGAAATTCGATGACAGATAACTGCGGATTTTTTGTTTTATGCTCAAAATAATGCTCTATCAACAACGGAAATCGCAGCAACTGAACAACTTCAGTAGCCGAGGCGATATAGATCGTCAAAAAGCATATAGCAAACCATTTTTTCATCCTAAACAAAGTTATTAAAAAAAATGAGCGTTGTATAGTCAAATATTTTTTTTGGCGGATTTTTTTTTAGGTCTCCATTTCAAAAAACAGTTGATATTCTCTGTTTTTCACGACTCTCGTCTTTTCGTTGATGTTCAATTATCCTGGCGATCATTCCATTTTGTGCTATGTCAGCCCTTTGGCGCAGAAGATGGCGGATTGTCAGGATTAAAGCGTAATTTATCGATCAAATACGTTTAACATGACATTTTTATACCAAGGGCAGGTTACTCAGGGCAACTCGAAGAATTTAAGAAAGACGGACAATTAATTTCAGATCCGAATAAAGTCGTTCCTGCAGAAATGGGAGAACTGGATATAAAGTCTATAAAAGTGTCAGTAGGCCGACTCGTATAAACCGAGAGGAGAAAACAGGTTCTATGTCAGTTTGTGTTCCTTTATGAATTGGATGAAGAGAACAAAAATGTTCCAAAATTATTGGGCTTGGAAAATTGCCTGATATTTTCCCAAAAACTTTTCGTTCAGCATGGAGGAATGGATCAGCAAGCTACTAATGGTCAATACCCCGGATTGGCAAGAAGCTAACCAAAAAACCAATGGCCATGTTTTTTTACACGGCTACTGGTTAGCGGGTAAAAAAGGATTATAGGCCGATGCGGTTAAACTATACGTATTTATTTGTATTTTTAATCCTGTAGATGGTATAAGTGCTTGTAAGCTAATTTGTAAACCGTAATGCCAAGTGTGTAGCTGAATAAGGAAACATCCAATAACGAAACAAGAAGGCACAAAATATGAAGTATATCTTTTATTTATTTTTCTTAATCTCGATCAACGCAAAAGCACAGGATATTGAGGTTTTATTAATCGGTGTTTCCCATGATTATAGTAAATATCCGACCCAGGATTTTTCCAGCATCCATCATAAAATTAGAAAATTTAAGCCCGATGCCTTTTTTGGCGAGTTCCTGAGTAGCGAAGACGAGCGGTTGCTGATGGATTATTGGTGCAAACAACCGAATATAAACCGGCTAAACAAACTTAGGAGCAATCGACCTATAAAAGAGGTATTACTGCAGCATACTATTGACAGCTTGAAGAAACGATCCAATCAGCAACCCAATGATTATCGTGTAAAAGCCGATTTAGCGCATGCCTATTATCTTGATCAGGATGTGGCAAATGGGCATTATCAATTTTGGCAGGTTTATAATTTCCTGCGGCATCAACCTAATGCTGAAATAGAACATTATATCGAAAAATTGCTTAGCCCTGGGGTAGATACCACTGGACGAAGTATGAAAAGGCTAAAAACTTCTGAGTATGCCTATATCGCCTTCCCGATGATGCAGGAGCTAGGCATCGAGGAACTGATGGCTATGGATTGCCAGGACTATGATCTGAATTGGCAAGCATCGTGGGGAGTATTTGACGCGAAATTTGTCTTGTTCAGGAAAGATATGGCCGATTCCTCTAAAAGCCAGTTAAAATCAGCTTTGATTGCTATTAACAAGGGGTTTGAAAAATATGCTCATATCGAAAAGTCTTCAAATAGGGTAACGGAATGGTTGAACACGGATGAGGCCGCGGAGATTTCCGCCTCGGGAGATTTTTACTTGCCTGTTCTATATAATATGAATGGATTTCCCAAAGAAGAAATGTTGTCAAAAATACATTGGTGGATTATGAGAAATGAGGGCATGTGCCATAATGTTGTCAACAGGGCTAAGGTGGTAGGGGCGAAAAGAGTCGTAGTCCTAGCTGGGGCCAATCATAGAAAATACATGCAGGACATTTTCAAGACGATGCCTGCTGTAAAAGTGAGAAACATCAATGAAGTTGACTAGTAGAGAAAAGAGTAGGCTGGTATAGCGAAAAGGAAATCGACGAGAGCAGCACCATTTTAATTTGTATTCTCTTTAATCGGCAAGAACTCTCTTGAGCAGACCCTTCGAGCATCGCGCAGTGGGGTGGCGGAAAAAGAGAATGTCTTATTTTATCAGTTGTAGGGAATAGATCTTAGTACCACAATCGATATTTGTGTTAATGAAAACTTAGAAAAGCATGAAGATATAAAAGCAAATATCATCAATAGACCACAAAAATATAAAAGACCTTCACGTGCACAACTTCAAGAAACCAACTGACCTATAGTTCGTCAGGCAGATACCATAGTATAGTTACAACGTATTTAATATGTCACGAAGTTGATCAATTTTAAAATTGGATCGGACAACCCTGTTTTCCTTTGTATTAACGATGACATAGCGTGGAAATGAATATATACCCAATTCCTTTTGAAGGTTGGAGTAATCTCTGTTCTCAAAAATGTAGTTTTCATAGGTATATTGATGTTTTTCCAAATACTGCTTCCATGTTGTAAATTTGTCATTAACAGCTATGCCTAAAAATTTAAATTTTCCATTATCCTTATACTCATTCACGATGCGCTGTAGCTCAGGGTGCTGAGCTATACAGGGGCCGCACCATGTACCCCAAAAATCAATAACTAGGTATTCAGTACTATTGTAAAGTTCCCTGATATATTTTTTTTCTCCACGCGAGTTTATTATGGTAAAATTGGGGACAGGTACATTTTCTTTTGGTTTATATAATGTAACCATATCCTGATATTTTTTTAAAACCCGTTCACTGTCAAAATATGGAGAGTTTTCTTTCTTCAGCAGCTGAATGAGCTGATAAATCGAATCTTTATGTTGGAAGACAGTACTAGAATTGTAAAAAGATAAGCTAGGGTATTCCAATAGAAATGTGAGATGCTCTTCGCTGAGCTTATTTGCCGAATATTTTGTAAAAATTTTCAGGAATTCGGTCATTCTATTGTTATCACCCCTAATCTGTTCCTCTAAAGCTGGAATATTGGTTAAATCGAGCGTTTTTGCTGTGGCTTCAAATTCAGAAAATTGTTTGTTCAAATCGCTTCCATATACTTTTAATTGATGTGTGTCTATATTTATGCCCATCGTTAGATCATTGGAATCAATAATAAAAGAATAAAAGAAGTTTGGTGGGAAAATCTGGTGTCTACGGAAAAAACTGGAGAAATCCTCTCGGTTTGTGAATACACTGTCTGACAGGGCTAGTTGCGCAAAATTGAAATGACCTTTATCAAGAATCTTGTTTATTACAAACTCGCCAGTTCCACTTTTAACTTCCGTTTTAAAGACATCATTATTAATTAATACGTAACTATATGCTGGTAAGGTGTCTGCATAGACTTTAAATTTTAACCGAATGTTTTGGCCATAATTATTGCTGATTGCCAAAAATGTGAAAATGAGAACGAATAGGAACTTGGTCATAATTTCTTGCTTAAATTGAAGTTAAAGAAAAAATATGAAAAATAGTGATAATAAGTGTTCTTTTTAATGTATCTATCCAGATTCTTCTAAAGAATTTGCAATCGTAAGGAAAGCATTAAGTATACCTTGTTGATTTGTATCCAATTCTTTAAGGTGTTTTTCTTTTGAGGAATAATAGAAATGAAAGAACAACAGATGGCTCAACGATCCAATCGGTGGTTTTATCGACAGTTTCTGCCCATTCGATGGATAGCGAAATCTACGGGCGATTAAAATACATAGATTTACATCAGTGAAACAAAACAAACCTTTAAATTAAATATTATGGAAATTATACAAACACCCGAAAACACGTTGAGTCATTCAACAGTAACTGCAATCATCAATGCACCAATTGAAAAAGTAAATATTGCAGACTGGTTATTGAACCTCCCAGACGCAGAATACCAGAGATGCTCTACTCAGCATATTGGTGCTGCAATCTCGACGACATTTGACGGAGAACCAGTGTCACTTAATGTAGAAACCATCGGAGATGCATTAATGGTACAGCATTATGTAGCAGTTGTGCACGAGCCTGACTACTGCCGTATGCTTTCCATTTCGGATTCAATTACCAAAGGTGGCCGTACAAAAGTTCAGGTGCTTTGGGAGCTTAAGGCGACCAAAATTGGCGACACTACCTGTCTATACACCAATGAGATCCATGCGACTGCAACTACCGAGATGCTGGCCTATATCAAAGAAAATGGGATCAATCTTTCTGACGCCGCAGCAGCAAGACAGGCAGCTTCAGATGCGCACAACCACGAGGAGACACCAAACTTTGCTAAAAGTATCGAAAATAAGGCGCTTACAGGAAAGTACAATCAACCATTCTAGTTAAAAAAATGGGTGAATTACAGGAGACCCGCTCCAAAAATTCTTTAAAAATGGAAGAGACATTATTTAATCGATTGATTGGTACATGGACATTGGTGGAACTGACAGAAGTCGCGCTTGAAAGTGGAGATATTTCCTATCCCATGGGCAAATCACCCAAAAGCTTGATCATATATAATCCTGACGGCTATATGTCAGCGCAGATTATGAATCCCGAACGGGAGAACTTTAATCAGGAACATTGGAAAGGAGCTAATGCAGAAGAGTACATACAGGAAGTATCTACCTATTTGGCTTATTCAGGCCCGTTTTATGCGGATGAAGAAAAACAGATATTGAGCCATACGATGTTTATTTCGCTTTTTCCAAACTGGACCGGTCAAACGCAGAATAGGGTCATACATTTTGAAAATGAATATCTGATTTTGGAAAGTGGCAAACCTTTTTTTGCAGAGGGGAAGGAAGTTGTGCACAAACTTAAATGGAAAAGAGCAGAAAATTTAAAAACAAAAAGTTGAAACATATGAAAGCTGTCGTTATAACAAACTACGGTGGTCCTGAGGTGCTATAGTTGAAAGAATTTGAAACGCCAATACCCATAGCAGACAGTCCTGATTGAAGTAAAAGCAGCGGGTCTCAATAGATCTGATATTTTTCAACGGGAGGGCAATTATCCTGCTCCCGCGGGTGTACCGGCAGACATACTTGGTCTGGAGATAGCCGGTATAATCGTAGCATGTGGTCCGCAGGTCACAAACTTTAAAGTGGGGGATAGGGTGTGCGCATTGCTCGCTGGTGGTGGATATGCCGAATTTGCATGTCTGGCCACTTCTAGAATCAAAAAAGCTCCGACCTGTGATCTTTCAGACATTTCCCTTTAGTGAAGTATCCCGGGTACATAAGCTGTTAGAAAAGGGCACACATATCGGTAAGATTACTCTTGTTAGATAACGCTGGTAATTTAAATTAAAAAAAAACGCTAAAAACATTCATATTATGAAAGCAAATATTGGAATAACCGAAGCAAACACAGAAGCTGTTGCTGCACAATTGGCAAAATTATTGGCCGATGAAACTGTACTTTATATCAAGACCCGAAACGCACACTGGAACGTCACCGGAGACAATTTTCATGCAAACCATATCTTCTTTGAGGGGCAGTACAAGCAGTTGGACGAACTCATTGATAGCGTTGCTGAACGCCTACGAAAAATCGGGCATTATGCACCAGCAACCCTGAAGAACTACCTTGAACTGACACACCTTACCGAGTATAGTGACAGGACGAATGATGGTCTTGGCTACATGAAAGACCTGCTGGCAGACCACGAAAGTATCATTGAATTTTTACGCGGAAATATTACACCTTTTGCGGAGATATATAAAGATTATGGAACCAGTGACTTTATCACTGGACTGATGGAAACTCATGAACAGATGGCATGGATGATCCGTTCCTATTTTAGATAGGAGCTATTGATTCGCACTAAAAATGAAAGTAATAAGTATATTTGTCATATTAACATATATACTTATTACTATGAAAGCGCTCATCGTTGATGATAATGATATTGCAAGAACTACATTGGTTCACCTGGCAAAACAAGTTCCGTGTCTAACGATTGTCCGGGAATTCCCAAACGCTATGGAGGCATATCATTATATTCAGAAAAACGAGGTGGACCTGATTTTTCTCGATATTGAAATGCCAGAAATGACTGGTATCGAGCTTACCAAAAGTTTATCAGGTAAAGACACGATAATCATATTCACTTCCTCAAAAAAGGAATATGCGATTGAAGCCTTTGAACTCAATGTTGCAGATTATATTTTAAAACCCATTTCTCCCGTTCGGTTTTTACAGGCGGTGGAGAAAGCCCAAGTAATTCTTGACAGCAGAAAAGAGCAGGTCCAGGTTACCCGCGATGAATTCCTATTTGTCAGGGACTCAAACGTGACCAGACGACTGAAGCTTGAAGATATTTTTTATGCTGAGGCAATGGGAGATTATGTAAAATTTTACACAAAAGAAAGGATGTTTGCCATTCATGGCAAGATGAAAACTGCGGAAGAGCGTTTACCGAAGAATGATTTTATCAGAGTGCATCGGTCCTTTATTGTATCTATCAGTAAAATAGATACCTTACAGGACGGTGGTATTGTGATAAAAGGTACATTCATTCCGGTAGCAGATGCATACCGTAAGGCTTTAAATACAAGAATGAATGTATTTTAAATCACCTGCTGTTTTTATTCTTAAGGTATTACTTAACCAATCCTCTTAACTTTTGTTTATGTCAAGTAATTCTATAATGAACAGTAAACGGTTTAGCTACTTTATAATTCTGACATTTATAGCGGGAACAATACTGCTGATTGCCGTTCAGGTCAATTCGGCCAGAAATACAAAAGCTCTTATCCATAACAATAACACACTGCTGAACGAGCTGCGTGCGAGCAATCATCTGCGGGAAATCGACCGCGATATCCTTGGTGTGGAAAGTAGGATTCGGGCATCTATAGCCACCAACGATACGACCCATCTGGAAGGGATCGATAAAAAGATAAATCAGATCGAGAACTTTCTGGATTCCTTGTCCAAAGATAATTCCGATCCTGTGGAAGAAAAGCTTATACAACGGCTGGGCGTCCTTGCAATGGACAAAAAAATAGTCCGTGATCAGCTTTTGGCACGGTATCTTTCTCTTGGAAACATGGATGATCAAACCTCAATTGCCAATCCAAGAGCCCGAATCATTTCAAACGAAATTACGGGAATAACAGCGAAGATCTATAAAAGTAGGCAGCTGCACATGAGTGAGCTCAGCTTGCAGAGTGAGGAAATGGGCAGAAAAGCAAGGCTATACGATATTTCCCTATTGGTTTTATTGATTTTGAGCGGTTCGGTAGTCGGTTTCCATATCCTACGCCAGTTCCGCCGGCAACGTGTGCTGATCGAGGAACTGGACGCTGCGGAAAAGAAAGCTTCCATTGCAGCGCAGACCAAGGAGAACTTCCTTGCCAATATGAGCCACGAAATTAGAACCCCGCTCAGTGGAATTCTCGGATTTACAAACCTGCTGCAAAAAAGAAGTCTGGACGCGACCTCTTCTGAGTTTGTATCATCCATTCAACAATCAGGAGAGAATTTGATGACGATCATCAACGATATTTTGGACCTTTCCAAAATCGAGGCTGGTATGATGCGCATCACTGTCGGTACATTCAGTATCAGTGGGTTGTTAAATTCTGTAGAAACCTTCTTCACTGAAAGGGCAAAAGAAAAAGGGCTTTCGATTTCAAGTAAGGTCGATGTCTCCATTCCCGATACACTGACAGGGGATGCAACCAGGTTAACCCAGATTTTGGTAAACTTGATTGGAAATGCCATTAAATTTACCAAACAGGGCAGTATACATATCGAAATTTACCAAAAGAGCAGGAGCGAAAAGGAAGTTGTGGTTGGATTTATCATCACAGATACGGGAATTGGAATTGACAAGGAAAAACTCAATGAAGTGTTTGAACGCTTTAATCAAGGCGAAGATTCCATTACCCGCAATTATGGCGGAACAGGACTCGGCTTGTCTATCGTAAAAAACCTCGTACTGCTCCAGCATGGCGACATTGAAGTACAGAGCGAGCAGGGAAGCGGCACAACGTTCAAGTTTTTTATTCCTTACGGTATAGCGCAAGAGCAAATAGTAATAGCATCCGTGGCTCATACTGCTTATTTTAAAGATCAATCCAATGTACCGATTCATATTTTGGTGGTTGATGATAATATGATGAACCAGAGCCTGATGAAGCATTTGCTCGGACAATGGAATGTAGATTTTGACATTGTTTCCAATGGACAGGAGGCCGTAGAGTATCTAAAAAATAATCACGCCGACCTTGTGTTGATGGATTTACAGATGCCACAGATGGATGGTTATGCTGCAACGCAGCACATCAGGGAAGTGTTGCAATTGGATATTCCGATCATTGCCATGACTGCGCATGCTTTGGCAGGTGAACGAGAAAAATGCCTCAGCAGAGGAATGAACGAATATATTTCCAAACCCATCAATGAAGAAGAGCTCTTTAAGCTTATTTCACATTTTGGCATCAGATTCCAGCCTACAGTGCAGTTTGAAGAAATTGCGGATAAGGGGAAGTTTACTTATTTGGACCTTGCTTACATGCATTCGGTAAGTAGGGGGGACAGCGCTTTCGAGCGGACAGTCACCCGCCAGTTTATCGACAAAGTTCCAGGCCAGCTTCAGGAGCTAAAGGCCGCTTACGCAAGTCAGGACTTCTCCAGATTTAAATTAAGAGCACATGATTTTAAAACTAGCGTCGCCATTATGGGATTGCTTCCTATTCTTGATGATAAACTGGGAATACTTGAACTTACAACCGAACAGAACACCTTATCGGAAGGTGTTTTGACCGAAGTCGTGCATATCCTTACCGCAGCCGTCGAAGAAGCTCAACGTTTATTAGCAAGCTATACGGACTAAGTTCTACATTAACAATAAGTAATTGAAAGATCATCAGCTCATGCTTGATGATCTTTTTTGTTGTCTATTTAACGACTCATTTTGCCCATTCGTCGAATGATTTTTGAAATTGGCTAATTGTTCGTGTAGTTTTATGGTAGCAAAAAGAAAATACATATTAACAGTTAAACCAAATAGCTATGAGCACTTTAAAACTAAAAGACGGAACAGAAATTTTTTACAAAGATCAAGGACAGGGTCCAGTATTGATGTTTCACCACGGCTGGCCATTATCTTCCGATGACTGGGATGCTCAGGTGATTTTCTTCCTACAGAGAGGGTATCGCGTAGTCACTCATGATCGGAGGGGCCATGGCAGATCGAGTCAGGATATTTATGGACACACCATTGAGCAGTACGCTGCTGATGCTGCCGAACTTGTTGAATTCCTTGATCTCAAAGATGTCATTCATATCGGTCACTCAACAGGCGGAGGTGAGGTAATTCGTTACGTGAACAAATATGCTGATGGAAGAGCAAAGAAAGCTGTACTTATCAGTGCTGTTCCTCCGATCATGGTACAAAATGAAAGTAACCCCGATGGTGTGCCAATGGAGGTATTCGATAATATCAGGGATCAGACTTTGAACAATAGACAACAATTTTATATCGATCTAACACTTCCTTTTTACGGTTATAACAGAGCGGGAGCCGATATTAAGGAAGGAATTCGGAGAAACTGGTGGAGACAGGGTATGATGGGGGGAATTGTTGCCCATTATGAGGGTATCAAAGCTTTTTCTGAAACAGATTTCACAGAAGATTTGAAAGCAGTTGATATTCCTGTCCTGGTGCTGCACGGTGAGGATGATCAGATTGTTCCTTATGAAAATGCCGGCGTTAAATCTGCTAAACTCTTAAAGAACGGAACCTTGATTACTTACCCGGGCTTTCCGCACGGTATGCCTACAACAGAGGCTGCTACGATCAATAAGGATATTTTAGCCTTTATTGAATCTTAAAACTTCCTTACCAAAAAATATAAAAAGTGAGCTGCATAGCTCACTTTTTTTGTTAAGGAGCAATTAAGAATTTCCCACTCAATATAATAAGCTTTTAAAAATCTCTTGCTATAGCGCTGGTTCAACGATCATATCTGCCTGTTCACCGAATGTCCGTATTAATGGAGTCCTTTCTTCGGTAAATTTACTTTAGTAACAAACAGGAATATCAATCGTTAAAAACAATATTATGAAAACGACATCATTAAGCTTCAAGTACGAATTAGAAAAAAAAGAACCACGCACAAATGATGGTGGTACCACCAGAGGTGCTTCTGTAACCGACTTCCCGGCTTCGATCGGAATTGCGGGTGTATCGATGCGATTACAGCCGGGCAGTATGCGAGAGCTCCATTGGCATGCAAATGCTGCTGAATGGGCCTACGTCATTTCCGGAACCGTTCGTACGACCATTATTCATCCGGACGGTCATAGCTATACCGACAATTTTGAACCGGGTGATGTATGGTATTTTCCTAAAGGCTATGGACATTCGATCCAGGCAACAGGAACTGAAGAGTGTCACTTCATCCTGATATTTGACAACGGTAATTTTTCCGAAGACCACACGTTTAGCGTAACTGACTTCGTTGCCAGTATGCCTCCAGAAATTGTCGCACAGAATTTAGGGTTGACATTAGAAGAAGTTGCTGCGCTGCCGAAAAAAGAAGCCTATTTCGCCGCAGGTATTGTCCCGGATGAATTGTCGTTTAATGCTGCTGTAAGACCAGAAGGATCTGACATAGAACTTACCAATTTACATCGTTATCCGCTTCACGCCCAGCAGCCTAGAATCATTCCCGGGGGTGGTCTTCAGCGATTGGTTACAAGTAAGGAATTTCCGATCAGTACGACCATGGCCGGTTCTATTCTTGAATTGCAGCCTGGGGCACTTCGGGAAATGCACTGGCATCCGAATGCCGACGAGTGGCAGTATTATATTTCGGGCCAGGCGGAGATGTCTGTTTTTCTTGCCGAGGGTACTGTAGTCACCGAAAAGTTCAATGCAGGTGACGTAGGCTATGTACCCATGGGAGCTGGACACTACATTAAAAATACAGGTGATACGGTATGCCGTGTTCTTATCGGATTTAACAACGGGAAATATGAGTCTATTGATCTGAGCGAATGGCTTTCAGGCAACCCTAAAGATGTCGTGGTGACAAACTTTGGCTTAGCAGATGGTGAAATTGAAAAATTTCCATCTAAGAAGATTTTTATTCAACCTGAAAAATAAAACTTATGCTGCCTGAAAAGAAAGTTTTTCTACGAGCGTTCTTTCTACTTGCATCTACATCCATATTTCCTATATCAATTATTAAACAATAAAATTATGTTAGAACAAAATACTGTTGCACCAAATTTTACATTATTTGCAACACCAGACCAGAAAGTTACATTATCCGAATTTAAGGGCCGTAACGTGATTTTAGCATTCTATCCTGCCGATTGGAGTCCAGTCTGCAGTGATCAGATGGCATTGTACAATGAAATGCTCAAGTACTTTAAAAAGTATGACGCAGAATTGTTCGGAATTTCCGTGGACAGCAAATGGTGCCATCTGGCTTTTTCGCAGTCGCGTAACCTACACTTTCCGCTACTTGCAGACTTTGAGCCAAAGGGTGAGGTAGCAAAAAAATACGATGTCTATAATGAGCATGAAGGTCAGTGCAACCGCGCTCTTTTTGTAATCGATAAAGAAGGTATCATCCAATGGTGCTACAAATCACCGACGGCGGTAAATCCCGGTGCAGATGGAATATTGGAAGCTCTTGAAAATCTTAAAATAAAATAGTTATGTCATTAAAAATACCTGTCAGTATAACTGACCACGCCCAAGGCAATCTAGATGCCGATTTAGTTATCGTAGAGTATGGTGACTATCAATGTCCTTACTGTGGAGCCGCTTATCCGGTGCTAAAGAAGCTCTTGAAAAAATTTAGCGGAGAGGTGAAATTTGTATTTAGAAACTTCCCGCTTTCAGAAATGCATGAATATGCGCTTCCGGCCGCGATCGCTGCAGAAGCTGCTTTTTTGCAGGATAAGTTTTGGGAGATGCACGATGCCATTTACGAAAATCAGCGGAAGCTTGACGACCAGTATCTTTTTAAAATAGCAGAAAAAATAGGATTAGATATGGAAAAGTTTAAGTCCGATATACAAAAAGAGGAGCTGGTGAATAAAATTGATGCCGATTTACAGGGCGGAGTGATTAGTGGGGTCAATGGGACACCATCGTTTTATGTGAATGGCAAAAAATTTAATGGCGCGGCTGAGGACCTTTTTGAGCTTTTTACTAGGTCAACAGGGGAAATCTAAGTAAAAGGACTCTTGAAATTCCTGAGCAATGAATAAAAGCATTCTGGATGCTATCATCGCAGATACCATAAGATGATTCCAGAAGTTCATTCCATCTGAGATTACAGTAAACAATACGCTAAAAATAATGATCCGCAATTATGGGCCATAAGTTTGTTCTATATTATTTTAATCTGTTTAGATCCATTAAACGGCTACCTATTGGTAGCCGTTTAATGGATCTATAATCCTTAGATCGACTCGATCAATGTTAATCCTTTTCCTCCATTTCCAACTGTGGAGGAATTAATTTATACATCACTGGTGTAACAATTCTTGAAAGAATAGTTGAGCTGATCAGTCCTCCAATCAGCACTATTGCTAGCGGAGCGATAAGCGGGTTAGGATTCAGCGCAATAGGAAGCAATCCACAGATTGCGGTTATCGAAGTCAGAACAACCGGTAGAAAACGTGTTTCGCCAGCCAAATTCACCGCGTCATCAATACTATGTCCTTCTAAACGAAGCTGGTTTGTAAAGTCCACCAACAAAAGTGAATTTTTTACCTGAATTCCTGAAAGTCCTATAAAACCGATAATGGATACCAAAGACATGGGATTACCTGTCAACAACAAGAAAACGACACCTCCAAGTATCCCGAGCGGTATAATCGATAACACGATAATAATTCCTTTGAATGTCTTGAATTGCAGTAGGAGTACACCAACAAATAGGAAACCGCTGAGCAAGATCACTGAAAGAAAATTTCCACCCAATGCATCACCTTCTGATTCTGCTTCACCTGACAATTTATAATAATAGCCCGGAGGTAATTTCATTTTATCGAGCTGGGGAACAATATCCTTTAGAATGTCATTGGCATATACGCCGTCTTTGGTAAGCGAAGTGACTTTGGCAAATCTCGATTTGTTAAAATGATTTATGGCGGTCGGAGAGGTCTCGAAACCAATAGTGGCAATCTGGTCAATTTGGACCGGTGTTCCCTGGAGATTGTTTACATAAAGTCCCTTTAGGGCACCAAGGTTAGCGAACTTTTCACGCGGAAGTGTGATTACTACATTACGTGAATCACCTCTGTTATCAATGTAATCACCCACATTAAGTCCTGCAACCGCCATGCGGATCACCTTGTCAACATCACTGGTCAGCACGCCCAAGGTCCTTGCCTTTTCTTTGCTAACGGTTACTTTTACATCGGATTTGTAGGCATTGAGCTCATTGTTTACAAAGAATGTTCCCGGATGTTTCCGTAAAATTTCTTCGGCTTTAAAAGAGAGCGCTCTTAGGATATTCTGATTTTCCCCGAATATACGCACAACAATGTTTGCTTCAATAGGAGTTCCCTGTTCAAAATCCTTCACCTCAATTCTGGCGAGCGGAAAATCAGCAAACTTTTTGCGTAATGATTTTATCAGCTCCTGTTTGGACTTTGGGTTGGCTTCTTCTTCCATCTGAACGAATATCTGCGCGAAATCCGGTTTGATATCCTGCTGATGTACATTGTAATAGATCTGCGGATTACCTTTCCCTACATTGGAAGTGAAATATACAATTTCTTTATGCTGCTTTAATTCTTTTTCAACAAGTTTCGTCACTCGGTCGCTTTCAGGAATATCGGCCTGTAAAGGTAATTTGATGTTGATCAGGAACATCGGTTTTTCAGATGTCGGAAAAAGTTTGAACCCTGCCAATGGAAATAGCAGAAAGGCAACTACACTCAAAATTAGTGAGATTCCTACGGTGACCTTGGGCCAGGATAGTGCTAAAGGCATCATCCTGCGATAAGAGAAACTTAAAAACTGCTGCAATTTTTGAAGGAAAAAGTTTCCAGCACCATGTGTATGCGTTTTTAGCATCCTACTACCCAAAAACGGGACTAAGGTAAGCGCTACGAGCATTGAGGCAAGCACACTTGTAATGACCGCAATTGGTAAGCTACGGATAAACTCACCAGCAATATCGGGAAGGAAAGCAAGGGGAAGAAAGGCGATGACCAGCGTAGCCGTACAGCCAACTACAGCAATGCCAATCTGCTTGGTTCCTTTTAAGATAGCATCTGTTTTTGAATGACCTTCCCTGAGCCATCGTTCAATATTCTCTACTACAACGATACTGTCATCAACCAATAATCCCAAAGCCACAACAAGTCCTACGATACTCAGCTGGTTAAGCGAGTAGCCCATCAGATTCATCGCGATCAAGCCCAGTGCAAGTGATAATGGAATGGAAATCATAACGATCAATGAGGCACGGAACCCAAGTGGGAGCAGGGTGATAACAACCAATAGGATCGCAAGACCAAAATCAAAACCCAAATGTCCCAATCGTTTGGATACCATGTCCGCCTGATCAAAATTTTTGACCATTTTGATGTTTTCCGGAAGGTCTTTGTTGAACGCGTCCAATACAGGCGTGTATTCTTCTTTTACCTTGCTGATATTGACATTGTCCTTCATTGCTGCTGTCACTAGGATACAGCGATGTCCATTGAGTCGGGTAATGTGATTTACTATTCCGTCTTTATAACTGACCTCAGCCACATCCCGTAGGTAAACAATTTTGCCATTGGCGTTGTATATAACCGTGCTGGCAACATCATCCACATTTTTGAACTTACCGCTTGTCTTTACATTGAACACTTTACTGTCGAGGTTGATGCTTCCACCCGGAATATCAGCCGCTTCACTCTGGAGACTTCCTATTACCATACCCAGTGGTATTTTTAGCTGTGCCAGCTTATCCAGCTGAATGTCAATCCGGATTTCCTGTTCAGGAATTCCGGCATATTTGACTTCCTTAAGGTCGGTTATCTTTTCCAGACGGGTTTTGAGTATATCCGCCTGATCGCGCAGCAATTTGGCAGATGCTATATTGGAAACCAAGGCTACCTGGATAATTTTGACATCGGAAGAAGCGACTTTTTCGGTCTTGAGGAGATGGATATCCTTGGGAAGTTCACTATTTTTAAGTGCATTGATCTCCGTGGAAATTTCCTGATATTTATTGTCAACATCAACACCATACTTAAATTTTGGCTGGATTACAGCGACTCCATCTTCAACCGAAGTCAGGATTTTTTCAATGTTATCGAGTCCGTATATCTTATTTTCAATGGGTTTTACAACCTGTTCTTCCATATCTTTGGGACTGGTACCCGGATATATCGCAGTAATGATGTATTGTGGCGAATGTGTTGTCGGATCTTCCGATCGCGGCATAGTGAACAGTGTCAACAGCCCAACAACTGCGAAAAGAACGAATATGATCAGCGTAAACTGATAATTCTTTACAGCGAAATTTGTTATTTTCATCGGATGTAGGATTACTTGATTATTTTAATGATGGACTGTTCGTTCAGATAGGCACTGTTTGAAACGACAATATTATTGGCTCCCTCAAGCTGTCCTGTTAGATAAACTTTATCATTGTCAAACTTTTCAATATTGACCGGTATTTTTTTAACTTTGTTGTTGCTGATAGCCGTAAATACAAAGGCTTTTTTTCCATCGGCTTCGACAAGTGAACTGTAAGGGATAACAATGGATGTTTGCTGTTGGTCTGTGGCAATTTCTGCCTTACCGAACATACCAACAGCTGGGATTACACCCTTTAGATTTAATTTTAGTTCAACCTGAAAAGAACCGATTTGTTGGTCAGCAGACTGTAGCTTTCTTAAAACACTTGCTTGAAAAACTCGATCAGGATAACCATCCAGTTTAACTTTTGCAAGCTGTCCTATTTTTACTTCTGCCCATTCAAGGTCCGTTACGCCAACTTTTAATATATAGCTTGTATTTTGTTTAACCGAATTGGTTAAAAGCACTGGCATACCACCACCAACAACTTCACCTTCACTGGCAATCTTTTTAGCTACAAAACCATCTGAAGAAGCATAGATCTTTGCGTACCGTTCATTAAACGCAACGGCTTCCTTAGATTTCTTTGCTATATCAAGAGCTGTTTTTGTGTTTTGTAATTGCTCAAGGGTGAAGACGCTATCCTTGTACAGACTGGCCGCTCGGGCATAATCGCGTTGAGCCTTTTCTACGCCCAATACGGATTGGGCAACGCCGGCTGCGATCTCCGTTGTATTAAGGGTCGCTAAAAGTTGTCCCTTTCTGAAAAATTGTCCTTCATTCATTAGAATACTGCTGATAACTCCGCCTATCTTGAATGAATAATTGGTCTCATCTTCTGTACTCACTAAGCCAGTCACCTGTATGGTACCGGAAGTATTCAATGATGAGATAGGGGATATTTTGACTGATATAATATCGGGTTCACTAAGTGAACTTTTACGTTTTGGTTCCTCATTGCAGGATAGAATAAATAGGCCCGAAATAAGAAGTATGAATTGAAATTTTTTCATTTTTTTATTTTTGAATGTTAAAACTAGCTGCGGCACGTTCAATTGCTGCATAAGAAATCCATGTGTCAAAAAGGGCGATATTTTCCTGAAGCTGGGAGTCTACCCATTGATTTTGTGCATCCAGCAATTCGATATAGATGGCCATGCCTTCTTTGTACATCAGTGCTACATCTTTGTAGTAAGTTTGGCTTGTTGTCAACTGGCTTTGCGCGGCTTGATATTGCGCAATAGCGCTTAGCATATTGGCCTGACGGACTCTGAGTTCGGTCAATAGTTGCTGCTCAACATATCCCGTCTGGGATTCAATAGCGTGATGCTCTGCAATGGCCTGTTTTATACGATTGGTATTTTTACCTGAAGCAAAGAGATCCCATTGTAAGGACACCCCCATTAAATAGTAACGGCTTTGCTTATTGAATTTCCAGTCAAAAGCCTGCGAACCCAGATCCATGCTTGCGCCAATTTTGGGGATGAGGTATGATTTTGCCAGTCCGGTCAGGTCTTCATTGATCCCTTTTGCTATTTTAAGTTTTGAGAGTTCCTCACGAGCAGAAACATTGTCCATAAGGGATAGGTCCTGCTCTGGCAAAGTGGTTATTTCATCAACCGCAATGCTGTCCGATAAGGGTCTGTTCAGCAGAAAATTAAAGTAAAATTGTGCAGATTCCTTTGTTTTTTGAGCAGATATTATTGAAGCGTCTATTTTAGAAACTTCATTTTTACTGCGTATCACTGCTGTCCGGTTGATCTTCCCGTTGTCAAAAAGTTTCTTATTAACACGCTCTCCCTCAGCAACAAGTTTACGGTAGGAGAGGTAGATCTTTTCGGCATTGACGGCTTTCAGATAATTGTAATATGAAGTTTTGATTTCTTTGACCAACTCACGTTTATAGAGCTGGACTTCCGTTTTTTGAAGGTCAATCTGCTTGGATTTGATCTTTTTGTTATAGCTAATTTCCGCATTTAAGATCGGCTGGGTAACACGGAATTTTGCATCGTAAAAATTATCCGGATTAAGCTGTTCATTTCGGTTTTGTAACTGAGGAAAAGAGCTTGTTCCAGTGAGCTGATTTAAGGTAGAGTAAACATTATTCAGCATGTCACCAACTGGAATATCTATGGTGCGACCACCATCTGCTTTTGTATAGGTAGTCGAGAAAGTGACATTGGGCTTAAACATACTTTTTGCCTCCTCAAGAGCATATATGCTTTTTTCAAGCATGAAATCCTGCTGATGGATGATCTGGTTTGACTGGAGCCCTTGTTGGATATAATCCTTCAGAAGATTTTGTGCCCTTGTAATTTGTACGGATAAAATGGTGCAGGATAAGCTGCACCAAAATAAAATATTTTCCATTAGTTTGATCATTGTAATTAATTTGAACGGTGTTCAATACAGGTGTAAAAAAAAGGACTATCCTTTTTCCAATAATGAAACGAAGCATTCGTATCCATATTTCATGAGCTCTTCGTTGGTCTTGTTCTGAAAGATGGTTGTGCGATCCTTACAAAATAAGGCACATATGCCGTGCATCGATGAAAGTATCATAAACGAAAAGTACTCAACATCCATTCCTTTAAACCTTCCCTGTGCCTGACATTCTTTTACGAGCCCCAATAGGTGATTGATCGCTTCCTGCGCAATTTGAAAACCACCCTTCTGAGATGACTTCTCCGGTTCGTCGGCTATAAACATCAGGTTATAATAATCCTTATTATCCTGCGCAAATTGAATAAAGGCTCTTCCTACGGCTTTAAGACGTTCAAAAGGATCAGCCACATGGTCTAGCACTTTTAATTGTGATAGCATTATCCTGAAGCCTTCTTTATGAAGTTCATGAAAAATTTCACTCTTGTCTTTAAAATGGAAATAGATTGTTCCAGGACTGTAATTGATTTCGCTCGCAATGTTTCGCATGCTGGTGTTTTCATAGCCTTTTTCAAGAAATATCTTTCGTGCAGCATCCAAAATACGTTTACGCATTTCCTGTTTTTCTTCCTGTTTTCTTTCTGCTATACTCATTTTATGATAACTATGAATCGTTAAAATATTGTTCATTCCATTTTAGGAATGGGACATTCCCGGACTGATTTTACCCATGATTTTAACTGCTGCTTTTCGGCTTAAGAATCTAAAGCCAAATAGCATCAATCTATTTTTTAACCCCTGAACAATTCTTGGTTTGCTTCTTTTGCTTATTGCATTTATCAGTTCATCAGTAACTTGCTGGACTGAGGAAACAACAAATTTAGGAAATGCACTCGTTTGGCTCCCTGCGTTTGAATGGAAATCAGAGTCGGCTGCACCCGGGTTAAAGCCCGCGACAAATATACCCTTATTTTTAAATTCGTACCACAGAGATTCAGAAAAATTGGCGACAAAACTTTTTGTTGCCGCATATACGGCACCTCCTGGTAATGAGGAATGTGCTAGGATCGAAGCTATATTGATCAGTGCATCTCCAGATTTTGCATGCTTTAGAAATGCATAGGATAGAGCAACGAGAGCTTCCATGTTGAGTGTCATCGTCTCGATCTGATTTTCCAATGGAATGTCAACAAATCTACCATAAGTACCATTGCCTGCGTTATTGATAAATAGGTCGTACTTATTGCTGACTAAATGATTACTGAGATAAATTATATCCTCTTGATTGGTTAGGTCGAGTGGTAGGATGTGATGGTGGTCCCGTCCTAGAGACTCTTGCAGCGAGCCTAGCTTTTCTTCGTTGCGTGCAACCAAGGTTAGAAGATATCCCTCTGCTGCCAGCCGTTTTGCAACCTCCTTACCAATACCGCCACTGGCTCCGGTTACTAATGCTTTTTTCATTTTACAAAAAATTTAAATTAATGATACTGCAAATCTATTGAACACTGTTCAATAAAAAAAATATTTTTTACAAAATGTCTTTTTTGACGATAAGATATAATTCGATGGGGAGTTCAGAAATGAAATAGGCAATAACATTTACCACTTGGCTACTGTCCCTTTGGAATTTACTTGCAGTACTGAAGTTATAAATAATTTAGACCAATGAATTTGCAGAGGGTTCATTTGGTAACAAATCTTACTAGAATACCTTATACAATGTCAGGTTTTAGGAAGGTGTTATTATTTTTAGATTTTTAATCTTAAAGTTCCTTCTTCTATTGAATAAATTTAATTTGGTAATATTCTTATTTTTGGGGTAGCCATTGTTGTATAGTGTCATTGGCCTCATAGAGGGAGATAACTTTTTTATGAGCTGCTATAATAGCTGCTTGATGTGCAATGGTTTCCTTTTGTTGTTCAATCTCTTGCGCAAGCAAACTTATTTTATTATCTAAGTGATCTTTTTTTACCAGATTATCCATAACAGATTGCTTAAGTTTAGTGAGACTTTCACGTCCCTTACCCAGACGAGATAAAATAGGTAACATGGCCAGAATGTTCAATATTTCAATCGATTTGTCCTGCGGCTCTTGCGTAGTTACAAAGTCATTTTTGGTTATTCCTTCTTCAATTACCGAAGCAAGCCAACCCGAAAGAAGATCATAAAATTTTCCTACTTCCAATTTGATATTGGAGTCTATATCGTTCATATCCGAGGAAATGGAAACAATGGGACACATCTGTCCTTTATCAGCTAAATCCACATAAAAGTCGATCAGTAGAGATAGCTTTTCCTCCGGTTTCTGTTGCGATATTGTTTCAAATAAAGCAGCTTGTATATTTTGAGAATAATGTATTATCTCGATGATAAGGTCTGATTTGGTTGGGAAATAATAATGTATTGAAGCATTTTTTATCCCTATTTCGCTTGCGATGTCATGGAAACTGAATGCATTGAAACCATTGTTAGATAGCATTTCTGCCGCTGTGCTGACTATTTTCTCTCTTGTTGTCATAATCTATCTACTAGTAGGTAGATAAAGATAAGATTTTTATAACAAATAGATTAGCTAAATTCTTTTTGTGTGTTAAAAACAGCAACAGAATCTTATATTATGAGCCTCTGTTTTTAAGTTTGCAATAGGATAATCCATTCTTTATTTTAAAAGGTAGTTTTCCGAACGATTCAAAGGTTCCAAAAATATTGTAATCTAAATCAAACCAGAGGAATTCCAGGGTTAAGCATTGAACCGTCGTGGGATAATTCCGTTGCCATCGCATCTGCAAAGTAAAGGGCCTATTTGATTATTTTATAAAATATCAAATGAAAGCGAATTAGCCATTGTTATAATGGTACTTTTCATAAATTAGGTTAATAACAGGTAGTAAAAACCTTGAGATCCCCCTCCTCAAGGTTTTTTTATTTTTTTCAAACGAATATTATATTTCGGTTGTCCTTTATGCGAAAAATGAGAAGATTGCTTTTGCTGGCTTGATTTGCACTTGTTAGGCCAGCATTTTTTGAAACCGACTATCCCATTATTGGGATCATAACTATATATATCAGGGCTGGTTTATTCCGGCCTTTTTTGTGCCCACACAATCAGCATCATAGGCCTTCTGAGTTCGTCTGCCATTCCGACAACACGGTTAACCATCTCCATGTTAGGCTGTGGTTCAGTAACTAAATGGATATATAGTCAGAAAACCTCCCTTATCGGTTAATAAGGGAGGCTTGTATTTGAAAAAGAATTAATTTAAATCACCGATTGTTTTGTTATCATCCCTTACTAAAGCAAGTAGTTTCTGAACAGCAGGTTGCCTCCATTTCTCGGGCATATCTCCGTCTAGGTAACTGAGATCCACTCCTATAATTAGTTCGTGTCCTTCAGACGATATTTTGGCATATTGGCCTACCTGACCACTTTCACCTAATTCAAAATCAAATAACTGTTCTGTTTCCGTTGTTAAAATAACCGGTATGTCTTTATATATTTTAGTTTTTGACATAGATTGAAATATTCATTAGTTCTTAAAAATGATCGTTCAAATTTTGAAAACGTTGGCAAGACTTTGCAATGATCCATATGGCTTCCGCTACCT
Source organism: Sphingobacterium sp. 18053 (assembly GCF_902706145.1). Taxonomy (NCBI): domain Bacteria; kingdom Pseudomonadati; phylum Bacteroidota; class Sphingobacteriia; order Sphingobacteriales; family Sphingobacteriaceae; genus Sphingobacterium; species Sphingobacterium sp. 18053. The sequence goes on from NZ_CACSJW010000014.1 coordinate 76,977, forward strand.
ATTCATTTTCCACTTTTGATTTTTCATAGGCAAGAAGTTCATCTGCGCAGAGTTTCCCGAATTTATCAGCCGCTAACGGACTATCTGCAGTAATTAATTTTCTGTCAACGTGACAATCGCCGGCAATTTTTTTATTCAGAATTTCGATTCCAAGCTGTTTGAGTTTTTCGCCATAAAACCAGGGCATCTCACCGGGCTGGTATCCACTTTCTGGCAAAATCTTATCCATTTCATCAGGAAACGAATTAATCTTATATCCCTTAAAAGAAAACTCAGCGTCTCCGCAATCTGCTACGCTTAAGAGCGCTGCGGGGCCATGGCAGATTGCCAATAGATATTTATCTTCCGCTACTACCCATTTGATCAGTTCTTTGACATCATTATTTTCAGGTAGTCCTAGCATTGCGCCATGCCCGCCTGGGATAAAAACGGCAACGTAATCAACATATCCTTTATTCGTGTCAGCTATAAAATCTCTCAGGTTGTGCGGGTTTGAAAATTGAGTATTATACTTGTCGAGGATTTTACCGATGTTTTCATCTTCGTACGGCATAGCCCACATCTCAAATTTTACAGGAGCACCTGTTGGTGTGTAGAAGTCAACATCAAATCCAGCCTGTTCGAAATGAAGAATGGGAACCAGTGTTTCGACCGGATGATTGCCCGTTGAAAACTTCTTTCCATTTTTCATGGTCATATACCGTTCTTCTGTGCAGAGCACAAGAATCTTTTTTCGGGTGTCCTTGTTGATATCACTGTACTTTTTTTTACTGTAATTTGTCTTGGTCGTAACCATCGTCTTTCTTGAAAAAAAAGAAGGTTCGTAACCAATGCCGTCAAATACAGGCTCTTTGCTCAAATCGTTTGAAAATAATGACATAGTAATATTTTTTATTGTTTGTAATTCGTGCTATTGATAAGCTTCGAATGTCAAACTTTCCACATTTTATAAATCTTTAAGAGATAACAATATCCAAACCCGTGCTGTTTCGCCTAAAAAATATTTGTAAAAAAAAAACAGCACCCAGACAATGTCGTCAAACGGTCATGGCTGAAGAAAAAAAGGTAGTCTCGCAGGGTAAAATGAGTTGTCAGCAGATCTCAAAAATTATCATGGAGCAGATGTCCAAAATAAAAGTTCCAGTACGGGAGCACATATTGATGCAGCTCGGGCCTCTGAGTTCAATTTGAAAGGGTGCTTTGATGCGGTCAAATATAGCTTTAACGCGTTGGTTATTTCATAAAATGAAAAGACAGTTTGATTTTAAATGCTTCCATTGTTATCTAACTCTCTTTCGTCTTCTTCCTGTTCGTCAAGTTTAGGAAATTCATTTTCTTCTTCGTCTCCTAGTTCTTCGTCGATGCCTAAATCATCCTGATCGGGCATTTCTGGAGTTTCATCGGGTTCATTTTCTGATAATTCCTCTTCAGGATTGTCTGGCACATCGTTCGGAAGATCCTCGGGGCCCTGTTGTGCAACAATTGCGAATGCAACGATAAGTATACCTTGATACCGATCCTGCATAATTTGGTTTTTTTTCATCTTTTAATAAATATATAAAGTGAACCTTCTTGGGATCGGTTTCGTTAGCTGATAAACTACGCAATATAAGTCATTTAATACTTGAAATCACTGTAATAGTCTGACGAAGTACTTTAACTGCGAATATTAAGTTTCAGCAATAAGGTTCTAAATACATCGAAAGTTCATAATCCAATTTTAAGTGCGATGGAAACTTTTTATAAAAATTATAAGGGGATGTTGACACGATAGAAATTGTAGCATATATTTCATGGAAGGTAATAATACCTGGGCTTATAAGTAATTATTACAAATTTTAAAATATAGATTTAAAACTTTCTGGTTATGTAAAAATGGCAGGCTAATTGTTCTGAAATACATATAACACACGATTTTCTCTACTACGATGTATAAAATATTACTTGTTGACGATCACACATTGGTAAGGAACGGCTTTAGGCTAATATTGGAGTCACATAAGCAGCTCTCCATTGTTGGGGAGGTGGGAAATGGAGTTGAGGCGCTAGAATTCTTAGGTAAAGGCGAGACACCTGATCTTATAATTACAGATCTCAAAATGGAAGAGATGAGTGGCATTACATTAATCCATAAAGTGAAGGCCAAATATCCTGAAATTGACGTTGCTGTTTTATCAATGATCGAGGATAATAATACCGTTGCTGATGCATTTAGGGCGGGAGCAGTTGGCTTTTTATCGAAAAATTCGGATTATGACGAACTTGTTCAAGGTATATTCAACATATTACAGGGTAAAAGATATATTTCAATGGAAATAGGTCTATCACTTCTCGATCATTTTCAGCTAAATAGACCCATTTATATCGATAAAGAAGCTATCTATCATCGCTACGATATTTCTGAAAGGGAATTAATGGTTTTGGAACTGATCTCACGTGGTTTTACAAACGCTGAAATAGCAGATCAGATATTTCTGAGCAAACGTACAGTTGAGGGGCACCGGCAGCAGCTAATTGATAAAACAAAAACAAAAAATACAGCTGATCTAGTGCGGTTCGCCTTTCAAAATAAACTACTACAATAAATGCTTACGGTCAATAACGGATTTAAGATTTATTATTCCGAGTAGATAAAAGGTCTGCTAAGGCTATAGGTTTAAATTAATAAGTATAAGATGGAACTCGATAAGGACGTAATTCAACGTATTGGCAAGCTACTTGATCGTAAGACTGTCGCAACGGCCGAAAGTGTAACAGCTGGACAGCTTCAGTTTATGCTGTCCCAGATCGAAAATGCTGCAGTTAATTTTAAAGGTGGGATTACAGCTTACACGCTTGAAGAGAAGGTAAATTTATTGGGAATCGATAAGGATGAGGCCAGAGAATGTGATTGTGTGTCGTCTCAGATCGCCGAAGATATGGCACTACAGGCATCACACTTGTTTAATGCTGATTTTGGTATAGGTGTTACCGGTTATGCAACGCCAGTGGAAGAGTCACATTTTAAGTTGTATGCATATTTTGCAATATCCTATAAAATGCAGATAATCGTTTCCGAAAAAACAGAATTGAGTAAAAATTTCTTAGGTGCAAAAGCACAGCAGAAATATGGCGAAAATATTTTGGTCACCTTTGAAGGTATACTTGCAAAGCTATTTTAGTGATTTTTCCTCTCAAATTTATTTTAGGGTTTCAAAACTACTTTAACGCAATAGTCTTTTACAGAAGGCTGGCGAGTACATTTCAATTACAACTCTTGGCTCACCAGAGATCAAGCTGATATTTTTATGGCGATGATCGAGTCCGGAGAAATACCTAACTTATAAAAAAGGCTGGAACGATCCAGCCGATATATATTGATCCCTTGTTAGGAAAGAATTTTCAAAAATGCAGGCCTGATAAATGCGATACTATCAAGCCTGCAATCTATTCATTAAATATCCAAAGTAATTACAACTAAACTCCATAATAGTTTACAAAAAATAAAAAAAGGCCGGTGACATGAATCCCCGACCTTTATAACTACTAAAACAAACTAACTTAACCTGGTGAAGAACATAATTCTGATAGAATGGTTCATTATTTTTAAAAAAAAGGACTAATCTTTCGATTAGCCCCTTAACTAAATTATTGACAGATCCATTTAGGACCGGAAAATACGTTTAAAATGGCCAGGCCTAAAAACCTGACCATACAATTAAATCAATCAATCTGAACTGATACGTAACGATCGACAATAGATGGACAATTCTTTTAAGAGCTTGGTTTGATAAAAATGAAAAAAGGCTGATCCTAAGACCAGCCTCTAAAATCAACCATAAAAAATAAAACCTATTAATTGTGTCCTTCAGTCTTAACGATCTTATTGTAAATTCCCAATAATAAAAACGGTGCCGCCCATTGACCGACGAACAAAGCTGTATTATCATCTTTTGTTTTGCAGCATTTTAATGCAGCTGAAATTCCCATCGCTGCAAGTGATGCCGCCAAGAATAAAATCGAGGGAATTTTAGAAGTTTGCTGTTCTACTTCTTTCGTTACTTTGTCTTCATTTCCTGTTGTAAGTGCCATAATATGCATGTTTTGGTTTATTTATGAACTACTTTAGAAAATAAATAGTTTAGTTTTATACAAAAAAAGCGTCCGAGCCAATGAATATCGACGTTAAAATATAATTTACTCCCCATAATGCACTAGTTGGGGGAATAGTAAACCGCCCCAATGGAAAGCATCGTTACGAGCAATTTGACCGGGACGGATTGTCACGATTGGGGAGTGATACAGCGCAGACTTCGTTGTTTTAATTGGATTCCTAATGTTTATTCTATTTCAAATATTGCTTGTATTTCTACAGAAGAATTTCCAGGAATAGATGATGCTCCAAGTGTGGCTCTTGCATGTTTTCCCTGTTCTCCAAATATTTCAACTGTTAAATCAGAAGCTGCATTCATTAACTTTGCGTGGTCTGAAAACGGTTCTGAGGCATTGAAAATTCCCACTAATTGCACGCATTTTTTGACTTTATTTAAATCACCATCTACTGCGTCACTCAATACCGCTATTATATTGAGCATTGTTATTCTTGTTGCTTCCTTTACCTGTTCCTCTGTCACTTCTACGCCAATTTTTCCAGGATTAATCAATTTCCCGTCTTTTAATGCATATTGATTAATAAAAACCAGATTACCGCTTCTTACGTAAGGCTGGTAATTTCCAGCAGGAGCCGGTACTTTGGGTAAAGTTATATGTTTTTCTTTCAAAATCTGGTTAATGTCCTTTGTCGCCACTTCAGGAGTCTTGACAGATTTTTTCCCAAATGTACCTTTCAAAGCAAGTGCTACTTTGCTAAAATATTTTCCTTGTTCGGAAGCTAAGAGTCGCTCGCCATCCGAAGGACGAGCTACATTTTTTAATGAAGCAAGGCTCGTCGTGCCGAGAACAGTATTACCTTGCGGAATACTTTTGTCAAGCTTTTCATTTCCCCTTATACCATTTGGAACCAGGACCATTCCATGGACCGCAAGCATATTCATAAAGGATTGCATAGCTAACTCTCGTCCTGCACCACTTCCTGCAGACATAAAGACCATGGCTGGCATCCCTTCTAATTCATGCTTGGACCATAGTGTTGTTGTCTGAGCAAAAAACTCACTCATTGCCGTACTTATGTTCCCAAAATATACAGGAGAACCAAATGCAATTCCATCATATGACGAAAGTTCCGAAACGTTTGCGACCGGGATATGGTTGAGTTTTGGATTATCAATAAATTTGACTCTTTTAATAATTGCTTTTGAGTTACCATTGTTTTCAATTCCTTTCGCAACCTCTTTTGCAATTTCGTAGGTACCACCTTCATCTGAATGAATTAGTATAAGGATGTTTGCTTGTTTTTGCATTGCCAAAGATCTGTCCGTTAATACAAGTAGTAACAAAAATGTGAATGCAAGAAATATTCTATTCATATTTACTGTAATTTTAAATGAGCATACAAAATTATCTATTGTTTTTTTATGGAATATGCCAATAAGTATATGCAAAGCGACAACATCAAATGTGGCCTGACGGAAAGTAGAATGGGGAATTCGAATTTTTTAAATCAGTACGTGTTTTTGCGGCACCCGTGGTATTGAAGGAAATGCTTTTGTATGCTGCCAAGTGGAGTAAAAATCTTCAAGATAATATAGAGCAATACCATTTTTTGCAGGCCATATTAAACAGTTTTCCAAATTTTTGTTCTGAAAACACGAATCTTCAAATACCTATTCCATCCAATGAAAAATTGATCCCAATATGTGAGGAGATTAATTGTAATTTTAAATACGGTATAGATATCGAGTTATTAGCAGATAAGGTTGCTATGTCGGCCAGAACACTTCAACGTATATTTAAATCGGAGACAGGTATCACAGTTCAAAAATATCATCAGCTTATAAGAATTTTAAAAAGTATTGAGTTGATCGATCAGAAAAAATATACACTTTCCGAAGTAGGTTATCTGGTCGGGTATAAGAGTTTATCTGCATTTACATCTTCTTATCAATCTATTATGAAGAGCACACCAAATGTGGCAAAGAAAGGAGTCCTAATGGGTAGGTGATGATTAATCTTTGCTTCAGATAGCCGCGGTAGCAGCCATACTTTGGCGAGATACATAAAACACAAAAGTATGGCAAATCAATGTATATATTTGAGTAATAAAAAAATCTAAAGATGATAAAATCAATGCGAACACCGATTATTACCATTGGAATTATAATAATGATTTTAAATTTGTTTGGCTGTTCCGAACCTACGAAGCAAAATAATAATAAGCCATCAATTCAGACTCCGTTAACCGAGCAAATTATTGATACGACATCGGATAACATGTTATTGGAAGTCGTCTATGATAACCTCTTTCGTAAGTTATCGGCGGCATATGATAAAGAATATGAAATCGTCTTGTCTTGGAACAAATCTAGACAAGCAATTTATATGATCAGCCGATTAGAAGCAGAAGTAAATAATGGTGGTTATAACCAGTTTTATTTTAATTCAAGCGGTCAATTTGCTACTGCGCTGCCAGAAGCGTTGAAATTAGTTGGCGCTACTAAATTTGCTGATCTGACCGAGCGAGCAAACAGCACATTTGAAAAGGAGAAATCGAAAATAACCGAAGATCAGGATGGTACGGTAGAAGGTTTTAGTAAATCTTATGAGAACAATCCGTTAAACAAATTTGACGAGGAGTTTTACAAACTTAATGACGTTGAAAACTTGCAAAAAATTCAGGTTGACTACATCCGAAAGAACAAGAAAGAGTTTACTGATTAAATCCTATCTTAGTCCTATGCTGTACAATCCCTTTGAACAAGTCACCAAAAGTTCGTTTCGCGCGCTCGTCGAGTCGGGCTATGCCGACTTTGTGCTGCAGCGCTTTGAGTGGCCCGATGTCAAGGAAAAGACAGGCTTTCTGCTCACGCCGAATGATGATAAGGAAGCCGCCGATCAGCATGCCCATCAACTGGGGGCAAAGGAGGGAAGAGCTTTGCAGCTGCCGCAGGATACCGATAAGATCGAAAGCTTGTTGGAAACAGGATCAGGCTATCGGATCTTCCTCAATCGCATCAAGGAGGAGAATTGGGATAAGCGTATGCTTAAGCTCTACGAGAAAAATATTGTCAATTACCTGCGTACCAAGACCAGGTTTCAGCGCAAAAATCCGATCGATATCCTATTCTCCCTAGAATATGGTCGGGTAGTGGCTACCATTACCGATGGGCAGACCCAAAAGAAAGTATTTGCTATAGAGATCCTTCGCTAAATCAGATCCGGTCCGAACCAGAAAGCAGCCATTTTCTTGTTGTAGGGCAATCCATATTTAAAGCACAAATTGCGTATATTCGTATCAAAGCCAAACAAAAAAGGATTCCATTATGTGCTGGGATATTAGCCTCCATACCGATATTGAGATTATCAAAAATACCTTTCCGCAATTGCGGGACGAGCGCCGTCAATTGGATTACAATTATGACTATCTGGAAAACGTGCAGGCCATTACCTTTCCCAAATATCCGATCCTGTATAAGGACAAGGACTCAAGCCAGCTGGCCTTGACCGAGATGGAGTGGGGGGTATTGCCTACCTATATTGACGATCCCAAGCTGCAGGCCGATCGTAGGCGCAATATGATCAATGTGCGTAGCGAACGTATCCTGGAGGATAAAAAATCCTATTGGTATCGCTTGCGCAAGCAACGTTGCCTTATCCCTGTGAGTGGTACTTTTGAACATCGTGCGGTAAAGGGCTGGAAAAAGAAAGTCCCTTATTTCATCGGTGAAGCGGGGAGAGAGCTATTCTATTTACCAGGTCTGTATCAGTGGCATGAGACGGTGGATGAAGATGGCGTGGTTGAACGTGTAGGGTCTTTTGGTATGCTCACGCGTGCAGCCAATGACGTGATGGCCAATATCCATAATGATGGGCCCAATAAACACCGTATGCCCTTATTCTTGCCTGAGGATCTCGAGCGTCAATGGATCGAGGATATTAACGAAGAAGATATGCCACCGATTTTCTTATTTGAAATGCCCAATGAAAAGTTGAAACATTATCCAGTGTATACATTGAGAGGATATCCAAACCGCCCCGATGGTAAGCATCGTTATGAGCAATTTGATTGGGAAGGATTACCGCCATTGGGGAGTGATACGGCACAGACTTCGTTGTTTTAAATCAGTATCCAATGGGAAGTTTAACAAAATATGTATCAAATGATCGCCCTGAGTTCGCCGTACTTATCGAAGATGACGATAAGGTCTGTTATGCATACTTATTGAATGAGGAAAAAGAGGATAAAATAGTTGGAGATATATGGTTATATAATCATGCCCCTACTCCGAGCGAATCTGAATGGCATAAAAAGGAAAATCTACCGTTTTTAAATCCTTCGGAGTTTGTCAAAGAGAATCTTGAACCATTTGAGGCGAGTTCGCCTGTTGAAGTAACCTGGGATTTTGGTGAAGAAACAGTGGCCAATATATTTCTAGCGTCCAGATTGATCGCGAAACTAACCGTGGGCTCTTGTCCCGGTTGGTCTAGTCTGGTCACTAAGGATGGGCCTTTGGCGCGGAAGATGTAACGTTTTCAGGAAACTAATTAGAAGCAGATAGAACAAATATGCAAATACATAGACGAAGCGTGATGAAATACTTTCTAAGTTTTGTCCTTTTGGCAGCAACGACTTTTGCTAAAGCCCAAATAAAGCTTAACCAAAAAGACCTCCATAATTTAATAGCTATTGCTGAGCTCTATTCCTATAATACAGATGCAAGAGGAGGTCAATTTGCCAAATCAATTGACTCATTACGGACACCTAAGCTGAATCCTATTGTTGATGCTTTAATTGCGGTTGGTAAAGGTGACCATACAATTTTGGAAACACGCTTTCTTGCAAGACCAATTGATGAAGAGTTGATATTATGGTATGTTATCCGCGAAATTCATTACAATAGGACAAATTGGGTATTTCGGAGTAATGGGTTCTTCATCAATTTTGGTGAAAGTACAATAAATAATTACACTTTAGATATTAGGCCAAGTTTCTTTTCAAAGATAATTCCAACCTTGGCTAGCAAGTTATAAATTTGCGCCTTTTGATATACTAAACCATATTCTCTTTTAATCCACTGTATCAAA
>NZ_CACSJW010000015.1:0-61364 GCF_902706145.1 Sphingobacterium sp. 18053
CAGGTTTCTCTGTGTCCCAGCATCCTCAAAGAAAAGTGCCTAGTTTAATGTTCAAGTTGCTGCTTTAGCTCTGTTAGTTTTTAATATAAAAATATTGATTATACATTATTTTCAAAGATATGAGTTTATGTTACAGACTCCAGATTTCAGCAGACGGGTCGGTAAGGGACTCTTTTAATAGTTCCTATTGCCCGCGGTCTGATCAGGCTGATTCAACACATCGTTTGCGGTTATTGTAAGCTTCTGAAGCGGAATAAGCCATGATATCGTCGAGGGTAAGACCCTCCGGATAATACTCTTTTAACTGCTCTGTTATTTGTTCCTTTCGCATCTGAATTTATTTACAATTAGGATCCCAGCTTTTCACTCCAGCCTCAGGATTAGTTCCTACCATATTGGCTACTCTTGCAAGATTCGCGCTAAGCTGTGCGTTGATATAAATCTGCATTTCAGTCTTTATAAATGCCTGAATTTTGGCAGGCTACCTTAACCTTCTCTCAGTGATCATTACCTTTATAGATCCACATCGGCTCTGTTTGACCTGCCCGTTCAAAGCCGTTCTTTTTATAAAAGTCGATAGCATTTCCATCAGCAGTAAGCATCTGCATGTGAAAACCCTTATAAATCTCTTGCATTTTATCCATAATCAAACGCCCAACACCTTTGCCTTGATAGGAGGGTAGCACCAGGAGATGTGGATAATAAACCACGAGGTATCCATCGGAAATAGCATTCCCTAGGCCTACTAAAGTGGTACCATCCCATGCCGAAACTAAGGAATGCGAATTTAAGAGTGCTTTGATCAGTAGTTCTGGTTTATCGGCTGCACTCCATTTATTAGCTTGGTAGAGTTGCAGAATGTCATTTGCGTTCAAATCTCTATTAACACTTAGCTCTATGTTCATATAATATTCAGTAGCTTTCGTCAGTATATTTAAGTCTATGTTCTTCGTTCGTAAATATGCGAATATGTGAAAATCGAAGATTACAAACCATAAAAAACAAATTAGATTTTATTCCTTGTCAAATTTTCCAATATATTTCATACCGAGCATATCGGCAATTTTTTCACCATGCATTTCATTTGTGCCTTTTACAACAAGTTCAAGTATGGAATGGGCGGTGATCATTCTCAGCTCTTCAACTTTGAGAATCATCTTTTCGGCAATGTTGTAATCTTCTATTTGGAGAATCAGTATCTCGTCAAGTTTTTCGCCTTTTGAAGTATGGTAATAATTCAGTTTTATAATATCCTTTTTATTTAATGCCGCTTGTTGTAGAATATTCTTTTTATCAATTTTATTGTCTCCTATCCATAAATAATAAACCTCATAATGTGATAAAGACCGGTCAGAAAACTGAGCCAATTTCCCAATGTACTTTATCGTTTCAGAACGTGAGGCATCTATTTCATCTAGGTCATTGTCTTCAAAAGCTACAACAGCGTTAAAACCAATGAAACTATGTCCTCTTAATAATGTTTCTAACTCATTTTTATCTACACCAATATCATTTGCAATGGTTTTGATATTTAGAGAGTTCTTATAATATTTCATTATCATGAGATCTTCATTATAGTTATCCAAATGAACTTCCTTGCAAAAATCACAGCGTAACTCCGTATTTGGTTCTTTATCGTCCTCTCTGTTTCCCGTTGACGGTTCGTTGTCATAAACAGACCATGCTTCCAAATAGTCATTTTGATCCAGATATTTTTTTAATTCTTTCTCCATTTTAAACTTTCCGAACCATACATGTATTTTTTTCATCCTGTGAGGTAATTTAAGAATCTGAATTAGCAATGGTAAAGATAAAGCATTTTTGTATAGAAATTTTTCCCTTAATTACCTGAGAAACATCCTTGGGTATATTGGCTACAGTTTCCCGTAACCAATCCTACTTTCAAGCCAATACCTTAGCCTTACAGTTTGTAATAATCTTGAAAGTTTATTTCAGTGACCAAGAATGGCCAATATGGTTTCGGGCATTTGAGATATCAAAATCACCTAGATGCTAAAGATATTGATATCGATGACAACATTGGCACCACTGTCTTTAGCGATCTAGGAGTAAATAAAAAGTGATTAATTAACATGGCGACTACTACTAATAAAGTTTAAAGTGTTACACTTTTGTTCAATAATTGATCAGTTCGTGGCAATTTTTCTGGAGTTTCTCTATCTTAACCTAACAATTAACCACTTATAGATCAACTATGAAATCATTTATTTTGCCATTTTTATGGCTATGCTTTGTCGCGTGCAACAAAATAGCACCTTCAAAAGAAGAAGCTGAATTTCTGAAATCAGCAAACTCAACTGTCCAAGCTAATTTAAGCACAGCAGTAACTACTTATCCTTTGCCCAGCAGCCTGCCAAATCAGTACAAGTCAACGGCCTTTACAGTTAGTGCGGGTGGAAATCCAGTCGGCCTATATAACGCTGGAAATAACAGCTGGGGAAATAGCGTTAGTTATGGCTACTTTGATTTCAGCGGTACTGTATCGATATCGATTACCCCTTCCAGCGGCTTCAGCAGCTTCAAATTAGTGCCTTCATCATTGGGTATCACAGGGGTGAGATCCGGCAACACGATTACTTTCACACTCTCTCAGCCAACCAATATATCACTTGTATTAGACAACGATTACCAAGGAAAGGTACTGCATTTATTTGCCCAAGAGCCAGAAAGTAATATTCCATCAGCGACAGACCCCAATGTCTTGTATTATGGTCCGGGATATTACGATTTGAGCTCGCAGCCGCCACTAACTTTGAGTTCCGGAAAAACCTTATATATCGCCGGCGGAGCCGTTATCAGAGGAAGAGTAAAAATAGATAATGCGTCAAATGTGACAATAAGGGGGAGGGGCATTCTGCTCAACGATTACAACAGTCCAACGGATGATATCGCCCTGGCATTGGGCGCAGTAAGCAACTCGACTGTGAAAGATATCATTGTCAATCGAAACATAGGAAGCTGGACTTCTGCCATGCACAATTGTTCTTTTGTCAATGTAACTAATTATAAAGCTGTCAGCCCATATTTTGCCAGTTCCGATGGATTTAATATCAACAGCAGTCACGATATCACTTTTGATAAATCTTTTATCCACTCTGCAGACGATGCAGTCGCCATCAAAGGAATGTCGGATCAAATTCCCGCAAATTCACTGCCCGTTTATAATATAATCTACAAAAATGCACAATTATGGGCTGATGCAAATAACACCATTGGTATCGGCGCTGAAACACGCGCGGCCTATTTTCAGAACATTAAGTTTCAAAACATAGATATCCTATATAATTACGATGACAAAAATCACCCGGATGTTCTCCCTGATCGTTCCGCTATCAATATTTTCGCCTTACATGGCACCTATTTTAATGATATAACCTTTGAAGACATCCGTGTAGAAAGAGCAAAAAGACTAATAAATGTTCAGATGGATGAAACATTTTATTTTGGTTCGTTGACCGGAAACTGGAATTGGCCCGGAGCAATGACAAACATACTTTATAAGAATATTACGTCCACATCTGGCGGCAGTAACGAAATCAAATTGATCGGTTGGAATGACAGCCATCGTATTGAAGGAGTGACCCTAGAGAATGTTAAGATTAACGGTAACTATGTTAAAGATTTTAAAGATAGCCATTTGACCATGAATCAGTATGCGAATTCGGTCAAGATTGTCAGTCCATCCGGAACAGTTAATAGCGATGTCTATAATGCATCGACCGATTTTTCGCCGGTACAAGGAACCCGCAGGTGGTACTATAAATACTGGCAGGCAGGTATAGGTACAAATTTGATGAGCTGGAATCCGGACGGATCAAATCATTGGCGCGGTTCGAGTAGTTATGACGCTATATGGAACGGTAGCGGTAACATCTATATTCATCCCGATAATAGCCAGCCGATACTCGTTTGGAATGCGCCAAAATCGGGTACCGTAAAAATTACCGGATTGGTTCGTAAAAATGATATCGGGGGTGGGGATGGTGTAAACGTAAGCATTTGGAAAAATAATGTGATGGTCTGGCCATCAAGCAGCTGGCAGACTGTTGTTTATAATAATACCACTGGATTTTGGCATGATATTAATTTGCCTGTCACCTTTGGTGACGAATTATCCTTTCGTGTGGATCAGCGTTCCAATTCAGGCTGGGATACCACATACTGGAATCCAGAAATTGCATATCAATAAGCATTTTTGCTATCCATTTCAATCGTCAGGATTGAAATGGATAGTGACTATTTAGCCTTTCTATAGTGGCTTGGCGTTATACCAAAGAAATCCTTAAACTGCTTGCTAAAATAGTTTGCATTGGAATAGCCTAACTTATATGCAATTTCAGAAATGCTAAAAGATGGGTCTTTTAATAAGGTTTTAGCATAATCAAGTTTGACTTTAATAATGAAATCAGTAGGAGTGAGGTCTGTTATTTTTTTCAGCAATAGATACAGCTGGGTTCTGCTAATGCGCATTTCTTGCGCTAGTTGATGGACTGAAAAATTATTTTCCGCAATGTTTCTAACGATAATCTCCTGCACTTTTAAAATAAAAGTTTCCTCTTGTGAGTTTGCTTCTTCTTTAATTCGTAAAGGCTCCGCCTGACTGTAGTAATGGCGTAGCGTAGCTTTATTTTTTAATAAACTGCCCATTTTAGCCAGTAGCTCCTGTGTGCTGAAGGGTTTATTGATATAGCCATTTGCGGCTAATTCATAACTTTTGATTTTATTGGCAATCGTATCATAAGAAGTCATTAGGATAACCGGGATGTGTTTGGTCTTCGGGTTACTTTTCAAATGCTTGCATAATTCATATCCATCCATGATGGGCATCATAATATCGCTGATCACCATGTCGATCGGATTATTCCTAATGTATTCTAAAGCTTCCTGTCCATTGTGAGCGATGATGACATGGTAGGATTCCAGTAATTTATTTCTAAATAGTTCTGCCAGATCAGTATGATCTTCTACCAGAAGAATTTTATGCGTATTGCCTTCTGACGGAACATCAAATCTTATTTGGCTGTTATCAGTGTAAATCACGTCGTCTATGAGCTCAATTGTAGCATTTAATTCGAGATCAGGGTCATCCGGAAGCTCGGATGCAAAATTATCCACTGGTATAGTAAGTGTAAATTGTGTTCCAGTTTCAATGCTGCTCTTAACCTCAATCTGTGCGTTTATACGCTTTGTGAGACCTACAACCAAAGCTAGACCAATGCCATTATTGTCATAATAATTGCCGGTTGACTTTTGTCTGAAATAAGGTTCAAATATTTTTTCAATCTGGTCCTGTGGTATATAACTGCCCGTATTGCTTACATGAATAACAACTTCATTGGTGTCTTTGGAAACGCATAGTACAAGAGCTATCTGGCCACCCACCTCACAGTTTTTAAACGCATTGCTCAGCAGATTGCTGATTATTTTTTCCAGTTTGTCAAAGTCGAGGTCGACATTTACATCCATTGATGGGTTTTCAAATCGGTATTTGATGTTTTTACGGTCGAATAAAGGCGCAAACATCGAAAAGATATTTTGACAAAAGGTGGCCAGGTCTCCGTTAATGGTGTTTAATGGCAAATTACTGCTTTCAATTTCTCTAAATTCCATTAATTGACTTATCAGGAACGTAAGCCGTTTGATATTTTTTTGGGAGATGTCATATTTCTTGATGTTTTCAATCTTATGATTGGAAAAAAGGTCTTCCTGTATCGCCATTATAATAGCTAAGGGAGTCTTAAGTTCATGAGACATATAGGTGAAAAAATCAAGCTTACTTTTATTCAGTTCCTCTAATTTAGACGTTTCTACTTCAGCCAGTTTTATCTTCAAGATTTTCAAATGCCGTCTTTTTAAGAACTTTCTAAATAGGATGAGGGCCACAATCACCAATGCTCCATATACCCACAGCATAATATTGCTCAACAGGAAATGGGGTTTGATTTTGATCAGCATTTTTTTTGTGGCAATGATATTATTGTTCAAATCTACTAACTTAATATGGAGTTCGTAATTTTTTGATTTTAAGGAAGTAAAAGTTATTGTTCCTGAAGCTTTCGAAAGTTCATACCAACGTTTGTCAATGTCTTTTAAAGTATAAAATATGCGATAGTTTTCGCGGCTTTGCGGATCGAAATTTACTTGGTTCACCTCAATAGAAATCATATTTTGATCATAAGGGAGCACGATTTCATTCGTATGATCAATGCCTTTTTCAAAATACTTTTTGTTTCTAAGTTGGCTGATATTAAATATTTTAAAATCAGAAAAGTAGAGTAAAGGTTTATGTACTGGAAGCGGGTCGAGCTGTGGAGCCTTAAAAAAACATATTCCGTCAACAGAGCCAAAATATAAGGTGTCATTGTAATAGTAGGCAGAACGTTCGTTAAACCAGGACGTGTTTAAACCCCAGCTGACATTAAAATTTTTAATGGACCGGTCGGTATCAACACAGTACAAGCCATTTGTTGTTGATAGCCAGTACCGCTTCAAGTTGTCTTTCTTGATACCATGTATTTGAACATTGATTTTTCCTCGACCAGGATAAGGAAGTAGGTGACCATCTTTGTCAATAAAATAAAGGTAGTTTTGCTTTGTTCCTAAAAGGACATTTTCTCCATCAAGGAGCATCGAAAGAAATTGTATCCTATTTCCCTTATTCAGCTCTTTCTTATATATTTTAGTTGTCTTTTTGCTCCAATCATAACATACGATCTCATCGAGGCAGCAAATCCATATCAGATGATTGTTTACCATGATGTCATTGATCGTCGAGGTCGTTTTAAGTAGAGTTGTAAAATTATCTTTATGGCGGTCATATATGCTTACAAAACCATCTGTCCCCACAAGTAGATAATCCTGGTTGAAGTTTCGGATGGAGAATATTCTATTATTTGGTAAAGATGATGCGATGTTCTTATCATATTGATAATGCTTGATTTTACTTCCCTGATCAGTTAAATAGTATAAACCGTTTGATTCAGACCCAGCCCAAATATTTCCCTGAGCATCTTCTTCTAGTGATATGATATTATCACTGATTTTGTTTTTTTCCTGATTAAACCTTTTTATTACCTGTGATTGTCCATTGTATACATTTATCCCGATGGCGTTGGTTGCAACCCAAAGCTGTTTTTTAGATGACATGAGTATATTGTTGATTACGATTCCACGCGCTCTTTCGGGATTGGTGACGTGTAAAAAATCTAACCATGAATCATTTTTCGAGAGACAGAATGCTCCATTAAAATAAGTCCCCAATATCATGTCATCAAACTTACTTTTGTAGATTGCGCAGACTGTAGAATTAAGTTCATTGTCAAAGTTCTCTATTAACATCCGATATTCTGTATACTGGTTGATATAATCAAATACAGCGACACCTTTGTTATGTCCTATCCAAAGTCTACCCTCTGCGTCTTCGGCAATACTACATACATTTTGGATCTGTGCGGGTTGTGGTAGCTGCGCCTTAAATTTATTTTGGATGGGATCGAAGCGCAGGATACCGTGTCTTTTTGTTCCTACCCAGATCAGATTTTTGTTGTCACAGTACAGCGAGGTGATGAGCACATCCCTGTCATAGCTCTCGGCGAAATTAAAACTGGCTAAGACATTCCCTTTTTTGTCACATTTAGCAACGGTGGTAAAGGTCGCTCCCCATAGATTACCTTGATTATCCGCCTGAATCCTATTAAAATATACATGGTTATTGAGTATAGAAATTTTTTGTTCATCCCATTTGTATAACGTGTTGTTGCAGAGTATTACTACAGCATCTATTGTCAAGGCCAAGGCTTTCGACGTATTATGCAATTCGGCTTTGATCAATAGCCTATATTTATTGCTGTTGAAATCATAGCTATATATGCCATTGTCAGCAGCGATGATCATTTCCTGTTTAAATGACTTAATTTCGATGATTTTGCCCGGTTGAAAAGTAGAGTCACTTATCGACTTTGGATTACTCATTATGTGGGCGCCGTCATATAGGTTAATGCCATCGCTCGTTCCTATCCAGACACGCCCAATAGGGTCTTCAGAGATTGCGGTTACCCGATTTGAGAGAAGGCCATTTTCTTGTGTCAGCTTATTATATTTTCTGATATGCTGTGCATCCAGCCATAGGCAAGTAAACAGTAGATAACAAAATATGAAAAACGTTTTTAGAGTCATTTTCTTTAGGCTTTGCTTATTTGTCAAATAAACAACTATGTATAGATTAATAAATATAATATCGTTTATTTAATTGTAATATCGTTCAGTTCCTCAAAAAAAAATGATGAAAAATTAAATTCATCCATATTTAAACCATATTATCTTTTTTAGTTGGAATAACTCCTTATTTTCGGGACGATGTTACAGATCACACCTTGTTTTGTTGCATGAGATAACCAATAACCAAATTTTTGAAAGAGATGAACCGAAAAAAATTAAACCGTAGTATGCTCTATTTTCTCTTTGTTTTTATACTAGAGCCACCTCTCGTTCATGCGGCTTGGAGAACAAAAGCTATTTCTATAGATCGATATCGCGAACAGGAAATCCGCAGCGGGCGTGTCCTTGACACGCAGGGAATTCCACTCGCAGGTGCTAATATTAAAATAACGGGAACGCAGACAGGTACCAAGACCGATAGTGAGGGACGGTTTAGTATTAACGTTCGTTCTGGACAGCGTCTGCAAGTCTCATTTTTGGGTTATAAACAGACTGTTGTTCAGGTCGAATCTGGCATTGGAGAAATAATGGTCAAACTCGAGCAGGACAGTTTTGGACTACAAGATGTCGTTGTCGTAGGATTTGGAAAACAAAAAAAAGTAAATCTCACGGGGGCAGTCACATCTGTCTCAATGGCTGATATAGAAAGCCGTCCTATCACAAATGCTTCTATGGCGCTAGCTGGAAAAGTGGCCGGACTGCAAGTAACTCAAAGTTCAGGACAGCCAGGTGCTGATGGCGGTACCCTAACGATCCGCGGGATCGGTACATTGAACAATGCATCACCTTTGGTCATAATAGACGGGTTTGAAGCAGCAATTAATGATGTAGATCCCAAAGATATCGCCTCCATATCCGTACTAAAAGACGCTGCATCGGCATCTATATATGGCAATAAAGCGGCTAATGGTGTTATTTTGATTACGACAAAAAGGGGGCAGGAAGGAAAACTGAAAATAAAATATGATGGATACGCCGCAGTCCAACAAGTGACGCGGTATCCAAAATTGTTGAATTCCTATGATTATCTAACGCTACTGAATGAAGCGAAAATGAATTCAGGTTTCCAGCCGCAATATGGCGATGAATATATAAGTCATTATAAAGATATTAAAGACCCTGTGCGCTATAGGGATTACAATTGGGCAGATTTCTATTTTAAGCCTGCATTACAGCAAAACCATTATTTACAGCTTAGTGGCGGCAAGGAAAATATTGTTTATGCCATTTCCGCAGGATACCTCAACCAAAAAGGTATTGTTGAGGGGACAAATTACGATAGATATAATTTCCGATTCAATACCCAGCATTCATTTTTAAACAATAAAGCACATCTGGGGCTTACTGTGTCGGGCTATATTGGCAAGACAAAGGATCTGATTGAAGGAGCTGGAGCAACGATTGCCCGAATTACCCAAATGGCGCCGTTTGTAATCCCAAAGATAGAAGGTTACGGATGGACCGACTGGTTCTATAGCGATGCAATTAAAGAAGCAGGGGGAGGGCAGACATTTGATAATAGCAATTTAAATACAATCGCCAATTTGACTATTAACCTTACGCCCCGGCTCACATTTGAAAGTGCATTGAGCTATGTGACCAATAATGATCGGCAGCTATCTTATGCGCCAAATGTAGATCTATTTCTGGTAACCAGAGCCGCCGACGGAACCAGCATCATTGGAAAAAACAATTCTAGAGAATCTTCCATTAGCAAAAGCTCAAATAAATATGGTACTATTTCCAGCTGGGCAAACCTCAATTATCTTTATGACTTAGCAAAAGATCATCATTTTAAAGCTCTGGTAGGTTTTCAGCAATTTCAATGGAAAGGCAATTATTTCCAGACATCAATCAGGCGGCTGTCCGCCAATCTGCCTTATTTTAGTGTGGGCGACCCTTCCTCTACCAAAAATAATGATTGGGGAAGCAAGGAAACCTCCATTGGATTTTTCGGAAGGTTAAATTATGATTATAAGGGCAAATATCTATTTGAGGGCAACTTGCGGTACGATGGCGCTTCCAAATTTGCACGAGGCCATAAATGGGGGACATTTCCTTCATTTTCTGCTGGATGGCGTCTATCCCAAGAACGTTTTTTCAAGAATATTACCTTCGTTCAGGATCTAAAGATAAGGGGATCATGGGGGATACTCGGCAACCAAAATATTGGTAACCCCTATGCTGGTGCTGATATATTAGCATTGGGAGGAAGGCAGAACAATTATATTTTTAACAATATCGACAACGTAGGCGCTGCAGTCTCGGTGATCGCCAACAAGGGGCTTACTTGGGAACAGACGACACAGACTAACATCGGTATCGATCTACAGATTTTTAAGGATTTTAGTGTAACAGCCGACTACTATATTAAAAATACAAGTGCTATTTTGCTACAACTGCCTATTTCCAGTACATTTGGTTTTACAGAAGTCCCCTTTCAGAATGCTGGTAAAATACGCAATAAAGGACTTGAGGTGGCGCTGGGATACCATAAGAAAATCAATGAATGGCTCTTCAAGGCCAATGTAGCCGTCGCCCACAATCAGAATCGTGTCACTGATCTGAAGGGAATGAGTCCAATTATTTTCGACGGTGCAATATTAAAAGAAGGCGTAGAGTCCACTTCGTTATTTGGATACGATACCGAAGGTATATATCAGAGTGAAAGTGAGATTCAGCAGCACCTCCGGACCTTCGATGAGGATGGGTATTCCTTGTTAAATTCATACGCAGGCCTGAGAGCTCAACCCGGAGATGTTAGGCTGAAGGATCAGAATGGTGATCGTATTATAAATGATAAGGATAAGGTGGTTTTGGGGCATACTTCTCCAGACTATATATTTTCTGCAGACCTTAATGTTCAATACAAGGCTTTTGAGCTGCGTACTCTTTTGGAGGGTACGCAGGGGGGCAGGGGATGGAGTGCAGGACAGCTCGTTACACCATTTTTTAACGGTGGGTATAATGGGGCTAGTTGGCTTATGGACAGGTGGACACCTGAGCAGCCCAATAATACCTATCAACGTGTTTACTTTGACAATCAACGAAGCAATTTAAAGTCCAGTTATTTCGTAGAAGACCTCTCATACATTCGGGTCAAAAACATAGAATTCAGTTACAGCCTGGCTGATCAGGCACTTCGTAGGCTTTCGATCCAAGGCTGTAGATTTTTTATAAGCGGACAAAATTTGCTGACTTTGACAAACTATAAAGGTTTTGACCCTGAAGCTTCGGGCAATCCGAGAGAAGGGACAAGGATCGGAAACTATCCGCAAGTAAAAACCTACACCGTTGGCGTGAATTTGACATTCTAAACTAATCGACATGAACTCAAAACTATTGCTTTATACATTTATTATTTCAGGAATGCTATCCGCTTCCTGCCAAAATTATCTGGATACGGTTCCCGAGGACAAAGTAACCCCTGAAAGCTTTCTGACAGGAGCGGAGCAAGCTAACACGCTATTAAACGGAGTATACAATCAATTGTACTATGACAGTCCTGATAAGATGGTTCCTTATGTCTACGACAATATGAGTGATAATTCCTTCAATTCGCATTCCTGGGATCCTGCGCCACAATTTGCGTCTGGTACACAGACGGGTGACAGTGATTTCACATTGGTCAAATGGAAATATAACTTTAGAGGTATCTCACGTGCAAATTCATTGCTCAAAGGGCTCGCTGGCGCAGATGCGATCACTAATTCGGACAAGGCTAAAATAAGTGCTGAAGCGCGTTTTTTAAGAGCGTATTACTATTTTGACCTGGTCTGTTTTTACGGCGAGGTACCCATTTTAGACGAACAAACCGTTTTAAACAATCCCGAACGGGGCAAATTGGATGCGGTACTATCGGTTATAAACAACGATCTTGATTATGCCATAGACCAGCTTCCGGTCGCATTAGGAGGAGAGCGTGCATCCAAAGGCGCGGCTTTGATGCTGAAACTTCGGGTGGCCGAATGGATGAACAAGCCCGAGCTAGTCATTTCCCTGGCCCAACAGATACAAAAACTGGGTTATCAGCTGTATCCTAATTACTTTGAGCTTTTTCAGCCAGCCGGTATTGAGCAAAAAGATAACCCCGAGATTATCTTTAAGATCAACTATGCCAAAGATCTGCAGAGCAGCGAGGTTTCTAAAATCTTTGGCAATTGGAACAACTTTACGCCGACTCTCCAGATGGTTGATAGTTATTATACTACGAATGGATATCCAATCCGTGACATCCGTACCACCGATGGTGTATTTATTGCAGGCGACCCCAGTTATAATAAAGACCGCCCTTTTGACAATCGTGATCCGCGGTTGCAGCTATCCATCGTTGTTCCCGGTTCCGAGTTTAGGTTAGATGGCCAAAGTTGGTATCAGGCACATTACGTACCGGCCAATTGGGATGTCGTCACATCTTTTACAGTCCGTAAGTTTGTTGACCCCTATCTCAAAACATTGACCAATGAAACTACAGATCGAATTGTAATGCGTTATGCAGAAGTGTTGCTTGCCTGGGCTGAGGCAGAGAATCAGCTTCATGGCCCGACAGCTCAAGTTT
Source organism: Sphingobacterium sp. 18053 (assembly GCF_902706145.1). NCBI lineage: Bacteria > Pseudomonadati > Bacteroidota > Sphingobacteriia > Sphingobacteriales > Sphingobacteriaceae > Sphingobacterium > Sphingobacterium sp. 18053. Next base: position 12,797 of record NZ_CACSJW010000015.1, read on the forward strand.
ACGAACTGCTCGACAGAGTAAGATCACGTGTTGGGATGGTGAAAGTATCTCAAGCAATGCCCAATATTTCCCAAGCCGTTATGACAGAAGTAATTCGCAATGAGAGACGTGTAGAGTTTTTTGCGGAGGGAAGGCGATGGTTTGATGTTCGACGTTGGAAAATAGCCGAAACCGTTATGGTCGATGCATTGGGTTATGATAAATCCAAGCTTTCCTGGTATTCGGACGGCAACATTACAACCTACTGGCAGTATATCCCTATTGTCGTTGACCGTAGGTCTTTTAATCCCAACAGAGATTATCTCTGGCCGATACCGAATGAAGAGCTCAATGCTAACCCCAATATTAAACAGAACTCAGGATACTAATCGTTCAATTATCGTAAAACTGAAACGAATGAAAACACAATATATCTATTTTTTCATGCTCCTCTTATTCATTTCCTGTAAAGAAGAGATAGCGTATGTTAACCCTACTTGGGTACAACAGCTGTTACCGATGAATAGCACACAAATAAAAATTGATTATTTTGACAATGAGACGATGCAGGAATTCAGCTGGGTACAGCGGGAAGGAGCTACCTATACGTTAATGTTGGACGTTGACGAGAATTTTGGCAATCCAATCCGTTACGAAGTTGGAGCAAAAGCCAGCTATAAAATTACCAATCAGGAATTTTTAGATGATCTGAAGAGATTAAACCCATCATTTAAAAATTCAGGTCGTTTTTTTTGGAAGCTAGAACAGCGAAATCAAGGAAAAGTCGAGAGCGTATGGCGCTATTTTGATGCTTTGGTTTCAGTATCCAGCTTTGTAGACCCCCGGGATCAAGAACATTATAAGGCACTACAATTTGTCTTGCCAGGCGGCAAGCTTGTTACTATGATGTCGGAGAACCTTAGGGCAACAGTATATGCAGACGGTACAGCCCTTCCGCTACTTCGAAAACTAGCACCTGAAGACAGTCCAGCTGCTATTCGTAATCTTGCCGGTGGATTTTATCCATGGGGTACAGTCGTCCGTGATGAAGCCATCGCAAGGGAGAAAACCCTGGCTGGCGAAAATATTCAGGGCATTTGTCCAGATGGCTGGCATGTTCCTGCGTTAGCAGAGTGGAAAGAAGTCATCAATTACCTCGGACCAAATTCAGGTAATAAAGTCAAAAACCCACAGTTCTGGATTCAAAATGGAGCAATTACAGATGAGGTCAAATTCAATATTGTGCCCTCGGGATTTTATTGGAATGAAGGACTTTCGTTTCTCACCGATCCGGGGACTATGTGCGGATTCTGGACTTCATCGCCGGCCTTAAAAGGGTATCAATATTCTTGGGAAACACTTTCAGCAGACCGCGCGGGTGAAGCATCAGCGGTGATTATTTACAATGATCCAGGTAATCCAGATATCAATACACAATCGAGGAGCAGCGCCGGCGGAGGTAATTTTCACTACAATGTACGTTGTATCATGAACTAATTTAAGTTAGCCATTATGAAAAATAAAATATATATCAGTTTCGCTTTCCTTAGCATCAATCTGTTTTTTTCCTGCAAAAACGATAATGAATTTTATGAGGTCGGCTTTCAGCCGACCGTATTGCTCAAACCGGTGGCAGATTCACTGGTTATATTGGATAAGAATAATCCAAGTATGCTGGTCGGATTCGAGTATTTTTCGAAGAGACCCTATATAGATTACAATCTTCTTCTTGCTGTAGATCCCGCACTTACCACTGAAAGAAAAGTGATATCTGCCGGAGTAGGTGAAAAATATTTTTTGACTCACTTTGTGCTGGATTCGCTGATGAATACAATGCATTTTAAATTAGGTGAACAAGGAGATATTTATTGGAAAGTTGAAGCTAAAAACTCCGAGTTCAGCTCGACTGATGAGGTACGGCGCTTAAAAGTACAGCGGTTTAAATAATGATTAACCATAGACTTAAAAATAGAAATTGTGAATAGAAAGTATATTCCAAAGATGCTCTTATTCTTCATTGGCTCAGTTTTGTTGGCCGGGATTCTAACAGGCTTTAAGTGGATGTCTGATCAAAATGATGAAAAGATAACGATCGTTATGTTTGGTGATTCGATTACCAAAGGGGGAGATTGGGCAACATTGTTAGGACGTAGCGACGTCAAAAATAGCGGTTTCCCTGGGTTTACCACCTCACATCTGGTCTGGCTATTAAAGGAAAACGTTATTGATTTAAACCCTCGCGTATGTTTTCTCGAGGGCGGTATTAATGACATCGGTGTGGGGATCCCTTTGGAACGTACCAAGAGCAATTACCGTTCGCTCATAGATGGGCTGAAAGAACATCAGATTGTACCCGTCGTCCAGTCCATTTTGTACCAACAGGATAATCCGGAGAGTAAGGTTCAGGTCGATAGCCTCAACAGCTATTTGAATGCCTATTGTCAAAGCAAAGGAGTTTACTATTTGGATATAAATGGCAAACTTAGCTCATCGAAAGGTCTCAACGCGCAATATACGACCGATGGCACACATATCAACCAAGAAGCTTATGGGATATGGGCGAGCGAAGTTAAGAATCTTTTAAAATCTATATTATAGTATTGATCTTATAAGCCGTTTTTTATGACACGATTAACCTTTTTCAGGCTTGGAATACTGGTTCAATTACTGTTAGGTTGGACAGATTTAAATGCAAAAATTATAAACGTTACGCATTTTGCAGTGCTACCGAATGACGGGCAAGACGACCGTCGGGCTTTACAGTTGATTTTTGATCGTCTCCAAGATGGTGATAAAGTATACTTTCCTGCGGGAACCTACTCGTTTTCATCGTCATTGAGACTTTCCGGTAAAATCGGAATTGAGATCTATGGTAGCCCCGGGACGAATACATCCACGCTTATGGCTACCGGGTTCGATCCGTTCAGTTCCAATGTCAGCTGGAATAGTTTATTGGAAGTCAGCGACTGTAAAGATCTTATTATGCACGACCTTTTTATTGATGTCGACCGGCCCGTAAGTATCAATGGCACTGTCGTAGGGACTTGCGATAGTCCGGAAGGGTCATTCTATGTTCTTGATCTTTTACCTGAGTTTTCTGGATATGTGGATCGTTTAGCTGAGCTCAAGATCATGCATCAGCTCAGCTATAATGCCGATGGAACACCCAATTATCATATTTCCACACATTGTGATCTTAAGAATGGAAATTGGCCACACATCGAAAAGCTAAGTACCTTACGTCTGAAAATTTATAATGATGAGGCTCATAAACTCAGTAAAGGCGAACTTATCAATCTGAGACTAAAGATTACCGGCAATCCCTGCTTTAGTTTTTTAGGTGTCAATACATTAATATTGCGCGATATCACCATCTGGCAATGGCCTGCATTTGCGATGTACGTATCAGATCTAGCCGATAGTCGTCATCGCTCCAGGGATATGACGCTGGAGCGTATTCGTATGAAACCCAAACCAACTTCTGGGCGTTTGATGTCGGTTAGTGCGGATGGCATACATGTAGCCTCAATGGCGGGTACGTTTAAGGCCGAGCATTGTGAATTTGTTGGACTGGGCGATGATGCCATTAATATACACAGTCGTTTGTGCCATATCGGCAAGATCGGTGCTGACTCAGTTTTATTGATCAATGGTTGGACGAAAGCTCCCGTCGAAGATGATTGGGCTTTCAAGGATGATGTTATCGAATTTTTGGACGGTAAAACAGGCTTGCCCAAGGGCAAAGCAAAGGTCAAGTTTCGCGGCAAAGGACAGTATCAATTAAAATCTATCCCAAAGAATGTCAATGTAGGCGATTTTGCTGCAAAAGACACACGCACACCGTCGACCATTATACGGGATTGCATGGTTTCAAACAGCCGTGCTCGCGGATTTGTAGTTCAGTCCAAGAAAGTTGTGATCAGCAATAATAAAATATGGAATATTTCTGGTCCGGCGATCTTACTTTCCTGTGATATGGAGCGCTGGTTTGAAGCGACAACCGTGAAAAAGGCCACTATAACAGGCAACAGGATAGATAATTGCGGTAACTACCTCAGATGGGACGATACCCTGACAGGTTATGGCGCCATAGCCGTTAAGACAGGACATGAAATAGGAGGGATTGACAAGCCCGCGGGGGTACATCACAATATTACTATCCAGGCAAATACGATCAACGACTGTGCAAATTCGGCGATCTTTGTATCTTCGACTGATGGCATTAAAATAACAAAAAATCGAATCTATAACTGTAGTAATCGTTCCAGTATTCCATATTACGGAAATTATGCGATCTACCTGAAAAATTGTGTCAATGAGCAAGTTTTTGACAATGGCTTTAATCAGGTTAAAAAACTATTAGGAAAAGATTGACCTATATAAATTGAAATAGCGTGGGTCAAGGTAGTTTTACCGATAAATAATATCCCAATTATCGCTGCAAATGTTAACTTTACCTGGGTGGTAGTGTCGGTAAATGGCTTTTAAATTAGGCAATATAACTATGGTGAGCCATTTTAAAGGATATACAACAATTCTCAATAAAATGATAAAAAAAGCAGTGCATGAAAATTTAGGCGAAATAGTACAAGTACTTGAAGAAGTAAAAGTCCATATGCTAAATAAAGGAATAGATCAATGGGATGAAGAATATCCAAATAGACTTATTCTGGCCCAGGATATTGACAATTGCGAAGCCTTTATCTATGAGGATAAAGGCGAGTTATTAGCCTATATGACACTTAACGAGAAATACGACGATGAATATAACGACTTAGACTGGAAAACATCATCACCCTTTATTGTTGTCCATCGGTTATTTGTCAAGCCGGCTGCCCAGGGGCGTGGTATTTCAAGCAAAATGATTGAATATGTGGAGCAATATGCTTCCATTTGTTCTTATAGATCCATTCGGCTGGATGCATACTCCTTAAATAACACTGCGAATGTGGTTTATTTAAAGAAAGGATATGCGCAGGTTGGGGAAGTTTATTTTCGAAAGGGAAAATTCTATTGCTATGAGAAGGCTATTGAGGGGAGTTAACAAAGAATTTAAAATTATGAATTTAAGGGAAGCTAAAGTAGAAGATATTCCGCAAATACAGATAGTAAGAAATGCTGTGAAAGAAAATACACTATCAGACCCTAGCCTGGTAACGAATCAGGACTGTGAAGATTTTATCACAAAGCGGGGAAAGGGTTGGGTATTTGAAATTGATAACAGCATAGTTGGTTTTTCAATTGTCGACCTTATCGATAATAATATCTGGGCCTTATTTGTACATCCTGGTTATGACAAGAATGGAATAGGGAAACAGCTGCATGAAATCATGATTGACTGGTACTTCTCAAAAACAAAAGAAACAGTCTGATTGGGGACAGCACCCGGAACAAGAGCAGAAGCATTCTATAGAAAAGCAGGGTGGACGGAGATAGGTATACATGGCAAGGGAGAAGTTAAATTTGAGATGCCGTTTGAAAAATGGCTGGTTATTCGGGTGTAGCCAAGACGAAGTCGAGACTGTAACGTAACTGGGAAAACAATGGCGGAAATATTTAAGCCATCATATTTATTTCAATGGAAATTTGGTAAGTTTAGAGCCAATATAATAGTAAAAGATGCACCAGTTATTTCTTTGTCAATTTAAAGGAGAAGAGTATTTATCAATCAGTAGCTTTGAAGAGGTAATGGCTATTGTGGAGCGTTATAAACCAGAAAACTGGAACGAATTTGAAAAGTACCTGCGACGTGATGATCCTCCTGGCTATAATGAGTATCTTGCTGAATTGTATGATGTAAGCTTGCCCTTCAATAAAAAAAAATTAAAAACATTAACGATAGATTGTTATAAGGATAAGACTCTTGATAATCTTTTGTTTGAACAATTACAGCATTTTAAATTTCAAATAATTAGCTTTTCAGAATCCTTATTGGATATTGAGCTACCTAAGAATGTACTGGAGGTAAGACAACTCTATTGCAATGGGAAATCGACAAAGGGAATCATCGATTTAAGTAAATTTACTAGGCTTGAAGAAATCCATATTTTGGATTTTAATAAAAGTATTAAATTCGAAAATCACGGTAATTCTGTAAAGCATATTACATTATGGTTTTTCAACCCGACAAACAAATCGATTGAATCGATCGTGGATGCTTTTCCATATGTGGAAGAAATATTGATCCATCATACTAATGTGCAAAGTTTGGAAGGTATCGAGAAGCTCAAAAATCTAAGAACACTTCGTATCGACTACGGCAGAAACTTACAATCTGTCAAGGAGGTAAACGAATGTGATCACATCGAAATGGTTATTTTCAATAATTGTAGAAAAATAGATGATTTAGAGCAGATAGAAAAGAGTCCAAATCGGACTGTCCTGCATACTAGATTCCCAGGGTAATTAAAAAAAAATAAACAATATGTTAGATACAATTTGGGTTTTTCATGGAGAAGGAGGGCGGTTTTCAAGTGGAGTTTTTACTTCAATTGAAAAGGCAGAAATATGGATAAATAGACATAAGTTATCAGGAGTTTTAACAGCATATCCAATTGATGAAGGCGTGTACGACTGGGCATTATTTAATGATTTTTTCAATGTGAAAAAACAAGCTCAAATGGAACCTAGTTTTATCCAACAATTTACTTCGGCAAATCAAGAGCATTATCATTATGATAATGGAACGAGGGATAATTAATCAGTCTTTCGAATATTTTGGCATCGGCCAATTATATTCCAATCCTTCCAATGATATTGTTTTAAGTGTTTTCTGGTCTACTTTAAATTTTCTTTGAATCTCGGCCTTGAACTTTTTTGCAAGTTGATGCTGATAAGTATCATTCTTCTCTGCGTTACTAAAGCTCGTCAATGGATACTTTCTTTCGGCCTCTTGCATCGACTTGTCCTCTGCCTGGATAATCTCCTTAAATATCTCTTTTCGAATTTCAAGTGTAAGTGATTTGCGATAAGATGGTGCTTTTTCCGGAGAAGGAATTTTAAAATGCTGTGCAGCTACGGTAAGTTCATCATCATTTTTAGCCTTTGAAAGCCTTGCGACCCATTGTCCCATACCACTTTGACTGTGCTCTTCCGTTTGAAATAGAAATAGACTGACTGCATTTGGGCTTGCATCACTATTCTTTATAGAATCATAAAGATGGAGTAGGAGCTGCTTATTGTTTTCATCATTTAATCCATCGTCACCCTTTAATACGATGTTGGCTCTATATAAGGTTTTTGTCGGTGTTCTAGAAATGGTTGGTGGTAATAACCTGTATCCGCTTAGTTTAATGGGTGCCGCTATACTTATTTCATCATTAGTTGTGTCCGTCAACTCAGTAGACTCAATTGTTTCTGAATTTAGACAACAAGCAAACAGTATTATTGCACTCAGGGATGTGAATAAAAATCTTTTCCTCATAATATTTTTTAATATGTGCTTTGGTTAAATTTCCTGTTTTCGATTTTAATCAAGCTAAGATTTCTTGTACTCTAAGCTATTTAAAGTTTAAATGAACTGTTTTAATAGGGATGTTTTCCACCAAGCCATCTCATAAGTCCATCTCCGCCAAAAAGAAAAAATACAATTAAACCACTTATGATGATAAACAATAGCATACATCCAAAAGTATTAGCTTCTAGCTTGCCTCTTTCGTCGTCTGTCATATTTGCCACTCGACGGTAATGATCTTCCCTTAATTTGCGACGACCATATTTTGTATTCGGATTATAAGGTTTTCTTTGCGCCATGATGTTGCAGATGGTTCTAAGATTAAATAGAATCTACTAGTAAATCTCAGCCTTTCTTTTACTTTCTCCTTACGGGTTCCCGTATAATTTCATTTTAAACAAGCTTTAGTTTTGATTAAAGTTATTATAAACAACATAGACAATGGAAATATTTTTAGGATGGATTATCTTTTCGTTAGCAGTGGGTGCTATTGGTATTAATAGAAATATAGGTTTTGCCGGAGCATTCTTTCTTTCATTATTCCTATCTCCGGTTATTGGACTCATTTTCACTCTGGTGTCTAAATCAGACGAGCAACTCAAATTTGAAACGGAATTGCTTTCACATACAAAAAAGCAAACCGATGGCATCTTAAATGCTGGTCATAAATCATTTACAGATGAGTTATTTAAACTTAAGACATTGTTGGACTCCGGTCTGATTAGCAGAGAGGAGTTCGAGTCGGAAAAGGAGAATTTAAGACGAAATGCCCCTATTAAGAAAACGGTACTCGCCTTATATTGCTCGCAGACTCCAAGTATGTCAGGAACACTTATGGTAAGGGTGGGGGATATAGGAGGTTTCGTTACTTTACCTTGGAGTAAGAATGATGCAATAGATTTCAATGTACAGACAGATGAAGTGAAGGTGGTGATTAGTCCTAAATCAGTATTCGCTAGCGAAAAGACCGTATATCTTAAAACTATTAAAGATGAAGCTGCTTATTACGATATTTTTGAAGTCTATAGTAGGTCATAGACTATTAGAAATATGCGGCTATGAATAAACATACTTTATAATTAAATTTCAAAATTATGGCACTAAAACCAGGACCAAAAAGAATTGCCGAATCGACGGGCAAACCAGACAGACGCCAAAGAGACAACAAAGAAACTCCAGGCAATACGCCTTCTTTACCTCCTCCAAAAAGACAACAAGGGAAGAAGTAGTATTTTTTCATAATACACAATGCAAATAACTTTGCATTGTGTATTTAAATATTCTAAGGATCTCAATGCCTGCTGAAATGAAGGCTCTATTAATCGTTGATGAGAGGTGTATGCATCTTCGGAGAAATGTTTTGTTATATCCAAAAATACTTCTCGATTGGCAATTGAGAATAAGAGCATTTCAGTAAAAAAGTTGGTCGCATTTCTCTTTTTCTCCAATACAAAGTCTTTTTGCAATCTCTTTAATAAGGCAATTGAGTGTTTGGTATGCTCGTTCTTTAATGATTGGGAATTTTACGCGAGCAAATGCGATCCTTCTGTACTTATTGGAGTTGATATTGACGATTGTCAATTCGATAGGGAAGCCACTAAAATAACGGCATATGAACCGTAATCATTTTAACTTTTCGGTATCTCCCTGCTGCCGCTTATAAAGCCCTAGTTTCTCTCAGATAGACCATGCTACAAACATACTTTTGCCTATATCATTTAAATCAAAGAAATATGGCAATTCAATTTTTAGTTAAAGAGACAATGCAGTTGATGGAGAATCTATCTGCAACTGAGATCGATGGATTAACAGGAGACGATGCACTATATGCAGGTGTACAGCTTTTAGGTTATTACGAAAAGGGAGATACCCCAGCCCCCATTATCTATTACGTGAACAATGAAGAGACAAGGCTAGACGATGGAGGAAGCATAGTCACAGTGGGGACGACAAAGTTGGTGCACTCTTTTGAAACCATTATCGATGTGCGGTATTTTGGTTTGCGAAGCGGTTTAGGCTATATTAATGATCCGCAGCTTGTCAATAATATCTTCATCAATAATGCGGGCAAATGTATCCTGTTTGATTACGATACAGACTTTACCATGGATATGGGGACTTATTGGGACAATGGGACTATTAAAGTGGTGAGCAATACCAATATTATTATCAATGGAGTGATACGCCATCGCCCCAGTACTAACAGCAACGCCAGTATGTTTCTCGTTCGAAATGCTGTCAATGTTTCTTTTGACGGCATTGGTAAGCTTATCGGCTATAAGCATAAACGCCCTGTATTGGGCCTCAACCTTTACTATAAACATTTTAATCGATTTAATGGTGTTTATCAGTTAGGTGATTATGTAACCATCAATTCTTTTGGATATAAAGTCATTCAGTTGGGACAGATGGATAAGGATCCCAATGCTACCAGCACCTCTGCAATAGGAGCTATTTTTATGCTTGGAACTCCTTCCAATTCTTCTGAAGAAATCAAATTTATGAAGCTTGAGCTTATTGAAAAGAATTTAGGTGAATGGGGGCATGGCATTTATATTTTTTCTTCAAGCAATGTAAGTATTAGCGGGTTGACCTTAAGCGAATTTTGGGGAGACGGATCCACAGTGGGCGGTGAAGAAGATCAGGGCAATGACAAACCGAGTGAAGTAGTCAAATACAAGAACGTTCAGTTTGTCGATAATCGAAGGCAGGGAATATCTCTCGTAAACTGTCGTACAATCGAAGTTGATCATTGCGTATTTTCCCAAACCTATGGGACTCTTCCGATGGCGGGGATAGATATTGAGCCAAACCCAGATAAGGATAACAAAATCAAGGTCGGAAAAGTTGTTGATGTTAAAATTACCAACTCTATCTTTACTGATAACTATCAGGCACTCGCAATGTTCAATCCTTTCAAGTTGGAAACGTCCAGGATTGATAATATTTATCTTGAAAATAATGAAATGCGCGGTAATTTGATCAGTAATCTAGTGGTGACTAGAGCAGGAAAAGTAACCGTTGAGGGATTACGTTCCTATCCGACTAAAGTTGGCAATTATTCTGGAGATATTTCTGTCTGTGCAGCATCTTTTGATATGGGCAATTCCTATATTGAATCCGATGCTAATTACAGTACTGTACAGACCAATTTACATGCAATAAATCTAGGTAACACATTTGCGGATCTATCTTTAATGAAAAGATTTGGGATCAGTGACAGTGAATTAAGGGGACTAAACGGTAGCAGCCAAAACTTTCTTAACCTTCCATTTGCCTGTCCGGATTTGGAGATTAAATTTAAACATGCTCGTGTCATCGATGTAGGTACTTGTACAATTGCGACCGGGGGAACCGTTACCCAGTTAAAATCTTTGTCTTTTGAAAACTGCTATTTTAAAGGCTATGCTGGTTACCTTGGATCTAAGACCATAGCAATGGAAAAGCTCAACTATATTAATAATACGTTCGACCTCACGTCTCGACCTAATGTTGTCAATGAGTCTTTGATTAATATTCCTGTTAATTGTCAAGTATCCAATATCGTCGGAAATACCTTTAATGGCTTAGAGCTGGTCGGCATACAGTCCGATAACAGTCTTATTACTGTGCGTAATACAGGCGCGGGTGTTCGGGCCAATATTTTACAGAATACATTTAAAAATATCGGCAAGGTAAGTAGTCCAATTATTGAAACCTTTGGGGGAAATAGCACACCGACTTTTGTAATTGATTCTAACTCTTTTATAGATTGTTATGTAAATAATTATTTTAGAGTGAACAGAAGCAACCACGGCTTTCATTTTATAGCAAAAAACCTATTTACCCGAGCTTCTGCAGAGGATGCTATTAATATATTGGGCAGCGCCTTTGCTACAGGTTTTAGATTATTTATTAATATGAATGTATTACAATTGGCAGCCAATAAGAACATAATTTCTCCACTGCTCTATTCCGGCAATATTGTTTTGCAGGCCAATACTGTTAATCATCTATTTCGATATAAAAATGAAGACGTATTAGGGAATGCTACGGATTTAATTAAAGGAGTGGTTAATCAAACTGCAGTTACTCCTAATAGTGCATTACCTCCCGGGGCGACCTATGGACAATCTGAAGTTCAAGGGATCTTGAGCGAATTGCGGGACTTAAAAGCGAAGCTAAGGGCTGCAGGCATATTGGCAAAATAATTAAATAACATATAACAAAAACCTAAAGTGCGGTATTCCAAAAAATATCGCATTTTTCTTTTAAAATAACGGATAGGAACCGTAATCATTTCAACTTTTCGGTATCGTCCAACTACCGCTTACAAAGCCCTATTTTCTCTCAGATCGACCTGGCAGCAAACATACTTTTGCCTATATCATTTAAATCAAAGAAATATGGCAAATCAATTTTTAGTTAAGGAAACTATGGCAGCTATGCAAGGCATATCAGCCATTGAAATCACAGCATTGCAAAACGGTACCTACGAAGGAGTGGAGCTATTAGGCTATTACGAAAAAGGGGATACCCCAGCACCGATCAAGTACTATCTGGCTGCGGCTACTCCGGGGCCTGGGGCAGACGATGGTGGCAGTCTAATTGTAGTTAGTGGAATCGGGCTTATCCATGAATTTTGTGATCGGGTTGATGTGAGTTATTTTGGTGCCATAGGTGGCGTTGTCGATTGTCTTGAAAGAATCAACCGTGCCATTGTGTATGCGCAAAACAATAACGTAAAAATAGTTGAAGTCAGCCAAGATGTGCTTTTAAGTTTGCCAGCGAGCTATTATGGACCAGGTATATTGATGAAGTCACATGTTTATTTGGAGCTCAATGCGACGATCGCTATTCGAACCAATAACAATGACCGGTATGCAATTATATTATTTTCGGAGGTCGTCGATAGCGGTGTGTTTGGTAGGGGGCGTATAACCGGCGATAATGCAACACATATTGAAACTTCGAGTGAGTGGGGGCACGGTATAAATATTGTCGATGGCTGTAGCGATATCAGCATTCAGGATATCACGATTGAAAATTGTTGTGGCGATGGCATATGTATAGGCGGTGCAGAAACTGCCGACGGGGGGAGCATTAATATTTCTGTAGATCATGTAATCGTGGACAATAATGGACGTCAGGGTATTACGGTAACGAAAGGAAGCAACATCAGTATTTCAAAGTCGAGAATCAGCAATACTGGAGTGATTAATGGCAAATTCCCCATGGATGGAATAGACATTGAGCCGAATAAAAATAATAGCGTTTTGAACGTCAATATTTATGATAATACTTTCCTGAATAATGTCGGGCATGATTTCGAAAGCAATTGCATGCGGACAAATACGATGATCGAGAATGTTAATTTTTACAATAATACCATTCAGGTAACTAAACAAAAATCTGCCACAGTAAGCGCTCTAATCAAGGTGAATGCAGAAAGGCTTAAGGATGATATGATTACCAAGAATATCTCCATTAAAAATAATCAGTTATTTTATGAATTTGATGGAGTACCTCAGATTACAGCATTTATCTATTGTTACGGTTCTGCAAAGGTGATCGATATAAGCAGCAATACATTTAAAACCAATCTTGACATCACTTCGATTAAACTCGATACTGTCTTTGATGTTGTGGTTGGCTCTAACTTCTCCTGGCGATCGTTCCACTTTGTGCTATGCCAAACAGAAGTAAAGGGGCTAACCGTGCATGCAAATACTGTTGATACCCTAATGCATGCCATGGTATCCGCTGGCAATAGCTCCAAGATTAAAGTTTATTCCAACACGATCAATAAGCAAATAGGAACTTCGGTGATGGCGTACAATTATAGTAATTGCAGCGATTTGTTTATTTACAATAATAATAGTACCAACTTGAGCATGGGCTTCTTTTCCAATAGTGGCATGTTGTCCAATTGTATTATCAAAGGGAATGTCATTAACAATTTCAACACCTCTGGTAAGGCGAATGGTCCCTGTATTTATGTTACGGGAGTTACTGCCAGTGCCAATATCGTCGTTGAGGATAATACCATATTACAGACAGCGAATGCATTGTCGATCGGTATTCGTGCATCCTTGTCGCTGTCTGAAACCTATATTAAAAATAACATGCTGATCGGACAGTTTGCCCAGCGCGTTTCCAATGAGGTTGGGGCAGCAGTAAAGGTGCTGGATCAGAATATTATATTAGAGGCCAATAATACTGTTCCAGGCTTAGTGAAAAAGTCGGCAGCAGTAGGAGGTTCAGCAAGCCCTTTGCCAAATGCAGTTACAGATTCGGTAGCGGATACACTACCAAAAATTGTCACTGACCTAAATACATTGATCGGAAAATACAATGAGCTTCGCAGTCTGACTAGTGAGGTACGCGGTTCGCTGAATGCCAAATTGGTTGCTGATAGAGCGAGTGGCCAACAGGCATAATTTTTTTGAAAGGCTTATTGCTTCGGTCTCCCTTAACGACCGTTAAGGGAGACTTTTCGATCTATTTTATACCTTTATAGCAGCTTACGTTTTGCATCCTCAAATTCTGCTTTTGTAATCACTCCTTTTTCCATCAATCCATGTAATCGCTCTATTTCAGTCGCAGCATCCTTTTGGGGAATGGGTGAAGTGGGTACATAATTATGAATAATGGGCTGTGAAAAATATACACGGTTATATTTCATATCAAAACTCTCTTTATTCATGGAGAGAAAAACGATAAAATCAATCAAAGCGATAAATGCGGGTATAAGCGTCCAGCAAAAAAGGAGGTAAAGGACACCTAATCCGGTTTGCCCGAGGTAAAATCTATGTGCACCAAATCCTCCAAGGAAAAATGCCATTAAAGCTGCGGTTGTTTTATCTTTCATATGTTATTGATTAATGCGGTTTGTATTGTCTTTTCAAACCTACGGATTGCCTGTTAGGCATTCTTACGGTTTCCCGTAACTAATCCTCTATTCAACCGATATCTTGGCCTTAAATTGTATGTAAGGCTATTTTAATCGTTACTTGGGGGGCAAAATTCAAATGAACAAAAAATCTATGGTTGTAACACAGAAACCGACTCCTAAAATTTATTTAGGACACATGTGGTATGAATTTTTTTAAATCGAAGGTGCTTTCCGTATTCATAAAAAATTTAATCAAAAATTAGTGGTGGTCAGATAGCCCGACGCACGTAATGATTCCAAGATATGGTTTGCCTCAGCTTGATCCATATCATTTGCAAATTTTATGGTTTTAAAACCATATTCAAATCGAATAGTGCCTCTGTTTCTAAAAATACCTAAACTATTCCCCTGGTTCCAAAAAACAAACTCAAAATGTTCTTCCTCAACATGAAATTTCTTCGCTTCTTGTAGATCATAAATCTTATGCCTGAATAGAATATCGTTTTTTCTGGCAATACTTATTTGCTCGCGATCTATTGTAATAATTTCTTTTCCAATGAGGTACCACATCAACGTTTTCATTACAAATAAGCCCGCTGCCATCGAGAGCATCAACCAAACTATAAAAAATATTCCCTCGAAGCTTAAACCGCCAGTGTTATCGGAAAAGTTTTCAAGTGTCGGGGCAAAAAAAATAATTGATTGTATCCAACCAACCAGCCATAAACTAAAAATAATGATAATAGGTAAATGCTTTTTTGCCGGGACAATAATGGAATACCCCGTTGGAGTTTCGTAATGGGTTGCAATATCGCTATATGGCCTTTCCATATTCAATTTGTTCTATTGGTGTACCAATTCAAATGGTCCAATTTTCGATGGCTAATATGCAATAAAAAAACGAATTTCAATATGATAAGGTTTAGAACAAACAGAATGCTGCGTTCTTTCCCTAAAATCATGCATGAAGATATTATAAATCTAAAATTTTTACATAAATTTAAAGCTTACTTGTATTTATAAGATCTATTTAATCCTTTTTAATGGCAACAATACGGATGACTTCCAGCAATATACTGACGAGCCGAACTATAACCACAATAATCTGTTTTTTTATTTTTAGCCTTAGCAATTCTTTTGCGCAATCACTTGACAATTTTTTAGTGGTTGGACAGCGCTACACGATAAACTCTAAAATACTTAATGAAAGCAGAAATTATTCTGTTTATTTACCGGCTTCCTATAAAAACAATGTCGACAAAAAATACATCGTTGCCTATGTTTTAGATGGGGACAGAAGTAAATTTTTAGAAGTGTCGGGGATTGCACAATCGATGCATTCAGATGCAAATCTTAAGCTGCAAATACCTGAACTTATTATTGTATCAATAGAAAATACCGATAGAACGAAGAATTTTACTCCTACAAATTCATTGAATTATTTGGATAGAGAAGATATTACTGCATTTAAAAGTAGCGGAAAAGCGGATGATTTCATGCGTTTTATGGAGGATGAATTAATGGTAGAAATCAATAATTCTTTCAGAACCCTTCCACAAAGCATGATTATCGGCCACTCATTGGGTGGACTATTTGCGTTACATTGCCTGTTAGAAAATCCGCAGCTGTTTAGTTATTACTTACTTATCGACCCCTCTTGGTTTTGGGATCATAATTATATTGGGAAAAGAAGTAAAGAAGTTTTGGCGAATCGAGTCGACCTAAAAGCTAGGATATACATTGCATTAGCCAATAATATGCAGGAGGATAAGAGGCATTATCAATGGGGAAATCAATTTTATAAATTACTGAAAGAGAATAAATCTCCAGATCTGAAGGTAGACTTTAGATATTTTGAAGACGAAAAGCATTTAACAGTAACAATTCCTGCTACATATTATGGCCTTCGATATCTCTTCGAGCCATATAATATTGATATAAATGAAGTAACAAAAGACCCCAATATATTGGTAAATTACAGTGCAAAAATAAAAAAGGAACTTTTCTTTGATACTAAACCGGACCAAAGTTTTGTAAATACAATTGGATATGTTGCCCTTTATGATAGGCAACTACCTGATATAGCAATTTCTATTTTTGAGCTGAATACGGAAAATTATCCGCAATCAATCAATGTATGGGATAGCTTAGCCGAGGCCTACACAGTCAGGGGATATATGGATAAAGCAAAAAAGTGTTATGAAAAAATCTTGACACTTTCTCCAACTAATAATATCGCAAAAACTAAACTTGAAGAATTAAATAACAAAATAAAACAGAGAAACTAAATGCTGGACATCGGAAAGCGAAACCAGCATTTTGTACCACTTCGCCCGCAATATATAGTGTATATTGGGCTTAAGTATTAACATTTCCCGATTGAAAAGTAGCAGTTAATAATTCAATTAAAAGATTGGGAATACTATCCACCTACAGTCGGCGCTTTGCCAAATTTCTTCTTAAAGGCGGAAGAAAAATGGGACAGGGTCTCGAAACCAAGATCGAGATAGATAGCTGATGGTTTTTTGTTTTTTCTTTCAATTAAATGCCGTGCTTCATTCAGCCTTTTATCCTGTAACCACTTACGTGGCGGCATCCCGAAGGTTTTCTGAAAATCTCTTTTATATCCTGAAAGGCTTCTTCCGGTGAGTTGTGCAAACTTTTCAATAGGGACATTGAAATGAAAATTGCTCAGCATAAATTTTTCTAGATCCATCTTATAAGGCGCTGCGAAATCAAACAAAAAGTTACGCAGTGCCGGAACAGCTATCAGTATCAACTTGATTCCCTCTTTCACCTTTAAAAGTCCCATCTCGTCAGTCATTTCATGACCAGCGCTTCGTGCGTAGGGAACGACCGACTGGAAATAACCTTTGATAAACGCATTATTGGGGAGGCATATGTTCGGAAGGCCGGTGTATTTACCCTGGGCTTCCATCTTTTCTTCTAGTGCTATTTGACGCATCAGATCTTCTTGCAGTGATATTACGATAGTTTCATAGTGGCCACTTGGCCCGGGGGTTTTAGTCAAGGTTCCCAGCTGATTCTTGTGAATTAGCAATACTTCCCCGGCAGATATGTTTACATGCTGCTCAGCTGTTTCCAGAACCATCTGGCCCGAGACCTGTAATACCAAGGTATGGTGGTTCCATACGCATGCTTTCTCTTTCTTTAGGGAAGAAAGGTAGGAATAGAATATCACGCCGGGAAGTATTTCTGCTGGACTTTCCATTTATCTTTGTAAGTAAGTACCACCTTTAATAGCACCGATTGCAAATGTAGTGTTTAAAATATTCATCTCCTCTGGGCTAATTACAATTTCCATCGCATCGATATTTTCGGGTAGTCTTGATCTGCGGCTCATACTCACCAATGGCATGATATTGTCGCCTTGTTCTTTTACCCACGCAATCGCAAGTTGTGTAGGGCTGACATTGTTACGCTGAGCAATTTCTTTTAATACTTTCACTTTTTCAAGATTATGGATCAGGTTATTACCCTGAAAACGGGAAAAGTGATTTCGATGGTCATCCGCAGGAATTGGCGCTTGTAGGTTACCGGTTAACAGTCCTTCGGCCGTGTTGGCAAATGCCACGACACCAATCCCTAATTCTTTAGCCGCAGGCAATAGCTCATTTTCGATCTGACGGTCAGCCAAAGAATAACCGATTTCTAGTGCACTGATGGGATAAACGCTGTTGGCTTTACGGAGCTGATAGGCGGTTATTTCCGATACGCCTATATGACGTACTTTTCCTTCAGCTACTAGGTCTGCAATCGTTCCGATGATGTCTTCTATTGGCACACTGCTATCCATTCTACAGGGTTGATATAAGTCGATAGTTTCAATGCCCAGACGGGTCAACGAATAGTTGACAAAATTCTTGATCGCTACAGGACGGAGATCCAAGCCGATCCATTGACCGTTGTGGAAAATAGCACCGAATTTGACACTGATGAAAGCATCATCCCGTCTTCCCTTAATGGCTTTGCCAATAAGCATTTCGTTGTGACCTGCACCATAAAAATCTCCCGTATTCAGGAAGTTTATCCCACTGTCCAAAGCTTGATGGATGGTTGCAATGCTTTCGGTTTCGTCGGGAGTTGGGCCACCCCATATTGATGACATCCGCATACATCCCAGACTAAGCTTTGAAACCGTGGGGCCGTTTTGCCCCAATTGAATTTTAGTAATTTCTGACATTTGATTGATTAAATTTATTATACAAAGGTCTTGATTTAATAACCATATTGCTTTCTTCTACGGTTCAATTTACTTGTCTGTATGGTTCATCTATTCGTGAATTGAATGGTCATTGGTTTTCGAATCCGGACGGCCAACGTTAATCAAGATCTCCGCTCAACAAATTGATCAAATTTTCTTTGGATCTCGGCCTTGAACTTTTTTGCTAGCTGATGTTGATAAGTATCATTCTTCTTCGCATTACTAAAGCTCGTCAATGGATACTTTTTTCGGCCATTTGTATCGACTTTCCCTCTGCCTGGATAATCACCTTAAATATTTCTTTTCGAATTTCAAGTGTAAGTGATTCGCGATAAGATGGTGCATTTTCCGGAGATGGAATTTTTCGATCCTGATAGTGTTGTTCCGTACAAATTGTGAATACCATATTTCCAATATTTGTCTTAAGATCAGAACCAAATTATGGTAGGTTTGCAAAAGGACCTACTTTTTTTTGACTCAACCGCAGCGAATAATAAAGCACATCCAACGAATTGTAATTATAGAAATCACCTAAGCATTAAAGCTTTAAATTTATTCAAAAATCTATTCATCTAAAACAAATAGTATAAGCAAAATGATGAACAGTATATCGCAAAGAAGCACAGTTCAATTACGATAATTGGCCTACTGATTTTCGCAGCCAAATAAATAAATTACACGTATGATGAAATTTAAGGGAATATTTTTATTTATAAATCTTATACTACTATCTGTTAGCTGTAATGGCCAGAATAAAAGCACAAAATCAGCAAAAGATATCTATGCTATCGAAACCGAAATAAAGCACTTCGATAAAGAACCGCATTATGGCGCAAATATATCCACGAGTAACTGCTCGTTCGAAATTCTTATCAACGATGTTCCCGTTATCAAATACAAAGATAATTCAGGAGGAAGTTTATCGGGCTCGTACTTCCCTTTGAATTGGGACATCACACAAAAAGGCCCGCAAAAAATCACCATTCGTCTCTCTCCAGGATTTAATCAAAATACAAAGTCAATGCATTCATCATTGATGAAAAACTCTGGAGTTCAGATCCTAATCAAAAAATCCTTCATAGGTAAAGATGGTAGTTGGAGTGATGAGGAAGAAGTGACTACTTACACCACTCCACAAAAAATAGAGGAAGGTAAAGAAGTTTCAACATTTGACGGACAGAATTTTTTTGAAGACAGTTTTACTTTTGACGCCGAAGTTCCCTACAAAATAAACATTTTAGATAATGCCGAAGTTCTTTTTGCTAAGGATAAAGACCAGTTACAAGCGTTAGAAATAGAAGTTGTTGCAAAATACAATGAGATAAGAGGTATATATATGAAAGGTACGAAAGATGATTTGGCGAATGTTGTTTATGAAAAAGAAAAAAGACTAGCCCAGCAAATGTATCTTTCTTCCGAAGAAATAAAAAACAACTGGGACAAAGAATATCAATTCCGAACAGATGAGGATTTAGAGTTTTTTGATCTGAAACCCATTGAAAAATACAAGATGATTTTCTATGCTAACGGAAAACTGGTGTGTTTAGAGAAAATTAACAATGAAAAATCAGCATTGTGGGGAGGCTTTAAGCGAAAAGATAAAGGAGTTGATACTACAACTTACATTCAGCTATATCTCTATCGCCCAAAAAATAGCAAGGAGCTTCAAGTATATTAAGATAGGTATCCAGCAAATAATTATTCTGATATAGAATATATTGATAATCCCTAAATGATAAGACTATACACAAAATGAAACAATTCTTAGTAATGCCAGTAATTTTATCTCTCTTCACATTCTGTAGTGGACAGGAACAAAAATTTAAAAAGGATAATTCAAATTCAAGAGAGGTAATTACTTACCATGATAATGGGGAAATTCGATTGAAGGAAAAATTAGATAAAAATGGAAAAGTGACGGGAGAATCGAACTTGTATTTTGACAATGGACAGCTTTGGAAAAGTTTAAGCTATGAAAACGACCTACCGCAAGGCGAATTTAAAGAATATGATGTGAATGGACAATTAAAAATAATCGGAAATTATAAAAATGGAACTAGGAAAGGAGAGTGGAAAAGATATTATTATAATGGTCAATTGCAAGATATTGTATACTATGAAAATGGCAAGGAGTTTGGTGAATGGAAACAATACCATGTAAATGGACAGCTAGCAGAAATTGGTCATTACGAAAATGGTGAAAAAACTGGAGAATGGAAACGCTATACTGAAGAAGGAAAAATACGGCAAGTATCAAACTTTAAAAATGATAAAAATTCAGGGTTATGGAAGCTTTATCACGACAATGGACAATTACGGGAAACAGGAAACTATGAAAATGGAAGAAAAAAAGGAGAATGGAAAGTCTATGACGAAAATGGAAATTTAGAAAAGGTTATTAAAAATTAAAAGTATAAACCACACAATTTGGATTTTCTGCAAATTGTGTGCTATAAGGATATCGTAAAAAGAACAATAGATATGGATCATATTCAAACATTGGAATGGTTTTGGTCAATAATAAAAAAGGCAGACTGTAATAGAGAAAAGCTAAAAGAAATTCTTAGTGCTTTTAAAAAAGAAGAAATTATCAGATTTCAGGAAACCTTTGTGGATGCTTCAGTTGAATTGCAGGATAAACCATATACTGATTATATGGAAGAATCCGAAGATGGAGTGGAAGATATTGCGAATTGGATAGTTAGTAATGGCCTAGATTTATATTTGTCGGTTATTAAAAATCCGGAAAAAATACCCTATAGTGTTAACGAATTTACAGATCAAATTCTTTATGGCATAGCCGACGAAGTTTGTGTAGAAAAATATGGAGAGTCGACAGGTATTTATTAAAACTCTGACGTATAGAACAACAAATTGGATAGGGTCGGAGCGGAATAGTATTCAGCATGTAAAACGTTAGCTAAAAAAATTAATGGCACAAAGTATGAAAAGGCTATTTACAATCATATTCATAGTAATTGCTGCACAAAGTTCTTATGCACAAAGTACAACTATTCCTCTAACGGTAAAAACAGCATTTGAAGGTATCTGGCAGTACAGCGTAAAGTATGAGACAAATACCGTCAAGATACATTTTGAACCGGGGACGGACTATGCACTTTTTACCGATGACGGCTCGGGGATGGCTCCTGCAAAAACTGTTAAAGCAAATGTAAACGGAAAGCTCCTAATAATTCCTGCCATCCAAAATGAGAATGATGAGGTTGAACTGGAAATAATCAATAAGAAGCTTCATTTGCGAGCAACACCAGTCCTTTGGGACGAAAAGGGAAACCGAATCGGATCTCAAGATTCGCTAAAAGTTCATCGGGTATTTAAACGTATCAAATAGCTCTGCCACTTAAATCTGAGTCGAATGTTTCTATCTCCTGTTATTGGACTCATATTCACACTGGTGTCTAAATCAGACGATCAGGTTAAATTTGAAACAGAATTGCTATCCAATGCGAAAAAACAAACTCATGGGCTTTTAAAAGCAATTGATAAGTCTTTTACTGATGAATTATATAAACTTAAGAGTTTGCTCGATTCAGACTTGATTACCAGGGAGGAATTTGAAATTGAGAAGGAAAACTTAAAAAGCACCCTACCACAAAAGAAGACTGTGTTATCACTTTATTGTTCTTCCACCTCTGGCATTTCTGGAAGATTGATGATAAGGGTAGGGGACAAAGGAAACTTATCGATTTACCACAGGGACGGGATAACGCTTTAGATTGCGACGTACCTGCAGGCGAAGTTAAGGTGGTGATCAGCCCGACTGGAATTTTTGCCAGCGAAAAGATGGTCTACTTAAAAACTGTGATGCATGAAACCACTTTGTATGATATATCTGAAATTTATATGCAGTGGTGAGGCTATTTTAATCAAGAGACAGCAAAGAAACTCCCGGTAATAAATATACGTGTTAAGGAACTAAATATTTTTTTGAGTATAGCCAGGGGGCTAGTTAAATAGTTTACAGAAGAAACTATTTCGGTAAATTCATAAGTAGTTCTTTTGCAGGTACTTCTTGTATTTTGCCATCAACTTTTACCACCAAACTCTCACCCTTTGCTGCACTTTCTTCGGCTAATTTTCGTAAAGCCTTTTGTACTCCTAAACGAATTCGTTCAGCAAGATTGATATTTTCAATATTTACCTTATCGTTCATTGTGGTATTTGGATTTTAGTATTGACCAAATTTCGCTATTTGAAACGAATTCTCCAAATTTATCACCCTGAGCAATAATTTCGGGAATTAAATCCATGTTATCAAAAACCAACCAGCGATCACATATTGGAATATAAATGTTAAACAAATTTTCTAAACCACGATGATATCGTCTTTCTATTACATCAGAAGGAATATTGTGTCCGCCGTTTTCTACTCTTTTCTTTACACGTTGTATGGCTAGTGCAGGTGAGTCGAGCCAAAAATAGAGTACAGTTACTGAATAGTCCATTTTTTGAGCTTCGATTACTAAATTTTTATAGCTTCTAGTGGAAAGCGTTGTTTCAAATGCAAAATCAGCTCTAGTCTTCATTAACTCCGCGATACGCTCCAACATAATTCGACCAGCTGATACAGCTACGCTTTGTGGATTGAAAGGAGAAATACCTGCTGCTATATTGTCGGCATTTACAAACTCTCTGCAATCTAATATCTCAGGTAACACAGTGTAGCTAGCGGTTGTTTTTCCGGCTCCATTGCACCCAGAGATAATGTAGATATTTGGCATATGCGGTTTTTTTGTCAAAATAGGGAAAATTGATCGAATTTTAATTTCTTATTTTAAATTCGTTATTTCGGTTGGTACTTGTGTATTTAATTACCTTGTAAGATTATTTGGCGCTTATTTATTCTCTTCAAAAGGGAAAGTGGCACAAAGTTGAAGTAGTCACACTTTCTATTTCCTATTCCAAAGAATTCGATATCATTAATGTTTGAAGTTCTCGGCTTGTCAAAACTGTCGTAGGTCAATGCCGCGAAAGTAAAATATTGCGGACTTTTGTTCTTAAGAATCGAGCCGTATCGAACTCTTCCAGAGTATTGAACGAGAATATCTCAAAGCCCTTCCCGCTGATCCATATGAACTGAAATATTACAAAAGGGCCAAAGCCATTCCCATTATTTCAAATAAAGTAGGCCGTCATCCATTAGGCTGTCTGGTAATTGCTGTACTGTAGTATTATAATCAACAATAGTATTCTTAGTATCGGAGGGACGTTATTTAAATTTATAATTTTATATATTGGAAAATGAAACCTTAAGAGAATATACAATAGTGTTCTACTCAATATATCAAATCTACAAAGCCAAAAAGGCCCGCTCCTCCAATAATCAGCCAGGATATCCAATCTTTGAATTCATTGTCCTTATGCTTTTGGTGTACTTTTGTGGGTCCTCATCAATTTTGTCGGAATATTCAGTTTACGGATAAGATTATTGATTCCAATGCATCTATAACACTTGCTGTCTTACTTCTTAAAGCTAATAAGCTTTCTAATTCTTTATGGTATTCCTCATAGTTTGCAGCGTACATCTAGCCAACATGGCCTCCCTCGACGGTTAACGAGGAAGGCCTTTTTGTTTATTTCATTGTCTTATTAACACGGTCGAATAAATCAGCTCCGGTTTCCCGTAACCAGCCCTACTTTCAAACCTGTACCTTAGTCTTACAGTTTGTAATAATCTTGAAAGTTAATATCTGTAAACATATTAATTCAGCATAAATAATGTATATTAGGTTTGGGTATTAACCTTGCCCGATTGAAAAGTAGCATGCTATGATAGTAACCATGACCAATTCATAGAAAGGAGGGAGATTTCACGCTATAATGATCCAATAGCAGCCAGCGTGTTATGTGATAGATATGTAAATAATAGTATTCAGGTGACATTAATTAATTCAGATGATCTTTTATTTACTACACATTTGTGTAAATCTCAAAAAATCATCTTATAGTCATAATTTATATTTAACATATTCGATATTATATTAAATATAAATTATTAAAAAAAGTATTTTAAAGATGATGCTACTAGGTGGTGTTATCTTTGGAGCGAGCCAAGTTCAAGCATCAACCATCGCTGATGAAACTCCTATCAAACATGAAAATGTATTGATTGAAGAAACCTCTACCAAACAAGAAAATGCGCTGCTTGAAGCTCAAGATCCGAGGGTAATTTGCGTTATACAAGTACTAATTCGACGGAATCAGATGGTTGGGGCGTATCCACAAGATGTATTGGATGACATTTTGCAGATTGAAATGGAAAAGTGTGCAGATGGTACACACTCTTCATTGCCGCAGACATAATGTCATTATTAATTTGGTAAATTTATATTTCATAAATATGGCTGGATTTATCCAGCCAAATTAATAATTTTAAGAATGAGATTATACAGAACTCTACTTCCTTTTTTTTTATTATTTTTTATTTTAAAAAGCCAAGGTCAGGGAACTTCTGGCTACGCATATTATTCAGTTATAAAAAGCGCCGATAGTTCACTTAACACGCCAGAGGAGCTTTGGATATTGAGCACCCATTCTTTTGTCCCGAAAATCGCTTCCATGATGACTTTTAAACTTGAATTTACAGCAAGCAGGTCCTTATTTACCAGAGTCAAAAGTAAAGAAATTGACAAGTTGGCCAAGGCAGATGTAAGGAGTACTGAGACTTTAATAGGATATAGGGATTCTACATGGCAGGATAACGACTATTGCTATCTTTTCGATCGAGATATGAAAAATCCGCTGGATAAAAAAGGACTAATGTTAAAGACAAATAATAATTTTGACTGGAAGATCAGTACTGAAACAAAGCAGATAGGAGAGTTCACCTGTTATAAAGCAACGGGAAATAGGGAAACAAGTTATATCGAGGAAGGAGTTACTAAGATAAAGAAAAGGCTCGTTATAGCTTGGTTTTGTCCTGATATTCCGGTATCCTTTGGTCCTATATACACACGGAATCTTCCAGGATTGATCTTCGAATTTCAAGAAGGTGGAACTCTTTATGGATTGAAGGAATTGAATTTGGCAAGTAAACCTGAGATTGCACCATTACCGAATAAAGAAATTATTACTAAAGAAGAGTGGCGAACCAGATTATATGAAAAAGCCAAAGAATTAAATATTCCCTATCAATAGCGCGTGAAGTTAAGATTTATACTGTTATTTATTCTCCTATGCCTGCTGACCAATAGTTTACTGGCGCAACAAAGCTTGCTATTTAAAGGCCTTGTTGTGGATGACAGCGACAAACCGTTGGAGTACGCAAGTATCGTGATCAAGCGTATTCCTTCTTCCGGAGGTGCTCCCGTATTTCAGAAAACTGATCAGCAGGGACATTTTCAGCTCGAATTTTCGAACACAGGAAAAATTGAACTTACGATCTCCAGGTTAGGCTATCAGAAAGTTGTTGATACCGTCGATATTCGATCGGCAGAACAAAAATTCAAATACAAATTATTAAAATCTATCAAGAGACTTGAAGAAGTAAAGATCGACTACCAATACCTTGCAGTTGAAATTGCCAAAGATACGATCCGTTTTTCTGCCGATTATTTTAGGGACAGTACCGACCGAAAATTACAGGATCTTATTGAAAAGATGCCTGGCTTTTCCATCGAAGATGGAAAAGTGCGCTTTCAGGGGAAGCAGGTCAATTATCGTTAAATCAAAGAATGAAAGCAATTCACAACAAAGGGAACTGCTACCTTTTTTTAAAGACAGAGCTGTTGTAAACATCGTTAAATTAATGAAAAAAAGCAATCTACAATGTGTTCCAGTCTTTCGTGTTACTGGAGCCGCTATTGTACCTTAAAACATAAGGTATTTTGAGTTTAAATAGCGTTGTGCAAGTATATTTATATCTCCCCAATTTCAAAAATATTTTGTCAACTGGTAAAATATCTAAACAGATCCATGAACTGAGGCTTATGCCTAAAGTAAGTAAAGTTTATGCTTTGCGAATTAACAGTGCTACTTTAGATGCTTGAAGAAGACTTCGATATGCCGGCGTTGTTTGTAGTTATTTGCCGCCAAAGAAGCCTTCCATTTAGTATTATTGGTCAAAAAATGGTACTCATTGCCAGTGGTGCTATCCCAAAAGTGGACCAGGCGTAACGGTTTGGAATTGTATTTATTGCGGGCAGCACCGGAAAGCTCAATGATCTCATCCTTAAGGATGCCTTTTTCTTTAAGGACATCGCTCTAGGACTTGATAACGTTGTACTTCATATTAATTTTACTCCTGGTAACGAAGTAACAGCTAGCGCTGTCCAAATCCCCAAGCCAGCTGTAATCCACATAGCCACGGTCCACTACCACCACGCTTCCCTTGGTAAAGCTGTAACTACCGGCACGCAGGCTCTCATGCTCTTATGTTTAGCCACCAAATCCTTGAATAATTCGCGGTCGATAAGGGATAAAATCTGACTAGAAACGTTTAAATTTACCATGACAGCGTATAAAATTTAGCAATTTAAATATAGCAACTTTGCTATATCAAAACACCGCCACTTTTTTATCGTTTAGGACGCAAGTGTAAATAATAGTATTCAGGTGACATTAATTAATTCAGACAATTTTTTGTTTACTACACATTTGTGTAAATTTCAAAAAACCATATTATAAATGTAATTTTTATAAATATATTCGATAATATATTAAATAAAAATTATGAAAAAAAGTATTTTAAAGGTAATGCTACTAGGTGGTGTTATCTTTGGGGCGAGCCAAGTTCAAGCATCAACCATTGCTGAAGAAGTTCCGGTTGCGCAAATGGAGGCGATGGTTGAACAGGACAGTCCTGTCCCATGTCTTTTAGGAGTCGTAATTCGCGGCGAACAGATGCAAGGACATTACCCAGATGATGTTCTTGACCGTATCTTAGAAATTGAAATGCAAAAATGTTTTGAAGGTACTCACTCTACACAACAATAAAATTCATAGTCTAAGAACTATGTCGGTTATTTAAGTAATAAATATGGTTGGGTATTTACTCAACCATATTCAAAATTTATAAAATGAAACTAAAACACATCTTTCTTCTTTTTATATTGATCTTCATTATGAAGGTCAAGTCCAACGCACAGGAAGTTGCGGGCCATGCTCATTATGCTGTATTAAGGAGTACTGATAGTATTAATAATGGCCCTGAAGGTCTATGGGTGCTCAACGCATATCCCTTTGTTCCAAAGATGGCTGCAATGATGCGTTTTAAGCTGGAATTTACAACCACAAAATCTATGTTTAACCGGGTAAAGACCATTGAACTTGAAAAAGTTTCGAATGAAGATATTAAAATAACCGAAGGGTTAGTCGGTTATAAAGATACGAGCTGGCATGATGCTTCGTATTTTTACAGTTTTGATAGGGATATTAGAAAAGGTATGGACAAAAAAGGACTTATATTGAAGACCCATAATAATTTTGACTGGAAAATCAGTGAGGAAACGAAAAAAATAGGTGAGTTTACCTGCTATAAAGCAAAAGGAGATAAAGTAATAAGCTATAGGGAGGGCGGCGAATACAAAATTAGAAAAACACCTGTTATTGCCTGGTTTTGTCCTGAAATTCCAGTACCCTTTGGCCCTGTCTTCGCACGTGACCTACCTGGGTTGATATTTGAGTTTCAATATGATGGTATTGTCTACGGACTAACTGACATTAACTTAACAGGAAAGGCTGACATTGCTCCATTGCCAGATAAAGAAATCCTGACAAAAGAACAATGGCGAGAAAGGTTATATAAACTGGCTAAAGAATTAAATGTTCCTTATCAATAGCTTGTGACGTTAAGATTTATACTGTTATATATTCTTTTATTTGTTGTTACCCCAACTACATTAGCGCAACAAAGCTTGCTATTTAAAGGCCTTGTTGTGGATGACAGCGACAGACCGTTGGAGAACGCAAGTATCGTGATCAAGCGTATTCCTTCTTCCGGAGGTGCTCCCGTATTTCAGAAAACTGATCAGCAGGGGCATTTTCAGCTCGAATTTTCGAACACAGGAAAAATTGAGCTCTCAATCTCCAGATTAGGTTATCAGAAAGTTGTTGATACCGTCGATATTCGATCGGCAGAACAAAAATTCAAATACAAATTATTAAAATCTGTCCAGA
Organism: Sphingobacterium sp. 18053; assembly: GCF_902706145.1. NCBI lineage: Bacteria > Pseudomonadati > Bacteroidota > Sphingobacteriia > Sphingobacteriales > Sphingobacteriaceae > Sphingobacterium > Sphingobacterium sp. 18053. The sequence goes on from NZ_CACSJW010000015.1 coordinate 41,465, forward strand.
GACTTGATGAAGTAAAGATCAACTACCAATACCGTGCAGTTGAAATTGCCAAAGATACCATCCGTTTTTCTGCCGATTATTTCAGGGACAGTACAGACCGAAAATTACAGGATCTTATTGAAAAGATGCCTGGCTTTTCTATCGAAGATGGAAAAGTGCGTTTTCAGGGGAAGCAGGTCAATGTAACATTGGTGGAAAATGAGCGCTTTTTTGGTGGCGGCAGTAAGCTCGCTATCGAGAATATTCCCGCAAATGCAGTGGACAAGGTTGAGATGATCAGTAGATTTTCCCAAAACGACCTGCTGAAAAACGTGCAGGTAAATGATCAGCTTGCCATGAACGTCAAGCTGAAAGAGAATAAGAAGAATTTCATCTTTGGAGATCTTGAATCTTCATTGGGAAGCGAAAAATCCTACAAGGAACACGCCGCCCTATTTTATTATTCACCGTCAAAAACCATGTCTTTTATTGGGGATATCAATAATATCGGTACTTCACCGGTATCCAAGGAAGATATTGACCGGGTTCAGGGTGCCGAGTTGCAATATTTTTCTAATTCAGTTCCTAAGGATGGTCTGACGGGTTACAATCGTGACAATCGAAATGTGATAAAAAACATCAATAAATTCGCTGCATTCAACGGTTTTCAAAAGGGGCTAAAGAAGAAATTGAGCGTAAATCTCTATGGCGTATATTCCGAAAACAGACTGGGCACCATGTTAGAAGGCACTAATCATTATTCTTTTCCCGACCTTCGGTATATAGAACAAACCAATATGCGTTCTTCGCAGGTCAATAGACAGGCGTCTTTCAATATTTCGAGCAATTTTAAGCCAAGTCCCTATTTTAGCTTGGATTACAATCTGGGTACATTCTGGACAATGCCCAAGCAGGAGGTACAGACGAACAATGTCATTGACAGATTTGGAGTAGACAACAATAGTATACAAATCCAGGATGGACATTCTGTTGTTCTGAAACAATACCTGGAAGGTAGTTGGAAGCATTCTTTGCGAAGTTATAGCTCATTTGCTTTCCAGCATCAGTATACTTCAGAGAGAGACAATTTTTCCCTTTCTTCGGACAGCCTTTTTCTGCGTGGTTTTATACGTTTTGATTCTTTGTCGAACTATAGTATAGTGAGACCTGTGGAGCGGAAGAAGCATCTTTTCAATGGGTCTTATAAATACTATTGGGTCATCAATCAGAACCAGCAAATTCATCTGGAAGTCAACTCCCAAAATGAATTATTACGGCAGAATGGGCAGTCAGTTGGAGCCCAGGATACAACCGGTGCTCACTTATTTGATCACGGACAATATTATCGAAACAGCAGCAATTATGTGGGTGGGAGCTATCGGTTAGACTTTGATAAGTTAAAAATATTATTTTCTGTAAAGCAGTATTACTTATATTTAATCAACCAGACTCCAACAAACGATAATCGTCATGGGCACTGGTTTCTACAACCGGAGGTGGATCTAAAATATGGGAAAAGTGCATTGGATGGATTTCGCCTTAATTACCGAAGAGGTTATACTTTTGCGACAGCAATGGACCTTAATCCGTCTTATTGGATCACAGGTTACAATAGTTTGTCTCGGGGAAATATCCTGCTGGAGGGACAGACATTCCATAAACTTACTTTTACCTATAACAATTTTAGACTTACAGACTTTCGGGTAATCCATTTTAACAGTGCATTGACTTTGAAAGATAAGATCAAAGGGAGCAGTCTTTTGACTTCTTCCTACGAGCAGTTGAAGACAGTGCAGTTGTTTGATCGACCTGATCTCAATTTCACCAATATCGGGGGGTATAGCATACGATATGGTAGGTTTGAACCGGGTGTATATCTGTCCTATATCCATATGAGGTTAGCACAAGGAATCGATAACAGCGAGATTTATCTACGACAGAATACGGTTTCGACAGACCTTTCCTTAAGATGGTTTATACCAAAGCTTGCTGATGTAAAATTAGCCTGGACTAAGACCGATAGCTGGCAGAAGAGTTTGGCGGATAATCAAAAGGTCGCGCTCAATAAATGGAGCATTATCGGGAAATATCAGCTGAAGAATCTTGTATTTAAGACAGACTGGAGTATCTTGAAGACAGGGCTGGGTGATAGCAGTGCTGATCCTACTACTATAAATGGAAATTTTGAATTGCGTTACCAGAAAGTGAAATCTCCATTCAGTTTTTATATTCAAGGGCTAAACGTGTTAAAAAATACAAGCTACCGCACTGCGGTACTGACAGAGTACATCAGTTCCGATAAAATTATCTATACGATGCCCCGTATTTTTCTATTGGGTTTATCGTATAGCCTATAATATCTTACGGTTTCCTGTAACCATTCCGACTTCCAAACGAACACCTCACCCTTAAAGTTTATAATAATCTTGAAAGTTAATAGCCATAAACATATTAATTCAGAATAGTAAAGTAACACAAAATTGTGTCGCTACTCTTTTGTAATCCCCAGAGGTCATTGTCCTTGGGATAAGTTTCCTTTCATACCAGTCATCTTCGTTTACTTCGGATGCTATAATGTCTCTTGGAGTATCTTCCGTGTAAACGGAATCTATTCCCCTGGTCAAATACGCGTTAAAAAATTTGTCGATATTGTTGGTTATTTGCAATCAGTTTTATCACTTTAAAAGTATCAATTTGCATCTACTATTAAAAACAAGTTTTTGGATTGCTGTATAAATTTAGCACGCTCTTCCAGTATTTTCCATTGAATTTATTTTCTAATTTGGTGAATTGCGTATATTTGAAAGGTATGTGTAATAATCCCAAGACAGTTTGACAATGATAGAAAAATATAAAACTGAACTTGACTTAGTCCGACAGAACCCAAAACTTTTGGGCAATTATCGCTTTGACAAAGACGCCATAGATTCAAAACATTTTGACCGATTAAGACTAAATATTGCAATTTACAATGATCTTAAACAGACAGACTATGGAATTGTAAAGTATCTTTTCGCAGAAGAAAAGGAATGGCGAAAATATGGAAAAGTTGGTGATGTTGATAATTTATATTTCTGTGCTTTCATTCTGACACTTTTCAATTCACCTGAAACCGTTTGGTTGTTTCTTGATGCTAAAAATATTGATTTTGACAGCGGAATTGGTTTTGATGGCGAATATTTGGTTTCGGCAGGAGTTAAAGAAACTTACCAATATTTAAAAACAGCGGACAACCCAAATAAAACTGAACTGTTAAAGTATATTGGAGAAGCGGAAGAAAATTGTATCTATTCGCAGGTAGAAATTGACGATTGGAAAGAAATGAAGATGTCCTATTTCAGATGTTACAAATCACCAATTCAGGACGAACTGTATTTTCTCTATTCGACAAATGAACGGGAGCTATTTTTGACGAAACTACCTGAATGGATCAATCAAGAAAGAGCTTGGACATATGAAGAACTAGGTTTATATAGGACATACGCCAAATATGCAGACGACAAGGTTTCAGAGATAGAAGCTTATAAATTGACAATCAAAAAAAATGATAAAGATTTTCCAACCGACATCTACAATCTAAAATTGGCAGCGTTATATGTTGAGACTGGTGAGAATAATAAAGCTCTTGAAATCCTTGAGAGCGAAATAAAAGGAACAGATAACCACAATATTATAAGAGATTGTATTGAACAACTTTGCAGAATAATTATTAAAACAAACAGCTCATCAGATGATATAGCTAAGAATTCATATCATATTATAAAAGTTCAACATAAAAAGTACAGAAATTTTTCACCAATGGTGGACGGTTTAATTCAGGACGTGACAGAAATAATGAAAGAGAAAAAAATTACTGCACATAACAGCAGCTTGCCAAAAGCGGCGCGGACGTGGTGGCAGAAACTTTTAGGTTCTTAATAGTAGAATTATGAGTAAGAGCGAAATAAATATAAGCAAGTTTTTAAGTTTGGTATTACGACACCAACCTGAAACAATCGGTATTCAACTTGACCAAAATGGTTGGACTGATGTAAATAACTTAATTGAAAAAGTAAACAACCACGGTATAAAGTTAGACAGAGAAACGCTTAGTCACATTGTAGCAACAAACTCTAAAAAGAGATTTGCATTTAATGATACACTTGATAGGATAAGAGCTAGTCAAGGACATTCAGTAGAAATTGAGTTAGGCTACACAAATCAAAAACCACCAGAAATTTTATACCACGGAACAAGTGAAAAATCAGTCCAATCCATTTTAAATACAGGACTTGAAAAACGAAATAGACAACATGTTCATTTAAGTAGCGACATTGAAACTGCAATGAAAGTTGGCCAAAGACACGGAAAACCATTTGTTTTCAAAGTGCTTGCAGAACAAATGTACAATGACAATTTTCGGTTTTTTATTTCAGACAATGGGGTTTGGCTTACAGAGGATGTGCCGATAAAATACTTAAAACAAATTACCACCTTGAAGACAATTTCTTATTGATCGATGATCACATGCAAAAGTATATAGCGATGATCCAACGTGGGGAATTAAAGTGGATAAAGGACGATATTCGATGAAAAAGGATATAAAAGGAATAAAAAAACCTTGAGTCTGGGAGGATCGAATCCTGTTTGGTTTTTAAAAAAAATATTTCCAGATGTTGAGCACGGAGTACAATCTGTCAATAAGTTTTCTGTGCATTGATATAAACCTGCATTTCAGTCTTTACAAATGCCTGAATTTGGGCAGGCTATCTTAACCTTCTCTCAGTGATCATTACCTTTATAGATCCACATAGGCTCTGTTTGACCGCTCGTTCAAAGCCGTTCTTTTTATAAAAGTCGATAGCATTTGGTGGTTGTTCTACAAGAGAAAACAATGTCGGAAATATTTAAGCCATCATATTTATTTCAATGGAAATTTGGTAAGTTTAGAGCCAACACAATAGTAAAAGATGCACCAGTTATTTCTTTGTCAATTTAAAGGAGAAGAGTATTTATCAATCAGTAGGTTAGAAGATGTGATGGCTATCGTGGAGCGTTATAAACCAGAAAACTGGCACGAATTTGAAAAGTATCTGCGACGTGAGGATCCTCCTGGCTATAACGAGCATTTTGCTGAATTGTATGATGGAGGGTTACCCTTCGATAAGAGAAATTTAAAATCATTGACAATAGATCGTTATAAGGATAAGGCTCTTAATAATCTATTGTTTGAACAATTACAGCATTTTCAGTTTCAAAAAATTATCTTTTCAGAATCCTTATTGGATGTTGAGCTTCCTAAGAATGTACAGGAGGTACGACAACTCTTTTGCAATGGGAAATCGACAAAGGGAACCATCGACTTAAACAAATATAGTATGCTAGAGGAAATCCATATTTTGGGTTTTAATAAGAGCATTAAATTCGAAAATCAGAGTAGTTCTGTAAAGCATATTACATTATGGTATTTCAACCCTACAAGTAGGTCTATTGAGTCGATCGTGGATGCTTTTTCTAATGTGGAAGAAATATTGATCCATCATACCAATGTGCAAAGTTTGGAAGGTATCGAGAAGCTCAAAAATCTTAAAAAGCTTGAAATAAGCTACGGCAGAAATTTACAATCTGTCAAGGGAGTAAACGAATGTGAGCACATCGAAAGGATTATTTTTAATAACTGTAAAAAAATAGAAGATTTTGAGCATATCAAAAAGAGTCCAGGCCGACTTGTCCTAAATACTAGATTCCCAGGATAATAAAAAATGAGCTTTATGTTAGATACAATTTGGGTTTTTCATGGAGAAGGAGGGCGGTTTTCAAGTGGAGTTTTTACTTCAATAGAAAAGGCAGAAATATGGATAAATAAACATAAATTATCCGGGGTTTTGACAGCGTATCCAATTGATGAAGGGGTGTACGACTGGGCATTGTTTAATGATTTTTTCAATGTGAAAAGACAAACTCAAATGGAACCCAATTTTATCCAACAATTTACTTCGGCAAATCAAGATCATTATCATTATGAAAATGGAACGAGGGATAATTAATCTTCGAATACTATTTCCAGTATCCGTTGAGGTATTTGCCAATCTGATTTCTGTTGCTTAGATCGATTAATTGCAAGCTATTCCAGTCCACCAAAACCATTTCGTATTCTTCTCCTAAGCTATATAGTGCGTCTTTAATCAATATGAATTGTTCTCGTGAAATTTCTGCTCGAGAAGCTGTCGCGTTAATCGAAAGCCAAATATTTTTTACAAATTCTTCTTCTGTATCAAAAAATATAGTGAAGTTTGAGAAACCAAAAGCTTTAGTGGATGTTGTTTCGCAGTTAGCTATTTTATAACCGACATAGTTAATTTTTTTTGCTTTTTCAAATTTGTAATCTGTTAATAATTGACTCAGCGGCTCTTTTAGGATTTCTTTTGAAAAAGTTGTTATAGACATCTGGCCGACTTCGAATATTTCAGTAAAACCCAGACCTTCTCTTGATTGATCCGCGAGAGTTTTTACTTCTGTAATCCTCTTCTCTATAGACGCCCTATTTTCGGCGGGGACAATTTCAATTTGACAATAATCGTCGTCCCAAGATAGGGGTAAGTATGTATTCCTCTTTGTTTTTGATGCTATCTCTCGTTTAAATATCCTGAAAAAGTCCAATATCTTCATCCTGTCTTGATCGCTGTATAAAATGTCAATTAAAAAATCTCTTTTATTAAATTAAACAGTGCTTTTCCGCATAATCTTTGAGGTTTACCATTTGTTGCGGATTATATCTTTCTTTTGATATCTTCCTGTATTCGGCTCTGGCTTTATCCAGAAGCCTTAGCTCTGTGAAAAACGTCATTTTAGCGGCAGTGTGCAGTAAGGTTTCAGAAGCTTCGAGTTCGTTGATAAGCTTTTGTACTGTGTTTAATTTTTCAAAGAATGGTAAAATAAAGCTTGAAATATTGTATTTCATTTCGGTAATTAGTTCTTCAATATCTGTCATCGGTGTTATATTATACCAAATATCGGGTAGGCCTCTCATGCCGCTAATTCTTTCTCTTATCATACACTCAGGTTCGGTAGGATATGCCGGTACATCTTTGTTATGATAATTAAAGCATGCTAACCAATACTCAGGTGAAAATATTCCAACGTTTATAGTGAAACGGATATCGTCTTTAGTGCTATAATAACTTTTTTGAATATTTATGATGTGACCGATTTTCTCAAGCTGCAAATAAAAATTGTTGGCCTTCTTTTTAAAACCAAGTGGTTTTAAGATTTCAATAAAGCTTTCTTTTATGATTCTGTCAAATTTTTCCTGGGTTTCTGTTTTCATATATGACTGTGGTACTATATTATACTGAATATGTTTCGGGCTAAAATCTTTATTTTACTCAACGGTATATTCCCAATAATGATTTGTCTTGTCATTCCAGAGAAAAACCTCAAACAAATGGCTGGCGATAAACTTATCCATTTTTTTATGATCTGTTGCGATGAGAAAGAAAGAAGCTATCCCATTCAATGTTAAAAAGAATTTCTTTATCAGCCGAATATAGGTAATAATCTTTATGCATATGATGAGAATAACCCTAATAATCATATCCGAATTGCCTAATCAATTACACATGCTTCTGTCGACATAAGTCTTGTTGCCATTGGAGTTGATATAATAACAGCCTCCTCGAGGTCCACGGATATAATTTCTGGAAGAAGAACTACTTTTAGATGTATTTGTTCTGCGCGGCGAAGGGGAGGAGCTCGTATTTTTAAATTGATTAATATTTGATGATGTAGATCTGTCTTTTACATATTCCCAAGTTCCGTCGCTTTTTAATAATACCATCTTTCCATCCGTTGTTGTAGCATATTTGTTTTGCGCAATTACGGGAAACGAGATTGTATACAGTAAGATAATAAACAGTACTTTTTTCATCATAGCTTTACGTGTTATATCTAATGAATTTTCAAACCGAGCAACTTTTAATAAAATTAAATCATTACCATATTTCAATGGCGTCTTATTGAGTTTCAGCCCGAAAAGATACTTCGTGAATAAGGTAACATTGTCAATTTACAGTTTTTCCTCCACTAACTAAAAAATTACACTATCTAAAGAACGGTGTCTTAATGGTAGGTTGGAAGTAATTTAATAGCTCTACGACAACTGGTTTGACCGCAACAATCATCACAATAAAAATGATAGCAAAAAATAACCTGAATAAGATCGGTGTCAGGCCCTCTTTAAATTGGCGCGTCACAATTCCAAATACCGCACGAGAACAGAGGAAGGCGATTATGATACTTCCCAAAGTAACCCCTTCATAAACGAATAGTAGCTTGATAATATCTTTACTATATAAACTCACCTGTTGCATATCCATGGCATTGAGCATGGTAGAGACAGCTGGAAATACATCGAAAAATAATATGCCACATCCGATAAGCATACCGACCTCAACAATTCCATTGTAGTAATCGATTTCATCCCGCTGTGTTTTTACTTTTAAAATCCTAGCTAGCCTGATCAGCACAAATAAACTGATCATTATTGTAAGCAATGCAAAAACCGTGTAAATTAAAAAGAAGTTAGGGTTCATATTATTTAGATTTTAAGGATATATACCAATTGTTCATGTTCGCGATTTCGCTTGGGATGTAAGCCGGCCTGGCTGCTGGAGCTGTCGTCTCGACTAAAGCATATTTTGTATTTCCGTATATAAAATAGTTGCTTCCATAGTAAGGCAAATTAATGCCAATCAGTGAATGCCCATAGAGATCACTTGATAGCATGACCATATCGTACCCATACTTGGACAAAATGGTGTAAATTAGCAATGTTCGTGTATCGCAATCTGCATTCGAGGTTGCAATGGTTTCCAACGGTGTCAATAGACCAAAAGGCTCATTGGGTATACACGAACCATTATTTTTTGTCAGATAATTTTTTACAAAATAGTCTGAATAGATCGTTGGATCGCATTCTTGTGGTAAGATCAGGGAATAGTTGTAGTCTTGCACAAATGCCATTACCATTGAAGCAAACTGCAGCCTGGTTAAATTTCTAGCCGTCGCCAAGCTATCAAACATCTTATAGACACCGTCAAGCTTATTTTGATCAAACTCCTTTATCTTATGGACAATAAAGTTATAGTTAGCCCTTTGATTACTTCCAAATAGAGCATTCTTGTTACTCTTTGATTTTTGATAGTCACTTTTAAAGATATAGTAGCCCCCAGAATACTCCGCACCTGAGTAATCTTTCCATTCTTTAGAAAACCTTAAGATGGTATCTCTGTTATTGTTATTTATTGATTCTTCCATTACAGGCTTTGGCGCAGGTTTTATAGTAGGCGAGGCTACAATATATTTGGGAATCTCGATTAACGGAGCTAGATTTTTCTGAAAGCTATTGAAAACTGTCCAGCCAATAAGTCCGGCAATAGATGCTAAATACAGAAACCCGATGATCTTGAAAAACCACTCCCAAATCTTACCGGGCACCAGCGTCAATAATAATATAACCGCGATTATTGGTATCAGAAACTTTAAACCAGGAATGATAATTAATAGAAAAAGAAGCGCCAACAGCACAAATATCCAACTTATGCCAGTATCTGCATAATTATTTCCGGTATGACTGTTTCCTGAATAGGAGATTTTTTTGTCCCAATTTCCATTTGAAAATTTTCTGGAACCTAAACCAGCTCGGAAAATGTTGGAACTGCCAGTATTACCATCATCTTCAAAAACATGATTACCGCTTGGCTTCTGACCTAGTGGATTTCCCTGGGGAATAGCATTTGGAAAAGAAGGTTGAGAAACTTGTTCAGCCAATGGTTTATACTCTCTCTGCAACCGCTTCCCTTCAATTATATCCGAAAAATATCCCTTTACAACACATTTAACTGTACCAAATACCTCCTTGTTTTCCTTCTGATGAAGATGGCGGAGATATTGAACATTATACATTGTTAATCCATTGATATCGATCCTATATTCAAGTTGATCGTTTGGAAGGAGCAGCGTGAATTTTTCCGGTAGCTGTGATTTATCGAAAAATACCGGTTGTTCAAAATCCACAAAACCACCTTCTTCATGTCTGTGGATTCCTTCACAATATGTTTTTTCTCCATTTATGCAACCGCATTTATCCGAATTTCTGGGACATATTGTCGCTTCATAAATTGTGATGTGATAAATAGGTTGGTCATTACTGTTTGGCAGATATTCGCCATAATATTTACCGATCATTTCTCCCTGTACATGCGTTTTTCGTTCCCAGAAGAAGGGGACGCTCACTTCACGATACCAGTTTGACTTGCTCTCATCGTATAGCGGATAATTATTGGAAGTTAAATTGTACTTTAATTCATTACTTTCGACCACAGGAACGACGATGTCCTCTGATCTCTTTCGTAAATCTATTTTGGAGGCTCTTTTTTTTCGGAAGAAAAACCACCATAATGCGCACAATATTACTCCAATGATCAGTAGATTCATCCGCTAATTGTATAATTTGTTTATGAGATCCTCTTTATTTGGAAGCTTTACATCCGATTTCCGTTGTGTTCTAAAGGGGGCATCATTCCAATACTCAAACTTTTCTATTTCCTCACGATCTGTTCTCTGTAAAAGATCCTTTTCAATATGCTCATATAGCGGTGTATTGATGCGCTTCACTGGCGCTAGCTTTCCGAGTAAATTTCTGTTGCTATCAACTAATTGCTCCTTCAATCTCGCATTTATGAGATCTGCATAATTTTTACGGTGGTTCTCATAAAGTTTCGTGATGATTGTTTTTTCCGATCCGGCCCTAAATTTGTAATAATTAAATTTCCTTCGGATAAAGAATTTCGCAAAAACCGGAATACAGAATACACTGATTGTCAGTATGGCTATGATTAGGGCAATAGGGTTTTCTGTCATTAATAATCTGATTTTTAAGGTATAGAGTGTATTTTTATCAAGCAACTGTTTTAGCTGATCGTGACTTTCTATCTTTTCTTTTATCAGCGGGATCGCATTGTGCAGGTAAAAGCCAAATATATTCCTGTCCAATGTCTGATTGACATTCATTTTTTCGAGTTTATCAAGAAAATCTTGATCACTTTGCGCCATTTGCTCGACAAAGGCATTTATTTGTGAAATTAATGCATCGGTTTCTTGATAATTGAACCTCTTTTTTAGGAAGTTTTTGTTTATTTGGCTTAGGTTGAACTTAAATTGATTCAACTGCCGCACCGCACTTTCATCTTCCTTTACTTTTTGGTTGATGGTGTTTATTGTTGATTGTATCTCCATTAAATCACGGGGTCCATGCTCTATGTATGCCAATTTCTCGTTGATGTCTTTAAAAAGTACGATTTCGTTCTTTGTATAATGATCGTCATTGGTCAGATAGCTATCCACCAGCGATTCCGATTTATAGCGTCCTATTTGTACGATTTCTTTTTTGCCTATTCCAAATGGGTTCATATCCACCAATAACCAGACGTTGAGTGGCTGAGCAATGATCAAACCAATGAAGGCAATAAACCCCAGGCGAAACAGAAAAGAAAATGAAAACATCGATGTGCTTTCCTGCGTATTTTTGACGTCCTTAATTTTGATGTCGTTTCTCTTTCTTTTGTCTACCGTGTCCAGGATCGTAGGGGTAATGGTATACAGTAAAAACAAATAGATATTGGCAATCAGCAATCCGATGAATAATCCAATGGGTAAGCTGAGTAGCCTCGAATAACCATCAAAGATATTGTAGATAAAAAACATGGTACTGATAGCTGCACATATAAAAAATATTAGGACAGCCAATCCAATAGTCAAAAAGTAATACTTGATCCTGTACTCTTTATTTTCTTCCTTAAGTTGTAAATATCGCTCAATGACGTATACATCCTCTGAAGAGAAAAAAAACAGAAAGTGCTCGAATTTCGACAATGAATACTTCATCTTACGATTACAATTTAGGCCATATTTGAGTTATCTTTATCAGGATCCGCCACATCAATTGGTGATTCAGGTACATCCGACTCTATTTTCTTTTTCGCAGAATCGATGTATGCTTCAGGATTATTCATGATCGCAGATTCCTCATTCTGCTTATACCTTGCATAGGCAAAAGCTAATAATTCGCGTTGAGTTCTTGCATCCAATTGCTGCGTAAGATCTTGAAGCTCCTTAGCAAGTTCTTCCCTAAATTCCTCGCCACTTTTTAGGCTTGTATTTTTTCGGATATAGAGGTCAGGATTATGATCTATAATATCTTTCTCATTCTGTTTATACTTTTCGATGGCGTAATCCGAAAGTTCTTTCTGAATGTCTGATTCTTTTATTTTCTCATAGAGTTTTATGTCGGCTTCATGGTTTATGACTAGATGCCGTTCCAGGCCTTTTTTATCTTTATAGTAGTCATATTTTATTTCAATACCATTGTTGGCCATCATCATATCCTCGATATTCTCTTTGAGATAATCATAGGGAGTTTTTGTTAACATCAGTTTAAAGAATATCGGTGTTAGCTCAATTGCCATAAATAGGAGCGTGATAAATAAGGTAATGGAAAAACCAGCTACCTCATGTGCGATCTTGATTCTTTCAAGCAGACCATCAAGACCATCCGCTGCTTTTTTATTGTTTAATCTTTCCTTTTCTTTTTCTTTTCTGAGTGCGTCCTTCCGTTCATTCAGATTCGTTAGTTCAGCTTGATTCTGCTGATCAAATTTTGCCAGCCTTTCATCTGCCTTATCTCTTTCCCGCCTTAATGCCAGTGCTACAGGGCCTTCACCTTTTCCCCGTCCACCTTGTCCCTGAGCCATTTCATCTTGATATTTTTTATCATATTCCTCCAGGCTTTTTAATAATTTCTTTCGCTCTTCGCTTACCTTACCAAAATCTTTTTCCAGGTTTCTTTCACGTTCAGCATAGGTCTTATCCACTTCGGCCGCATACTCTGTTTGCTTTTGGATCTGAATTTTTCTGAGCTCCGTATCGATCTCCGTTTTGAACATCCGGATTTCGACGGGTTTAGAAATACTAACAGCAATAATCATCCCCATGATAATTCGAGGGAGAGCACCTTTCAATTCATCCCAAGTTATTTTTTCTGTACCATCACCTTTCCCTGTGGCTGCCACAATAAAACGGTCTAAATTAAAGATCATTAGCCCCCACACGACCCCAAAAACAAGAGCCATAAAGACTGTCGGGATATGAATTGGATTCTCGAGTACATTACCCCGGGGTTCAAATATCGTGTAGAATGCATATCCCCCTGATAACCCAGCCATCAGACCTGTAGCGAATACAATACCGCCGAGACAAGCATATTTAACCTGATCACTATAGGTAGATCGTTCCAAAATATATTCGTCTCCGCCAGCGGAGGCCCATAAAAATTTGATAACTTTTCCGGGTTTATTGGTGTTGTAAAATTGGCTTTCCATATAATGAGGATTATCTAAATTTCAGTTTAGGTGATTTAATGGTAACGGCTGTGCTGTTTAATCTATAGCGCAATGTATTCTTGCTCTGCGCAAGTCTCAAATCCGTCATCTCCAGCTTTTTTAGGTTTATTTCAGATTTGAATCGTCCGAAGTCTGTTTGGAGGATATGATCAACCGTAATCTTTTCGACCATCTTTTTCCGCCGCCCAATGAATGAGACTTCCAAAGGGATATTATTCCCAATTTTTTCAAGGTTTAGAATGATTGTATTGCTTAGATTGAAGTACTTTTTGCTTAGAATTTCCGTGTAGAGAAGTCCATCACATTCATATTTTATTATTAATAGTCCTTTGTTATTAGCGGCGTGGTAGGTAAACTTCTTTACTGTTATATCCTTTCCAGAAAAGCTGTATGTCAGTTTTCGTAAGTATAATCGCGCTACATCACGAAATCTAAACCATAAATTAGGTATATATTCCAAATATTTCATAATGACTCCAAATGGTCTGTTAGGTTAACATATAGGCTTTTAGCTAATTCTAATTTAAAAAATATTCATACATAAACAAACCTGTTTGCTAAATTTTTATCCCCATACTTGACTATGGTAAAAATATAGAAAGAAAATAAGCTCAGATTACGGGAAACCATAATTATTGATCTATCAAACTGATAATTTTGGAACAAAACTTTATTATGAAAAGAATAATTGTGCTTCTTGTTATTTATCTCAGTTCTCTATCACTGTACGCTCAGATAGATGATGTGTATATAGTCAATGCGGACAAGCTGAATTTGAGAGAGTTTCCAAATGCAGAATCTAAATCTTACGGGTTATTGAGCAGGGGACAGGAGGTGCTCATCATTGATATAGCTTATGATTGGTTTAAAGTTTCTGTCGGTCACTATGAAGGGTGGTTAAGAAGATCCTATTTGATAGCGAAACCTGAGAATTTATATAATAGGATGAATTTAAATACGGGTGACTCGCCCGAGTGTGATAATATGGATTGGCGGTATGACTATGGTGCCCAAGGATCACTTGAAATAACAGTTGGGGCAGGAGCAGATTTTGCTGTAAAAGTTATGGAAAGAAACACAGGCTTATGTATAAGAGCATTTTATATAAAGTCCGGTGAATCAATTAAAGTAAAGGATATACCCCAAAATACCTATTATCTAAAGGTTGCCAGCGGCCGGGATTTTAGACAGGGGATTAAAGACGGGCAATGTATTATGGTTTTTAATCAAAGCGCTCATTACGAAATTGGAGAGGAAATATTAGATTTTAATATGGGGCCAAAACGGATTGAAACAATAGATGGAAAAAGATATGAAGTGCAAAGCGTACCATCTTATAGTTTGCGACTTGCTGTCCGAAGTCGAGATCACTCGCTTAAAGACAAATTTGACACGAAGACAATTTCAAAAGAAGAATTTAATAGATAGATTATCTGCAATAGGATAGGGAAGGCTCCTTGAACAGCTTGGGCGTTTCCCAAGTTTCGTCATTTGTAAAATGTCCTTCATAGACGTAATCTAACCGGTTTTCTAATGCATGTTTTGTCTGTTCTTCAAATTGCTGTACTACATAATCCAAAGCCTCTTTCCGAGCGTATTTTGCTGAAGGAACAATTTTTGGGAATATCCGAGATAGTTCTTTCGTATAGAGTAAATCACCATCGAAAATAATATTATTACTCTTTATATGCTCTGGAAGATATTCTGCACCTAATGTAGATTTCCCGGCACCGTTAGAACCCGTTATTATGTAAAGATCAGGCATTAGTAAATATTGAGTTCTCTCAAGATATCTTTTGATTGACGAATATTAAATTCCTGTACTACATCAAAAGATCGTTTATCAGAAGAAACAATCACAATTTTAACTAAATGATTTGGGTATTCGATGTAGCTTTGATTTTTGGGTAATTTGCTAGATCTTATTAAAAATGGTTGCCCTTTATCAAGCTTTTGTTTGCGCAACTTGAGAACAATGCTGTTGCTAACTTCTTTTAAGTGCTCTAAATTTCTCATAATACCACATTAATACTATTCAAAAATAGTAATTTTTAAGGAGAAAAGCAATTGTTCGACCAGTAGAAAATGACTCTTTTTGTGTTATTGCTAGCTATATTAAAGAATTAAAATGGGATGAAAGGCAGAAATATCCGATTTAAGCAGTAAGTGTCATTTCACTGTCGAACTCGATCCTAAGATACTGCAAGAAAATATGCTTTGTGAATTTCGTGGTACACCAAAAAATGGTATATATTTTATTTTAGAAAACTAGTATGCAAGAAAGTAAGTTAAAGAGAATGAAATTTACTAAACTTACAGTTTCCCGTAGCCATTCCGACTTCCAAACCAATAACTTATGCAAGAGATGTACAAGCGTATCATAGAAACGCTCAAGTAACACGTCCAGGCAATTTGTTTAATGCTATTATCGAGCTATGAGAGGCATCATCCAACCATTCGCATATAAAAAATGAGAAACCCTATAAATCTATACCGTATACAATATTACTAATATTATTAGTAATATTGTGGAATGAAACCGCTAGAAATCTTTTGCCGAAATCGGGTAATGTACGCTCAAATTACCGTGCATGATAAAAGCATGGGCATGAAAGATTATCATCTTTATAGCAAAAATGGTCTTGCTTTTTATGTTTTCAGGAAATCTCAGGGAGTGTGGGAATTGGCATTCGGTGTACTTGCCGATGACATCAAGGAAGCGTGCATTGACGCCCTTATACTGCGCTTTGATACGGATGTGCCTGAGTTGTTTTATCATCATGGAAAACGCCAGGTAGTGGAAGTGAGGGCCAAGAAATACAGCCTTTGGCATATTTATCTCAATAATGCTTATGTAGGAAGTATTCAGTATGACACCTTCACTAAGCAGTTCAATTACCACCTTGAAGACAATGGCTTATAGACCGATGAACACGTGCAAAAATATATAGCCCTGATACAACGTGGGGAACTAAAGTGGATAAAGGATGATATTCGATGAAAAACGATATAAAAGGAATAAAAACCTTGAGTCTGGGAGGGGCGAATCCTGTTTGGTTTTAAAAAAATTATTTCTAGATGTTGAGCACGTCGTACTAGCTGTCAATAAGTTTTCTGTTACCGGATATTTGACTATAGATGATCTAAGTAGCAAAAAATATTTTACGTTGGCAGATCAGGTGTGGATGATCATGGAAGAACTTTTTGATAAAAGACGTTTATCATTATCGAAGAGTGGGTTGATCTGGAATGTTTGTGAAACTGATAATACTATTTGATGAAGTGAAAATAGCCTTTTGGAATTAAATTATTATTAGGATATAATTTTTGAACAACATTTTATAAGAAATGAACAACAATTATCTCAACTAATGTTACGATCTTTACAGTAGATGCATGCCCAAAGCCGGTTAACATCTAGCCCAAGCGGACATCTAGCCAAAACTGCCTCCCTCGACGGTTAACGAGGGAGGCCTTTTTTTATTTTATTGTCTTATTAACAGGGTCGAGTAAATCAGCTACGGTTTCCCGTAACCAATCCTACTTTCAAACCAATACCTTAGTCTTACAGTTTGTAATAATCTTGAAAGTTAATATCTGTAAACATATTAATTCAGCATAAATAATGTATATTAGGCTTGGGTATTAACCTTACCCGATTGAAAAGTAGCATGCCATGATAGTAACCACGACCAATTCCATCGAAGGGAGGGAGATTTCACGATATAATGATCCAATAGCTGATTTTTATCAAAAACTATTGTGATGCAGGATATCGGTATCTAGT
This sequence comes from Sphingobacterium sp. 18053, assembly GCF_902706145.1. NCBI lineage: Bacteria > Pseudomonadati > Bacteroidota > Sphingobacteriia > Sphingobacteriales > Sphingobacteriaceae > Sphingobacterium > Sphingobacterium sp. 18053. The sequence continues at coordinate 58,667 of NZ_CACSJW010000015.1, forward strand.
AATTTTGTCTAAATATTTGTCTACCATTAGTATATAGCTAACACTTTAAAAATGATAAGAGTATTTTTATTTTTTATTGCATTTACATTTACAATAGGAAATGTATTGTCTCAGAAACTTTATGAATGGAAGCCACCAGCGGTGAATTTTGCTGTTCGTAATGATATATCTACTAATGACACGGTTTTTTTAATTATAAAAGATAGGAGGGTAAACCCTGAAAAACTCAAATCAGATACAGATTCGAAACAAATTTTATCAACAATAATATCTGATGTAAAAAGAGCATTTCCGAATGTTTTGATTAATGATAAACTCACACCAAAAGAGGGTAAATTTAATATAATAATTAATCTATCATCTTATGGTGCCGGATTTGGAACAGAAATTTCAGCTGGAGTTGGAATGGTTGGGGGGAATATTAACTCTTTTATCTTTCCAAAAGGGAAGTGGAATGCTATTACAGCACTTACATGTACAATTATAAAATCTAATAAAAAGGAAACAAGAGAGTTTTCAAATGTTTCATCAAAAGACAATTTATGGGGCTATAAGAGCTCTCGGAAGGCATTGGAAGAAACATATTCATCTACAATTAACAATTTGCTCCTTTACATTGAAGACGCATTTATGTTTTAAATTGATAATGATTGAAATTTGCGTTTCTTTTCAGTTCCAGTATTCTTTTGGATAATGGAAATGGAAGTATATATTTTTTAATAAACTTTCTTTACTCTTTGCGAAGAAAATAACAAAGCCGATGAATGCGATAACATCTAGCGTAAGCGTCTGGCAGAGGAAGAGAAGAAATAAAGATATAAATTAAACCTAGATATTTTTTTATGCATACAATTACAGAAAAGTTACTGGAATTGGAAAAAGATGAACATTTTCAAAAATTGAAAGAATTGTTACAGCGGCCGAATATTTTCCAAATTTTAAAACTAGATAGGTACGAGATACGACATTCTAATTTTATTGCCTGGCTGTTGAACCCAAATGAAAAACATGGTCTTGGTACTCTATTTCTAGATAAAGTTTTAGGAGATCTTATCCCAAAAGAAGTGCTTTCTAAACGCGGTGCTTTTAAATGGATAAAACGAGAGTCTGTTAATGACATCGATTTATTTATTCAATTTGATGATTTGATTATAGCAGTCGAAAATAAGTTTGATAGTGATGAGCATTCTGATCAACTAACAAAGTACCGAGAGTATGTCGATCAACATTTTTTTCATATCTCAAATCGATTTTTTGTTTTTCTTACGCCTGGTGGTAAATTAACAATATCAAATAATGAGTATAAGATCTATTCTTATGCTACCATAGCCAAACATTTGAATCATATTTTGACAGATAAAACAATTAACATAAATGTTCATAGTAGAATATATATAGAAGATTACTTAAAAGCAATACAAGCTACTTTAATGAAAACAAACCCTGAGAACCTACTTGCTGCGCAATTGTACAATCAATACAAGGATGTATTCGATTTTGTAAAGGAAAATATCAATTCGGACGTCAATTATATCACCCATCAGTTTAACCTGCTTCTAGAACAAAATGTTCCCAATTACGTAAGAGGGTCTGAGTATTACAGTTTCAGTAGATTTACGACTTCTCTTATTACCGAGATCATGAAACCTATAAAAAATACTACTAGTCGTGCATGGAAAGGAAAAGAACCATTTTTATTCGAAATATCAATGGAAAAAGAAGAGAGAAGGATTGTATTTCTTGTAGGTGTTTCTGATTTTAATAAAGAATTGAATCAATTTATTCATCAATTATTTACAAAGAATGGCTTGATTTGTTTAGATCCTATGACACCATGGAAAGTGTATAATATCACTAGTATTTATTTTGATTTTAATAGTTATAAAGATGATGACTATATAAAACAAAGATTTGATGAGATATATCAGATCGCTAAGCGAACAATTTTATTGGTCGAAAGTCTCATCCTAAATAATCGAGAGAATATAGATCAGCTTTACAAGGTTCAAAATATTTGATTGTAATTAAATGTTGTTGTGGCATACATTCCTGTCGCGTTAAAGGCTAGGATCTCTTAAATACAAATAATAATCTAAGAAAGCTTTATTATACCCAACTTATGAACTTAAAAGATATCCAAAAACAATTTAACCTTGATCAGGTGTGGATAATGACGATACAGGCATCTTTCCAGAGAGCAAAAGTATATAAAGGCCATACAAATAAAGATCAACGAAAACGTGAATTGAGGAAACAGATTGAAGATTTGGCTCATCAATATGATAAAGTGGTTTCAGATGAGCAGCACATCCAAAATATTTTATCACTGAGGTGTCATGACGATATTGGACTGAACATTAATTTCGGTGTCGCTCAAAAACTCCTGAAGTTAGGATGAGTAAAGAATCATTTGATTCTATAGCTGTGTTAGAATTGGCAATATACAATAGTTGGATTAATAGAAATCGGAAATAAAAATATGATTTAGCTATTGGACTGAACAAACTGCATAGGTTTCAATGTCGATTTAATTCAATTACATGAATTTCACATTTTATATAATCAATGTAATAGAGACTGTAACCTGAACTGTGTCAGAGGAATAATTCAATAAGATTATTTATATTCAATTATTCAAACGACACGGTCATGAAAGAAAAAGACCCATTCGACTTTGAACGCTTCAAGGCAGAAGCCA
>NZ_CACSJW010000016.1:0-48645 GCF_902706145.1 Sphingobacterium sp. 18053
CAGGTTTCTCTGTGTCCCAGCATCCTCAAAGAAAAGTGCCTAGTTTAATGTTCAAGTTGCTGCTTTAGCTCTGTTAGTTTTTAATATAAAAATATTGATTATACATTATTTTCAAAGATATGAGTTTGAGTTACACTCCCTTCGGCCTGGTAATTGGCAGGCAACTTATTGCTTAATAAAATATTCCAAATAATGATCGGCAACATCAATATGAAGCAGTTCAAATAATAGCTTTTATAACTCATACTATAGATTTTTTGGTTGGTTTAGTATTCCCCCACTCTGTTTTTAATTTTGATAGCAAATCTAACCTCTCTGAGATAATCTCAACTTTATGATCATTTAAAAGGAGTTACACTGATTTCAATCATCAGATTTTCAAAATAAAAATAGAATCCAAATGAATCCCTGATTTTCTTTGGTGCGCTTTCAAATTTCAAACCGCTGTCGTTTATTAATTTCTGATATACCTCGTGAACAGCTTTCTCATCTTTTTGATAAAATCCAATATGGAAATTCGCTGGATACTTAGGTCTATTTTCCTCGTTGTTCAATTGCTGCCCCCAAAGGACTAAAGCAAAATTATTGCTACTTTCAAGCACTGCCATTTTGCTGTTTCTGTTTATAATTAAATTAAAACCCAACTTTTGCGTAAATAGATCTACGGCTTTATCTACCTCTTTTACGACCAGGTTGATGTGATTTAGATGCATTTTTTCTTCTTTTATTTAATACAAAATTATGCATCAGGAATCAGGTTCAATTGGATAAATCGGTCGTTTTCATTTTTGTTTAAAATAGTTGGCGTTACTCCGGCATATTTTTTTACTTCACGGATAAAGTGAGATTGGTCGCCATAGTTCAGTTCTGGATAGAAATTTCCTTCTTTCAGTTGTTGCAATGAATTTGAAAAACGTACAATGTTAACATATGATTTTAGCGTAAGCCCAAGCCAATTCTGGAAATAGCGGTTAATCTGCCTGCTACTCCAACATATTTTACCCGCCAGTTCTTTTACTGTAATTTCTCCCCTAGATTTACTGATAAGCTCAAACAACTTCTGTTTCATTCCATCCATTTGTTTTTTATACTTTGAAGAAATAGTATAACAGGCCTTTTTATAAAAACACTCGAAGTCAATGAGGTCATCTTTTGAAAATCCCCAATAATCATCTGGCAACGTTTTTTTTGTATTTTTTAAATCCGAAAAAGAGTGATTAAAAATATATTCCGCAGCAGTTGGATAAAAGCTAATGGCGAACATCCGAGATTTCGGGAATGGTGGCTTTATAACAGGTTCTGTACAGACTCCACAAATAAAAATCTCAAAAGCTCCTTTTTCATCTGTCAGAAGAAATAAGTCTATTTTGCCGTCTGGAACGATAATTCCTTCTTTATTCTCATCAGAATGATTTATTACCATCCAGATACTCTCTACGATGTGTTCAAGCGATTGCCACGGCTTAAGTGACATATATTCTAATTGATTATTTTGAAAATTCATCGTTAAGCAGCTCTGAAATTGATATTTACAAATGTATCATTTTAAATAATTCGCTGTTCATTCTACTTAGCATAATCTCATCGCTCAAAGCAGCGGATTGGCCGTCGGTATTGATTTTCTGTTCATGGCATTATGGTCTCGATAATAAGTAGGTTCTTCGTTAACCAATTGAAGCTTCCCTTCATTCAAGAAAAATGTAATGCCCCCACTTTACCTTGAAGTACTTACCTTCCATGAACCGGATGCTGTTTTAATTTTATCTATGGAAGATTTGCTAGCCCCAGCGGTTTTTAAATTCTTTTCTTTTTTCATATCCAATGCTGTTCTTATTTGATCCATCAGGGGTGAACAAAGCCAAAGTCTGAAAGGTTTGGTAGGTATTTATATTTGCAAAAATTACCACCATTTCTGCGCTATGGGCTTGAAAATGATGTTTTGATAGCGTGTTAAAAGGGCTTTTATATGATTATTCTGGTTGAATAATCACAAAGTGTACAAACTCAAATTCATTTTTTATATCCTCACGAATCCGGCGTATCGCCTCGGTGATCTCCTCTGTGTCAAGATGATCTTCAAAGTCAATAATAAGCATCAATACAACATACTCTGGCGATTGATAAGTGGATAGTATGTTTTTAGTTTTTATAACAGCCGAATCCTTTTCGGCAAGCTGGGCGATTTTCAATCTTGTTTCTGAAGCAATTCCCTCTCCCATTAATAAGCTTCTGCTTTCTCTAGCCAATATAAAGGATACAAAAACCAACAACAAGCCTACGATTACTGAAGCTAGGCCATCTAATTCAGGAATCTGCAAGTAATGACTTAGTCCCATTAGTACCATAACGATTATTAACCCTGCCACAGCTGCACCATCTTCAAAGACCACAAGGAAACTGGAAGGATCTTTACTTTTAATAATTGCATCCCACCACCCCATGCCATTGCGGGTTTTATTGAATTCTTTTAAAGCAATAAAAAAAGAAGTTCCTTCAAAAATTAAGGAGAGTATAAGTACAATATAATTCCAAAAAGGATCGCTCATTAATTCGGGTTTCATGATATGAGCTACACCCTGGTAAATAGATAATGTACCACCAAGCCCAAAAATCAGAATGGAAACAATAAAAGACCAAAAGTATAGTTCTTTACCATAACCAAAAGGATGAGACTGGTCGGGTGGCCTCTTACTTCTTTTTAAGCCATAAAGTATGAGCAATTGATTTGCAGTATCTACCGTTGAGTGAATACCCTCTGAAATCATGGATGAACTATTTGTAAATGCTCCCGCAATGAATTTAGTTAATGCAATTAATACATTCGCCGCGAGTGCACTGTATATTGATTTTTTATTACTGGTTTTTAATTCCGGATTATCCATGGAGGTTTTGATGCGTTTATTTCGTATATTTTTCAATTACTTTTTTGAGATCAATACCTTTACCAAGGACCGGTTTAAAAATATCACCTTCACTATTCATCCTTTCTAACGTAATTCTGTTCCACTTGGTTTCCCGCCAAAGGGTTCCGGGGTTTTCTCTTCGGTACGCTTTTGCCGATATTTAGCTAATCCCATAGCTGTATCTTTAGGTGATCTGTTTCTAGCTGTTTTTCCCTTTTTGGATTTATTATCGGCCATGATCGGTATTTTAAAAATTAATATATTGGTAAATAATAAAATGCATATTACACTACCAGTTAATTCGATTTTGATATAGCACAAAACTCAATATGAAATGGTTTTCTCTGATTTAGCAAATTGCTGTTTATGGCCTTATAAATATTATTCTGAACAATGCTGGCGTGCGAAAGGTTTTGCTAACAGGATTGTACCCAAACTTAGAAGAGAATATCGCTTTCGTTTTTATTTGATAACAGTTAAATATATTTTATTGAACTAAAGTGGTTTGGGCTGGGTTATCTATGCAGTAACACTTAAAATTTTTATTATGGCAACTACGAAATCTGTACCGGCAAAAAATGCCACAAAAAAACCTTCTGGTAATACCGGAAAAATGAAAGACAGTGAATTCCACGAGTTTTTCGTCGATGAACTAAAAGACATTTATTGGGCCGAGAAACACTTAGTGAAAGCTTTACCTAAAATGCAGAAAGCGGCAACTAGCGAAAAACTCGCCGCTGCTTTTGAAAAGCATACCAAGGAAACTCAGAAACATATAGAAACTCTTGAACAGGTATTTGAGCAATTGGGAGAAAAAGCTGTTGCTAAAAAATGTGACGCTATGCAGGGTCTACTTGATGAAGCCGATTCGATCATTTCTGACACAGAAAAGGATACTTTTACCAGAGACGCAGGCCTCATCCTTGCCGCACAGAAAGTAGAACACTACGAGATCGCTACTTACGGTACTCTTCGCACATTTGCAGAAACGATGGGACACGACGATGTAGCTTCACTGCTCCAAAAAACCTTAGACAATGAGAAGGATACCGACGAAGCATTAACAGGGATAGCAGGCGGTTTCGTAAACGACAAGGCTGCCCAAGAATAGTTGAAATACAGCAAAAACCTTGGCCAACAGCTAAAGGCTTTTTACGAAAACAATGCGAGGTATATAGTTGTTATTTATATTCTCAACTATATTAAGTAAAATTCATGTATGAAGGTCGGACTTGATAATCCGACCTTCATTAATTTTTAGCAAAAGCCGAAAATTAGACTTCCCAAAATGAACCGCCTTTAAGACTCGTCTTTAGTGTTCTTCACAAGACTTATTCCTGATGAGAAGAAAATAAGCGCCAAAATGCCGACTACTGCCAAATTCGTATAGGCATTACTTTTCATGATCAGTTCATAGCCGGTATAGATTAGCCCTACAATACCCAATACTGTGAGAATAGTTCCAAATATTCTTTTTACGTTCATGATGAATATATTATTTTTTTGAATCCTTTTTGCCTGAAAATTTTTCTATTTCACCCTCAAGCTCCTGCTTTTAATTACTGATATAACACGTCTCAAAAACAAATAGATTGCTTTTGCAAAATAAATTATTGGATCGCCAAAAAAACAAAAATGGCATACGACTGTTAGAATTATCGCAGATCAAAATTCCAAAAATTATGATCTGAGATAAGATCACTATAACTTTAACTTTCAATTTGTAAGATTATGAATGGTATTATTTTTCATGGTACTGAGATTCATTATGGCGGCATAGCTGAGTTCTTATTTAGCCCGGAAATTGGTTATAATGCGATGCCAGCAATTATCGAATTCCTCGGCGGCGAAAAAGCCTACGCCGAAATTATCCACGCTCTTCCTTCAGAAATCACGATTACGGTGGGTGAACATTCAACCGATAAGGAAGAGAAAGTCCCCCAGGAAACTTGGCTACTTCGATATGATAAAAAAGAGGACAATTGGAAAATAGTTGAAAAGTTGCAGCCGGGATGAACCTTCGTCGGAGTGCAATCATGTTCAGTTGATGACCATACGATTTCCGCAAAGGAACTATTGTTTTGAAAGTATACGAAAGAAAGGCTGACTTTAAAAAGTCAGCCTTTCGCAAAAATCAAACTAAACTGAAACGTTAGCTCTTGTTTTATTTGTTGGGATTGTCAATTTAACCGGTAGACCTTAAGCTGTTTTTGCAGCTTTTTTCTTACCATATGGATTCTCGTTTTTATTGTACCTTCTGGCATATCAAAATATGATGCAATTTCATGGTATTTATAACCATCTAAAAACAAACGGAAAATTTCATAGTTTTCTGCCGTTAAGCTGTTCATCGCACGTTCGATATCTTCGGCCATAAACTTATTGATCCCTTTGTTGAGTTCTATTGTATTTGTACTTTCCAAGACCACATATTGATCTTGAATTTCGGTGGTACGCTTTGCTTTTCTATACTTATTGATGTAAGTATGTTTCATAATTACATATAACCAGCTCATTAGCTTCGGATGCTGAACAAAATTGTCTATGGACTTCAATGCGCGTATCCACGTTTCTTGGATCAGGTCTTCCTTTTCATCTGGATCAGCTGTAAATTTAGCAGCAAAATGATTAAGTAAACTTCTTTTTTCGTTGATGAGTACATTTAAATTGTGGTTGTTCATAACTTATCCTCTTTCTTTATTCAACTGATTGTTTAAAATGATTTTACAAGAAAAGGATAACAAGAAGAGTGCTAATTTTGAGGGCCAATTTGCACGTAAAATAAATAGCATTGTTAGCGGTAAAAATACGTTGTCCTTATTTACAAAGCCTATTAAGCAAATTTTAATGGATTTTCGCCCTTAATTTTAAATACAGATAAAAAAATAAGCAAATAATAAAAAAAGACAATAGGGTATTTATATATAGGGAAATGTTATAAATACGTTTATTCTAAAGTGTTATTTGCAAACCAGTTTGCTAGTCAGTCGCTAAAAACTGTACACTTTATTGATAACTAACAACTAACGTTTAAATTTTATCCATTCAAACCATAATCCATCGAAGGCTGTTCTACTGCAAAAACAAATATATTATGGGAAATTTATTATATATCATTGCTGTTATTTTAGTCATTATTTGGGCGTTTAGTTTCTTTGGAGGTTATGCTACAGGGAATATAATTCACGTTTTATTAGTTATCGCCATTATTGTCGTTCTGTTACGTGTAATCCGAGGGGCTGCTTAACGCGATATAAAAATCTGATGCATGGTATATAAAAATTTTTATATACCATGCATCTACAGAGAAATATAGACCTGACCTGACCAAGGCTTTAGCGATGCCACAGTGTTTTGAGCATAATCAGTATCAAACAAAACCGCGGCATCCATTTCATTCGTATTAAATATCATTTTCCATTGCAGATCCTCAGGCAGCGTTACCTGTTGTACAATGGCAGAAAAATTCATCATTACAAAAAGAGAACTATCGTTTTTTTTCATCGCTAAGATAAGTACTTTTTGATCTTGGAGACATTTGGCTGTCACTTCATCGCGCTGTATATTTTTCAGCACAGGATTGGTTTTACGGAATGCTATCAGGGATCTATAATAAGATAAATAGTGCTGATGGACTTCGCTATCCTGTTCGTCCCAATTCAAAACGGTATTCCTAAGTATCGTCTCGTCCTGCGGATCGAGAAATTCTGAATCTTCAAAAAAATCTTCAAACTCTTTTTTTCTTCCCTGTCTCACCTGCTCTACAAGTTTGGGGTCACTATGACTGGTAAAATAGGGAAAAGCTCGTTTTGTACCCCATTCTTCTCCCATGAACAGTAAAGGAAGATACGGGGATATGAACACCGCAAAAGCCATTAGTCTCGTTATTTCTACAGGATAGAGTGAAGCCGCGCGATCGCCCATCATCCTATTGCCGATTTGATCATGATTCTGACAGAAAACTATAAAATGATCCCCTTTGATACCGAGAGTGTCCGTTCCAAAGAATTTTTCCCGATGGGGAGAATAGTTGCCATCGAATACATATGCTTTTTCATAAGCTTTTGCGAGATCGGCCAATCCATTAAATTCCTCATAGTATCCCCTTTTTGGTTCGCCCACGCTTACTCTTAAAGCATGGTGGAATTCATCTAGCCATTGTGCATCCATCCCAAAACCATTTTTCGCCAATGGGTCTAAAAATCGTCTATCGTTGAGATCGCATTCAATAAATAGAAAATGGTTTTTTCCGGATTTAGCAATAATTTCATCCGTTTCCTTCCGAATTTGCTGAAGGATATGAACAGCGTTAAAATCCTTAATTGCATGTACCGCATCCAAACGCAGCGCATCGATATGAAAGTCTTCAAACCACATGCGTACATTGTTCAGTACCAAATCCCGCTGTCCATGACAATAGCTATCGTCGTAATTCAGCGCATTACCCCAGGGCGTATGGTATTTGTCGGTAAAATATGGGCCATAATTCGAGAAATAGTTTCCCTCTGGACCGAGATGATTATAGACGACATCCAAAATTACCGCAATATTGGCCTCATGACAGGAATTCACAAGCCTTTGGAATTCCGAAGCGCCACCATAGGAATGCTGCACTGCAAAAGGAAAAACACCATCGTAGCCCCAATTTCTTTCACCAGGAAACTGTGCAACAGGCATAATTTCAATAGCAGTGATACCCAAATCTTTCAAATAGGGAATCTTTTTGATAACACCATCAAAATCATGGGATGAAGTAAATGTTCCTACATGAAGCTCGTAAATAATAAAATCAGACAATGCTGGCGGCCGATAGTCTTTATCGGTCCAAGAAAAAGTGAGATCAACGATTTTTGAGGGACCATGTACACCTTCTGGCTGGGAGAGCGAAATCGGATCCGGCAATTCGTTGCCATCGACACTGATCCAGTATAAATCTCCAGCTGCTAATAAATCAGTCTCTGCGTACCAATAACCATATTGTTGGGGCTTAAGCGCGATCTCCATATCTTTTTGATAAAATCGGCAAAGCACATTCTTTGCCATTGGTGCCCATACGCGAATCTGCCAAAGGTCACCATTGCGACGAATACCCAATTGTTGAATTCCTGTCTTGCTCATATATATCCCCCACTTTATTGTGATTGAAATAAAAGTATGGAACGTGAGGGCACTAAAATAGAATCTCCTGCTGAATAGTTTCCAAGGCTTTCTATCGTATCATTATTCGTATCTAAGATCTTAAACCATCCAGCCCCATAATTTTCACCGGGGAGCGTGTAGGTTACATCTTCCCAATACGCATTAAATATCAGGTAAAAATTAGCATCCACGATTTTCTTTCCATCGGTATCTACTGATCTAATTCCCGCACCGTTTAAAAACACAGCGAGTGAGCGCGCATAGTCTTCCTGCCAGTGATGATCATCCATCTCAGATGCATCTGGAAGAAACCATACAATATCTTCAACACCTGTACCGCGGATAGGCAATCCTTGAAACCATTTGCGACGACAGAATACCGGATGTTCTCGCCTAAAATGGATCAATTTTTTAGTGAAGTCCAATAAAGATACGTCTACATTGGCCCAGTTGAGCCATGAAATCTCATTGTCCTGACAATAGGCGTTATTATTGCCCTGCTGTGTTCGCCCCTGTTCATCGCCAGCGACAAGCATAGGTACTCCCTGGGAAAGAAATAATGTGACGAGCATGTTTCTTTTTTGTTTTTCTCTCAGGTTATTTACCGTAGAATCATCTGTAGGTCCTTCTGCCCCACAGTTCCAGGAGCGGTTGTGGCTTTCTCCATCTTTATTATCCTCACCATTAGCTTCATTGTGCTTTTCATTGTACGATACCAGATCGTGGAGCGTAAATCCGTCATGTGCAGTAATGAAATTTATACTGGCGGAAGGTGTACGATTGTCACCCCGGTATAAATCGGACGATCCAGTCAGGCGATTAGCAAATTCAGCGATCATACTGTCCGCTCCGATCCAATAATCGCGGATACAGTCACGATACTTTCCATTCCATTCGGCCCAACCGGCGGGGAACTCGCCTACCTGATACCCTCCTTCTCCAATATCCCATGGTTCGGCAATTAGTTTAACCTGTGAGATCACGGGATCCTGATGGATAACGTCAAAGAAAGAGCTCAATTTATCTACGTCATGGAGCTCCCGCGCTAATGCTGATGCCAGATCAAAACGGAATCCATCAACGTGCATTTCCTGCACCCAATAGCGTAAACTATCCATGATTAACCGTAGTACATTAGGCTGGCGGGTATTCAATGTATTGCCTGTTCCAGTAAAATCCATATAATAACGTGGATCTTCAGCCAAACGATAATATGAAGCATTGTCAATTCCTCTAAAAGAGAGTGTTGGTCCCATTTCATTCCCTTCGCCTGTATGATTGTAAACGACATCAAGGATAACTTCTATCCCTGCACTATGAAGTGCTTTTACCATTTCCTTGAATTCCACGACCTGCTCTCCATGGGTACCCGAAGCTGAATAGCGTACATCAGGGGCAAAAAAACCAACACTGTTATATCCCCAATAGTTAGTTAGTCCTTTATCCTGTAGGTGACGGTCTGTAATAAAATGGTGTATAGGCAATAATTCAATTGCAGTGATCCCCAATTCCTTTAAGTAATTTATGGTGACAGGATGCGCCAAGGCAGCGTATGTTCCTCTTATTTCTTCGGGAATCTCTGGATGAGTTGCTGTAAAACCTTTTACATGTGTTTCATAAATCACACTTTGGTGCATCGGTATACGCGGAGGAAGGTCGTCCCCCCAATCAAAATGACCGTCTATAACCACGGATTTCGGGACGAAAGGAGCGCTATCAGTTGTATCCAAACTTAAATCGTCCTCTCCTATATTGTACGCAAATAAAGCATCATTCCATTGTACGACACCCGAAATTGCTTTTGCATAGGGATCAATCAGTAATTTATGGGGGTTGAAACGATGTCCCTGGGCCGGATCGTAAGGACCGTGCACGCGATAACCGTACAGTTGTCCTGGTTTAATTCCCGAAACATAAATATGCCAAACTTGATGCGTCTTCTCCGTTATCTTAAATTTCTCGATTTCTTGTTGGTTCGAACTATCATAGAGATAAAGTTCGACAGCTTCGGCATTTTCGGAGAAAAGGGCAAAGTTAACCCCTTCTCCATCGTAATTTGCGCCTAAAGGATAAGGGCTTCCAGTATTGATTTTTGTTTCCATTTTTATGTTTAACGGTTGTATAATTTTGTATAGTCATTTAATCTCGCCTGAAGTTTTGGAGAAAAAGCTCTTTTCTGCATGCGCCACAACCAATTTCCGGTCGTACTGGCAGGTCGGTTCATACGACAGGATCCATCAAGATTGAGGATATCTTGCATCGCAACAATGACTGTATCTGCGACAGAGGCGTAAAGTGATCGTATGAGGACCTCATTTACATTTCCACTTTCAACAATTTGTCCAAAATACCTATTGATATTTAGTTTACTCGATGATTTAAGATCTTCACGATACCAAGAAAGTGTTGTATTATTATCGTGTGTTCCAGGATAGGCAACAGAATTTCTGCAATAATGATGTGGAATATGGGGTGAATGTGCCATATCGTTATCAAAAGCGAACTGTAAAACCGCCATGCCCGGAAAGTTGTATTGATCGCGCAGATCATATACCTTCGCATCGATATCTCCAAGATCTTCAGCGATAAAAGGCATGTCATCTAAATGAATTTTTACTTGATCAAAAAAATCCGAACCAGGGCCTGTTGACCAACGTCCATTCTTGGCGGAACTTTCTTCAAAGGGAACGTCCCAATAGGAAGAAAATGCCCTAAAATGATCAAGCCGTAACCTATCAAACAGCGCGCAATTGTGTGACAGGCGCTCAATCCACCATCTGTAGCCATCTTTTTTGAGCGATCCCCAATGATAAGTCGGCATCCCCCATAATTGTCCCGCTGCATTAAAGTAATCAGGCGGAACCCCAGCAACATTTTTAATAGTACCATTTGCTCCTATGGAAAAATAGTGCGGATTGGCCCAAACATCGGCAGAATCATAGGCAACATAAAATGGAATATCACCGATAAATCTTACGCCATAATCGTATGCGTAGTTTCTTATGGCATCCCATTGTCTGAAAAATAAGTATTGAAACCATTTTTCCTTTCGCAATTCATCTGCGAATTCAATTGCGAAATCGTTAAGTGCAGCGCTGTCGCGATGTTTGTATTGTGTTGGCCACTCATACCAAGGACGATTCCCATGTCTGTTTTTTAGAACTTTGAAAAGCGCATAATCCTTAAGCCACGAAGATTCACGGTCTACAAATTCGGAGAAATCAAGCGCATGTTGAACAGAAAGACGATTAAATGCCTTCTCCAAAAGTTTGTACTTTGTGAAGACTATAGCAGCAAAATCTATTGTTTTAGAACTATTTCTTTTTAAAGCCTTTAGTTCCCCTCTTTCCAATAAGCCAAATTCCAGCAATTCGTTTAAATCGATGAATAATGGATTACCTGCTCTACTACTTAGGGTGCTGTAAGGAGAATGGTTTTGCTCAACATCTGTAGGCCCTAAAGGAAGTACCTGCCACCAGCTTTGGCCGCTATAATGCAGTTGTTTAACAAAACGACGAGCTCCGGATCCCAAATCACCAATTCCATAGGATGATGGCAATGAGCTGATATGCATTAAAACACCCGCACTACGCTTAGTTGGGCTACTTTTGTATTTTAAAATAGCCATTGGAAGATCCCTAAAAATGGTATTCACTGAAATTTCTGTGCCTTCGCCCCCTATGTCAAATAGCATGTGATGCCAGGTCACGGAATGATTTACGGAAAGATGAACGCTCGTATCTGCCCAGTCAAATGAGCCAGGTACGAATTTGGAGATTTTACCGATAGCAGCGAGGTGTAGCGGAAGTACTACGATCATCCAATCATCTCCAGATCTACGCGCGAATGCCAAAATATGTTTACGGTAACGACCGCTTACTTTTAACGGAATATAACTGCTATCTGATGCAAGTGCAGCATCATGCTTTCTGAATTTTACCAATTCCTTAACTAACCATAGTTTAATTGTCCCATCGTATCTATTTTGCCATAATTGTCTAATTCGACTGTCGTTGGGCATATTTTCAATAGCCTTCAGCAGATTTTCACTTAATTGATAATCTATCGGTCGTCGATTGTCGGGATCAACAAAACTATGGTTCCAGAGTTCCGACCCCTGGTAAATATCAGGTACACCGGGACAAGTAAATTTCAAGATTTGCTGTGTAAGCGAGTTTAAAATCCCGAAATCAGCTACCGCCTCAATAAATTGATAAAAGCTCGTAAAAAATGGACGATCTTTATCAAGCAAAAAAGAGGCAAATTCCCGAACAGCGTCTTCATAGGTTAAATTTGGATTTTCCCAGCTCGAGCGCACTTTCCCTTCGCGTAGATATTTAACCAAGTAGTCCAAAAAACGTTTTTCAAATGCGTCGTATGCTTCTCCATCCTGTTTTTCCATTGGATAAGAGGCTACCAGCGACTGATAAATAAAATATTCATCATTCGGATGTGGGAGGTCTTTTCGATATTCATTCCAAACCACATCTTGCCAAATCTGAACCTGTTTAACCCATTTCTGAGCCATAGCGGTTAGGACTAATAAGCGACTTCGCGAATCCTCACCACGTTTGGTATCGTGGGTAGAACTTGCATTGATGGACAGTGGCCAAAATTTTTGCCTTTCCTGCATTAATTTGTGGAATTTCTTTTTACTTAGCCCCCAATTATCCGGATGATCGCCGACTTCATTGTGTCCTATTAAACGGTTGTATGTATACATTAACGTATCTTCCACACCCTTAGCCATTACAGGGCCGGCCAACTGCATACATCGGAGAAAAAAATCAACCACAGCAGTATGGCTCAGCGATTTTGAATCTACCTGTGCTTGCTCAAATAGTTCTCGAAATTGATTAACCAGCTTTTGATCGAGCTCGGGCTTTCGGGTCAACTTTTTAAAAAGAGAAGACAGCAGATTAAAATTGTTTGCCAACAGTGGAAAGCTTTCGTCATATAATCTATAAACAGGGAAAAATCCTAAAAAAGAGGTTAGAATATCTTTTAAAGGCCCTAGCTTATTCGGACTTTTAACTGCTAAAAGTGATGCCAATGACCGGGCCAGGTTATTAAGCTCGCCCTGCATGTGTTCATTGAGAATTATGCTCTTTTTTATATACTGTTGTTTTTTAATGGATAGATTTTCTCCAATAACTTTTCTATAATACTTATCCAATATTTTCTTTCCCGATTTACAGGAGCAAACATTATTGGAAGCCGATAAAAAATCGTAGCCTGTTGTTCCCTGTATAGGCCATTCGAGTGGAAGTTTCTCCCCCTGTTCAAGTATTTTTTCAGCAACTATATAAGGTTGTGGACCGATTAATTTCCTCAAATTAAATAAATAGTCAGTAGGCTTATAAAGTCCATCAATATGATCAATCCTTAATCCATCAATCAGTTCTTCATCGACAAGTTTTTTTATCAGCTTATGCGACTGCTCAAATACATTTTTGTCTTGTACATTTAAACAAATCAATTCATTGACCGTAAAAAAACGTCTAAAATTTATACGTTGATTTGTAAACCACCAAGGACAAAGCTCATAAAGCTGACTAGCCACCAGTTCGTGAATACTTTCTAGATTATTATTAAATTGGTCAAGAATATGCTTTAATTTCTCATTGGGAAGGTGCTTAAAAATGTGCGCACGCAGCTGTCTCCACTCCTCGACATCTCCATTAGCTTGAGCCGTATATATTTGAACCAGAAGTCCACTAAAATCCGACTGGCTCTCTTTTAAATAATCATTAAGGACGAAAAAATAGGATTCAGGCGAAAGTGGATAAAGGTTTTCCTGATAAGAAAGCCGAAGACTATCATCTGAGAAAACGACAGCAATTTCGTGGTTTGAAATCGTTTCGTCTAAAATCTTAGACAAGATAGGCACCATTAACTTTCCTTTCTCGAATAAATTGGAACTATAGCAGGTATCAAAAAAATGGCTAAATTTTGATGTCTGTCCAAATTCGAGCAGATTCATTAGCCATTCATTCGAGGGATGAAACGCCATATGGTTAGGAACAATATCCTGTAACCATTTGATATGATATTCACTTAACTCTTTTTTAATGGATCTCAGCTCGTCCAGCGTACCAAGTTCACTATTTATTTTATTGAAATTTGTGCCGTCATAACCATGCATACTCCCTGGTGTTGACTGAAAAATAGGTGCAGCGTAGATTGTATCGATGCCCAGATCTCTTAAGTAAGGAATAATTCTCTTGAAATCCGAAAAGTTAAATTCTTTATGAAACTGAATTCTGTAAGTAGTGTTTGGCGTATTTATGGATACATTTCTATTCATCTGCATGGCTCGCTGAATTTCATTTTAGATCAGAACGTCAGCCAGCAATTTTAGTTCATACGAATTTCAAAAAAGAAAGATGGAAAAAGGTCCAAGAATTCTGAAAATACTACAGTAAAAAAATAATTTAAAATTAAAACGAATCTTTTTGAGCTACGTTCTACCTATACTTCTTCAATAATTGCAGTTTTAAACTAATATAAAATGAAAAAAATAGGAATTACGTTTTCTGCTTTTGATCTGCTCCATGCAGGTCACGTTAAAATGCTCGAAGATGCCAGAGAACATTGCGACTTTCTGATCTGCGGCCTACAAACCGATCCAACACTTGATCGTCCGGAGAAAAACAAGCCAACACAATCTGTATTTGAACGCTATATGCAATTAAAGGCATGTAAACATGTAGATATGATTATTCCATATGCAACAGAACAGGATCTGGAAGATGTATTACGTTCGTTCAAAATACATGTGCGGATCTTAGGCGATGAATATATGGATAAAGCATTTACAGGAAGGCAATATTGCGAAGAAAAAGGAATAGAATTGTATTTCAATAGACGGGAAAACAGGTTTTCGAGTTCTTCTTTACGCCGAATAATTGCATCGAAAGAAAGAGTCAGTGCGGGTTCAGTCGTAAACATAAATGAGGGAGTTAACTATGCCTTAAAGCGTATAAATGCATAAACTAATAATGAATATATGAACGTAGGTATTATTTTCGGCGTATTCGACATGTTACATGTAGGCCATATTGTTGCACTACAGGAAGCTAAGAGCAAATGTGATTATTTGGTTGTAGGACTTAAAACGGATTCAAACATACAGAATGCTGAATCCCATGATGCAGCACAAACAATGGTCGAACGGTTTATCAAATTGGAGGGTTGTCAATTTGTTGATGAAATTATTCCTTTTGAATCGGATAAAGACATCACGGATATGCTTCAGTCGCTGCCCATTCACAAGTATTTTATAGGTGAAGAATATAAATTGGTCGATTTTTCAGGAAAGGATTATTGTATCTCGGAAGGAATCGAAATATGCTATATCAAAAACAAAAATAGGTTCTCGAGCCAATCACTTCGAAAAACTGTAAGTGACAAAGAAGCCGAAAAGGGAGAAAATGCTTTTCAGCACAAATCTGACATGCTATCCCTAAATCAACGTATACCTCAATTTTAGAGGTATCAATATATCGGTAGCGATAAGTAGAAAGCTTGTAAATAACAATAATATCGTTAGGTATGGAAAAAATCAATATTGGTATTATTACGAATTTGAGAAAGCTACTGTTCGCCTACCGTATACTTTTTTCTGAGCATATACAAAGTCCGGCAAATATTGTACTTGAAGCAACATCTATTGATTCTATCAGCAGCAATTCTTACATCAATGAAAGGCCAGAATTGCTGCTGATAGATTATCGCCTCGTATTTAAAGACACAGCACTTTTCTTTTCGTTTGTAAATTATTTTTATCCCGACACGGTCATTTTACTTATTGTACATCAAACTTTTCTTTGGGAAGCAAAGCGATGTACAAATTATGTTCACTCGGTTTTATCCCCTAACCTGGACATTAATCAACTTTTTATGCTAATAAAAAATTCAGTTTTACAGTCTAACATTGTTAAACAGTGAATTCCCTTTTTTTTAAATTCGATCATAATTCACAAAGAGCTAGATAATCATTTTTTATAAAAAAATAGATGTGTAATTTAGGTAATGAGCTATATATTAATACAATGGGGATTTTCTCGGTTTGTAAGCTATCATTTATATGTATTCTACTAATAGGCCTGTTATCGCAGGCTTTTGGTCAGTCATTTGTGGATATTCGAAAATCAAGTCCATGGAAACCAGGATATCAAACCGGGCTTGCTGTAAAATGCGGCTATACATACCCCCTATCATTCAGTGACGGTGATTTAAAATTAAAATCTGAGGCAAAAAGACCAAGATGAAAATCCACATCGTTAGCGACCTGCATAGAGAATTTGGATACAACGATATCAATCTGAAATTAGCAGACGTACTTGTATTGGTTGGAGATACGGATCTAGGGGTAAAAGGGATCAGCTGG
Organism: Sphingobacterium sp. 18053; assembly: GCF_902706145.1. Classification (NCBI taxonomy): domain Bacteria; kingdom Pseudomonadati; phylum Bacteroidota; class Sphingobacteriia; order Sphingobacteriales; family Sphingobacteriaceae; genus Sphingobacterium; species Sphingobacterium sp. 18053. Next base: position 16,435 of record NZ_CACSJW010000016.1, read on the forward strand.
CTCAAATCACTTTCATTGGATATACCGATCATTTATGTGCTGGGCAATCATGAATATTATAAAGGAGCATACCCGAAAACGTTATATAAAATCAAAGATGCTGCAAGTAATTCAAATATCCATGTGCTTGAAAATGAATCTTTGGAGATCAACCAGGTTTGTTTCCATGGCTGCACACTCTGGACTGATTTTTCGGTAAAGGGCAATCCTGCTGCATATGGATCGCTATGCCAAAGCCGTATGAATGATTATAAGAAGATCAGAATAGGTGACAACTATGCCAAATTAAGAAGCATCGATACGTTTAGAATCCACCAAACTTCGAGGCAATGGCTGGCGGAAAGTCTTAGCATCAGTGAAGCGAAACATAACATCGTAGTGACGCACCATGCACCGAGCATTCAATCCCTGCCAATGAAGTATTTAGACGATCCAATCAGCGCCGCCTACGTCTCAGATATGGAAGACTTTATAATAAAGCATCAGCCCTCCTATTGGATCCATGGTCATATACTCCTGCAAACTATAAAATCGGCAGCACCGAAATTATATGCAACCCACACGGCTATATCAGTGAACCGTATAATGGGTTTAATAAGAATCTTGTCATAGAGATATGAACAAAAAAACACATTGAGAAAGGAACAAATCGAAGTCCTATGGCAGGGAAAGCTAATCAATTTCCATATCGGATATATACATCCACAACGAAAAACGACGTTGAGACGATGAAGGATTTGGGACTGTCATTTCAATTCAACCTTATCATTCTCATTTTGGATGGCCGGGATTACTAGGAGCTTTACATTTACATTTGCTTTAACTGTTTTTGCAGGAGCCATCCCCGAGCCTTTATCGGTAAAAAGTGCATAGTCCGTCCCCGGTTCAAAATGTATCTTGACGATATTGGTCTCATACTTTACGCTGTACTGCCAGATACCTTCAAATGCTGTTTTTACTGTCAAAGGAATATTTGTACTTTGTGCATAAGAAATTTGTGCTGCAATTATTGCAGTTATGATTACAAGTAGATTTTTCATACTGTATGCCATTAATTTTTATTTTAGCTAACGTTTTACATGCTGAATAATATTCCGCTCCGATCCTATCAAATTTGTTGTTCTATACGTCGGAGGTTTAATAAATACCTGTCGATTCTCCATATTTTTCTGTACAAACTTCGTCGGCTATGCCATAAAGAATTTGATTTGTAAATTCGTTAACACTATAGGGTATTCTTTCGGGATTTTCAATAACCGACACATATAAATCTAGGCCATTACTAACTATCCAATTCGCAATATCTTCCACTCCATCTTCGGATTCTTCCATATAATCAGTATATGGTTTATCCTGCAATTCAATTGAAGCGTCCACAAAGTTTTCCTGAAATCTGATAATTTCTTCTTTTTTAAAAGCACTAAGAATTTCTTTTAACTTTTCTCTATTACAGTCTGCCTTTTTTATTATTGACCAAAACCATTCCAATGTTTGAATATGATTCATATCTATTGTTCTTTAAAGTTTGATACTTGCCGGATGGCAGTCTTAATATACTTGAAGCTCCCTGCTATTTTTTGGGCGATACAGATATAGCTGAATGTAAGTTGTAGTACCAACTCCCTTATCTTTTCGCTTAAAGCCTCCCCACAATGCTGATTTTTCATTGTTAATTTTCTCTAAACACACCAGTTTTCCTTTAGCATAGAAAGTCATTTTGTATTTTTCAACGGGGTTCAGATCAAAAAACTCTAAATCTTCATCTGTTCGGAATTGATATTCTTTGTCCCAGTTGTTTTTTATTTTTTCGGAAGAAAGATACATTTGCTGTGCAAGTCTTTTTTCTTTTTCATAAACAGCATTCGCCAAATCGTCTTTCGTACCTTTCAGATATATACCTCTTATCTCATTATATTTTGCAACAACTTCCTTTTCTAATGCTTGTAACTGGTCTTTATTCTTTGTAAAAAGAACTTCGGCATTATCTAAAATGTTTATTTTGTAGGGAACTTCGGCGTCAAAAGTAAAACTGTCTTCAAAAAAATTCTTTCCGTCAAATGTTGAAACTTCTTTACCTTCCACTATTTTTTGTGGAGGGGTGTAAGTAGTCACTTCTTCCTCATCACCCCAACTGCCATCTGTACTTATGAAGGATTTTTCGATTTTGATCTGAACTCCGGAGTTTCTCATCAATGATGAATGCATTGACTTTGCATTTTGATTAAATCCTGGAGAGAGACGAATGGTGATTTTTTGCGGGCCTTTTTGTGTAATGTCCCAATTCAAAGGGAAATACGAACCCGATAAACTTCCTCCTGAATTATCTTTGTATTTGATAACGGGAACATCGTTGATAAGAATTTCGAACGAGCAATTACTCGTTGATATACTTGCGCCATAATGCGGTTCTTTATCGAAGTGCTTTATTTCGGTTCCGATAGCATAGATATCTTTTTCTGATTTTGTAATTTTATTCTGTCCCTTACAGCTAATAGATAGAAGTATAAGATTTATAAATAAAATTATTCTCTTAAATTTTATCATACTTGATTATTTATTTTATTTGGTCGCGAAAATCAGCCAATTATCGTAATTGAACTGTACTTCTTTGCGATATACTCATCATCATTTTGCTTATACTATTTGTTTTTCATGGATAAATTTTTAAATAAATTTAAAGATTTAATGCTTGGGTGTTTCCTATAATTACAATTCGCTGGATGCGCTTTATTATTCGTTGCGGTTGGCCAGTTTTTTGGGAAAGGTAAGAAGGTTAGCTCGTATCGATTCTATGCTATCGTGCTAATCGAAACTTTTCATTGTGAAGAAGTGCATGTAGAGCTTCAGGCTCATAAAGAGTGCCACAAACAAAAAAAACGCTCCATCGGCTTCCGTATTTGCTTTTTTCATATATTTAATTGATAAACTTCAATAGAAATGAAAAAGAAAGCTGTACTCATTCAGGATAATGAGGATATCCTGAATATAATGGACGAAGTTTTGGCCGATGAAGGATTTGATGTAACTCCTTCCCTCACAACTGAACCCATAGAAGACATTTTGGAAATAGATCCTGATATTATCATTGTGGACGACCATATTAGAGGCACAAAAAAAGGATCAGAGGTGATTAAAGAACTGAAAAATGATCCTGAAACAGAGGAACTTTCCTCAGTTCTAACTTCAACGGCACACGATATAGCAAAAATTGCTGCGGAATGCAAAGCTGATGATTTTATTCAGAAACCTTTTGATTTGGATCAAATGGTCGATATTGTTAAAAAGAATTCTGAATAATCAGGAATGGGTATCGTTGATACCCATTCCTGATTATTCTTTCCAAATTGGTTTTATTCTATTTTCATGGAATATTTTTTTTCTATCAAACTTTTAGTCAAATAACTCTTAGCTACCGAATTAGCTACATTACTTGCCCTCTCTTTAACCCTCGCAGAAGCATTGTTAACTGCTCCCTCATAGCGTCAGTAAGTTCTCCATATTTATTCTTTGCCTGATCCTTTAAATCATCTGACTTTTTCTTTATTTTCTTTCTCGTTATGGTCTCTTATACGCAACTCATCAATTACTTCCCGACAATCACTTTTCGATGTTCAGTTCCCCATTCGGCCAGGGTATTGATGATTTTTTTTAGCGTCAAACCGTATTCTGTTAGTTGATATTGAACCGTTACGGGTTGCGTGTCGAGAACTATCCGTTTAATGAGCTGGTTCATTTCCAATTCTTTTAACTCTTTACTGAGCATTTTATTGGAAATTCCTTTCACATCGTTTAAAATATCAGAAAAACGCCGTTTGTTGTAATAGCAAACTGACGATATTATTGAGATTTTCCATTTGCCATTCAACACATCCATGGCATCGTGAACAGCCATAATCTGTTTTCTATTTGTGTCGTTATTCGAGCATTCTATTTCCATAATAAGTTACCTTGTTACCCAAAAGTTACTGTTACTTTTGGTTACAAAGTTACCAAAATAAATTTAATCAATTTAGATTTGCATAGTTAAAGAAATCGATTTCAAAAACAAACAGTTTAAAAAGTCTTGACTAGAATAGAATTTTCGATCATTAAAAATTTAAAAAGATGAATTTCTCAGATAAAAATGTAGTAATTACCGGCGGAAGTGCAGGAATTGGATTAGCTACCGCTAAAACATTTATTGAAAAAGGAGCAAATGTATTGATAACAGGCCGAAATACCGATACCTTGCAAGCAGCATCAGGAAGTATTAATAGCCCAAAACTGAAGACCTTGTCTTCAGATACGTCCAAACTGGCAGATATTGCGCTATTGGCAGAAACAGTTGCAGCTAGCGGAAACAAAGTGGATGTGCTTGTACTGAATGCGGGAATAGCAAAGCAATATTCAATTGAAGATACAACCGAAGAGGTTTTTGACGACCTTTACAACATCAATGTCAAAGGACTATTCTTTACTTTGCAAAAACTAATTCCTCATTTATCAGAAGGAGCTTCCATTGTTCTTATCTCATCTGGAGTCTCTGTGAGCGGGTATGCACAAATGGGTGCTTATGCAGCTACAAAAAGTGCAGTCGATGCAATTGCACGTACCGCAGCTACTGAACTGGCAGACAGAAAAATCAGAGTAAATGTGGTTGCTCCCGGATTGACCGATACACCTATGAATCAGCAAACGCCCGCAGATATAAAAAATGCAATAGCAGCAGCAGTTCCATTGAAACGAATCGGACAAGCTGAAGAAATTGCTAACGCAATTGTTTTCTTGTCTTCAAACGAAGCCTCTTATATTTCAGGCTCATATCTGGCGGTAGATGGCGGTGTTACCATTCGCAGATAAATATGCGTAGTTTATGATATACTTAGTGTTATCCACTAGGTATATCATATCTAATGTTGGAATTAACATTTGAAACGCTATCCGCTGGAGCTATGATTTAGTATTACTTAGCAATCTAACAAGTTCCTTTACAGATTCGTTGGTTGGTGCGGCAAAATCTTTTATTCCGTCAATTGTTTCCATGCAAAGAGGCGCAGCCCTTTCAAACATGATATCTTCATAAGCTGAAATTGCCTCTTTAAGGTTGGCTTGCCTTCCACTAGTTAGGCATGCACACAGATCCAAAGCGTCCAGCATGGCCAGATTTACGCCTTCACCATTCGGAGGCATTAAATGCGCGGCATCCCCAATGAGGGTAAGATTACTTTTAGAAGCCCACCTTATCGATAAAGGAAAATAGTTAAGTGGGCGCCATGTGAAATGTTCACTGGCTTCAAAAAGCATGAAGAAGACAGGATTCCAATTTACAAAATGTTTTTTTAAATACCCGCTAACTTCTATAGGATTACCAAAATCTATACCACTGGATATACCCCAGTTTTCCGGATACATTGAGGCTGCATAAAAAGTGAATCCGCTATCGCCTCTAGGCTGGACAACCAGGGTGGCCCCATCTCCCATAGCCATCAGATTCCCTTGATTAACGAGTTCGTACATTTCCGGGCATCCAATCTCGGGATGATCTATTTCGCCCTGGATAATTGCTGCTCCGGAATAAAGAGCTTTCAAATCAGTCAGATAGGGACGAACCTTGGACCGGTAACCGTCCGATCCGATGACCAGATCAGCAGCCGCAGTCATTCCGTTCTCAAATTTTAATTCCCATTTATCTTCAATTTCCCGCAAACCTATAAGCTGGCTATCCCAAACTACTGTACCAGGAAGCAGTCCGTCGATTAGGAGATCTCTCAGCGCTCCTCTATCGATTTCTGGTCGGAAATGTTCATCTCCGAATACGGGTTCTTCGTCTCGCTGACTCTCATCCATCAGCATATTTCCCTGCGGATCAAGCAGACGATATTTGTCGGCACCCTTCATGTAGTTTGCTTTAAAAGCCTCCATAAGTCCGGTCGCCTCCATCGCTTTAAGACCTGAATCAAAGTGCAGATCTACAATAGCTCCCTGTACGCGTGCGGCTTGACTAAAATCTCTTTCATACACTTTAACCTGTGCACCTTTCATTTGCAGCAGCCTGGCCAATGTCAGACCACCTGGACCACCTCCAACGATGGCTATCTTTTTTTCGCTTAACATTTCTATCTTTTTTAATGATACAAAGGAACGGCGGAAAGAAAGGCGATACAATAACGAGATGCTGTAACTTTAGGACTATTCGCGGTTTTTAGCGATAAAGGCACTCGGTGACATTCCTACCGCTTTGCTGAACAGCCGTGTGAAGTAGGAAAAGTCATCGTAGCCTAGTTCATCTGCAATCTCTTTCACTGACTTCCCGGAATGATAAAGCAGCCGTTTGGCCTCCAGTATAATCCGCTGCTGAATATGGATAGAAACGGGTTTACCAGTCGTCACCTTGACACATTCGTTGAGGTAAGAAGTCGATAGGTTTAAAAGTCCGGCGTAATCCCTTGGATTTTTAACCTTCTTATAATTCTTTTCCAATGTTGTTTTAAACACTCTTGTGATTTCCTCAAATCGGGTATGATATACTGTCGGTTTTTCCAGAGCTAAATATTGTGAAATAATCAGCGCAATCAAGGTATTACAGCTTTCTTTTAAAATGGAATGATACAAAATCTCCGTTTTATTTCCAGACAATTTCATACATAAGGCAACGCCGTCTGACAGGATATCAAGGGTCTCAGGCTTTACAGACAATATGTCTGCCGGTGTAAAATCTTGCAACAAGCTCAGATATGTTGAGCGGATGTTTTCTTCGGTAACGATCCAGGTACTGAGCATTGCTCTGTCGAATGAGATCACGCGATGCACCTGATGGGGATTGATGTAGACAATAGCCGGGGCTTTAATGCAATAGGTTTGAAAATCAATTTCAATAGTTGTATTTCCTTTTTCCTGAATGATAAACGTATAGCCTCCATCGCGATGGGCTCGTTCAACTTCGGAATCTGGTGATCCATGAAATGATTCACGCATCATCATAATACCCTTCGAAGTTCCTTCAGGCAATGTGTTAACAGGAATATTTTTGTCTTTTTTTCTCATTATAGAACAGGCTTAATAATAACAATCCCTTGAAAAGAGAATACATTTCCTCAATAAAAGTAAGCATTCTCATCTTCCGCCTGCCGCAGTTTGCGCAATTAAATAGAAATAATATTTTCGTTTGTATTTAAATTTCTTTGTTTTGTCTGGCGACCATATTGTGAGCGAAATTTCCATTTGAAGATTTCGCCAAGTTTAGACAGAGTTAGATAAAATTCGTTTCGCTCTTTTTTAAGTCGTTTGAATTTTTCAGTTAGTCTTTTTGTCTCGCTTTCGTCGTCAGCTCGCTGAATTAGTTCTTTAATTTGCTCTTGGTTTTTAAATAGATTTTCCATACTTTTTTGACGCGCCGTGTTTTAAAATGGCTTACAACGGTTTGGGTATTGCCTAAGTCAGGGATTTTTAGCAAAAATGTTCATTCGAAGAACGAAAGTTGAACCTTGAACAAATGCCCAATAGAATTACAAATGTTGAGTTTACAACTGTCAGCGTCACTATTGTCAATACGATGTTGTACGCAGTTTTTATTCTTCAATTAAATCAAAGGAATTTATGATAATGTTTTTAGCTCCAGTTTCGTTAAAGCGCAGCACTACATCTAAAGCCAAGACATTTGCGGTAGAAAAACACGTAATCTGTGGGATTTACACACATCGTTTCATTAATTTAACTGACAGTCAATTCAATAATTTTGACCCTAATTCTCTCTCTGTAGGTCCATACATATCATCGACATTGTCCCAGGATTTGATGCAGGTAAATTAGACGCAATCAAAATATCAATATCTAGCTGTAAGTATCTTTTTTTTCATAGCTCTAGGACCATCTTTCATGATTGCTTGATATGAAGAAGTAAACGCAGACAAACTTTTATATCCGACCATATATGCTATTTCTGTAAGTGTAAATTTCTTTTGATCAATCATTTCGATACTTTTTAAAATCCTAATGAGCTGGTGGTATTTTTGAACTGTAATACCAGTTTCCGCCTTAAAGATTCGTTGAAGACTACGTGATGACATAGCGGCTTTTCTGGCTAGCATTTCTATATCAATTGCGTATTTAAAATTATTATTGATCTCCTCACAGATTGGAATCAGTTTTTCATTTGATGGTATAGGAATTTGTAGGTTGTGATTTTCAGAACAAAAGTTAGGTAAACAAATCAATATTGCCTGCAAAAAATGATATTGTTCTTTGTTTTCTTCAAAATTTTGGCTCCATTTAGAAGCGTAACCTAACATCTCACGCAATACGGTAGGCGCTGCAAATACGTGTACGGATCGGAAAAAGTCGATTTCGGGCACATTTGCATATAGTATAACCATTAAATCGACATGTTCTGCTTCCGAACGGGATTTGTGTTTTACTTTGGAAGGAATCCAAATGACATGATTCTGAGGAACCAGGTATATTCTGTTTTCAATATAAAAATATTGATATCCTTGGGAAACAAAGCTTAATTGGCCTCGAGCATGTACATGTTCATAATCATCATGTGTCCAGTTATTTTGATACCATACATAAGCATCTAAATTTATTGGATCTGAAAACTCTCCCTTCTTACGTTCAATTAAGCCACATTTATTCTTGTCGTTTTGCATATAGTTATTGGCAAATTTAATAAAAAAACATAAGCTAGCTTTGTACTATCATTTACAATATCGGTGGGCATGAAAAAAATGAACATGGTAACACTTGGTCACTCATCTATACCGGAAAATTTATCTGTAGAAATACAGGCTGTATTTGAAGTAGAATAAATAAAACAGAAATTAGTATGAAAAAAGTTTTTATAGCCGGAGCCACAGGTTGGGTCGGTAAAGAATTGAGCAAAGCGATTGTGGCTAGTTCAGATTATACATTAGTCGGTGGGCTTTCAAGATCCGAAGAAAATTTATCGGACATTTTAGGTTTAGATCAAGCGGTAATTCCGCTATTTGATTCAATTGAAAAAGCAATTGACAAGGTGGATTTTGATATTTTGATTGATTTTACATCCCCAAAAATTGCAAAGGAAAATATTATAGCTTCAATTAAGAATGGAAAAAATAGTATTGTTGGTACATCGGGGCTTTCAGATCTGGAATATGAGGAGATCGGCTCGCTTGCAGAGGAAAAAAATGTATCTGTGTTAGCTGCTGGTAATTTTTCAATAACGGCTGTTTTATTACAAAGATTTTCGGAAACTGCAGCAAAATATATTGATCACTTCGAAATAATAGACTATGCATCCCAGAAGAAGGTAGATGCCCCAAGTGGAACAGTTGCTGAACTTGCCTATCGCCTTTCTAAGATTCAAAAACCGGTTTTGGATGTGCCTATAGAAAATACCATTGGTTATAAAGAAACGAGGGGAGCTACAATCAATGGCATTCAAGTCCACGCAGTTCGCCTTCCGGGTCATATACTCGGTGTCGAAACAATCTTTGGCATGGAAGACGAAAGACTGAATATTAAACACGAAGCAGGAAGCGGCACAGCACCTTATCTTAAAGGCATTTTTATAGCTTTAAATAAAATAGATACATTTAAGGGACTCAAACGCGGCTTGGACACAGTAATGGATTTCTAAATCAGATTAAAATTATCAGAAGGAATGCTAGCATACCTGATGCGGACCACTTATTGAAAAAATATAAAAAAGGGATTTTGGTCAATCATTTGTTCTGGTCTTCGCAATACCTTACTTGGTGGCGGCGGTGTAGGCGGTGCACCGAGAAGGTCCAGCTATTCTGGAAGAATGCCGAATTATAGTATCCAGATAAGGGGCCTGCAAAACGGATGAAGCTGTTATGTTAAATCTATCATATTTATCTAGTGGTCATTGATATCGAAATATCCAACTGAAGAGAAAAATCAATTTTAGCTATTTAAAATATACGTTATATTTATTTGAAAGTAATAGCATCATGTAACCCCGCTAAAACAAATGACAGAAACAGAAAAATATCTTTCAGACTTTAAAACAGCTGTTACAAGCATATATCCTATTTCGGATAAGGCATTTGATTTGTTGGCTCAAACCGTCTACATTCAGCAGTTTAAGAAAAATGAAGTTTTACTTAGGGAAGGGCGTGTCACCAATGACATTTTCTTTGTTTGTAAAGGGGCCTTAAACTCTTATTTTATTGATGAGAAAGGAGCTACCTGGAATAAATGGATTTATTTGGAGAGGGATTTTGCGAGCACAAGATTTTCGGCAATCATAAAAACGGCCAACGATTTTAAATTGCAAGCTATTGAAAACACTACCGTGGTATGTATGCCTTATCATCAAACAAGAGCAGCTATTAATCAAAATGATGAACTAAAAAACCTTTACATTGCTTATTTGGAGAAAAAATGGATAGTCATTAATGAAGAAAGAGAAATTTCTTTACTGACCGAAAGTGCCACCACAAGATATCTCAAATTGCTGGCGGCACATCCGGGAATTGATAGGAGAATTCCACTACAATATATTGCTTCGCACCTGAGCATTACCCCAACACAGTTGAGCAGAATACGTAAAGGGCTAACCAAATAAAAAAATCATTACGCTCAACCTATGTAGAGTGCGTTCTCGAAATCACACTTTATTTTTGCTTATTATCAAACAATAATAAAGCATACTATTAAACTCTTTGAAATAGAACGCATCGTACTATTAATTGAAGAGTGAAATAGGAGAACGTAATAATTAACAATTGAAATTAAATTATGCAAACAATTTCCAAAACACTAAAAATATTTCTAACCGCACTTATTCTTTCCAATATCGTACTGATGGCTTGTCTGGTCTACTTTTTTCTGAACAACAAGCAAAGCTTAACCGCGGAAAGAATAGATATCAAGGACAGATCGGGAAAAAATCGTGTCGTTATTGCAAACACAGATAACATTCCGCAACCTATTATCAATGGGAAGACGTATAAAAGGGCTTACGCTCCCGCGGGTCTAATTTTCTATGATAAAAATGGCGACGAAAGAGGTGGTTTGGCAATTACTGACAATGAAGAGACTAACTTGAATGCCCTCGCATTTGATTATCAGAATGCAGATGCCATTGGTATCTTGGCACAGGATAATAAACACGACAATTATTTCAGGGCTGGTCTATTGATTAATGATAAAGATCTATCCGGTAAGCCGGGGCATAATATTAACCGGATAAACCTGCTAACGGAGAATGGGAACGCTTCTTTGGTGATGAAAGATAACAATGAAATACCGAGAATTATTTTAAAGGTGGACAGTCTAGGTAATCCTTCTATCGAAATGTTGGACGATAAGGGAAAAGTGAAATGGAAACAATAAGCTATAATCGAATGACGACTACCATTGAAAACCATACTCCTTATTATACCAACGCATATAGCGATAAAAACTTTTGGTCAAAATAATAGTCCACCTTTTTCGGCACAACTCCATGGCATCAAAAGTGAAAAAAGAGGAATGAACCATCCGTCCGCAACACAGAATGCGCAATTTTTGCTCAATTTAGTTCATTGGCTTGACCAATGAACTGATTTAGCTAGGTTAATGCTGATTCCTCTGGGAATAAATTTGTCATATAATTGATATACGATAGTCGAGTGGACTAATTCTTGTTTTCTTTTTAAACAGTCTGGTTAATGACTGAGGTTGATCAAATTGCATTTTTTTAGCGATTTCAGCTACTGATAAATCAGTTTCAGCAAGTAATTCCTTTGCTATTTTAACAATAAAATTGTCAATATGATACTGTGCTGTATTTTTAGAAGTTTTTAAAGAAACATCATTGAGAAATCGTGTTGTACAATTTAGTTTCCTGGACAATAATGTTAAACTAGGAAGTAAAAACAAGCATTTTCTTTTGCTATCAAAAAGAGTGTGCAGCTCGCTCATGAAATCTTTTTGTAACGCTCTAAACTCATTCAGCTTATCTTCCATTAACTGTTGATAAAACCTTTGCATATGTTGTAAAAGCAAATCAAGATATGAAATAAGTATTTTAGACTGCGTTTCACTCATGGGCATCTTAGTCTCGAGGTCTATCAGTTCAAAGATATTTTTTATAAGCCTATAATCGTTATTCGATAAGATCATCGATTCCTGAATGGAGTATTCTAGAAACCCAAATTCTTTCAATTTATTTCGCAGACTATATCCTGTAAATAGATCTGAACGGAATGCAAAATAAGCCCCTTCTTTAAAATATCCTCTTATTTCTTGAACCGGAAAATACTGGTTGCTGAAAAATAATAAGATATGTTGTCCACGATGATCCTTATTTGAACATCCAAACACAATCAAGAAATATTTATCATCAATCCATCTTTTGGCAGAATCAAAAAATTGCTCCTCATTTCCAAAATTGTCAAAATAATAACTGAAGCTTGCACTGAAAGCATTTTGAAATTCATTATTATTACCAGTATTTATCATATTTTATTTTTTCTTCGAGACTTTGCGCGTTATTTTTTATTGAATTATTCCCTCAAGAAAAACCCTCGTTAAAACAATATTGTTTGTAAATAGAGGGATTTCCTAAAAGATACATCCAGCAGCTTCATTTTCAACGTTATTTTGTCTTCTATTCAAGAAACCAGATTAACACGGATTTCTAATTCTTTTTTTCTAAGATGGCTAAAAAAGCACGTTTGACACCTAAGACTAGCAGTTACTTCTTTTCATGAACAATTGCTTAACCCGACTTTTCGAGCTCTTTCACAAAATCCCGCCCCCAGTAATGGATATCGTAGTGCTCAATATGCTCGTACAGCCTGCGCGCTCTGACCTGAGCCTCTCCGGGTTCCATGACCAAGGCTTTCAACAGTGCATCTTTCATGCTCTTACGGTCATAGGGATTAGTCAATATGGCATAAGGCAATTCGACCGAGGCACCTGCAAATTCTGAGAGCACAAGAATCCCGGGAGTCTCCAATAACCCATGGGTCGCAATGTATTCCTTTGCGACTAGATTCAGTCCGTCCCGCAGAGGCGTGATCCAGGCAATATCGCTCAGCGCATAGTGTTTGACCACTTCCTCAAAAGGCAAGGCCCTGTAAAAATATTGGATCGGGGTCCAGTTCATCGTTGCATATTTACCGTTGATCTCACCCACGGCCTGATTCACCTGATCCCGGATTTCGTCATAGATCGTCATCCCCTGTGATGGCGGCGTACAGACATTGACCAGTTCGATCTTGCCCCTAAATTCTGGGTATTCGGCCAGAAATTCACCAAAAGCCTGGATTTTTTCCAAGGGGCCTTTGACGTAATCCAGGCGCTCGATGGATATGATACGTGTTATTCCCGATCCGGCTTTGTTTTCTTTGAGGGCATTGATCTCGGTCTTAACCTTATCATCTGTCAAAATCTGTTCGATATGATCCCTGTTGACCCCCACCGGCTGTGCGCCAAGCCTAATCTGCCGGCCATCCACCTCAATGATCTTGGTCATCTGATCGACGCCGAGCGCACAGCTATAGGTCAGGAACTGATTGGCGACATCAACTTTTTTGACCACTTTAAATGGTGTATGGCTACGGATCACATCCACAAAATTCTCGACATAACGCGGGATATGAAAACTGATAAAATCACAGAGCAGCAGGCTGCCGATAATCTCTTTGCGCCAGGGAATAATATTGAAAATATCTGCTGCCGGAAAAGCCGTATGATGAAAAAAGCCAATTTTCAGATCCGGGCGCATGGTCTTTAAAAAAGAAGGCACCATCCACAGATTATACTCATGGATCCAGACCAGCGCCTCCTCGTCGGCCTCGCGGGCAATCCGCTCGGCAAAGCGCTTGTTTATCATCAGGTAATGTTCCCAGTCCTCGTGGTTGAATTTTGCCCGGTCCACAAAGGAAAAGATTGTCGGCCAGAACGCCTCTTTGGAGAATACACGATAGAACTTATCGATATCCTCTTTAGACAGCGATATGGTGGAAGCGACCAGATTAGGGTATCGGCTTTCGTCCACCAGCTGATTTGGAACCGGCTTTCCGTCCTGCTGGATGACTTCCTCCCCGATCCAAAGACCGGAGCGTCCCTTTTCAAATAAGCCCAGCAGCGAAGGAATGATGCCGTTCGGGCTTTTGGGCGTTACCCTTACCGTCTTACCGTTTACCGACTCCTTTTCAAAAGGCAGCCGATGGTACACCATCACCAGCTGGTCTGATTTTTTGGATTTTCTTTTTCGAGGCACCGATTTTTGTTCCCCGCGGATCAGCTGCTGAAACGGGCGGTATTTGCCCATGTACTCCAGTATACCGCCCGCTCCAGCGGCCTCTGCACTGTACGCTGTATCCAACTGATCAATGGCCTGCAGCAGCCCCGGCTCAGATTTTCCGACAGCAACACCACGAAAGCCGATCTCAAACAAGGCCAGATCATTCAGTGTATCGCCAGCTACCATCACATCATCTGGGTCAACGGCCAGAAATTCAACCAGCTTCTTTAATGTCGTCCCCTTATTGACCCCTCTGGGGAGCAAGTCCAGGTATTTATCGGCCGAAGTAATGATGTCGCAGTCGTACCTGTCCGCTACCTGCTGCACCAGGCTATGGTCCACGCCGGCTTCAAAATAAAAGGAGCTGCGGCGCTGCTGCGGTACATGCTGGTAATTCAACTGCGGTATTTCCTCCAGCGCCGCCCGGATGGCATAAGTCTGCGGCCATTTTTCCTCGATCTCACTCTGCAGCGGCTCAATCGCTTCCAGGCTATGGCCGTTAACGACCGTGGCGCCCACATCCGCAATAATGAAATCCGGCACCGGAATAAGCGGGTCGCTCAGCAGCGGCAATACCGACTCCAGCCCTCTTCCGGTGACAAAGACCAGCTGCATATTCGGGCTAGTTTTTATCAATCTATATAATCTGAGGCGGTCTTCCATCTTTCCGCCCAAAAAAGTTCCATCTAAATCTGTTGCTAATAGCATATTATTTTATATTACTTTCTAAAAGTTTAAATTCATCAATTGCGGCCATATGGTTGTATAGCACACGATATGTTGTCTGTAAGAGGGGCAAATTGAGCCCGAGGCTCGAGACTGTCGCCATCAGCCCCCGGGTTGCAAAATATCCCTCAGCGACCATGCCCATGAGTTGACGGGCTTCGAATACCGAATATCCCTGGCCAAGATATTTACCGAAAGTCCGGTTACGGCTATGCGCGGAGTAGCCCGTCACCAATAGGTCGCCCAAATAGGTCGAGCTGCCCAGTCGGACATCGGGCGCACCAAGGGAACGCAGCAACAGCCCCAGTTCGTCAATCGCATTGGCCACGAGCACCGCCATAAAGTTGTCACCGTAATGGAGTCCTTCGGCCATGCCACAGAGGATGCCGACGACATTTTTGTAAATAGCGGCGTATTCCACGCCTAGCATGTCGGGGCTATAGTTTACCTGCATATAGCTTGAAGCGAAGCCCTTGGAAATCTTACTGATAAAGGATTTGTTGGGACCGCACAGGGTCATATAGGTTTTCTTGTTCCGTGCGATTTCTTCGGCATGGCATGGTCCCGCAATGATTGCCTGCTGAAAATCTTCCAATTCAAAATACCTAGCGAGATAAGCACTGGGAAGCAAGTTGTCCGGGCCGACGGTTCCTTTAATAGCGGTGATCACAAACTTTTCGGCAAGGTCCTTTTTGGGGATTGCGGCGCAAACTTTGTCCAGATGCGCACTGGGCACGACGAAAAGGATTACTTTCGATCGGGCCACGATCTCGTCCAGCTGATCGGACGCATAAATTTTTGTATTGTCAAGTTTTAAAAACGATAGGTAGTCAGGGTTAACAGCATCCCGGTTTATCGAGCGCACCTGCTCTGAACGCCGCAAGTACCAGTTGGTATGAATGCTATTTTCTGTCAAAATTTTAACCAGGGCCGTGGCCCAACTCCCACCACCTATCACACTAATCTCATTCAAATCGTTGGGGGTTTTAAAGACGCGAAACAGAAAATTTTCGCCATCGGGTTATCTATTAATTTACCAATATACGTAAAAATTAATCAATAAGCAAACTTTAGGCGTAAAAACAGGGTTAAAGGGGTATTTTCCACGCCAAAATCCGTGTTTATATTTCTTCGTAAATTTGTTTTTTCATATGAAAAATTTAAACATGCTTAACTTCAGTGAACAATCATCAAGTTCAATTTATCAGTACATTTTTAATTTCTTTGCCAAATTGGGTTTACCCGAGCAGCAGGCACATATTGTTACGGCTGCCGGGTTACTTTTTGCTTTTGCGGTGCTGCTCTATGCACTCGACTCTATCATGCGCAAAGTATTTTATTCCGCATTGAACCGGATTGCCCAGCGGACCTCGACCAAATGGGATGATTATCTGTTGGAAAACAAGGTGCATGTACGCGTGAGCCGTACCCTGCTCGTGCTGCTCACACGGCAGCTGCTGCCGGTGATCTTCGTTGGTTTTCCGGTGCTTACAGCGGCTATTGTCAAGTTTCTGGATATCGTGTTATTGTTCACCATCTACCATCTGGCCAATAGCCTGTTAAAAACCTGCCGCGATATTTTTCGTGGTTCAAATGCGTTTAAGGACAAACCCATCGACAGCTACCTGCAGGTGGTACAGATCTTTTTAATTTTTGTGATCGGTACACTGGTCGTTTCCCTGCTGACCGGCAATTCGCCCTGGTCCTTTCTGGTCTCGCTCGGGGCGGCGTCCGCCATCCTCATGCTCGTATTTAAGGACACTATCCTAGGCTTTGTGGCCAGTATTCAGGTGTCGGCGAATGACTCGGTCCGCGTAGGAGACTGGATAGAAATGCCCAAATACGGTGTGGACGGCGACGTGCTGCAGATCAACCTCAACAATGTGAAGATACAGAACTGGGACAAGACCATTGTCACCATTCCGACCTATACCCTACTGAGCGACTCATTTAAAAACTATCGTGGGATGCAGGAGACTGGTGGCCGTCGGATAAAACGGGCATTGAACATTAAAATGTCTTCGGTGCGCTACCTCAGTGCGGAGGAAATCACGGCATTAAAAACGATCCGGCTGTTGGCTCCTTATATCGAAAAAAGAGAGCGCGAGATTGCCGAGTACAATAAAACCTGGCATACAGACAGCTCCTCGCCCGTCAATGGTCGCAGGATGACCAATATCGGCCTGTTCAGGGCCTATGTACTCGCCTATGCCAAACATAACCCCAATATCCATCAGGAACTTACTTTATTGGTCCGTCAGTTAGCCCCTAGTGAATACGGTATTCCGCTGGAACTCTACATGTTTACCAAGGGGACACAATGGGCCTATTTCGAAGATACGATGGCCGATATTTTTGACCATCTACTGGCCGCCATTAAGCACTTTCACCTGCAGGTATTTGAACTGCCTGCATCCGACGACCTGCGGCTGCTCGGCGCGACGGAACCCCGTTCCTAATTCGATGGCGGACTTTGTAGGTTACCTGAATGTAAGGTATGCGGTACAACCAGCAGCCATCAGAAATATAGCGGGAGAAGAAGAATGGATCAAAGAGACGATGATGTGAATACGGATATTTCGACCTTACTTGTCTTTATGTATCGATATGCGGTAGTATATTTCAAAAAGGCATTAAAAGAGGGTCCTATTAATACATTGGATGAATTTTCATTTTTGATTGTATTGATGACTTACCCAAGTTTGAGCAAGACTGAGCTGGTACAGAAATTAATCATGGAAAAAACTTCGGGTGTAGGTTATTAAACGCTTATTAAAAAACGAACTTATAGAAGAAATTTGACAACCCGAACTATAGTATTATATCGGTCAGTAGAATGGAAAATTATTCGAAGAGAACCAATTTGTTATCTGACTAGCCCTGAAAACCCGTATCTATTTTTCAGGGCTAGTCAGATTTATATAAGATTAGTAGGGCAGCAAGTTGGAAATTTCGGGCTTTGAGTTATCCATTTATGATCTCTCCTCCATTGGGATGTAAAACTTGACCGCTCATAAAATGTGAATCTTCGCTAGCTAGAAATAGAAAGCTTGGCGCAATTTCATTAGGCATTCCTGCCCTCTTCATTGGAGAGTCGCTTCCAAATTCGGAGTTCTTTTTAGGATCAAAAGATGATGCTATCAATGGTGTCCATACCGGACCTGGAGCGACAGCATTGACCCGAATTCCTTTAGCTATGAGATTTGCTGACAAGCTCCGTGTAAACGAAATTATTGCACCTTTTGTTGCAGAATAATCGATCAACTTTGGACTTCCTCGATAGGCTGTCACCGAGGATGTATTAATTATGCTTGCTCCCTTCTTAAGATAAGGTATGGCATACTTCGTAACCCAAAAATAGGAAAAGAAATTATTCTGAAAAGTCTTGATTAACTGCTCAGTGGAAATTTTTTCAATTGATTCTGTTTCCCAGTGAAGACCCGCATTATTAACAATAATATCAATTTTCTTATGCGCTTTTATTGCAATTTCAATGACTTTTTTACAGTGATTTTCTTTTCCCAAATCACCTTTAATCAGCGTACATTTTCGAGAGAAGGATTCAACCTCTTTCTTGGTTTGTTTTGCATCTTTTGTTTCACTAAGATAGGCTACAACAATATCGGCTCCCTCCTTCGCAAATAACAACGCTACAGCTTTGCCTATGCCGCTATCTCCGCCGGTAATTAACGCTACCTTATCTTTTAATTTTCCTTCTGCAGGATACTTTAATGGAGAAGTGTCAGGAACTGGTGCCATATTCATTTCCAATCCCGGTCGCTTTTGCGTTTGCAGCGGTCGAATCTTTTTACTCGCTCCTTTTTTCATGCTACTTCTTGTAAATAATTATAAACAATTTCTGATTTCCAGTGCTACTTCTCTATTCGACTGTTAAACAAATAGTCCTTCTACCGAAGGACTATTCACTGTATATCAAGAAGGTACCTTTCTTGATTTTTCTCTCTCCCAAACACGGTGGCCTTTCATTACCGCTATAAAATCTGCTGTTAAATTGTCCGTGCTTTCGAAAATAACGCCTTTATCTTTTTTAATAAATGACTGATCAGCTAACCCTTCAGCATCTTTAGCAAATGCCAGGACCTTACAGTGTCGGTAACCTTCATTGATAAAATGGAGATAATCGGCATTTTGCGCAAGAGTCTTTACCGATTCGCCTGCTGGTGTGAAGAATGCATCGTAACAAACTGAGGCCTCGGTAAGATAGGAATGTTGAATATCTTCTTCCGTCCCTTCCATGAACCGGATCTTTCCGACATGAGATGCGATTAGCACGGCTTGCGCTCCTTCGCTTTCAAGTACTTTTTTCATTTTATCTATCGAAGATTTGCTAGCCCCATTATCAACAAGGAAAGCGACCTTTCTGCTCTTGATTGTACCCGCGCCGTCTTTTACTTTCATGCTCAAAGCAGCAGACTTATCAACTTCGGGTTTGACTGACTTGAGAGGATATTGAGGATGGTTCTGCCGTGCGAATTTGAGGGTTAATGGATCAAGTTCTTTTGGCGGGGTAAGCCCGAGGTTTGTACCAACATTTTTTGCTAATCCCTGGTCTATCTGATTCAAAATAGCCAGTTCTCGCTTTCGTATATTGACATCATTTACTTTCGAAAGCTCAAAACTCAGGGCATTGACCATGTGATCCTGTTCTTCAGGGCTCTGTGAATTAAAAAATAGTCTTGCTTGTGTAAAGTGGTCTGCGAAGGAATCTGAGCGGGCCCTAATTTTCGAGCCATCGATAGGTTGCTTATGGGATTCAAACCCTACCCCATCATTGAGCATTGCATGATAAGGACAACCCACAGCTTTGCTATTAGGGAAATAACTCACAGCACCTTTAGGAATCTCAGACCGCGCAAAACCATCTTTTTGGTTATTATGTTTGCCGGTCACAGGACGATTGATAGGAAGCTCATGGAAATTCGGACCACCTAATCGATAATTTTGGGTATCCATGTACGAAAATATTCGCCCTTGCAAAAGCGGATCATCCGAAACATCTATACCTGGCACTAACCTTCCGGGGTCGAAAGCGGCTTGTTCGGTCTCTGCAAAAAAATTCTCTGGATTGCGATTTAGTGTCATCGTTCCAATAATCTGAACAGGCACCAGTTCCTCTGGAATAATCTTTGTCGCATCAAGAATGTCAAACGAGTATTTAAATTCATCAGCCTCAGGAATCAATTGAACGCCGAGATCCCACTGCGGAAAATCGCCCCTTTCAATAGCTTCATAGAGATCTCTTCGATGAAAATCAGCATCAAATCCTGAGATCTTTTGGGCTTCGTTCCATGCGACTGAATGTACTCCTAATCTGGGTTTCCAATGAAATTTAACGAATGTGCCTTTTCCTTGGGCATTCACAAATTTAAATGTATGGACACCAAAACCTTCCATCATCCTTAAGCTTCGGGGTATGGCACGATCTGACATCGTCCACATGATCATGTGTGCAGATTCGGGCATCAGTGATACAAAATCCCAAAAGGTGTCATGTGCAGATGCCGCCTGAGGCATTTCGTTGTTCGGCTCTGGTTTTACGGCATGGATGAGATCTGGAAAATTCATCGCATCCTGAATAAAAAAAACTGGAATATTATTCCCTACAAGATCGTAATTGCCTTCTTCGGTATAGAATTTAACAGAGAAACCTCGTACATCTCTAGCAAGGTCGGTAGAACCTTTGAAGCCCGCCACAGTTGAAAATCTAGTAAAAAGAGGCGTTACTGTTCCTTTTTTTAAAAATGCTGCGCTTGTATATTGAGATAGGTCAGCTGTGGCTTCGAAAATACCATGGGCCCCTGATCCACGCGCATGAACGACACGTTCTGGTATACGTTCACGGTCAAAATGCATCAGCTTATCAAAATAAATATGATCCTGTTGTAATGATGGTCCCCGCTCACCCGCCTTTAATGTATTGTTGTTGTCGGAAATAGGCACACCATCATTGGTGGTCATAATCTGCTGGGAATTGTCCACTAAATGCTGATCTATCTCAGCAGTTTTTAAATTCTTTTCTTTTTTCATATCCAATGCTGTTCTGATTTGATCCATCAGGTGAACAAAACCAAAGTCTGAAAGGTTTGGCAGGTATTTACATTTATATACAGAAGATATCCAAGGGTGTTATGACAGTACAGAGGCGAATGTAGATGCTGAAAAAAGCTGCGTGGTCAACATTTGCTGATATTTTCAAGGGAGCTAAAGTTTACGAGTAATAGCAAACATTCAAGGTTACATCAGTAAACCATTAAATTGAAAGCATTCTATGCCAAAACTAACAGCCATTAATTGGGAATTAATTAAGGGCTGTTTCGGAAAGGCTACATACCAGGAGGAGTGCGATAGGTCATGATTTCCGTACCATTGGACTTTTTCACAATCTCCTTTGTATTTCTAAGTATTAATGTATGACTTCCAAGTTTGCTATATGATACAAAGTCTCCATCCGGAGTTTGTTTGCATATAACAAACATATGCCAGCCACCATCTGCTGGAAGTGAGATAATCACCTTTTTCCCAGACTTCAATTCATTTTCTATCGTTTGAAAAAGGCTGTCCACCGGAAAGCTAGAATCTCGGGGTAAAACAAATTTTTGAGTAAAAGTAATACCGTATAATTCTTTATTGTCAAAATCCCGGAAAGAACCATCTGCTTTGTTTTGCCATTCCTTTTGTAAGCCGTAAAAATCAAAATCCACCACTTTATAATACTTTAGGATCATTTCGACAGCAGATGGAATGCAGGACATTTGAAAGAGTTGATTGTGGTTATTTATGACAGTATCAAAAAACTCAAGATTATCGTCTTTTTGTGTTTGAGCCTTCGAATGATAAACAAAAGATGTGGACATTAACACAACTAAACTTAAGAGAACCTTTTTCATAATTTAAATTACTTTTGATAGTAAGATAAGATAATACTTCACTACAAATGAGGTACAATGCTGTACGTCATGATTTCTGTACCGTTAGACTTTTTCACAATTTCTTTTGTATTTCGAAATATCGTTGTATGGCTACCGTGCTTGCTGTAAGAAACAAATTCGCCATCCGGAGTTTGTTTATAGACGACAAAAATGGACCAACCTGTTTCTACCTGAAGTGCGATAATTACCTTTTTCCCAGATTTCAATTCATTTTCTATCGCTTGAAAAAGACTGTCCATCGGAAAACTTTCATCCCGTGGCAAGTTAAATTTCTGGGAAAAAGTAATTCCGTATAATTCCTTTTTATCAAAGTCGCGAAAAGAACCATCCGTTTTATTTTGCCATTTAATTTGCAAGTCATAAAAATTAAAATCCACCACTTTGCAATACTTTAGCACCATTTCGATTGCTGAGGGGATACCTGAAGCCGGAAAGATTTGATTGTGGTTGTTTACAACAGTATCAAAAAAATCGTAATTGTTGTTGTTTTTTACTTGTGCCTTCGCATGAAAAATAACCGCTGTGGATATTAACAAGACTAAAATAAAGAGCATCTTTTTCATAACTTATTTTTGATTAATTGAGCCTCCACGTGGCAGATAAAAACTTTGATGTGCGAAAGTAACAAAATGGAACAGCTTGCTTTAAAATCTTCATTGGTTATCTGATGTTTTCTCAAATATTTTGAGATATCGTTTAAAGTTTACAATTATAGAAAAATACATAAAAAGCAAAAATTTTAGTAGCCTTTCTGTCTCAATTTTTTGTCGATTTTTATCATTATTAAACCGCTGTGAAGGGCAAATAAGAATTGCATTGTTCAGACAGTCAAAAGTGGAGCTTCGGGCTTTGTCTCCCTGTGGCAGGAAAAATGTTGGGAGGGTTATAAAGGAATAAAGAGCTTTTAAATAATCCAAACTATGAGGATCAAAAACATAGATTTTTCTTACATTGGTAGTTATATATGAAACCAAAGGAAGAAACATATCGTAGTTACAGAATTTCTGCGCCCAAAGAGTTTGAAGCAGTGTTCTCTCATTTCTATTATGCTGAAAACAAGTCTGAACATACCATAACCAAAACCCTTCTCCCTTCTTTTCAAACCATTATGGTTTTTAATTTCGGAGCTCGGGCATTTTTGGTTTCCAAGCAAAAAACAAAAATTGAAGTTGACAAATGTATCGTTTTGGGCCCTATTAAATCAGCACTTGAATACAGCCTTCCCCCCGATTCCATTATCCTAGTTGCTAATTTCAAGGCTGATGCATTTTATCGTTTTTTTGGCAAAGCATTTCTATCTGATCATTTGCCTGTTCACCCAGATGAAGCTATGGAAGAAAATTGTTTTACCCGTTTATGGTTTCAATTAGATAATATTTCCGCCACAGAAGAAAAGGTAGACCATATTCTTAATTTCGGCAAACCCTATCTCAATCAGCAGAATGCCACCTCTACGCTATTGGCTAATTTCAGATCGGATACGATGAACTCCATCAAATCCATTGCTGAAGAAGCTAGACAAAGTGACAGAAACATCCAATTGATCCATAAAAGGCACTTTGGCTTCAGTGCAAAGGAAGTGAATCGATACCATCGTTTTGTTAAAGCCATTGAATTGATTCAGCAGACAGATTTTTCTAAAGAAAAGGTCAACTGGTTTGAAATCATCGATCAATGCGGTTATTATGATCAAAGCCAGCTTATTCACGACTTTAAACATTTCATTAATCTTTCGCCTAAGAATTACCTAAAATTCCAGCAGGATATTTGTCGGGCTGGTGAATAACCTGTTTCGTTTTCTTACAATTTTTGAGGTGTTCCCTATTTTACTTTTGTATTGTTCAATCAATTAAAAGTAACAGTATGAAACATCTTATTATTTACGCCCACCCCAATCAGGAAAGTTTGAATGCTCAGTTTAAACAATCTATTGATAACGTTCTGCAACAACAGGAGCATAAAGTAATTACCAGAGACCTGTATCAACTGGGATTTGACCCTGTATTATCATTGGAAGATATGGACGGACAACGAAAAGGTTACGTTAATGAACTTATCAGACAAGAACAGGAGTATATTTCCTGGGCAGATGTGGTCACCTTTATCTATCCGATTTGGTGGACCGGCATGCCGGCCATTATGAAAGGGTATATCGACAGAGTATTCAGCTACGGGTTTGCCTATCGTTATGATCAGGGAATACAAAAAGGATTATTAGCCGGAAAACAGGCTATAATTCTCAATACCCACGGAAAATCCCACGAAGAATATACCGCTATCGGTATGGATAAAGCATTATTACTGACATCTGATAAAGGTATCTATACCTACTGCGGTTTTCAGATCAAAGAGCATCTCTTTTTTGATAAAGCTGACCGGGCCACTCCTGAAGTCGTTGAAATGTGGCTTGCTACAATCAGGAATGTATACACGATTATGGATCCTCAACTTTCTAATCATTGAAACTGATGTATTTTGTTTATGAGGGGTTCATAGCTTGGGAGTAATATAACACTTGCCCAACAACATCGAAATAGAAGGCAGGATTTTGAAGATCCTGCCTTTTTTCTGCTTATATCCTGATCAAGATCCCCTGCCCTTTTGAACAAAGTTAATTAGGCCTTTTGAACAAAACAGGACATATTGATCCGCCCTAATTTTGTCTCAGTAATAACAATTAAACATATTCAAAATGGAAAAGAATAATTATCAGGGAGCTCAACAACAACCTATAGGTTCTGGCTTAAATGCAAAATCAACAGCTAATGATGTGATTCAAAACATCGATCTTACCGGGAAAACAGCTATCGTAACAGGCGGCAACACAGGGATTGGACTGGAAACCACAAGAATACTCGCCGCAGCCGGAGCTACCGTAATTGTCGCTGCACGTGATATCGACAAAGCAAAGAAAAATCTGGAAGGAATATCCAATATTGAAATTGCAGCAATGGATCTAATGTCTCCCGCCTCTATTGATGCTTTCGCAGAAAATTTTGTCGCTTCAGGAAGACCTTTACATTTACTCATTAACAATGCAGGTATTATGTGGGTCCCTTTGCGTAGAGATGAACGGGGTATAGAATCACAACTCGCTACCAACTATTTAGCCTTGTTTCAGCTCACCTCCCGATTGTGGCTTTCCCTTAAAAAAGCCAACGGAGCGCGAGTGGTTAATGTTTCCTCTCATGGTCACTATTTCGCACCTTTTAATTTTGATGATCCCAATTTCCTGCACAGAGAATATGAAACATTACAGGGCTATGGGCAATCCAAGACCGCAGTCAATCTTTTTTCAATGGAATTGGACGCACGAGGACAATCTGCTCATATCAGAAGTTATGCGGTTCATCCCGGTTCTATCGGCGGAACAGAATTGGGCAGAGAAGCCCCATTGGAGCTATTCCAAAAAATGGGGTTTGTGGATGCAGACGGTAATATGTTACCCGAAGTTGCCGCATTGCTAAAAACGATCCCACAAGGAGCTGCCACAACGGTATGGTGCGCAACAAGCCCTAAGCTTGATCATATCGGCGGCGTTTATTGTGAAGATGGAGACATCGCAGTAGTCTCATCGGATATTACCGCCCAAAAAGGGGTACATCCCTATTCACTGGATGAAACCAATGCCAAAAGACTTTGGAAACTCACCGAAGAGATGACAGGTATCCGTTTCAATCCATAAATGCATTTATTAATTTCAAGCATAAAAGAGAGGCAAGATGGCCCTTCTGCCTCTCTATTTTCAACAATGAACTTTTAAACAAAGTAAAGTATGTTATTTCTTATCTTTACCTTATTGATTTCTTTCATAAAAAAGCAAAAATCATGGAATACCAAGCCCGATACATCACCGAAGATATAAAGCTTTCCAGCTACGAAGACCAATTTTTCAAATCGGACATTATGTTTGACCAACATATGTTGGTCTGGTTTCTTTCCGGAGAAACCAAGATTGTACAGGCTGATGCCACCTATCTATTTGGAAAAGGGGATATCTTTTTAATTCCCAGAAACCAATTGGCTACTCTAATTAATTACCCTAAAGATGGCGAACCTCACAAAACGGTAGTCATGCATTTATCATTAGAAACATTAAAAAATTTTTATGCTGGTAAGACCATAGATCCCCAACCACAAAATTCACCGAAGATTTTTTGTTTCAATAATCATCCTCTCCTGGAAAGCTGCCTAGCTTCGCTTATCCCTTATTTTGACATGAAAGATATCCCTGAGGATATTGCTGCGATTAAAATTACCGAAGCCATCAGCATTCTCAGAACCTTGGATAAAAGGATCGATCAATTACTTGCTAATTTTGAAGAACCCGGAAAGATCAACCTAGTCGATTATATGGAGAAGAATTTTATGTTCAATCTTCCGCTAGAAAAGTTTGGTTACCTCACTGGCAGAAGCCTCACAACATTTAAACGGGATTTCAAAAAAGCATTTACCATGACCCCACAACGATGGTTAACTTATAAACGTTTGGAGCTTGCCTATTATCAACTAACAGAAAAGAAAAAAAAGCCTTTGGAAGTTTGCTATGAGGTAGGATTTGAAAACCTTTCCCATTTTTCATTCGCCTTTAAGAAGCAGTTTGGGTTTGCACCAAGTCTGCTGAAAAGTATTTCCTGACGCCAATTCAATTTGAATTAATCAAAATCCATTGCTTAATCCCTATTACGCTTTTCGAGTACTGGAACAGATCCAGTTATTTCGTAAAACTTTGTATGAAACCGTTGGAACAATATTCCCATTATTCTTTATTTTTAGACTATGAGTGATTATACTATTTCGCTTGTGCCTAGCGTGTCCAGGTACGCTTTTGCTGAAATTGCTGTAGATGATATTTTAAAGTGGTTAGTTTCGAAAGATATCGTCAAAGCTGAATTATCGGAATGCACACTGGGCAACCTTGGATATGCATTTTCTGAGGGTGCTCAATACATTGTATTTGAGCCTCATTTCCTTCCACACCAACTAGATATAAATGGTCTGGAAATAACAACTGAGCGTACAATATTTAATACCGGACAAAATGGTATCGATCGTATAGTATGCCCCAATTGTACTGAAAATATTGTAGACAATGAATGGGATCTGGATCCCTGGTACCAGGGTTTTACCGATAACTTGTTGTGTCCGATATGCGGCACTGAAAGTGACATCCATCAATATGTTTTCGAACCACAGTGGGGATTCAGCAATCTTGGATTTACATTTTGGAACTGGCCTGAATTGAAACCTGAATTTATAGTTGAATTGCAGGAAAAGTTAAACTATGACCTGATAGTTGTAGGGTCCCACATTTAGTCATCATGGAAAAAGACAACAATGAAGGAAGAAGTATCATTAAAGGAAGTGGTATGCTCCATGTCAATTGGGGTGATGAAAAAAATGGATCAGTACTATTTTTTCAGGGGGAAACGATCTTATTAGGAATTTGTAATGTTCCCTTTGCTTTATACACAACAACTCGGTTTGACAGAAATACCTTGCCAAATGAACATGTAAAACACCTTGACCAGCTTGAAAAACTATTTCTAACAGGTGATTATAGCAGTAGAAGGGTAAAAGAAAACAGTCCATATGATATCCCGTTATGGATAAATGACCTTGAAAATATAAGTTTGTTGTATTTGGATCATTTTGATTTAATTGGTTTGACCAACCTAAGGATAAAAAACCTAAAAACACTGGTTCTTAAAAATGCTCATATTATTGATATTCCAAACCTTCTAATTGAGCTATTAACTTACAAAAACCTAACTCATATTGCTTATGATGCGTCTTGTATTCCATTAATCAACCAATTAAGAAAGCATCATGCTGGAGGGATTACTTTTGAGCTCTTAGATGGTTCGAGCTAAATTTATCCACCAATCTAAAAAGTGACGCTGCAAATTTGATTGCAAATGACTGATAAGCTCGATCTCTTTTTAAATGAGAAAATAAGTTAAAAAAACGCTAAGAGTTATGATCTTGGATAGCACCAAAAGTAAGACAGAAAATTTCTTAGCGATTTTTTAAAAGTTCTATTTGAAGAAGCGTATTAAGATTCTTATTAGCTACTACAATCTATTTTTTATACTTTTATCGTTAGGATTTAGAGAAATAACCGTTCACTTTCAAAGATGAAAAGTATCACGAATTCAATCACATCTTCTCATTATATACAGAGTTTTGCATTTGACCAGATTGAGACCTATTCCCTCCAGCGCGGAGAGGAACACAATGCGGTGA
Organism: Sphingobacterium sp. 18053; assembly: GCF_902706145.1. Lineage (NCBI taxonomy): Bacteria > Pseudomonadati > Bacteroidota > Sphingobacteriia > Sphingobacteriales > Sphingobacteriaceae > Sphingobacterium > Sphingobacterium sp. 18053. Next base: position 44,581 of record NZ_CACSJW010000016.1, read on the forward strand.
TCCAAATGCTAAAACCAGAACGTAATGGGTTAAAAGTGAGAAAGGAGAAACGAAACAATCTGAACGAAACCGAAGAAATTCGACTGAGCGTATTGGACAAGCTATTAGGTGTAACACAATATTTAATTGATGATACAGGGCAGTTTCATTTTTCGAGTCAAAGAATCAATACTTTTCAGTATGATAATGAGGTAGTCGGTCTACTAAAGAATATTTTACTTACGAAAACAACTGACGTGTCCAACTGGATGTGTGCCCCCATTTACAGGGATGCTATCGTATTCTATAATAGTTCGGGCGAAATTGTATCAGCACTGAATATCTGTTTAAGTTGTGAAGCAATGGCAATAGATAGCTCCAATCAGGTTGTCGCTGATTGCAGCACATATGAAATGCTCAGAAAGTTTTTTCAGGAGGTGGCTCATCCTATAGAGATATGAACTAAATAAAGAAAATTATTTCCCATGCACAAAATAACAATAACAATATGTCTGATGGCCGTTGTGCTATTTTTATACATTTCAAGAAACAAAGTTCCAAGTAATACTAACGATGTCATTGTACAAACAGCCAAATTTGACCTGACGGATACCATACCGAAAATAACCATTAAGGATACATCGCTCACATTCCCACAGATATTTGAGGGAAGTTTCGCGAAGGCCACAAAAGTAGCGCAATTCGGTACGGAAATAACTTTTGATAAGATAGCTTTAGGAAATCTAAAGGTATCATCAGGCCAGATTATCGCAACTGATCCCGTTACCTTAAGGGATGCGGCAGCTTTTAGTGAAAATTTTCCTGTTGGTGAGTTTCCGGTCGAATTGGCAATGGCCAATATTAATGCCAATAAGGATCGAAGGGTCGCATTTGCACGCGTAAAATTCTCAGATAAGCCCATTCAAAAATGGGAGTTTGCGTTATTACCTGGAGAGACTTCTATCCCCCTCAAATCCAAAGAAATATATGGATATGGAGTAGATGCAGGACTAGGTCTTTTCGTTGATCAGGCAGCTAAGAATAGTCTGAATACGCTGCTCGGTAAAAATTGGGACATTATATTCTCCGAAAAATTCGAGGATTATTTAAATTACAGCTTTCAAAATCACAATGCCATCTTTTTCTCCACGGGATATGGAGATGGTTTTTATGCGACTTACATCGGAAAGGACAGCGGGGGTAAAATTTGTCAGCTGTTGACTGACTTTAATATTGTACTGTGGCGGAATGTTGCAGAATATTGATATTTATTATAGTCCGTAGTTTAGCTGGAGATTTCAGGCATTGAGACCATGCGATTCCGAGGCGAATTGATTGGTCATCAGTTTTCGAATCTGGAGGGTCAATGGCATCGAAATATCCAGCTAAGCCACTAAAGTCACCGTAATATTTCAATTCATAGCGATTACTCCAATGAACAATTGCTGATCAAATTTTTAATCACTTCGTTATCCAGATTTTGCCGCTGATCTGAAACAACTGAGAATGAAAATAAAACGCCGCCTTTTTCCACTAAGATGAGCTTCAGGAATTTTAAATTATCGACATCATTTATTTTGACCTGCATGCCTTTACTGACAGCAAACCAATAAACTTACAATAAGCGTCTTGGCAAAACAGCTCCTCTTTCGTATCTTCGATACGGCTACACTACTTCGCCAAGTCGTTGCGCCATTGCCGATAATTTTATCTGAATTCATAACTGAACATAGCACCTTAAAATGACAAAAATATTTTTACTACTTTTTTGTACGCTAACATCAATAATTGGAAAAGCTCAAACGGAAAAGATTTACTCAAAAGCATACGGAAAGAGTGAAAATCCGACAATAATTTTCATTCACGGCGGACCAAGAGGAAACTCGACACTCTTCGAGGGAACAATTGCAGAAAATTTAGCCGGAAAAGGTTTTTATGTTATCGTTTATGACAGACGTGGTGAAGGTCGTTCAATCGACACAACTGCAACATTTACTTTTCAAGAAGCAATTAGTGATTTAAATAGCATTTACGAAAAATATAACATCAAAAGAGCAAATATCATTGCTCATAGTTTTGGTGGTTTGGTTGGAACACTTTTTACAGAACAAAATCCTGAAAAAGTAAGTTCATTAATTCTTGCAGGTGCACTTTTTTCCCAACAAGAAACGTATAACCATATTTTGGAAACGACACGAAAAATCTACAAAAAAAAGAATGACAATTTAATGCTTTCCAAAATTTCTGAAATTGAAAGATTAGCTAAAAATTCGGCTGAATACAGAAAGCAATGTTATGAAATTGCAAGTATGAACAACTATTTCAAAATGCCATTTCCGACAAATGAAGCAAACCAATTGCGGGAAAATTATGAAAATAGTGAATATGGAAAAAGCAATATCCGAAATGACGACGCTCCTATTTTGTTCTATAAAAATGAAAGCAAAAATAATATTGACACCAAACCTATTTTAAAAAAACTAGAAAAAGAGAATGTAAAATTATTTGCAATTTATGGTTTGCAAGACAAAATCTTTTCAGAAAAGCAATTAAGTGATATGAAGAAAATAGTTGGAAAACAGAATTTCAAGACAATTGACAATTGCTCGCATTATCCATTTGTTGACCAGCAAAACCCATTCATTGAAATAATAGAAAAGTGGATTAAATAAAAAACTACCACCAACAAGGTATTAGCAAAAAGTTAGCTGCAAGCATAACAAAATACACCAAGACAACAAAATTGAATTTATGACACCGACAGAAAGACTAACATCCATTTTGACAGAACAATATATTTCAGAAGATGGCGACGAATATAAAGTAGAACTAAAAGAAGGTTTGACCAACCAACAGATTGACGAATTAGCCAAACGACTGCCGACAGGGCAAATTCCGCCAGAGATAAGAGAATTACTAAAATTTGCAAACGGTTTTGAATTTTTCGGATTTGAAGAAGTCACATTTGACGGAGTAGGTCAATTTGGATTTGAAGAGTTTTTTCCTAATTCAGTTCAACTTGCGGGAGACGGATTCGGAAATTTTTGGATTTTAGATGTTGACAACAGTGGAAGTTGGGGAAGCGTGTTTTATGTGTGCCACGCCCCAGCTGTAATCGTAAAACACTCGGACAACTTAACTCAGTTTATAGAACACATTGACGATTTTGGAAAAAATGGGAATAAGTCAAACCTTGATATTATTCACGAAAAAGTGGTTATGGATATTTGGAGCAAAGGAAATGGATTTATTGAACTTGAAAATGCAAGACAATCTAACGACACAACTTTGAAAAACTTTGCACAATCGCTTCCTGATAATTTTGTAATTGCAGACTTGAGAAACAAACAAATTCAGAGCGGATTTGCGTGGGGCAAATTCGGGCCGAACATTGACAAAACAAAACGACACGAAACGGAATTAATTTGGGGAATTGAGAAGCCAATTAAAAAAGGATTTTTATCAAAATTATTTGGACGATAATGATATCTGACAATTTTTAGGCGTAGCCAAAGTCAGATCAAGTAGTGGTTTTTACAATTAAAAAATACTAGACAATACCAGTCTACAATTTCCTTCGGCTATTAATTTAAACCTAGTTACGTTTCTATTCCATACAACCTAGCTATATCAAAATATACGCTAGCAAGCTCCAGATTTTTATTAACCCCAATGCCATAATAATAGCACCGACCAACCTCGTAAATAGATTGTTTCTCACCAAGTAAAATAGCTTTCGAATAAAATAAGAAAGCTTTTTTTGTATTCTTTTTTATGCCAAAACCGTTCTCATAACAAACGGCTAAATCGAAACAGGCCAGTTCATTGTTCTGAACGGAGGAGTCTAACAACAGCTCTACGGCTACTTTATAATCTTTTTTGACGGTTTTTCCATATAGGTTGGGTATTTCGGAGTAATGGGTTCTTCATCAATTTTGGTGAATTAGGCTGATTTAGCGAGAACCATTTTTCTTAATAACTCAAAGCCTGCCTTCCCATACATTTTCCTTTTGATGTTTTTTATTCGGTTTACCTGGCCTTCAACTTGACCATTGCTTATGGATGTTATGACAGCATTATTAACTG
>NZ_CACSJW010000017.1:0-22028 GCF_902706145.1 Sphingobacterium sp. 18053
TTGCCAGCACTACACAAGGTAAACATAACAAGTGAACAATCACAATATGCTTCCTCATGAAGAACAAAGTTAGCAAAGAATTAGAGAAAAATAAATGAAATAATATTTGCTTTTTATTATAGTACCTGTGTCATTGGATTAGCATCTTAAAAACCTCTTTCTAATTTGAGTCTATCCCCAAATCTAATATAAAGTTGGGATATGGTCAAGCCCCAGTTATGCATTGGCATCGTCCATTTTTTTGCAATATCTTTAATAATTAAATACATCAATTTCATGAGCGCCTGTTCAGAGCTGAAAGCTCCTTTAGACTTAATAATTTTTCGTATCTGACGGTGCATTCCCTCGATCGGATTTGTGGTGTATATAATCTTGCGAACCTGATCCTCGTACTCAAAGAAAGTAGAAAGATTGGTCCAATTATCCATCCAGGATTTGGCAGCAAGCGGATATTTCTTACCCCATTTTTCTTCGAAAGACAAGAGGTTCTCATAACCTATTTCTTCGTTCACGGCTTTATAGACTGGCTTTAAATCCTCCATAACAAGCTTTTTATCTTTCTCAGTTACATAGCGCATACTTGTTCTGATTTGGTGAACAATACACAACTGGATCTTTGTTTTTGGAAAAATAGCTTCTATGGCCTCAGGAAACCCTTTTAGACCATCAATACAAGCAATAAGGATGTCTTCAACACCACGTTGCTTTAGATCCGTAAGAACTGAAAGCCAGAACTTAGCTCCCTCATTTTCTGAGCTATAAAGACCGATCAGATCTTTTCTACCATCCATACCAACTCCCAGTATGTTATAAATAGCTCTTGATTCAACAGTTCCATTCTGGCGAACTTTAATGTGCATGCAGTCCAGGAATACAAAGGGATAAACAGCTTCAAGAGGCCTACTACGCCATTCATTTACAGCTGGAAGTACACTTTCGGTAATACGCGATATTTCAGTGGCAGAGATTTCCATTGCGTACATTTCGCGTATAAACTCGCTTATCGCCCGTGTGCTCATTCCTTTGGCATACATGCTCAGCACGTGTCCCTCAAGCTGTTCAGTAATGATTAATTGCCTTTTAGGTACTACCTTAGGCTCGAATGTGCCGGATCTATCACGGCCTGTTTCCAGTTCAAATGTCCCAGTGTTAAGGCCTCGGACAGTCTTTTTTGTCTTGCCATTTCGCCGGTTGCTATTGCCCGAAGCTTTCTCTTCGTTCAAATGGTTTTCCAGTTCTCCATCCATCATTGATTCCAACAGATGCTTCATTAACGGCGCTAGGACGCCATCATTGGGAGACAAACTTTTACCTTCGTAAAGACCTTGCATGGCTTCTGCCTTGAAGCGTTCAAAGTCGAATGGGTCTTTTTCTTTCATGACCGTGTCGTTTGAATAATTGAATATAAATAATCTTATTGAATTATTCCTCTGACACAGTTCATGTTACAGTCTAAGGCCGAAATATTTTCTGCTAATATTCCGGACGTGTTAACGTACGGTGAGAATATTTTTAGGCTGTTTATATTTGTAATTTCATTTTTGATGCCTCTGCAGCTGCGTACAAAAAGGCAAAAAGTCGGCTTCAGCATTTATCTTACAGGATTATTGCTGTACATGCTTTCGTGGGTTTTATTAATTTTATTTTCTAAAAGCATTTGGAGCAATAGCCTTCTTGGTTTTTCTGCTCCCGCTTACACACCTTTGGTATGGCTTCTAGGAATTTCACTGATAGGAGATACCTTTAATTTTAACCTGCCATTCAAGAAATGGATTTTTATCAGTGCTTCTGCCTTATTTTTAGCCTTTCATCTTACTCATACCATTCTTGTTTATAAAACTTTTACGAAGATCTAGGCTTCATTTTTTTAGTATACTGTTTTTTAAACTCCCCGGGAGCCTGTCCAGCAAAATAATTCCGAGCCTGACAGCACGATAAGTGGCTAGATTTACGATGCTGGGAGACGTAGCTGGAAGTGCGCAACTCCACCTTTGACAGTCTGAATAAAAGCGGCAGGTCATGCCTGCCGATACAATTTTATTGTGTTGTATTTGTTTCAGGGGAAATCCAGAAGTAAGCAGGATCAAACGTAATCACGTTGTTTTTTAAATATTTGTTATTGCTTTTGTCAAACCCACTTGGAACTAAAGAAATGTACTGCAGATCAGGGGCTACGGGCCTATATCTACTTTCTGTGTTAAACTGGCTTTTATTCGTGCATTGAATCCAGTATAAATTCTTTGCCATATAATAATCCAGGTACCAAAGTTTATTTACTTTGGACTCTGCGTTTAGCTTGAGCGATTGATTATTTTTTAAACGCTCCCTAACTTCTTCAATGCTCAGTAAATTGTTGTTGTCGTCCATCACAAATGTACCATGGGAAGGATCCATCCACAGCCATTTTTTTAGAGTTTCAGCATATACGCTATTGATCACATGGCAGTCAGTATCTTTATCGTCTTTTGGCATGCATGTAACATAACGAGACTTAAATCCCATAGCAAGATACATTTCATTTAACGTCATCGCTTTGTGCCGACAGTTGATACCTTTTCCAGTTGCCTTGTGATAGTTGTAAAAATCGATCGCGTCAAACTCACATAGTGCCCAATTGCTGCCGTCATATTTAATATTATTTGCGACAAAAAACATGATATTACAGATTTTGGAGATTTCGTCACCCTTACCAGCTATCGAGTCCAGATCGAAAAAATTTTTTACCGCTAATAAATTTCGATTGCTCGTTACCTCGTAGGTAAATACCGGCAAAGAGTCACTATTTGCTGAAATGTATCCTCCAGATTGCTGCAATAGGGTTAATTTATCGTACTGCTTCAGTTGGACTAATGCTTTTACAAATTTTTTTTCTTTACGGATATTGTCTAAATCATGATCATTTAAAGCATTACGATAGTCGGTATATCCCCACAAAACTGCCTTTTCAAAACTTGAAACAGCTTGTTTTTTTTGATTGAGTAATGATTGTAAACAAGCAAGGTTGTAGTTTATATTCGCATTGATTTCACCTATCGTAGTTTGATATTCCTGCTTTTCTTTTTCAGATAGCTGTAAGCTGTCCATTTTGGCCGATATGACATTTAATACTTTTGTGGCTTTTTGATAATCCTTTGCCGGATAATAGGTATTATAATCCCGTTCTAATTTCTTAAAGTCTGATAGGAACTTATTCCATGTCGTCGAGTTTGTTTGTGCAAATGCACTGCCTGTCAAAAATATGAACAGAAGAAGGTTAAATAATGGTTTCATTGGCGGTCTTTAGTTAAATACTGTTTTATTCATAATTAATGGTTAACAAGGTACTTGCCAAAATACTATCCTCTTGAAAATAAAAACTTTGAGTTAATAACCCTGTTCGATACCGAACAGTTGCTAGCTAAAAACGAACATTCCACAGGCATCAATTCCTCCAAAAGCTGGTATATATGGGGATAGGTCATAAAAAATACGATATGAGGAAAAAAATAACAGCATTTATGTCAATGTTCTTACTGTGCGTTTTTGCTTTTGGACAAGACACACAGACTTTTTCAGTATATTTTATTTGTTTTTAAAATATACTTTTTGGTATATTTGTAGCGTAAATAATAAAACAGATGTTGACAAAAGCAGAAAAAACAAAACAATTTATTCTTGAAACCGCCAGCCCGCTTTACAATGAGAAAGGGATATCGGGTGTGAGTATTGACGATGTTTTGGAAGCGACCAAGTTAACTAAGGGCTGTCTTTATGGACATTTCAATGGAAAAGAGGATCTTTCGGAACAGGTTGTAGACTATTCCCTAAAAAAAATAACCGAAAGAGTGGCATCTACTGTATCAAAAGGTAAAACAGCGAGAGACAAGATCTTTTTATATCTTGATTTTTATAAGAACCCAATCGATACATATATCGCAGGAGGCTGTCCCATCTTTAACACCGCTGTTGAGGCTGATGATAATTTTCCTTCGATAAAAAGGAAGGTTGCAGCAGTTCTGAATGCTGGTCAGATCGCTCTTTCAAATGTACTGGAAGAAGGAAAAATTAACGGTGAATTTTCAGAAAACCTAAATGCAGAAGTTTTTGCCTTTAAAATGTTTTCAGCGATAGAAGGTGGAATTGTTCTGAGCAGGACGATGGGATCGAGAAAATTGATGCTAGAACTTATCAAGGACCTTAAAAAAGAATTAGAGCAATATATGCTGTAATTTTTTTTGAAACAAAATAGACTAAAAAGTATATTTTAAATATTAAACCAAAGAATTGAAATATGAGCAACAAATTGTTTGAAAGCTACGAGCTTAATGGTAAACGGTTAAATAACAGGATGGTAATGGCTCCGATGACCAGAGCCCGATCTGCCAACGAGGGTAATGTTGCAACCGAACTGACTGCGATATATTACGCGCAGCGTGCAACAGCCGGACTGATCATTACCGAAGGCACTTTTATCAGTGAGGAGGGTATTGGATTTATCAATGTTCCCGGAATCTATACAGATAACCAGGTTGAAGGCTGGAAATTGGTCACTGATTCTGTTCACGATAAAGGAGGGAAGATCTTTGCCCAGCTCTGGCATACAGGAGCTTATTCGCATCCCGATTTACATGAGGGCAGATTACCTCTTGCTCCATCCGATTTTAATCCTGGACAGAAAGCATTTACTTTAGAAGGCTTTAAACCTACCGTTGCTCCTCAGCCGATGACAATTGAAGATATCAAAAGAACAGTTAACGATTTTAAACAAGGAGCTATCAATGCTTTCCGTGCTGGTTTTGACGGGATAGAGCTTCATGGTGCAAACGGCTATCTTTTGCAGCAGTTTTTCAGCAAAAATGCCAATAACAGAACAGATGAATACGGAGGTTCTCCTGAAAATCGCGCAAGAATTCTTTTTGAAATATTAGATGCGATCAGAGAGGTGGCTGACATCAAAAATGTTGGCGTGCGTCTCAATCCATCGTTGAATGGAATAATGGGAATTGCTGTGGATGATGAGACCATTGCGACGTATAATTACATTGTCAGCCGGTTAAATGATTATGATCTGGCCTACATTCATTTAATAGAGCCTTTCACCGATGTAACGGGTAACAAAAATGCGATTCAGCACGTGGCAAAGCATTTTCGTGAAATTTATAAAGGAACTATTATCATTAACCGTGCTTTCAATAAACAGACAGCAGAACAGGTCCTTGAGAAGGGAGATGCCGACTTAGTGTCCTTTGGCGTTCCATTTATAGCCAACCCAGATCTTGTAGAACGCTATAAAAGAGATTCTATACTGAATACTCCGGATCAGGATACCTTCTACACACCCGGTGAAAAGGGATATACAGATTATCCATTTTTAAATAAATAAGAACACAGTTATATACATATAATAATATCAAACGAAATTTGTCAAAATGAAAACAACAGGAAATACTATATTCATTAGCGGCGGAAGCGCAGGAATAGGATTGGCAATTGCCAAAAAATTAAATGAAGCAGGAAATAAAATTATTATAAACGGACGTAATGAGGACCGTCTTCAAAGAGCGTTGACCGAGTTGAAAGATGCCGTTGCCATTCAGGGTGATCTCTCAGTAGAAAAAGATAGGATACGAATTGCAGAAGATTTGAAGACAAATCATCATGATGTAAATATCATCATTAATAATGCGGGAGCAGCTTTTGGATATTTACTCAGTGAAACGACCAATGCACACGAAAAAGCAATGATCGAGATGAATACCAACTATTTTGCGATCATTCACTTTACAGAATTAATGATTCCACATTTGTTGGAAAAAGAAGAATCAGCGGTGGTCAATGTTTCGTCTATTGCTGTATATGGAAGTCATAAATTTCTTCCAACCTATGGTGCAACGAAAGCGGCACTACATAGCTATACTACAGCTCTGAGAAAAACTTATGAAGAGCAGCAAAAACTTCAGGTCTATGAGGTCTATCCTCCATTGGTAAACACCGATTTTTCTGCTGAAATAGGTGGGGCGGCTGGAATTGCGCCCAGTGAAGTGGCGGAAGAACTGTTTATTGGACTGGAAAACAATTTGTTTGATATTCCTGTTGGTGATACAAAGGTTTACGCAAATGCAATTGGGGAAGCTATGGCAAAATTAGTTCAGGCATAAATACAAGCTGAATCAGTCTTTTGAGAAATTAAAAGATTGGTTCAGTTCTTATTAAATTTTTCATTATGAATTTGAAAAATAAGGTGATCCTGATAACTGGAGGAGGTTCAGGAATCGGATTGGAAGCTGCGAAACAGTTTTTAGCACTGGGAAACCGCGTAATTATTACGGGAAGAAACCAGTCAAAACTGGAAGCTGTAAAAAAGCAATACCCTGAAATAACGATTATTCAATCCGACGCTTCTCAGGAGAAGGATGCAATCGCTCTTTATGAAAAGGTAAGCGAAATGGGGGGTATTGACATCCTGTACAATAATGCAGGTGTTGGGGTTGCTCCGTTAAACCTTGGTATTGCCGACACTAGACATCTGGAAGGTGCTGTTTATGAAATGGAGGTTAATTATTTCGGGATAATCCGCCTGAATAATCTATTTATGGAAATGCTCAAATCCCGTCAAGAGGCAGCAATCATCAATACAACCTCCATTTTGAGCATTGTTCCGTCGGTATTGGAAGCAACGTATTCTGCTTCGAAAACGGCTTTGGCATTTTATACAAAATCATTGCGGTCACATTTGCAGGCAATCCATAGTTCGGTGAAAGTTTTTGAATTGCTTCCACCTTTGGTCGATACCGATATGGTCGCCGATCGGCAGGATAAAAAGATAAGTACGCAACAACTGGTCAAGGGGCTGATTTTAGGTATGAAGAAAGACGTTGAAACGATAAAAGTGGGGGATACAAAGGTTATTTCCATTCTTAATAGGATTGCGCCTAAGATGGCCTATAATATAATCAATGCTAAAAAAGAGTATATAAAATTGAAATAATCATGAAAGCATTTCTAATTAATAATTATACAAAGGGAGGTCTGCAGCTGACAGATGTTTCTTTACCAAAAATTAAAAACAATGAAGTTTTGGTGGAGATTTATGCAACAGGCTTAAATCTGTTAGATTCGAAAATAAAAACAGGGGAATTCAAACTTATTCTTCCCTACAAAATGCCGCTTATTTTAGGTCATGATCTTGCTGGAATTGTAAAGGAAGTGGGAAATAATGTAAAAAAATACAATGTTGGAGATGAAGTTTATGCTAGGCCGACCGACTTTCATATAGGTACATTTGCAGAATATATAACGGTGAGGGAAGAAGATTTAGCCTTTAAACCAAAGAATCTTTCGATGGAAGAAGCTGCATCGGTTCCTTTGGTCGCACTCACAGCGTGGCAGGCTCTGGTGGAAATTGGTCGGTTAAAAAAAGGACAAAAGGTATTTATTCAGGCAGGTTCGGGAGGAGTAGGTACTATTGCGATCCAGTTGGCGAAACATCTTGGCGCAACTGTTGCGACAACTGCAAGTGCCAAAAGTTTTGATTTCCTGAAAGAAATAGGCGCTGATGTTTTAATTGATTATAAAACACAGGATTTTGAAGCAATACTGAAAGATTATGACCTCGTTTTAAATAGCCAGGATAATAAAACACTTGAAAAATCATTAAATATTTTAAAAGCAGGAGGCAGGGTCATTTCAATTTCCGGTCCACCAACACCTGAGTTTGCTGAAGCTATACATGCGAATTGGCTGGTAAAGATGGTAACAAGATTTCTGAGCTTCGGGATTAAGAAAAAGGCGAAAAAATTGGGCGTTGATTACACGTTCCTTTTTATGAAGGCAGATGGAAATCAGCTCAATGAAATTACAAAATTGATAGAGTCTGGAATCATTAAGCCTATTATAGACAAAGTATTTCCGTTTGAGGAAACCAACAAAGCTTTGGAATATGTTGAAAATGGAAGAGCGAAAGGAAAAGTTGTGGTCAAAATAAAATGAAAGTGAAGATCATTCTAAACAAGCTTTAGTTTTGCTTCAAGTTATTATAAACAACATGTAGGTACCCCATTTTTCCAAATTTCTGAATCTATCATGGCAAGCCTGATTGCCGGTCATTGGGTTTAAAATGTTACGAAACGGCCCAATGGAATTTAAATGATAAACGGATTGCATTCACCTACAAGCATGTTCTTAAAGGCTAAAAATTAGCAATATATCTGATACTCACTGATAGATTTTATTCTGTATGTGGCTTATTTTGCACCGTATAAAGAGATTTATAGTTTTTAAGACAATGTCACAACAGATTCCAGCCGGTCTCATCTTTTCTCTACAAATCGGTGCTCTGCATAATAGGTTTAGTTATTAATCTTGTCCCCTTAAGAAGTATTATACCATGATTCTATCCCGATAATTGAAAAATGATAGCGGATAATAAATACAGCTTTACGAATTATAAAATAGCCTTTCATACCAAAAAGACCGGCCGTATATTTACATACGTGAGGTTGAGTCAAGTAATTGAAGTTCGGTAGCGAGCTCGCGCTATTTTAAAAATGGTGAATTAAGCTTTGGTGTACTATTTGGCGAGGCTATATATGTGGGGATAGGTCATAAAAAATACGATATGAGAAAAAAAATAACAGCATTTATGTCAATGTTCTTACTGTGCGTTTTTGCTTTTGGACAAGATACACAGAAAACTAAACCCCAGATAAAAACAGAGGAAATAACCTACCATGGAATAGCGGGGCGGCCTATTAACAGAAGCGACATGCAAGGACTGGATCAATATAAAGAGTACAATTTAGATGGTACCGTTTCAACTATCTATATCGTAGAGTTTGACAAAAGCAAGAATAAAAATAATTACAATTTAAATGAAAGATATATCTATGAAAAAGGCAAACTCTGCAAAATAGAACTAATTGGCACAGTTACAGGGGATAAATATGGGGAGATTTTGTTCTCTTATAATGAACAAAAACAATTGACAAAAAAGATTGAAAACCGGTACGAAGGCAATAGGTTAAGTCTGAATCAATTTAGCGCATACACGGATTATTTTTATAATGAAAATGACGAAACAATAAAACGTTATGAATACGACGAAACAAAAAAAGAGTTTTTGTTAGTTTCTATTGCCACTAAAATATATGATCAGAATAAAAATATGATTCAAGAAAAAACTGACAATTTTGATGGCAATATATCAGGGGTTGTCGATATCAGATATGACAATTCAAATAAACCAATCGAGCTAAATTCTTCTTATTTTAAAGAAACAAAAAATTATAAATACAACTCACATGGCGATATAGAAGAAGAAAAAAGCAGATCTGAAGAAAGCCCTACCATACAATCATCAACCTATTCATATATTTATGATCATTATGAAAATTGGGTTGAACAAAAGCAGATTATTAAAAGAAATCCTAAAGACGAATTTGAAGGCGGAATTTTAATAAAAAGAAAGATCGAATATTATGAATAAAACGACCACTAAAAAGTGGTATTTGGTTGTTTTTAATGGTTCGATGATTACTTTGTTTTTACAATAATTGATCAACATTGGCGTGGAAGGATACGAAATTCTATCGATTTGAGATAAGTTTTTTATTATTAATCAGCAAATTGACGGAGGTAAAGTTTCAAAATGTTAAACGCGGTTTATAATGAGAAGAGGTTATAGAATTGTGTAACGGTCGGGACTGTCCCACTAAGTGTATAAATAAAAACTACGGAGTTCAGTTATGTTACTTATAGCTGGACTTTTTTTCAAATAAATATAATTCAATTAAAAGCCCGTGGGGAGAGTAATCGCTCCATCGCTAGGTTGTGGGGCATCAACCGAAAGACAGTCAATGAATATGTCATATATACTCCGCATCTCGTTAAACAACGCATATCTGTTTTTATGGGTTTAATCTATTGTATTCAAGAAGTTTTTATCAATCGGACTACAAGTCTCCAGAAAGGAGTAGAAAGTTGTTAAAAGTCCAAGTTGACGCGTTGCAACTTGAACTTTTAATTTAATAGTTTTTTTGGGGGTACTTCCTTATTTTCCTAAATCATTAAAATTTGGCTATCACGTCAATTCGCTAAGCTGAGACGATTTTATTTTCAAAAATCACAATTTAATATAGCACCACTGCTAGCATTGCTAACAAGTTGCCGATATTGACTCAACCATTTAGAATTTAGTTTTTTTCTGATCGGAATAAAGTTATTTCTTCGCAATTGTATCTCATCTTCGCTTATGTCAGCTGAAAGCATATGTTGGTCAATATCAATAACGATGTGGTCTCTGTTTTTTAGTAATCCAATTAATCCACCTTCAGCAGCCTCAGGGGAGACATGTCCTATAGCTATTCCGCGAGTAGCTCCGCTGAATCGCCCATCTGTTATCAAGGCTACCGAACTACCCAATCCCATTCCCATGATCAGGCTTGTAGGTGTCAACATTTCCTGCATCCCCGGCCCACCTTTGGGACCTTCGTAACGGATCACCACAACATCGCCAGCTTTGATCTCACCGGCAAGGATGCCTACTATGGCATCTTGTTGGCTATCATAGCAAACTGCAGTCCCGCTAAATTTCTTTTCGCCCGTGATTCCTGCGGATTTTACCACAGCTCCCTGCTCTGCCAGATTTCCAAATAGAATCGCCAATCCTCCGACAGGACTGTATGGATTGTTTATTGTATGTATAATTGTTGAATCTTTGATCGCTGCATTTGCTATCTTTTCGAATAGCATTTCGCCACCGACCGTTATATTATCCAGGAGGACATGGTTGCTGCGCTTGGTCATTTCGTTCATTACAGCATTTACGCCCCCGGCGCGATGGACGTCTTCCATGTGAACGGTGCTTAAACTGGGCGATATTTTTGCGATGTGAGCTACTTGATCCGATATTGAATTAATGTCCCTAAGCTGAAAATCTACATCTGCTTCGTGAGCTATAGCAAGCATATGAAGAACAGTATTGGTACTACCACCCATAGCCATATCCACTGCAAAAGCATTCTGGATGGCTTTTGCATTAATGATGTTTTTAAGTTTGAATTGTTTGGAAAGCTGATCGTCTTTGGCGATTTCACAGATCCTTCTGGCTGATTCCCGATATAGATTTTCACGCTCGGGTGTTAACGCCAATATGGTTCCATTACCAGGTAGTGCTATACCCATAGCTTCCATCAGCGTGTTCATGGAATTTGCTGTAAACATACCCGAGCAACTACCACCACTGGGGCATGCGTTACACTCGATGTCTTTGAGTTCATCGTCACTGATTAAGCCCGCTTCGTGTTTGCCCACAGCCTCGAAAGCTGTAGACAGGTCAATGGCAGTACCATCTTTGGTATATCCTTTTCGCATGGGTCCTCCACTTACAAAAATTGTAGGCACATCTACACGTAGCGCACCCATAATCATCCCGGGTACAATCTTATCGCAGTTAGGGATAGCTATCATCGCATCCAATTTGTGTGCATTCATGACGCTTTCAATTGAGTTGGCAATTAATTCTCGGCTGGGGAGCGAGTAAAGCATACCATCGTGTCCCATAGCAATACCATCGTCAATACCTATCGTATTGAATTCAAAAGGAATACATCCGTTTGCCTTGATTTCTTCTTTAATGATCTCAGCAACCTTATTCAGAAAAAAATGTCCGGGTATAATTTCGATAAAGGAATTTGCTACTCCAATAAAAGGCTTATCGAAATCGTTATCATTTATGCCTGTGGCCCGAAATAGGGCTCTATGGGGAGTACGTTGGTATCCCTTCTTTACTTCATCGCTTCTCATTTTTTATTAGTTATATAGTAGATTTTAGTCTACTTAGTGTTTCAGGCGACATGGCCAGATAAGCCGCAAGGTTGACATTAGACAAACGCTGTATGAGCTCAGGATTATTTTTCAGTAGATCGCGATAGCGTTCTTTAGCGGTTTGAGTTAATAAGCTGCTGAGTTTATTATTTATGACAGTTAATCCATATTCGAGAATGTAGATATAAAAATTGTCCCAGCCAGGCATGTTTTCCCTCAAAAAGGTAAAATCAGTGTTGCTGATGCTGAGCACCTCCGTATCTTCTACTGCTTGGATAAATTCTGTAGCTGGCTGTCTTGAGATAAAACTAACGATAGAGGTTAGAAAAGTATGCTCAAAAGCCATGAATCGGGTTGCCGTTGATAGTTCGTCATTGCGAAAATATAGGCGCAAACAGCCCTTACCGACAAAGAAAAGATAGTCTGCAATGGAACCTTCGTTGAGCAGATGGTTATTTTTCTTTATCGATTGATGTTTAAAATAAGTTAAAGCCTCTGCTAATTGCTGTTCGGTTAACAACGCTTTCTCACGTAACAATTGTAATAGTTGCTCTCTCATCGCTTATTATTTTATACGTCAAAGATGCACTTTATATTAGGATACAGTCGTTGACATTGGTCAAAAACGTCAACGATTTATTAAAGTTTTAATCTTCTATTGGATAATGGAACTTTGGTAAGTTTAGAGCTAATACAACATTAAAATATACACCAATTATTTCTTTGTTAGGTGCGAAAGCTGTTCGTTTGACTACAGTTGGAAGCGACGGATAAATTAAGTAGATTTAATTTCTATAAAACTTCTTATATGAAGTTTCCATTTTGTTATTACTATTGGTCGGATTTTATACGGTCTTCTTTGCACAAAATGCTGCGGCACATAGCGTTTCGAAGATAGAATTGAAGGAGACATACATCGTTGATATAGATCCGAAAGAAATAATTTTAGCGGAATTGGTTTCCGTCATTCAACTATTTTTGAAAGACATTTTTGGTTTGTCGTTATTTAGTATTCTTTAGTTAGATGCAATTGAAGAAAACCGTTTTTAAGCGCCTGTCCTTTGTACTTGAACTTTGAACTTAACTCCTCATTGTTTGCTAAAATTGCTCCAGCTCCAGTGATTATAGGGCTGACGTTAAAATAAATATCGGTAACCAAATTCTTGTCCAAAAAAGCGTTGAAAGTACTTGCTCCGCCTCCAACGGCTATTTCCCGCACTCCTTTTGCAGACATATATGCAATTGCCTCTTCAGGACTTGCTAAAGTCTTGTAACCATCAGCCGTATAAGGTTTATCGGCCAATATGATGATTTCTATTCCCTTAAAATGATCTTTTACCGGATCTGGAAAATTTAGAAAATTTTCAAATGTTTTCAATCCTATCACTACATTTCCAACCTGCCTTACAAATTGTAGGTAAAATTCCATTGCTTCCGGTGGCAGCTTATGATGTGGATTATCGGATATCAAAATTCTTCCATTAGCTGAAATATTTGCGATTACTGTTACTTTCATAATGATTTTCCTTAAATTTCTGTTCAACAAAACTATTGGATATTCAATATATATTTACTATTCATTACCTTTAGGAAAGTAACTATCATATGAGCAATAAAAATATTGATAAAGAAACGATATTGGCATTAAAAGATGGCATTGAATTGCTCAGTGGCAAATGGAAATTTTGTATCCTGCACAATTTGCAGCAACACGGCACAATGCGGTTTAAAGATCTGCAAGAGATGGCTCAGGGAATATCCCCAAAAGTTCTATCCAAGAAACTTCAGGAATTAGAAGACAATTTGCTGATTAGTAGAACAGTTAATGATACCAAACCTGTGACCGTTTCTTATACGCTTACCGCCTATGCTAAAGAAACGGAGGAAGTTGCCAATGTTTTAATTAAATTTGGTCTAAAGCATAGAAATAAAATTAAAGCAAAATGAGGCTTATATCTTAACAGCTCATTTGACTTTCCGCTTCATAGAATGGTGTATTGTCGTCTCTCTCCAGACGTTTTTCAATGCTCCGCTTTCATTAAAATACCTCCGTTCCAATTTCTCGAGACCTTCGCGAAATATAGCTCTGCGGAAATATACATTTCTTCACTGTCGGTCGGCGGCGTCTTATCCTTACCACTTTGATTCAGGTCTTAAAGCGATGGAGGCGACACAAATACCGTCTTCTTGATCCGCAGGGAAATATGCTGATGGATGAGAGTCATCGAGACGAAGCCCCCGTATTCGGAGATGAACATTTCCGACCAGAAATCGATAGAGGAGCGCTGAGAGATCTAATCGACGGACTGCTTCCTTGTGGCGTTTCAAATGTTAATTCCAAGATTCTGCCAGTTCAGTAGCTGCATAAGCACCCATTTGTGCATACCCGCTCACAGAGACTCCAGATGAGATAAGAACAATGGAATCTCCTTCTGATAAATGAGGGATTAATTTTTGCAAAGTAAAGAATAGTCCTTTGACATTGATGTTGTAAAGGTCGTCAAAAACCTCTTCGGTTGTATCTTCAATTGAATATTGCTTTGCTATTCCCGCATTCAGTACAAGCACATCCACTTTGTTTCCGCTAGCTGCAACTGTGGATAGTTCTCGACACGCAACCCGTAACGGTTCAATATCAACTAACAGAATACGGCTTGACGCTAAAAAAAATCATCAATACCCTGGCCGAATGGGGAACTGAACATCGAAAAGTGATTGTCGGGAAGTAATTGATGAATTGTCGATAAGAGACCATAAAAGATTATCGGAAATCTATAAAAGGAAAGCGTGCTAAAAATGGCGGCCCTTGCATTTTGTTGTAATTTTTACACTTAGGTAAGGGCGTTCTTGATAGCGTTGCTGATAATGAAATATACCGAGTTTAGGTATTGAAATGATAGAGGAATACTACATCCCCGATATAAGCTGGCTTAATTTGATTCTTGATAACAAGTTTAGCCTCAATAGTCACTTTTATTGTTCCGCGAAGGTTGCAGATGGATTTTGCGGTTGCTTGGAGTTGAACTTCACTATCTACAGGGACAGCTTGTCCAAATCTAAAATTTTCTATTCCATAATTGATTTCCATTTTCACGTTTCTAAAATCTGCAATCTGCTTCCACAAGTAAGGAATTAATGATAGGGTCAAGTAGCCATGTGCAATAGTTGAAGAAAAGGGACCTTCCTCTTCGGCTTTTTGTTTGTCGACATGTATCCATTGATGATCGTGCGTCGCATCCGCAAACAGATTGATCTGCTGTTGGTTAATTACGTGCCAATTGGAAACCCCGATGAGTTTGCCCTCGTAGGCCTTATATTCTTCAAAATTGTTAATAATTACCATAAACTTCGGTTAGTCTGTAATAACTGATATAGGACAAGTTTAAATAAATGGATGTTAATATCATAATTTAATAACTTATAAACTTCCTAAATATTGCCGATAAACAATATTCAGGCAGAAATTAAGCCAAGGGAAGTTTAAACGCCATTCTATTTTGGGAATCAAAGAATCTATGAAGTGACAGGTCTAAGTACGGTTAACGATTCCGATTATTACCTAAACTTAGTTTTTATTTCGAAGACTGGTTAAGTTGGTATGTTAATTGTATTTTTTGACTGTATAGAATTAATTACAAACCACTTAATATAAAACTACCATGTTCAACAACAAAGATAATAAATCAGGCTTAGTTCTTGGAATGCTGGCAGGTGCTGCTCTTGGAGCACTTGTAGGACTATTATTTGCTCCAGAAAGTGGAGAGGAAACAAGAAAGAAAATAAAGAAAAAGTCAGATGATTTAAAGGATCAGGCAAAGAATAAATATGGAGAACTTAGTGACGCCGTGAAGGATCAGTTTAACAATGCTTCTGCGAGTGTTAAAGAGACGGCAAGTAATGTCGCTAATTCGGTGACCGATGGTTTTGATAAACTGAAAGGTCAGATTACATCTCAAGCAGAAGATGCTCAAGAGAAGGCCGAGCCAAAATCAAAATGATGTTAAAAAGCAGTACTTCCTTTCCATCTTATTAAAAGAAGAACGGAAATTGCAATACCGCATTAAAACAACGATGTTTTTTGTGGGACAAACCTTTTTTAGCGTATGTATATAAGTCGATTCTAAACGAAGAATCGACTTTTTTTTGATCTTTCGCACACCATTTTTTTGGATTTCCCTCGGGGAAATTGAACGTTTTATTTCAAAATTACTTTCCTTAGAAGCTCCTGATGCTCATCACCCCAATTTCCTAGCGCAGAAATTACAGGGATTAAAGTTTTCCCAAATTCTGTAAGACTGTATTCCACTTTAGGTGGTACAACAGGGTAAATAACTTTTGCAACCAATTCGTGCTCTTCAAGTTCTTTTAGCTGAACATTTAGCACTCTTCGTGAAGCATCCGGTATTTTGCGCTGGAGTTCGCTTGGGCGTTTATACCCTTCATTGATAAACCACAATAATCGTATTTTCCATTTACCATAGAGAACTTCACCAATCAGGTCTAAACCACAGTTGAGACTTAAAGGTATTTTCTTTTCGTACATATTCCAAAATTAAGTCAATGTTCGAAAATATACAATATGGGATAAATTTATCCCTATGCAATTCGTTTTTCCGTACTTGTGTAAACTGTTTATAGGTCGGAAATTTGTATAAAAATATTTCAATAATGGAACATATAGTTGATTTCAACAAGGAGTTATCGGGTAAATTTGCTTTGGTGACAGGTGGTACAAAAGGCGCGGGAAAGGCAATAGCTGAGCGCTTGTTAAATGCAGGCGCTACGGTGATTATTGCGGCAAGAAATGCCCCTAAACAAGCCAACGACAAGTTACATTTTATTTCTGCTGATCTAAGCCAATCTGCCGGAACCAAAAAAATAGTTACAGAAGTTCTTCAAAAATTTGGAAGGTTGGATATACTCGTCAATAATCTGGGCGGTTCAGATGCACAAGGCGGAGGTTTTTCAGTATTGAGCGATGAAGATTGGGAAAAGGCTATTCATACCAATCTGCTTGCGCCGGTCCGTTTAGACCGAGGCTTTTTGCCTCACATGTTGGAGAAGGGAAATGGTGTCATTATTCATATCGCTTCCATACAAGCTAGGTTACCACTATATGATTCAACTTTACCTTATGCGGCAGCAAAAGCAGGATTGCTAAATTATAGTAAAAATCTATCAAATGAAGTCTCACCGAAAGGGGTACGAGTTTTAACTGTTTCGCCGGGCTGGATACAGACAGACGGTGCAACGGGAATGATGCAGGAAATTTCGGAGCGAACCGGTATTAGCGTTGAGGAAGCAATTCAACAGGTCATGAACAGCCTGGGAGGAATACCTTTTGGCAGGCCGGCAAAACCCGAAGAGGTTGCGGAATTGGTCGGTTTTTTAGTATCACCACGAGCAGGATATCTCACCGGAACCGAATTTGTAATCGATGGCGGGACAATACCAACCGTTTAAATTTAATCATATGCCAGCATACATAATATTTACAAGAATCACAACTATTGATCAAAAAGAGCTAGAGAAATATTGGAGCCTGATTGGAGAGACTATGAAGGGGCACCCAATTGAAGTTCTTTCTCCTTATGGAGACTTTGAAGTTCTCGAAGGTGATCAGATCCAGGGAGTCGTTGTTGCTAAATTTCCAAATATGGAATCAGCAAGGAAATGGTATTTTGGCAAGCCTTACCAGAAGGCCGCAGCACACCGCAAAGCGGGGGCAATATATAATGGAGTTCTTGTGGAAGGAATTGTATAGGTTAAAAGTAACTAAAATAAGAAATCATGGAATTACCAAAAGTGTTAATAGATTTAGTGGCAGCACAAGCGAGCTACAATAGTGTTGCATATGCCAAGTGTTTCACCGAAACAGCAGTAGTTTATGATGAGGGCAAAATGCACAATGGACGAAAAGAGATCGAAAAATGGATTTCAGATGCAAACAAAAACTATAAGTCAATTATGAAGCCTATCAGCTTTGAGAAGAATGAGGATCAAAGTATTTTGAAAGCGGAAGTCTCAGGTAATTTTCCTGGAAGCCCTATTGTATTGAGTTACCGGCTCAATATTGTTGGTAATCAAATCCAATTTCTAAAAATTACAGGTTAAGGGGAAAATTTATGGACCAAAGGGTATCGGCGGTATTTATGAAGGATGGGTTGATCTGGAGTGTTGGTGAAACTGATATGTCAGAAACAGATGTAAGAACTATTTCCCAAGAGGTCTGCATAGATAAGAGAATATATTTCTTAAATGATCAAAGCAGGCAAATGTATGCCTGCTTTGAATTTGACCTTTTCAGTATTCTTAAATACTGCGGAATAGTGCTGCTGTAACTATGTTTCTATCGTCGAGAATAAAAGGTGCTGTATTGACGGAGGATTTTCCCCATCTGCCTCGAAGATATCAACCTTTGTTTGTAGCAACGTATCGTCTTAAATTATCAGATGCTCGGGGAAAACATTTTGTACTTTCTTTTTCAGCTTTTCAAATACCTGAAAATCAGTGTCGCTTACGGGGGTAAATGATTTTTCCTGATTGGGCAGGCGCATTATCCTGATCGCAAAATAGGGTAAAATAACACTGACAAATAAAGAGTATAAAATGTCTTCATTCTGCTCAAGGCGGAAGGAAAAGTGATATGAAGGGCTTCCCCCCAAGAAGGAGTAGTCCCAGATTTCAGCAGACAGGTCGGTAAGGGACTCTTTTAATTGTTCCCACGAAAAAGAAATGTATTTGACCGCTGACCTTTCTGAGGTTCCGAGACCTTTATTTTGGAAAGAAAAATTAAGCAAATACGGACACGACATTTTGTTTCGTTATTATTCAGGTGAAGAAAGACAACCAGAGCAAGTTCCTTATCCAGACTATCAAAGTTACTATATACAACTTGCGGACAGAATTAGCTCGACACCATTGAAGATTGATACCTTATGTATGTTGTTTTTGCCAAGTGATGAACTATTGCGACCGGAGGAATGTTTTAGGATTAAATGGCGGAGGCCACATTAAGATTTTTGGATTTTAAAAGGTTATGGTTGATATACAAAAAATATTTGCAGAGGGGGTGGAAAGCTCCTTTCTTGTTGAAATAGGAGCGAGAACAATTATAATGTTTATTCTAATACTGATCATTCTAAGGCTCTCGGGTAGAAGGGGAGTTCGGCAGTTAACTCTTTTTGAGGTTGCGATTATAATCAGTTTGGGCTCAGCTGCTGGAGATCCAATGTTTCAAGAAGAAATACCAATCTTTCATTCGATTGTTGTCTTTATATGTGTAATCTTTGTCTATAAGTTGATAACCTGGATTGCCTCCCGATCAGAGAATATTGCCCATTTATTGGAAGGTAAAGTTTTACCTGTAGTAAAGGATGGCGTATTTGATATAAAACATGAAAATGATAATACCTTTTCGCGTATGGAATTTTTTTCTGAACTGAGAAATTTAAATATCGAACATTTGGGACAGGTTAAGGAAGGGATTCTAGAAGTTGATGGAACGCTAAGCGTTTTATTTTATGCTGATAGTGATGTGAGGTATGGGCTGCCATTATTCCCGTCATCTTTCAAAAAGGTTGATGTATTCAGTGCTGAAGGGCCATTCGCATGCATGTATTGCGGCCATGTCGTATTTAGTTTTGAGAATGATTCCAAGGCATGTCCAAGATGCAATAAAACACAATGGAGCAAAGCCTTGAATTCAAAAAGAGTTTAAAAGAAATAATACCATGTATTAATTAAACAAATCATAGGGTGATACAGTTCGTGGCCGTTTTTATTCGAAGCCATTCTTTGAATAGAAAAACTTAAGATTGGGCAGCAGCATAATGAATTCAGGGTGCCATCGATGTGGAAAAAAAAGCAAATGGCCACGAATCGTTATTTATTGCCAGCGAATTGTAATCCATTCAATTTGCTATAGATTTTACAGCTAAATTTGTTTGGTAAATGAAGCTGAAATCTTAAACAATAATATCAACATTTTAGCATCCTGACAAATGAATAAAGTAATATTAATTCCATCGATTTTAATTTTAAAGCTATCTGCTTTAAGGAAGATGCTTGCCGGCATCTTTTTTTTATTTTTCTTTTTAATTCCAATCAGTAATGGTTTTGCACAGACATGGATCAATATTGAACTTGAGCAAACCGAATACGATGATGCTACTGATAAAACCTGTTTAAAGGAAACGGGAGAGCCTTTAAACGGGAATTATGCGATAAAATTTAATGGTTTCCAAACCAATTTCGAGCCATTTACAGATGGTTTTAAAAATGGGGAGGCCAAAGTTTACAGACATAAGAAGCTGGCAGAGAGGGGTACATATCTAAACAACCTTAAGGAAGGTGTATGGTTTTACTATAAAGAAGATGGAACAATTCGTAAACGGGTTATTTATAAAAAAGGGAAAACAGAACCTTTTGGTGATCGGAGATTAAGGTGGGAAAGATCCAGTAAAAAGTAGTGTTTTGCCTGTTATTAAAAAAGAATAAGAATCATGAAGAAATTATCATTACTAGCTGTTTTACCCTTTGTTATGTGTTGCAGAAGTCAAGAAAAAATAGATTTAGCAAACTTGAACTTAAATGAGCCGATTGAACAAATCAGTAAATTTGAGGATCGATTATTGGTCGGCGTTGAGACTGTAGAGTATCCCTTCAGTCTGTTGCTGGAGGTTGAAAAATCACAAAGGTATAGTTTCGATGGAATTGATTTAGCAGGGCAGCGGATTATTTTTCAAATCAATTCGGAAACATTAAAAACAGATAGTATTACACGTCTTGGCGGTGGACATATTGATCTCAAACAAGCCAAAACCGCCAGTGAATTAGAAGAATCTTTAAAACGATACGCTGCTGATGATAAAATATATGGCGTAAGAATTGAGCTCAAGACGCAACAGCTAAAGGCGAGTATTTTAAAGAAACTAGAGGTAAAATATGGCAAAGGGACAAAAAATCCAAATACCGACCATGGTTTATACTGGAATTTAAAGCCCCAAAATAAATTTATTTTATACGCGCCAGACTACGATAGGTTAATCATTTTGAACAACACAAACTTGTCTAAAACGTGTTACTGGGATATCATGAATGGTTTAATTGATTTTGGCGGATGCAATAATGAAAAATATATGGCTGACTTGCTAAAAAATGCGACCAAACCGGAAGATGTTAGAGACAAACCCACGCTGAAAATTGATAAGAACTGGAATATAAACAATTTGATTGTTGGCAAAACAACGGAAGAAGAATTTACGAAATCTCCTATAAATAAGCGTTTTGAACGAGTGACAGAAATTGATGGCACTACCGGAAAAACCAACGAGATCTATTATCAGAATACTTATCATGATTTCAATCTTTTTTTTGCTGTCAGTAAAAGTGATCCGGAGAACCAAAAGGAAAACACTATCAATGGTTACGCCATCAACGACTTTAGAAAGGTCAACATCTCATTTGAAAATAACTTAAAACCAGGCTTACAATTTGAAGAAGTGCTTAAGTTGTTAGATAAGCTTAAAATAATTTATCATCCGGTGGATTTTGCCAATTATATTGAAATCAAAACGCCCCCTTATACAGTAACCCTGAATTTTAACGAAAGTATGTTGCTTTCCGGAATGTTTGTTAAATAGCTTTCTCATATAACATTTGGCCGATTGCTTGGGTATTGACTTTGCCCGATTGAACAATAGAACGCTATGATAGCAACCCCAACTAATTCCAACCTTCCAATAGCTACCAATATTGTCATCGGCACCACTGCCTTTAGCGATATAGCAGCGAGCTATGTCGATTTCTTTGGCGGTCGCTCTACCAGCTATGAGAAGAAGATGCAGGAAATGTACAATCGTCTCATAGAGACGCTCAAGCAACATGTCCAGACAATTTTTGCGATGCTATTATAGGGCTATGATAGGCTTAATACATCCGATTACATATAAAAAATGGGAAACCCTAAATATCTTTACCGTATACAATATTGCTAATATTGTTAGTAATATTGTAAAATGAAACCGCTAGAGATCTTTTTGGGTATTTCGGAGTAATGGGTTCTTCATCAATTTTGGTGAATTAGGCTGATTTAGCGAGAACCATTTTTCTTAATAACTCAAAGCCTGCCTTCCCATACATTTTCCTTTTGATGTTTTTTATTCGGTTTACCTGGCCTTCAACTTGACCATTGCTTATGGATGTTATGACAGCATTATTAACTG
>NZ_CACSJW010000018.1:0-17492 GCF_902706145.1 Sphingobacterium sp. 18053
GGACGAACTATCAATTTTTAAAATACACCAAAATCAAATTAAAAACTTAAATATAATTATTTAAATAAAAGAATATCAAAATACACAAATGAGACAAAATAACAGAAAAATGATAAGAATATATCATTTAGTATCAATTAAATTCACTAAATAAATATTTTTAAGAACATTAATATCATATTATTAAATATTTAATAAAATATAAATTCAAATATTTTTAACAAAAAAATTTGATCAAGTAAATTATTTTAACAAATACTACAAATGAGACAAAAAGGAATAAATATGAGACAAAAATGCTGTATAATTAAAAAATAAAGTATTATAAAAGCTCTCCCCCTTGTCAACCGTCAAGGAAGGCAATTTTGGCTGGATGCCTGTTTTAGCTGATTTTTAACCGACTTTGGGCTTCGATCTAAATCAAAGTTCACAAGGTTATTTGGATTAACTTTGTTAATTGGTTTAAAAATGTTGTTCAAAAGTTGACGGCTATTCATAATTATCTTTTCCGGAACAGCACACTAGTCAGAAACAGAATTGCTTTCAGCAACTTTATACACTATTAAAAAATGGGAATCTTTCCAAAAGTAGCGCTCCTTTTAAAAATAGGACCTATGTCGGCGAAATCTTCTGTGACAAACACAAAATAAACGAAAACAAAAACTTCCCTCTGTAGAACTAAGGGAAGCTTAGGATTCGAAGAAAAATCACCTAGTAAAGAGGATATCTTTGTGAACTCAACAGAGCTAAATGGCTCTCCATACGCCTGGGATACCGCTGGTTATACATATCCATCCTAATTCAGGATTTACAGCTGTAACTGAATTATTATACACCAGATCTCCGGCAACATAACTTCCATTAGCAGGCTCATTACTCGCATACGTAATTTTTCTCCAACCATTCCAACTCTGGCTCCCTCCTATTTTCTCCCATTTGACATTGGAGGAAATATCTGTTATACTACTTCCAAATGATGCCCTAAGATGAATAGTTCTCGGATCTAAACTCCCAGCATGTTTAATCACAATTTCGCTATATTCTGCTGTCGAGTGGATTTGAATGTCATTGGTATTCAGCGACATATTTTCTTTTACGTGCAAAACGTCCACGGCAGAATCGGATTGAAACATATAGTCGATATAACTCTTATTGATTTCGGTTTTATAGAAACTGTTACCATTGAAACGCACCTCTTTATATTTACCCAAATTGAAAAGAAACCCACGATGTGACATATAAGCAGCAGTATGATCGGTATTACCACAATCTGTAAATGAGTTATTGGAAACATCAACGGTGATATCAATCTCCGAACTGCCATTAAACAACCCCAATCCGCCTGGAATTTTCTTTAGCTGGTTGTTTCGTATGATAACATTTTTAACGTTCTTAAAGTAAAATGAGGGATTTGAAAGACTCGTTGATCGCTCTCTTGTATTTTCGACAATATTATTTTCGATAACAATCTTACCTACTGGAGTAAACGTATTGGTATAGGCATCAATAAGAGGTAAATAATAGGATTGAGAGACAATATTGTCAGCAATCAATATATCGTCCAACACGCTATTATTTCTTGACCATACTTCTGCCAGCCTACCGATAGTATTACATACATTATTAGCATATATCGAACTTTTTTGGTTTTCGTTCATTGCGGCAATGACAAATGCCTGTTTGAAATTTTTTATAATATTGCCTGTCACTACCGAAGCTGAAGAATGCAATTCAACCGCTGTTGACAATGGCATAAGTCTTTCTGCAATAAAATCTCTTTCATTAATAAAACTATTATTTGTGACTATCGGGTTCTCCCCACACAGATAGATGACAGAGTGATCGTCTTGGGAATTGTTTCCACTAATCGCATTCCCAAAATTCTTAAAGACATTGTCGGTTATAAGAATATTATTCGCAAACTTACCCTGAACTCCATCGCCAAACAAAAGGCTTTGACGTGCTGGATTATTTAGAATTGTATTTCCTGAAATTATGATTCCATCACTGTTAAAAAAACATCCAATAGCAATACAAAAATTCATTTTCACTCCCTGCACAAAGTTATTGAGGCCATTAAAGTCTAAAGTCAAATTAAAAACTTTAAAATTATTAATCGGGCCTTCTGCATAAATAAACTTTACATTTGCCGCAGCAGTGTCCAAAACATGGTCCTGCAATTTCAAAATCGCCCCATTTCCATTTACGGTAAGATTAGATATCATCACAAATAGTATATTATTGGGCGTTGAAAATTTTCCTATACTATAAGTTTTAGGAAGAAATTCAAAGACTGTTGATTTGCTTTTTACGGCATATCGATTTGCTTTAATAATAGCGGTCGAATCATCTGTCAGGCCATCTCCTTTTGCCCCAAAATATTCAGGGAAAACTATATCGAAATGATGAACCAGTTTACTCCCGACCGTGGTAACAATTACACTTCCGCCGTCGTCAATTCCAGGGTCAGGGGTCGTTGGCGCTAAATAATAGATAATCGGAGACGGTGTGTCACCTTTTTCATAATAACCTAATAACTTTACTCCTGCATAAATTGGATTGTTCCCTTTTAATCCATCGATTTCAGTTGCGGACAGATTACGCATTGCATCCATCGTCTCTTTAATTAAAAATTGATTTGCCATATTCTTTTGTTTTTATGTGTATGACAAAAATATGGTCGCTACGACGGCGATCTGAGGAAAACAAGGTGTATGTAAGCGGTATTTGGGATATACCGAAAAGTATGAAATGTTGACTGGTTGTGGGGAACAGCACCGGATTTATTAGACAATTGTATTTGTAATGAAAAAACAATCTAAACAAAGAAAGCCTCCCCTATTAAACTTTAAGGGAGGCAGTACTGAATAGATATTAATTCGGACAAATTACGTGACCCAGTTAACCTTACAGTCTCGATCGTTCAGCAGACATAATTATTATCACAAGACTACATTGCCTGCTGTCCACTATTTCTGTCAGCATTTAATTTTGTATTGAGCTGATTCTTTAGATTCTGCAGCAGATCAACAGCTTGATTGTATTTACTTTTTAAATCGTTAACGAGCGCGATTGCCGATTCGGAGCTTGTAGCATCAGTTAAAACTGATTTATTAGAATCAGCAGTCATTACATTCGAAACAGCAGTAGATTGTTTTACAATTCCATATTTTGAGGTATTGGCATTGGGAACAGCATTCACCCAGCTGCTTCCATTCCACCACTTCGGAATTTGATCTGTGGAGCGAAAAAACATAGTCCCACGTTGTGTATTTATTGGAAACTGATCATTGGATAAGTAATCGGCATATTGTACATTCTTATTGTTAATACGTAAGTTTTGTATTCCCTCTAAATTCCGGGTACTTAAACCATTTCCAGTTACGGTCATGATATCTCGGGAGGCCAATGTATTGGTTCCGTTAGTATTTAAGAAAAATTGCTGTTCAAACCGTTGTCCATCTTGAAGGTATATCCTTGGGACTGCACTCAATGCCACCTGGCTGTTATCGATAATCAAAGGGTAAACACTTCCGACCATAGTAACACCCGAAGACGATCCATCAGTTTTATAGCGATGTCCACTATTTAAGTTAATATCTCCGTTTATATTAGTTGTCCTGCCTGTTGAGTAAAATTGGGAACCGGCTTCAATGGTTAGTTCAGCATTATTCTGAATAAGAAAGTTAGGAACTCGCAAACCATAGCCACCTAAGAATATATTATCCCTCCCCCCACTTACTAAAATTTTATTACCCTTTAAGTAGGTTTCATATCGACAGCCCAAGAAGAGAGAATTTGTAGCGCCATGAATATCAACAATTGAATAGTCCGGATTGTCTACTCGTTCCATTATCTGTTCAAATGAGCAGTTTAAAAAAGTATTATTATCCATCCTGGTCGTTGTTGTAGCGTTGTTAACTATGACCAATTGTTTGTCATTCTCTCTATCAGTCGCAGAATATTTAGATGACATGAAATTCCTAAATGTATTTTGATTGATATAACCTTCATTATCTACTTGCATCTTCCACTGCGTTTCATTATTGATGCAGCCTTTAAAATAAAAGTCATTCCAAGTGATATCATCCTGAAAGGAAAGATCGGAAAACATATAACATCCAATCTTAAAACCAGAAATTCGATTAATCATTATTTTTGACATCGTTATGGCCCTAATACTTACTCCCGTAGATTGAATATTAGCATAAGACGTAGTGAATAAAGCATTTACCACCGTAGGTAGTTTTATATTCTTATTTTCAAGCCTTGCACCATTAGAAATCGTCAGGAGTGCCCCAGAACTAACTTTGGTTGTCCGGAATGTCGCATTAGCAAGATTACAGTTACAAGTAAGATATAGGGGCAGATCCACCTTAAAATCGCCGTATCCTACCAGAGTTAATTTACCGTTACTTTCGCAAAGATTATTGACGGTCTGGATGGAATTTGAGCTCTCCACATTTTCAGATGCACCAAAATATCTTACATCTACCTCGCCTACAAATGTGTGTTTAAGCTTTATATCTGATACGGCAATGACGCTACCGCCATTGTCAGGACCAGGATTAGGATCATTTACAGGATGAACGTAATGATAAATGATCGGCGCGGGTGTATCCCCTTTTTCGCGGTAGCCTAACAACTGAACTCCATTGTAAGTTCCGCTTTCCAATGCAGCGATTTCAGTCGAATCCAGTGTCTTCATCGACTGCATAGTTTCCTTAATTAAAAATTGATTTGCCATATTTCTTTGATTTAAATGTGTACAGCAAAAGTATGGCGGTGTCAGTGGCTATCTAGGACAAACATCGTGTTAGTAAGCGGTACGCGGGAGATACCGAAAAGTACATTAAGAATTATAACGCAGATGGTTATCGGAGATCCCAACCGCATTAACTAAAATTATAATCTTAGGCATAGAATAGGCAATTTAAAAGAAAAAGCCCCCCTTGTTAACCGTCAAGGGGGGCAATGTTAGCTAGATGTCCGCTTTGGCTAAATGTTAACCGGCTTTGGGCTTCGATCTAAATCAAAGGTCGCAAGTTTAGTTGGAATAACTGTCCTTCATTTCTTTAAAAATGTTGTTCAAAACATAACTTTCACTCTAATCTAATCCCTCCGGAACGGCATTTGTGGCATTAGCACTAAAAAGCAGTTATGAAAAATTTAAATGAAAAGTTTACACACTTCAGGTATAAGGAAAAAGACCAGGAGAATTTTTGGATTTGGTTTCATCCTGTTTGATCGCAAAGGCGATCTGTTGTTCCGTAAACTTTGATTTTTTCATCGCTTTTCCTCCCCTTTAAAATTTAGTAATTCAAATTTGAATTCTCTACTTTTAAATGCTCAGTTTTTTGAGATAGGCCACATTGCGTCAGGTATTGATTCCTATATGATGTAAAAGCCGTGCGTCTTGCCGCGGCTTTTACATCATATAGCCACATTGCTCCACATCAAGCACTGACAGTTCGCGTATTTCGCAGCCATATCAGATCTTCGCCATTCATTTCCTACTATGCAATTGTATTTTAATTTTCAATTTTGCATGGGTCTTTTTCTATTATTTCATCACCCATGCATGAAAAGTCGGAGGAACGAGATTTGATTTCCTGCAGCTTATTGTCATCGCGTCTTATAGCTGCTAAATGGTTCGTCAGTTTATGGTATTTAAGGGCCTTTGTATATTCGGCAATTGAAAATTTCACATAGGCTTCTTTTTCAAAATGAATTTCTCCGTCGTCGCATATTCTGAGGAATTGCCCAAAGTGTGCGACTCCGTTACGTCCCGCACGAGGTACATAATCTTTATAGTTTACAATATCATAAACAATAGAGCCAAAGTTAAACTTCATCTGCTCCCGTAGGGAACAGGAAACAGCAAGTGGTGGGGCAAAGTGATAGGCTCCTTTGAAATTGTATCCCTCAAATCTCAAACACTCCATAAAGAGCTGAGACAGGGCTGCTCCAAGTGAGTGACCAGTAGTATAAATAGGGAATTGCGATCGTTTAAGTTCTGGATGCATCTTCTGGCTCAATAAATCTATTTCACTAAATAAATCCTCTTCCTGAATCAAATTTATTAATGACCTTCTAAACCCACCATGTCCTGCTGGCATTCCAGAGAGCGCATTACCAAACGAGGGATTATTTTCATAATTCCAAAATGAAGCGTCTGTAATCCAATCGGCCACTATGTTTGGCTCTGTCCCTCGAAAGGCGATAATCATAAAATTTTTAGTACAAAACAACAACGCTTGGGCATCCGATTTTTTGCTATTCAAAAATTTATAGGATATTTTCCAGTCGGGATATCGTTTTCGTAGGATCTGCATATAATTATCGATCAACAAGGAATCTTCATAGACCAAATCAGAAAGCTGGCCCATAAATAGCGCTGTGTTCGGGTCATAGACCCGAAAATTCATGTTTAATCTATTTGGGTCAAGCTCACTGTCCATATATTTATTTTGGCCGAAGGAGCCGTAATGGACAATGCATAAAAACAGAATTACAAGTGTTCTTTTCATGGCAAAAAAAATGATTACATAGTCCTTATTGATTTTATATTTGGTTATTAATTATCACCCTGTCCAGCCTCTTCCTGCTTATCCTTTTGGAACAATGCAAAACCTATACCTACTGCCAACCAGGGTTTGCTTTGATAAACCCATTTCTTACTTAATGCCCCACCAGTAAAATCCATTCCGGTATAGATTCCAACCTGCATTCTTTCATATCCATAAACCACACCTAAGGAGGGGGTAAATGCAGCAGCAGTTATTGATTCCTTTTGTTTACCTTCAGTAGAAGCGCTATCTACTTGTACGGACGATATACCGACACCAAACAATAAATTAAGGTTTTGAGATTTCCTGCCTTTAAACGCCCATTGTATCCCTGCATTGGTACCTATATTGAAATTGCTGGAGAATTGAAATTCTCTGCCGTCACTATTTCCAAATCTCAATTTTACTGGTAAAGTAGTAATCCCCCATACGAAACTTGTTGACTTACCATTATAGCTTTCTGTCTTTCCATTAAGTACTGTTGTTTGTACTACAAAATGCTTATCGTTTGCTGATTTATCAATATAGAGTAAATCAGATCCTGTTTTTGCAAAATCCTTTTCAAGTTGAGATTGCGTATTAGTGTCATTAAAATGCCAAAATTTTATAATAATTTCAGAATTTTTTATTCCAATAATTGTAAATTTTGCACCGGCCTTAGCGATGTACCGATAGGGTAATGTATCTTCTTTAATATAATCAAATTGTTGGACGACCATATCTACTTTAGTCCGATAAAAATTCCCGATTAAGATTCCAGAAGAGTTTTGTTCTTGTGCTGATGCTATTAAAGTATAGCAGAGAAGTAGCACTGTGATTGCGTATTTCATATGATTTATAATTAGGTTTCTAAACTTGAAATACTAATAACACATACACTTTTATAAGTTATTAAGGGTAAGTTTTACCTCCGGCTTATAAAATCAATACACACTTATCAGGTTAATTAGCTGATATAAAAATAGAATAAAATTTATAAATTCAGATTATTTATAAATTTTATTCTATTGAGAAAATATTCTGAATTTGAAATGATACATTAAAAAAAACTCCCTCCTTTTAAGAGAGGTAGGCCCTTTTGTGGCATTCGCACCAAATGATTGTCATGAATAATTTGAGAGATCAAGAGAATTTTTGGATTTGGTTTCATCCTTGTTATCAAACAAGTCAGGATGTGGCGGACTTAAATGATCTTTACAAGTTATGGATGACTCATGGTTATTATGAAATTTAATCCTTCAACTTTTCTTGGAAAAACTCTACCCGATTTAAAAAGGAAAGATTTTTTTGTTAAAAAAGTAAACGCCTAGATTTTTGGTCTAGGCGTCTATTATTTAATTAATCGTTAGGATTTACACCAAAATAAAACGTATAATCCTGTTCTATAATATCACAGCCACTTACAGCTTTACATCTTAAAACAACAAAACCTACATTCCCTTTAGAGTGCACCTCAACAGATCTGCCATTCGAACTCCACCCAAAAGTATAATGTGTTGCTGTCTTCGACACTAAAGACCAGCTATAGGTCGTAGGAACACTCGTAGTTATATTTGTAACTTTTAGTACGCCTGTATACTTCATGTTAGCATTTCCAGGCAGTACCTGAAATTGGAATCCATTACCAACTTGCTGTAATGAACTCATTTCGTCGATTACAATATTTGCACCACCACCAACTGTAATTTCTTTTTCAAATGTTTTGCCTGATGTCGTAGACTTTAATTTAACAGTTCCAGTTTGATAGCCAATCCTGGTTATCTTATATTGATTATTTCCTAAACTTGTCAGCGTTGCAATATTAGTTGCGTTTTCAAGTGAAACAGGCTCAGAACCTCCAAAGGTATATATTCCTTCAGTGCAAATTTGTGAAGGACCACTTATAATTTTGGTTATTAAGGGTGCGTTTACAGACTTAACTTCATTAATTGAAGTACCATTTCGAGTATAAAACTCTCCTACTATTTGGCCATCAGTTTGAATTGTTGGAGGTATTTCAATTATATGCTCTCGATATGGGCTTTGATTTAAACCATCAGGAACAAAGTAGAGTATTAGTTCATCCGCAATTACATAAGTGTTTCCATTGGTGACATATTTTAGTCTTAACCATGTTAATTCACCATATTGATCGCTTTTGCCTTTATCATTTCTTGAAATTCTGGCTAAAATTTTGAATTTATAATTATTATCCGTTGAAGAATTATAGAAAAGCTGAACACCGTTACTAGTAGTTACATTAGGTTCAGCAATAAAGTCAACATTTACACCATATTTATCAAAATTTCCCTGTGCAAAGGTTTTCAAAAATAGAATTTGTGAAAAAAGAATATAAATTAGATATCTCATTATTTTTTAAGTATAATATAATCAGAAGGTTCAACAAATAGTTTGTAATCAGCAATGTAGAATTGCTCTTTTTCTTGGTTGAAAATGAATCTTTCTTTTGTAAAGCCACTGTACTTTTCAAAAACATTCATAATGGAATCTTTTGGATAATTGTGGCCTGCAATTTTGATAGTTTCAACAGATGGCTTTTCAGGCTCAGCAGCCTGCTCTTTCTTACACGCGCAAAAGCCTAGCCCTAGCAGCGCAATAAACATTAAATATCTTTTCACTTGGCAATATAATTAGCTGATAAGATAAGTAAAATTAAGAGGAGAGTGTAGTTGAATGGGAAGTTCTACACAAAAGTGTGTAGGGTTGATCCGGTTATGAGGTATTAGGATTGTATCCTACAATAAATAGTCATAACTAAGTAGCTATATTTGCAAAATGAAAAAAAATAAATAAGAGCAACTTGAAGTCGCTTGCCAAAACACAACGGATCATTTTAAAGACTTCTTTAAAAATTTAAATGATCTAACGTTTTCGAGAATGGATAAATATGTATCGTCATTAAATGGGTATTTTAATGAAGCTCCAAAGTTCAAAAAACTTCCACAAGAGGTTAGCGATTTTTTTTATGACGAATGCGATAAGTTAGGCTCAAACTAACCAATCTCCTCAAAGTAAAACCTAACAACCTCCTCCTTTTCCTGGAGTAATCCATAACGCTTTGCAAACTTGTATTGTGTGCTGTCTCTATGGAGTGAACGGATAAAGCCCCCAATTGCCTTTCGGAAACTCTCCTGACTCAATGAGCCTTTTATGGTATTACAGGACATGCATGCTGATGGTTATTTAAATTTAGGAAAGGTGTCTAATTAGAATGCTCACCGGCTTTGGTTAGGTAATTTGATTCCATTGCTGATTATAGCGAATATTTGTATATTAGGATAAATACAAATATTAAAATTATGTCATCCAAGATTTTCCTGCAATCTTTACAAAGTAAATTAAAAGGCGGCAACGCCCGTTCTATTCATTTAAATGCATTGCCAGGAAGGTTGGCCACTCGGTTAGACCTGAAGCAGCTCGACCTAATTGAGGATGGTCTCGCCAAATCATTTTTGGATACTTTGTTGACCAAAGCAAACTTTGAATTTAAGATTTCATTTGATACGATAGACCTCAATGAAAAAGATGCGGAGACTCAAAAGAAACTGACCGTAATTTCTAAACGACTGAACTCCATTATTATAGAAAATGAAGATTATTTTAAAGAACATGGGATGAAGACCCTCGGATTCGGCTATCCTATACTTATAAAAAGATCTTCAAAAGACCCTTCGAAAATCATAAAAGCTCCATTATTTATTTGGCAACTAGAGGCCGTTAAATCTAAAAACAAAGTCAATGAATGGTCGTTTTTGCGCAATAAAGTGGTTCAAGCGAATGGAAAAATAGTGGATTCAGATATTCACCCGATTAGTATAAACGAGGTCCTCCTTTCTTTTATCAAAAGTGAAGATGACATTACACTCCCCAATCTGGCCAATGAAGCTTTAGAGGACGCTCTGATTGATAGCAGCGAACTAGTGAACGCTTGTGCAGAAGTACTGGAAGCACTCAATTCGAATAGTAAAGAACAGATACTCGAGGTGCTAAGCAAAAACTTTGAAACAGCTATAAATGTATTACCCGAAGCATCCCAGATAGATGCTATCGCCAATAATAAAGCTTACATTCATTTTGGTGGTGTTTTTGGTTTGTTCAGAGCGCAAAAAGAAAGTATTATCACCGACATCTCCCGTTTATTGGATCGCTTCGATGCCTTTGAATTTGATGAGCTTAAAGTGGAAAGCTTATCGACAACACCTTTCAGTGCCGTAGATACCGACCCCAGCCAACAGGCCATAATAAGTGCTCTTGGAAATGAACCGAATCAAATAATACAAGGCCCTCCAGGTACGGGAAAGAGTCAATCATTAACTGCACTGATCACAAATGCACTTGCCAATGGGCTGAAATGTCTTGTCGTCTGCGAAAAGAAAACAGCGCTTGATGTAATTAAAGCAAATATCGAACGTACGAATCCTCAGATCGGCGCTCTAGTAGGTGTAATTGATGATGTAAACGATGCGCGTGAAGCGATCGTAGATTCTGTCAGAGATCGTCAGATCGGAGTTCCTTTTTACATCTCAGTAAGGCAAGCTCAAAACCAATATGATACGATAAAATCAAAACTCAAGGAATCGGCTGAACTTATTAACACACAGCATGCTGCCTTAGCTCAATCGGTCTACGGCGATAAGAGTTGGTCACAGATCGTAGGACGGTATTTGGCTTTATTAAAAAACTTTAATGAGGTGCCGCTTAAGAATATTATACCGAAAGAGGATTTTAATTTTGCTCAGGATCACACAGAACTGGAAAGGACACTTGTTGTTATAAAACATAGCCATAATTTATTTAAGCAATCGCATCAGGTCCATCCCATATTTAAACCATTGATAGACGATCTATTTTTAGATCAACAGGTTGGGCCATCACGTGTAAGAATTGAAGATTTTATTGCTTGCGCTCATAAACAGCTACCAACAATTGAACAGGTTATTTCTGAACTTCAAGCAAGTGGAAAGCAATGGGCTGATGATTTTTTGAGTGGCATCCCCGCAATAATGCAGCAGGATTTTAAGCCCTATTTAGCCTTTTGTATTGGAGATTCAGTTAAAGAAGAGGTATTACCATCCACTTTTCCTCAGGAACAGCGAATCAATGAAATTGTCTTAGGATTACAAACAGTACGGATTAAAGCGCAACAATTTTTCAAGCAATATGAAGATGCTTTGCAACAACATTATAGCAGCTATCATTCATCGCTAAGCAATGCAATATCAACTTATCTTGCCTACGCTGAATCAAGCATTGCTCAATATGGTAATAACCTATTAAATAATAGCAGTGTTGCAAGATTTAAAACAAGTTTATTAAGTATATTCTCGGGAAAGCATAAACAGATAAAACAAACGAGAATCGAATTAAAGAATCGCATCGCGCAGGTAAGATCAGCCCATGTTGAGAAATATTATATAGAACATCAATATAACGATCATTTGGAAACAAGTGATTTATCTATTTACCTAAACAATATTGATAAACTCCGACAAAAGCTAGCCACTTGGAAAGAGCAATACCCGCTTACGATCAGTAGCTATTTGACTAATATTACAAATCATCATTTTCATACTGAACTGAGTGAACTAAAAGCGCAGATAGCTCCCCTACTTCAAAAATTGGATAGCTTGGAGCAAGTGCTAATCGCTGATTATCATATCATTCCAAGGACTCCTGTAACCGATATCAATGGGTTGATTGAGGTAGTACCCTATCTAACTGAAAGAGTAACTTTTCAATTAAGGTATTTTAATAATTTTCGTGATTATTATGCTGGTCGTTCTGATGCCTATAAAAGTCTACAAAGCTCTTTTGACGATATTGAAAGTAACCAAGTAACGGGAAATATCACGAATGGGGTATTTTTACCTTATATAAATCTTCAAGCGGCACAGGAACTATGTGATAGGATTAAGCATACCATCACAACGTTCAACGAGCACATAAGTGATTTCCGTATCTATCATGAGTGGAAATCATTTTTCCTTTCGCTGGACGAAGCGCAACAAAGGCTTATTACCACAATCAGTCTGCACCTTAAAGATCATTGGGCTGACGCATTTGAATGCTGGTATTTGTATTGGATACTCACGACAAATGAGCCACAGGAATTGCCAAAAAGCGATTACCAACTACAACAATATCAACAGCAAAAACAAGAGTTTAACCATGCGCAGCTGAATAGCATTATTGCCTTATGGACAGAAAAACAAGCGGAAGCCGTCGGACATTTTAAAGCCAGAGGACAAAATATAAATAGTTTGTTTAACAAAAAGGGAGCTAAGGGAATGCGTCGCAATTCACTCCGCACCATTGTAAACAGAGAATTTGAACTATTTACAGATTTTTTTCCAGTATTATTGGTCAATCCTTCGGTCTGCAGTTCTATCCTACCGCTACAGGAAGGAATTTTTGATGTGGTCATATTCGATGAGGCCAGTCAGCTGCGTCTCGAAGATACTTACGCGGCCCTGATCCGGGGAAAAGCAAAAATTGTTTCCGGTGATAAGCACCAGATGGCTCCCTCTTCTTACTTCGAGGGAAGTGGAGCGCTACTTGATCCGATTGATGATGAGACAGAAGATTACGAAGATGAATTTTCAGATCGGACTGCGCTACAAGCGGCTCAGCTTAACCTTGCAGATAGCGAGTCCTTGCTGGCCTATGCTGTAGACAAAGGGTTCGTCGAATCTTATTTAAAAGTCCATTACCGCTCGAAACACCCTTATCTTATCGACTTCTCCAATCATGCGTTTTACGGAAATAGGTTGATGCCTGTTCCGGCGAAGGAGCACTACACTCCTATCGAATACTTACAGATTGATGGATTATATGAAGGGCAAGTAAATAAGCAAGAGGCATTGAAAGTGGTCGAATTGTTACAACAGATCATGAAGGAAGCTAAAGATAGTATTCCAAGCGTGGGTGTAGCTACTTTCAATATTTACCAACGCAACTTGATCCTTGAGGAACTGAGTGCAGTTCGCCAGAACGACCCTGTATTCGACAGTTTAATGGCACAGGCGGGAGATTCATTCTTTGTTAAAAATCTCGAAAACATTCAGGGCGACGAACGGGATATTATCATTCTCTCAACGACATTTGGGCGAAAAGCCGACGGCTCGTTTAGTCAAAACTTTGGTCCGATTATACAAGGTAAAGGACATCGTATGTTGAACGTAATCATCACTCGAGCACGGTCAAAGGTATATGTATGTACTTCTTTCCCGCAGGAGTATGTTGGTCAGTACCCAAATCTTATCCAACAGAAGGGCAATAAAGGCCGTGGTATTATGTACGCTTACTTTACCTATGCGAAAGCGGTAAGTGAGGGTAATGACGAATTGCGAAAGGGCATTTTACAGTTGTTGAGTCAGTATTGTACAGACAAACTGTATGAACCCGCGGAATTTAGCTTAGGGTCTGAGTCTCCATTTGAAGATGAAGTATTTGAACAACTTGCACAGCATATCGGTGCAGATCGCTTAGAACAGCAGCATTCCGTAGGCGGTTTCCGAATTGATATCGTTGTAAAATCAAAAATGAGCCACAAACCACTAATCGCAATAGAGTGTGATGGCGCGAAATATCATAACAGTCCTGAAGCTTACGCCTGGGACAGCTTCCGCCAGGAGCAACTTGAAAGATATGGATTTATATTCCATAGGATATGGTCAATTAAATGGTGGGATGATGCCAATGGAGAATTGAGGCAACTACTTGATTTTATCCGTCAACAGGATGAGGAAGAGACAAATTTAGGGAACCATGTACATGTGGCAACGAGAATCAATATAAGTGATAATTAGCAATGAATGGATGATCTAACTATACAAAAAAACAACGCATATTTGTGGACTCAAAATTTCAGCACATCATAAATATAGTATAGTTACAGGAAACAATAGCCGATTTAATTAACAAGCTATTAAAAAAGCCTCCCTTATTTAACATTTAAGGGAGGCTTTTTAGCTACACGTCCGCTTGAGCCAAATGTTAACCCGCTTTGGGCTTCGATCTAAATCAAAGGTCTTAAGATAAATTGGAATAACTTTGTTCATTTGTTTAAAAATGTTGTTCAAAAATTGACGGCTATTCATAATTTTCATTTCGGATCAGCGTTCGTGGCATTCGATTCAATGACAGTTATAAATAATTTAGGAGAATAAATTCAAGAGAATTTTTAGATTTGGTGTCATCCTTGTTTTCAAACAAGTTAGGATATAGCTAATTTAAATAGAGATAAGAAAGGAAAACTTTTATTTTCGTCAAAACCAGGCTAATTGTAAGATTAGCCTGATTCCCGAAAATTATAAGTGTTTATTTTTACTTACTCTAATTTTAAAATCATTATTTAGGGTGAGCAGATAGATGATACACCCGAAAAATGGAAGGAAAACGACTAAAAGCAATTTCCAGCTTTCCAGTTTTCGCTTTGAGGTTGCAATTCTATATATGGTCAGCAAATAGACGAATAGAATAAATACAAGTGAAGCAATTATTAGTATTTTCATATATTTTTAATTTAAAGCGCAAGCTGCTGCAGCGGCTACCGCCATACAAGCATGGCAACCAGGTGTAAAGTCGCACATCATATCACATGTCGGGTCAGCTTCACAAGCTGCTTTTGCAGCACCATACACTCGGACTACACATTCTTCATATGTCTCTTTAAGTAGCTTTGGAGCTGGGTTATTATAAATAAGTGCTGATGATTGAGGTTTATACAACTCATCGTTTGTGCTAAGGAAAAATTTGTTTTCATCATTCCATAGTGAAAACCCAATTACTTTACCCAATTTATCAAATTTAAACTCCTGAAAAATAGAACGTTTTGTTGACCCATAGAAATTCCAGAGGTAGCCTATAATTTTGTTATCAACTGTCACGGGGTAGGTCGCATATCCCACGCTGGTAACTTTTGTAGCGGTCATAACAGGTTCACTTTCGCATGACGCCTCAAGTAATGCCACAACGGAATTGTCGGGATCTGCAAAATGAAGAACATTATTTATATCCCTGATTCTCTCAATACTGTAATTCGCTCTATCTTCTATGATTTTTTAGGACAACGTATTGTGCAAACCAATTCTTTCAGTGTTAACACTAAGTTTGTTCTGTTGAAGAATATCCTTATGGGACTCGTTATGTGTTTCACATCCAGAAAAGATAATCAGGCATGAGACGAAAAAGGTAATAACTCGTGATGTTTTCATTTAATTTATTTTAGTGAATGATAAATATGGATACAATTATTTAATACGTTAACTAATTAAACAAAGGCTATTAAAATTAACATTATATGCTATTTGTCTGTCTGATCAAATCTAAACAAATAAAATATTTAAACTATGAATTACGTAGTTTTTATTCCTTTTTATTTTAACTATAATCAAAAAATTAAAAAAAATTTTTATTAACTCTAAGCATCAAACATCACGACAATCGGCAGAATGATAATACTGGAATGATATGGCTTAAAATATTGGAATATGTACTAAATTCTGCTTCTGTTTAGAATATACACCATTAAAAAAAATGGGAATATTTCCAAAAGTAGCGTTTCCTTCAATCTGAGGAAAACAATGAGTATGTAAACCGTACGCGGGAGATACCGAGCATAAAAATCGAACATTTTAAAGGAGGAGCTATTATTCTCTATTTTGAAATAAAGAGAGAAGTTTATAAAAAGATGTAACCAATTCCTAAATTTCTTAATTTAGGAAAATAATTAAACAATGAAGATCTCCATTTAAATAAATACCAAAAACGATGAAATACCTTATTTTACTTCCATTTCTATTAATTTTTAGCAATACTTTTTCACAGGAAAAAAATATCAAAAAAGAAAAGTGGCATTGGAACAACAACAAAATAAAACAGGATACAACAGCGGGATATTGTCAAGTTTTAAAAGTTGATAACATTCTTTATATATCGGGCGCGGTAACTACGGATCTTTCCCCTAAAGGAATTCAAGCTGTTTACAATGATTTAAAAGCATCTTTGGCCAGTTTTGGAACAACATTTCAACATGTGGTAAAAGAGAACTTGTACACGACAGACATTGAAGCAATGAAGAAATATAATGATGTCAGGAAACAGTTTTACAATAATGACTTTCCTGCCGCTACCTGGATACAAGTACAAAGGTTATATATGTCAGACGCTAAATTAGAAGTTGAATTAATTGCACACTTACCTAACTGAATGTAACTCCCTTTCTGATAGTTTTGGACTTTTAAATAATAAATAATCTCAATGCAGTTGAGTCAAGTGTTAATTCGACTCATAGAGATGGCAAAGCAGGTACTAAATGCAAATAATTTTTAATTGAAAGAAACTAATTAACAAACGAAATGAACATTGCCATGCTTAAAACTAAGTGCCTTATAATTTGGTTGATCCTTATCTCCCTATTGTCCTTCAATAAAGGATTTAGTC
The DNA here is from genome assembly GCF_902706145.1 of Sphingobacterium sp. 18053. NCBI lineage: Bacteria > Pseudomonadati > Bacteroidota > Sphingobacteriia > Sphingobacteriales > Sphingobacteriaceae > Sphingobacterium > Sphingobacterium sp. 18053. Next base: position 17,013 of record NZ_CACSJW010000018.1, read on the forward strand.
AGACCAAATATTTCCTTTTTGACGAAGATAGCAAAGAGTTTACAGCCTCATCCTTTAGGTTAAACACATATCCGCTATATAAGATTAAGCGTGAAGTACATCTTTTTAATGTAACGAGTAAGTTACAGACATTTATCGGTAATAAGGGTATATATAATGGACAACATGATTATAATATCATGCTATTTTCCATTCTACCTGATTTAGATGGTTCAGAAGATTGGTATGAAATCAACTCTGATACTGTACGTTCTTCGATGATTAACCTTAACGATCTGGAAGAGCTTCATAAAAAAAATACGTTATCGTACTTCAACACCACTGTAAAGCAAACATCAAAGTATTTCAATGATTATAAGCTAATTATAAAAAAAGGAGATACTTATTATGCACCAAAATACTGTTTGTTACAGTTTTATGCAGTCCGCAATCGTCCGCAAGCTTTTACGAATGTCTATGGGACTATCAATACCCAAGATT
>NZ_CACSJW010000019.1:0-5285 GCF_902706145.1 Sphingobacterium sp. 18053
GAAAAGTTCTTTAAGAAAACACAATCATGTAAGCGTGACGAGTAGACAAACGAAAGTCATGAACAAATTCAAGAATTAGTTCAATTCGATCCAAGATCAGAGATATAAAAAAAGAATTCTGATTATGTAAATAGTTGGAATCAAAAACTTCATTTTACAATGGAGAGTTTGATCCTGGCTCAGGATGAACGCTAGCGGCAGGCCTAATACATGCAAGTCGGACGGGATCCGTCGGAGAGCTTGCTCGAAGACGGTGAGAGTGGCGCACGGGTGCGTAACGCGTGAGCAACCTACCTCTATCAGGGGGATAGCCTCTCGAAAGAGAGATTAACACCGCATAATATATCTGACCGGCATCGGTTGGATATTAAATATTTATAGGATAGAGATGGGCTCGCGTGACATTAGCTAGTTGGTAGGGTAACGGCTTACCAAGGCGACGATGTCTAGGGGCTCTGAGAGGAGAATCCCCCACACTGGTACTGAGACACGGACCAGACTCCTACGGGAGGCAGCAGTAAGGAATATTGGTCAATGGGCGGAAGCCTGAACCAGCCATGCCGCGTGCAGGATGACTGCCCTATGGGTTGTAAACTGCTTTTGTCCAGGAATAAACCTTTCTACGTGTAGGAAGCTGAATGTACTGGAAGAATAAGGATCGGCTAACTCCGTGCCAGCAGCCGCGGTAATACGGAGGATCCGAGCGTTATCCGGATTTATTGGGTTTAAAGGGTGCGTAGGCGGCCTATTAAGTCAGGGGTGAAATACGGTGGCTCAACCATCGCAGTGCCTTTGATACTGATGGGCTTGAATCCATTTGAAGTGGGCGGAATAAGACAAGTAGCGGTGAAATGCATAGATATGTCTTAGAACTCCGATTGCGAAGGCAGCTCACTAAGCTGGTATTGACGCTGATGCACGAAAGCGTGGGGATCGAACAGGATTAGATACCCTGGTAGTCCACGCCCTAAACGATGATAACTCGATGTTGGCGATAGACAGCCAGCGTCCAAGCGAAAGCGTTAAGTTATCCACCTGGGGAGTACGCCCGCAAGGGTGAAACTCAAAGGAATTGACGGGGGCCCGCACAAGCGGAGGAGCATGTGGTTTAATTCGATGATACGCGAGGAACCTTACCCGGGCTTGAAAGTTAGTGAAGAATGCAGAGACGCATTCGTCCTTCGGGACACGAAACTAGGTGCTGCATGGCTGTCGTCAGCTCGTGCCGTGAGGTGTTGGGTTAAGTCCCGCAACGAGCGCAACCCCTATGTTTAGTTGCCAGCATGTAATGGTGGGGACTCTAAACAGACTGCCTGTGCAAACAGTGAGGAAGGTGGGGACGACGTCAAGTCATCATGGCCCTTACGTCCGGGGCTACACACGTGCTACAATGGATGGTACAGCGGGCAGCTACATAGCAATATGATGCTAATCTCTAAAAGCCATTCACAGTTCGGATTGGGGTCTGCAACTCGACCCCATGAAGTTGGATTCGCTAGTAATCGCGTATCAGCAATGACGCGGTGAATACGTTCCCGGGCCTTGTACACACCGCCCGTCAAGCCATGAAAGTTGGGGGTACCTAAAGCATGTTACCGCGAGGAGCGTGTTAGGGTAAAACCGATAATTGGGGCTAAGTCGTAACAAGGTAGCCGTACCGGAAGGTGCGGCTGGAATACCTCCTTTCTAGAGTATCGCGGATCGGTACTCGTCACGTTACATATGATTGCAAAAGAAGAAAACATCAGAAGAAAGTGCCCGCCCCGAATGGAGCAGTACCGAGAGAAAGAGATGAACAAGATAAGCTAGTCCCGTAGCTCAGTTGGTTAGAGCACTACACTGATAATGTAGGGGTCAGCAGTTCAAATCTGCTCGGGACTACGAAAAAAAGAGGGGAATTAGCTCAGCTGGCTAGAGCACCTGCCTTGCACGCAGGGGGTCAACGGTTCGAATCCGTTATTCTCCACATCTCCGGGAGGAACATCGACAGATGCTCCTAAAATAAACCGGAAAAAGAGTTCTTTGACATATTGAAAGAGAAAAAAAATTACAAGAGAAGACAACAGTATAGAGACAATACGTGTATGTGTTTGAAGTAAGGGAGAGACCCTCGGTCAAGGCCGAACGATCCCGAACCTAGCATATGTGTATATATATCACAAGCAGCCGCATAGTAGCAAAAGGCTATGCCGGTGAAGAAAGTAAATAAGGGCACACGGGGGATGCCTAGGCTCTCAGAGGCGAAGAAGGACGTGATAAGCTGCGATAAGCTTTGGGGATTGGCAAATGCGACTTGATCCAGAGATTTCCGAATGGGGCAACCTGACTATTTGAAGAATAGTCGTATAAAACGCGAACGCGCTGAACTGAAACATCTAAGTAGGCGTAGGAGAAGAAAATAACAATGATTTCCCAAGTAGTGGCGAGCGAACGGGAAAGAGCCCAAACCGATCATGTTACGGCATGGTCGGGGTTGTAGGACCACGACATTGTACAGCGCTATGAACTGGAAGCAGGTGGGAAACTGCGCGACAAGGGTGAGAGCCCCGTACAGGTAAAGAATGTTGACATAGTGGTATCCTGAGTACCGCGGGACCGGAGAAATCCTGTGGGAATCCACCAGCACCATCTGGTAAGGCTAAATACTCCTGAGAGACCGATAGTGAACCAGTACCGTGAGGGAAAGGTGAAAAGAACCCCGAACAGGGGAGTGAAAAGAACCTGAAACCGTGTGCTTACAAGCGGTTGGAGCAGACAAGTTCTGTGACAGCGTGCCTTTTGCATAATGAGCCTACGAGTTACTCTTGTCTGGCAAGGTTAAGTCCTTCAGGGACGCAGCCGAAGCGAAAGCGAGTCTTAATAGGGCGCATAGTCAGATGAGGTAGACGCGAAACCTTGTGATCTACCCTTGGGCAGGTTGAAGTTGCAGTAACATGTAATGGAGGACCGAACCGATAAACGTTGAAAAGTTTCCGGATGACCTGAGGGTAGGGGTGAAAGGCCAATCAAACTGGGAAATAGCTCGTACTCCCCGAAATGTTTTTAGGAACAGCGTCGGCGTAGAGTTTGATAGAGGTAGAGCTACCGATTGGGTGCGGGGGAGTCAAATCCTACCAAATCCAGACGAACTCCGAATGCTATCAAATATAGCCGGCAGTGAGGCTTTGGGTGCTAAGGTCCAAGGCCGAGAGGGAAAGAACCCAGACCATCAGCTAAGGTCCCCAAATTCGTTCTAAGTTGAACTAACGAGGTCCGGTTGCCCAGACAGCTAGGATGTTGGCTTGGAAGCAGCCATTCATTTAAAGAGTGCGTAACAGCTCACTAGTCGAGCGGCCGGGCGTGGATAATAAACGGGCATCAAGAACGGTACCGAAGCTATGGATTTGCACTTAGGTGCATCTGGTAGGGGAGCATTCCATCGCCGGAGAAGCAGTTTGGCAATGAACTGTGGAGGTTATGGAAAAGCAAATGTAGGCATAAGTAACGATAAGGCGGGTGAGAAACCCGCCCACCGAAAGACCAAGGTTTCCTGATCAACGTTAATCGGATCAGGGTCAGTCGGGACCTAAGGCGCACCCGAAGGGGGCAAGCCGATGGACAACTGGTTAATATTCCAGTACTCTTCATAACTGCGATGTGGTGACGGAGTAGTGACACTGCCGCGAACTGACGGAATAGTTCGTTGAAAGGCGTAGGTATAGGGACGGTAGGCAAATCCGCCGACCCTGCTGAAACCCAATAGTACAGCAAAGCTCCGGTGGCGCTGATAGAGCAGGTAAACAGACTTCCAAGAAAACCCGCTAAGCTTCAGGTTATGAAGACCCGTACCGCAAACCGACACAGGTGGTCGAGGAGAGAATCCTAAGGTGCTCGAGTGAGTCATGGCTAAGGAACTCGGCAAAATGGCCCTGTAACTTCGGGAGAAGGGGCGCTGTCTCAGCGATGAGCAGCCGCAGTGAAAAGGCCCAGGCGACTGTTTAACAAAAACATATGGCTTTGCAAAATCGCAAGATGAAGTATAAGGCCTGACACCTGCCCGGTGCTGGAAGGTTAAGAGGGGATGTCATCGTAAGAGAAGCATTGAATCGAAGCCCCAGTAAACGGCGGCCGTAACTATAACGGTCCTAAGGTAGCGAAATTCCTTGTCGGGTAAGTTCCGACCTGCACGAATGGTGTAACGATCTGGGCGCTGTCTCAGCCATGAGCTCGGTGAAATTGTGGTATCGGTGAAGACGCCGATTACCCGCAACGGGACGGAAAGACCCCATGCACCTTCACTATAGCTTAACATTGAGATTGGGTACAGGATGTGTAGGATAGGCGGGAGATGTTGAAGTGGCTTCGCCAGGAGTCATGGAATCAACCTTGAAATACCGCCCTTTCTGTATTCGGTTTCTAACTCGGTCATGCCGAGGACATTGTTTGGTGGGTAGTTTGACTGGGGTGGTCGCCTCCAAAAAGGTAACGGAGGCTTTCAAAGGTAAGCTCAGTACGCTTGGTAACCGTACGTGGAGTGCAATGGCATAAGCTTGCTTGACTGTGAGACCGACAAGTCGAACAGGGTCGAAAGACGGACATAGTGATCCGGTGGTTCTGTATGGAAGGGCCATCGCTCAAAGGATAAAAGGTACGCTGGGGATAACAGGCTGATCTCCCCCAAGAGCTCATATCGACGGGGAGGTTTGGCACCTCGATGTCGGCTCGTCACATCCTGGGGCTGGAGAAGGTCCCAAGGGTTGGGCTGTTCGCCCATTAAAGTGGCACGCGAGCTGGGTTCAGAACGTCGCGAGACAGTTCGGTCCCTATCTGTTGTGGGCGTTGGAAGTTTGAGTGGATCTGACCTTAGTACGAGAGGACCGGGTTGGACAGACCTCTGGTGAACCTGTTATGCCGCCAGGTGTACGGCAGGGTAGCTACGTCTGGAATAGATAAGCGCTGAAAGCATCTAAGTGCGAAACTAGCCACGAGATGAGACTTCCTTATAGGGTCGTAGAAGATGACTACGTTGATAGGCCATAGGTGTAAAGGTTGAGAGACCAAAGCCAAGTGGTACTAATAGCCCGAAGCTTTCTCAAGCAGACAGACACTGTTGTCTTCCTCTTTAATTTTTGAAACAAACAAGAAACGAACCTCTTTCAATAGCTATGTCAGTTGGCATGAATAACATGATATGAATATCATAGATCAGCCAATAAAGATTTTTAGGTGCCTATATCGGCGGTGTCTACCTCTTCCCATTCCGAACAGAGCAGTCAAGCCCGCCAGAGCCGATGGTATTGCCGTAA
>NZ_CACSJW010000020.1:0-5281 GCF_902706145.1 Sphingobacterium sp. 18053
TTTGATACAGTGGATTAAAAGAGAATATGGTTTAGTATATCAAAAGGCGCAAATTTATAACTTGCTAGCCAAGGTTGGAATTATCTTTGAAAAGAAACTTGGCCTAATATCTAAAGTGTAATTATTTATTGTACTTTCACCAAAATTGATGAAGAACCCCATCCGACCGAAATGACTGGCACAAATCAAACCGTAATATCCACTTTTGCCGAAATCGGGTAATGTACGCTCAAATTACTGTGCATGATAAAAGCATGGGCATGAAAGATTATCATCTTTACAACAAAAATGGTCTTGCTTTTTATGTTTTCAGGAAATGGATGTAGATTTTCGCAATGGCGTAAAGGAGGTTAAATGACTATTCGATCAAGTTTTTATGAACTTATTGCGCTTTTAGCTTTATTTATTAATGTTGGTTTTGTCTGTTTGGAAAGATTTTGTTTGCAGCTTCTAAACTTCTTTTTTATGTCCTGTGGGAAAGTGAGCGATTCGAATTGATCCTCATTTTTCATTTGAAAAATTTGAGCTGTGCAATAATTAAATTAATGAAATAAATTTTGTGTTAATAGAAAATTCATCGTTTTGATGAACTTTCTATTAATAATTGCTATTTCGATTCGACAATATCCTGCAATGCTCTGAACAAATTTAATGGATATTCAGCTAATCGGTTGCAGAGATAAAGGTACCATTCCTGACCGTAAACGAAATAGAGTTTTGTTGGATAGCCTTCATCTTTCAATTGGGCCAACTGATCGGTTTGGATTCCGAAAAGACTTTCAAACTCGTAGAGTTCTTTATTTGGTTTTAGCGTATCTATAAGTTTTTTTACTTCCTGTTGTATTTCATGATGATGGGTTGCGATGGAACAGGGGTGGCCTTTTGAAAGTAGCTGTTCGACAAAATAAATATAGCGGTCATTGAGTTCCTGTCCACGTGGTAGGGACAGTCCTTTAGCAGTTTCAAATGCTCCTTTTACGATACGGATACGTCCCCTTTCATTACACATTGCTTCAAAATCATCAGTTGTCCGATGGAGGTAGGCTTGTAAGGTAATGGACAGGTTGGCATACTTCTTTGAACCATTTTGATAGAGTTTCAAAATGCGGTCAGTTCTGTCTGTTCCTTCAGCACTAATAATAACTTCCCTGTCCTTTGCTGTTTCACATATTTTAGATAAGTGCTCATAACAAAGACTTTCAGAGACTTCTAGTCCAATGTGCGAAAGGTCCAGTGAAATCGTGGAATTGAGATTTTTTTGCTCGATTGCTTTGCAGATATCCAAAAATTCATCCGTCGCTTTTGCCGCTTGCATAATAGATCGAGTGCTTTCACCCATATACTCGATCGAACACTTAAAACCGGTATCATTTGAATCTTGTACTTTTATTAAAGTTTCCGAAAGATTTTCACCGCCAATGTATCGGTCAGCGGCTTTCTTCATTAGCTTGTAGAGTGCTTCGTTATTTAAAACATAAGCTTTTGCATCTTCATTTAATGCAGCTTTCCTTAATGCTTCAGCACCGATTGATAGTAATTGTTCCATCTAATAATATTAAAATTAATGTATAAGCTTCAAAGCATTTAACTTATCCAATATGATCTTTACAACAGCTGATGTTCGATCCCTATCCTGATAGGTTATCCATTCCAATGATGCTATTTCATTTGTCGGTTCAGGATTTCCGGAATAATCAGCAAAATAACATGTCATCCTTACTGATATACCATCAGTTTTACCATCGGCAAGAGCCTCGAAAGTTTCAAAATATTGCACTGAATCTTCTTTGATTTGGACATTAAGTTCCTCATGAATTTCTCTTTTTAAGCATTCTAAATCTGTTTCACCAATTTCTCTCTTGCCTCCAGGTAGATATAGCTTTGATTTTGAATGGGAAAGAGCTGTTAATACTTTCTTTTCAACTATACAGATTAAAGCAACTTTGTCAATAATGTTATCTTTCATCTTATAAAATTAATAAATTTAAAATGCGCTGTCCGCCAGCCTTTGTGTATGTGCCTTCAGATTGATTTTAAACTGTTTTTATTGACAATGAAATTAAATCCAAAAGCGCCCAACAGAATATGTTCTTGCCTTACCAGCAATAATTACGCGATCAGGCTTGTTTTCACAATACAACTTTCCACCTCTTTCTGATAATTGCAGGGCTAAAAGCTTATCCTTTGTTAATCTTTTCTTCAAGAATGGAAGACTGTGGGGTGAAAAATCTTGAAACAAAATCGCTGTCTGTCCCTGCTGCTGTTACTACTACGCCTCCCGGATCAAGATTGATAAGGTCAAAAATGGATCTGTCAATTCTGATATTTGTTATATCCTGCTCAGATTCATACAACAGTACATAATCTCTAGATTTGAGGACCTCTTTTGGCTTGATATTTAATGATCTCTCAATAATATCGGGCAGGGCAGTAGGTTCTGGCATTCTGGAAGGAAAATCCATATAATAAACACCATCTTCTACATCTACTTTTAACGGTCCCACCTGGGTTTCAAAAATGATTCTTTTTTTTTGATAACTCAGGTGTGCAACTAAACAATGGGCTGTTGCAAGGGTTGCGTGCCCACATAGATCCATTTCAATCTCGGGCGTAAACCATCTCAGGTGTATAATATCACCTTTATCGATAAAAAATGCTGTTTCCGCAACCGCATTTTCACGGGCTATTTTTAAAAGTGTTTCGTCGGGTAACCAGTTTTTTAAAGGTACAACGCATGCGGGATTACCATGAAATACCTGTTCTGTAAAAGAATCGACTTGATATATTTCTAACTCCATAAAGTATATTTTTTGTTAGTAAAAATTTGGTTAAAGAAGCTCCGATACGGGAATTTCTTCTACAGAATGATAAATTTTCAGTCCTCTTTCCTGGGCTAACCGTACATCTTGATCAGCTCCTTTTGATTCTCCTTTGATTCGCAATACGGCATCGCATTTCTCGAGCATCCGATGTGCTATGGGATATTGGACTTCATTCCACTGCTGATCTCCAACATGTGTTGATCCTGCTAATTTTATCAATGGAAGTGCCATCCATTCACCAATGAACGGTATATGCCCTTTTCTAAAGATTTCTAAAGCAAATGATTCAAGGTTGTCCAGGTTCTTTTTCATTAAAACCGGATCATCGTTAGTGCCACCTCGATAAGGGCCCGCAATTAATATTAGCATCATATTTACATTCTTTAATTACTGCAAATTAAAGGTGTCCAAACTTGAAAAAAAATAAACTACTTTAAGACTTCCGCTTTTTTCGCTTGATCATACTTAAAAACTCAGGTGTGATTCCTAAATAGGATGCAATTTGTTTTTGCTTCACTTTATTGGCAACATCAGGATATTTGTTCAGGAATATGTCAAAGCGTTCTTCGGCGGTTAACGAGAGATTTTGAATCACACGCAATTGTTCCCTTATATAGGCATTTTGCATCAAGATCCTAAAAAAACGTTCAAATTTTGGTACTGTTAAATAGAGTTTTTCCAGATCATTTTTTTGCAGCTGATAGATGATGCTATCTTCAATAGTGTCAATGGTAAGCATGGCGGGAAGTACATTTATAAAGCAGTACATATCTGTTATCCACCAGTCTTTTATGGCAAACATAATAGTCGATTCTCTGCCGGACACATCAAGGTAGAATGCCCGTAATGCTCCAGTATCAACAAAATAAATGGAATTACATAATTGCCCCTGAGTTAATATCATGCTTCTACGCGGTACTTTTACTTTTTTTAATACCTTAAGAAATTGTGCAACTTCATTATCGTCTAATGTTATGTGCTTAGCAATATTCTCCAAAATTAACCCATGTTCCATTCTTATTCTATCTTAATCAAATGTAGTGATTTTTGTTTTTTTGTTCAGCTTATTATATTGGAGATTTCGATACCATTGACCATCCAGATTCAACATCCGGTTACCATTCAATACGGATAATTTTGACCATTTGAATTTGTATTTTATCTAAAGCGTTAATAAGATAATGTGGGGAGCTGCTATTAAGACAATTTTTCAGCTCGTGCGATTGACTATCAATATAAGTTACTTGTCTACTTATGTTATTTACTAATTATTTTAGTATTTTTCAATTTATTGTTGTATATTTGACTGATAACCAATTAATAAATATTATGGCTAGATTAAAAAAACATTTGGGTAGGTATGTAGATCCACGTACCGATTTCGGTTGGAAATTTTACTTTGGTAGGGAGGACAACAAAATCTTACTGATTGAGTTTCTCAATAGTCTATTTCATGGAGAGAAGATAATTTCGGATCTAAGATATAAGCCTGTAGAACATGATGGTGATTATGAGGAAATGCGTCGTGTTGTATTTGATTTACATTGTATTGGCAGCGATGGTGAGGTTTTCATCATTGAGATGCAGCAGCTCTTTCAAGAATTTTTTAAGGACCGTGCAGTGTACTATACCTCACGTCTCATCAATAAACAATTAGCGCGAGGTAAGAAGGGGAGTGATTATTACCTACCGGAGGTTTACTTTATTGGTATTTTGGAGTTTGACATGGATAGAAATGGAAGTTCTGGTATATCCCGTGTCACAGAGCGGCCTTATTTCTATGATGTTGCGCTGTGTGACAAATTGACCAAAGAAATATTCTATGATAAATTGGGATATAAAATGATTTCGCTTCCATTATTTAATAAACAGCCAGAAGAACTAAAGACAGTTATGGATCAGTGGTTGTACTTACTTAAACACTTGAGTACCATGGATAGATTGCCAACATTTTTGGATAAAAGAATATTTGGTCTTATCTTTGAGATAGGAGAGATAGGTAAATTAACGGAGGAGGAGCTAATGTCATACGAAGCAAGTTTAAAACATAAGCGTGATGCTGAGAGCGTATTTAATTCGGCCAAGAAATCAGGAGAAGCTTTAGGTCACGCTAAAGGTCTAGCAGAAGGTAAAGCCAAAGGTCTAGCAGAAGGAGAGCGTAAAAAAGCTCTTGAGACTGCTAAAGCATTTAAGGAAATGGGGCTACCTATAGCTGATATTGCTAAGGGCACAGGACTTTCTGTCGAAGAGGTCGAAAAACTCTAAGTTTCTTTATTTTGGATGACTGCCCCCCAGTAGATGAAGGGCACGAGCCGATTAAATTGGTTGACACAGGTACTATAATAAAAAGCAAATATTATTTCATTTATTTTTCTCTAATTCTTTGCTAACTTTGTTCTTCATGAGGAAGCATATTGTGATTGTTCACTTGTTATGTTTACCTTGTGTAGTGCTGGCAA
>NZ_CACSJW010000021.1:0-3357 GCF_902706145.1 Sphingobacterium sp. 18053
TTTTTCTTAAATTTATGCCATTAGTTGGCCTTTGCTTAACCTGTCGCTAAATTGAAACTTTTCGCTTCAATTTCCGCCACTGACGCCAAGCCCCGTAACTTAAGCCATAGCTACGCGGACAGCTTTAAAAGCAATATTAAATGGACACTCTTCAATAGATAAATAAACAAAATAAATGAGGAAAACGCTTTTTATCCTTTTTGCAGGTTTGGCAATTCAAGCAAACGCACAAAACTTATTCCCTGTAAAACTCGAAAATTGTAAGGCTGAAAAGTTTTGCCTTGACTGTGGAGATATAAAAGCAGGTTATGAACAAAATGAGTTCACAAAATTACAAGACAAACTGAACAAGGAATTGAACTTACAAGGAATAAAAGGTGCTGTAAAATTTCAGGTTCTTGTTGACGCAACAGGTCACGCTTGTGTATTAAGTCATACTGACCAATCAAACAATCCCATTTCATTGAAAATTATTGAAGAACTTAACAAATTCGACAAATGGACACCGGCAATAACAGGTGGAAAGGCTGTAGAAAAGTCGTCCATCAACTTAATTTTTGCAATAAACAACAACAAAATTTCGGGACAGATTGAGCGGATTGATATGAAGATTTTTAATAACTCATTTGATACACCAAGTAGCCCAGAGATATACAATAAAACCTACGTGTACAAAAACGGAAGTTTAAAAAATTACAAAATGACAGTTTGGAACTCTAGTAACTCAAATCTTCCAAACAATATGAACGACCATATCACAATTGACAAAAATGGACTTGTTTGGCTGACTTTTGATGAAGGATTAGTAACTTTTGACGGAAAAGAATTCAAAAATGCAGAACAAGATATTACTGACAAAGGGAAATTCTTTTCCTATTATGCATTAACAACAGATAATGAAAATGTGAAGTGGGTTTATGGCACTAAAAATATTTACAGTTTTGACAATGTAAAATGGACAAAGTATGACTCAACAGCTATTGGAATAGATGGAGCCTATGAAATTGTAAATAATCAAAAGACTGGGGAAGTATTTTTCTGCTCTGACGAAGGCTTGACAATTTACAAAGATCGAAAATGGACGAATCTAAATAAAAGTAAACTCAAAGACCTGCCATCAAACAGGGTATATTTCGCAAAGAGAGATTCAAAAAACAGAATTTGGATTGGAACCTATAGTGGTACAGCTATAATTGACGAAAATAATCAGGTAACTAACTTTGAAAACACAAACACCATTTTGAAAGGAAAATGTATTACTTCAATGGACGAAGACGAAAATGGTAATCTTTTTTTTACGCTTTTCGAGTTTGACGGAAAAGTGAAAGGAAAAGTAAACAATGATGAAGGAATTGCAATTAGATACCCAGACGGAACTTTCAAACAATTTACGACCGAAAATTCAGGAATGCCTTTTAACCATGCAAATTGTGTTCTTTACGACAAAAATGAAAAGATCCTTTGGATTTCGACTGACAGAGCCGGCTTAGTAAGATATGACTTAAAAGATGGCTGGGAAAATTATCACAATGAGAACTCTGATATTCCAACTTCATACATTTCAACAATGACTTTTGATATGAATGGGAACTTGTATCTAGCGACACGACAAGGATTAGTAAAAATTGAGAGAAAACAATAAATACTCCTGATAATAAGGTGCCCCTAAACAGTATCTAAACATCACAATGCACATCCTTTACAAAAAGATAGTTTGAATCAAGTCATTAATAAAAAGAACAGACTTCTGGGAGAAATAAAAAATTTAAGATAGAAATTATGAAAAGAGTAACAATCCTTTTATTTCTAATTACCCTAAGTGGTATCACATTTGGTCAAGAAAAACTTTGGGTAAAACAAACCAAGGTAAATGATGCGATGAAATTCGAATCACAACTCAATCCAGACCCGAAATTTTTAAATCAAAATATTTTCATGTCATCTGATTACTATCCTTACCTGGAAAAGTATCCTCTCCAAACCCCAGTAGTCGTAGAACGATCAGCGGTAGATTATTTGGCATTGTCTGTTGAATATTTTTTTTCAGAAAAAGACTCATTACTCAGAATAGTTTCTTGCAACTGGGAAGTAAACAGGTATAATAAATCAATGCAGAAGCTTGCTAAGGGTTGGAAAGAGGAGAATAAAAAACTTGACATCTACAATAAGGAATACGAGCGAATAAAAAAGAACATGATCCAAATATTTGGTCTAGCAAACTCTGATGATCAAGAACCCAAAAGTGTCAAATCACCATGGGATTCAAGCACTTATTTAACCCGCGAAACAGTTTGGGATAATATGGATCTACATGCTCAGCTGGATTTAATTTTCTCGGACAATACGCATCGAATCAGGTTGACTTACTACTGGAAAGATAAACAAAATTAGAAAGTCGAATCTAATGGAAACATCCAGAAATGAACTATCACAATCGAATATTCAAAGGTGTCAACAATTCAGATAATGGCGACGCCTCAAGTGAGACGGCTTTTCATTACAAACCAGAGGAAAAGTTGGACTATTTCGCCGCTCGAACGTTTTCAAAGTGGACTGCCTGTCAGAATAGTCAGTTACTTGGATTTGTCATAGAATGATTGTAACTCATCTTTTGATTGCGTGAACTTAAAATATTTTGGTTCGTGTAAAATAGAATTGAAATAAATTTCCTGCATCCTTTTCTTGTCCTGTAATTCAGCAAATGCACTGAATTGTGCAATCAATGTACTGTAAAAACCACCAATATGCCATTCATTGTATGCTACTGTTTTATCGTATCCAATCCATTCAAAGTCTGCGTAGTCAAAGTTTTTAAAGTAAAAATATTCTTTGCCATTAAACTTTGGAAGTTTGTCGCAAAACTCAAGTATTTTTTTGTTGTTTTTCATCATCTGTAGAACTTTGAAGCGTGATCCAACCAAAGCATCCATCATATTTAAAAAGAAGATTGCCCTTTCAGTTTCGTCCTTAAACCCTAAACTGTCTATATTGAAATTGTACTTACTCAAATCAGCTTCGTTAAATAATGAAGTTATACCCCCATGGATACGATAGTAGTAGTTATCAAGCAACCATCGACTATCAATCTGCTTGGATAGAACTTCATTTGCTACAGCTTCAACTGGCCTTGCCGTGACTTTTTCATTTGTGGATATTACGGTTTGATTTGTGCCAGTCATTTCGGTCGGATGGGTTCTTCATCAATTTTGGTGAATTAGGCTGATTTAGCGAGAACCATTTTTCTTAATAACTCAAAGCCTGCCTTCCCATACATTTTCCTTTTGATGTTTTTTATTCGGTTTACCTGGCCTTCAACTTGACCATTGCTTATGGATGTTATGACAGCATTATTAACTG
>NZ_CACSJW010000022.1:0-2153 GCF_902706145.1 Sphingobacterium sp. 18053
AAATAATTACACTTTAGATATTAGGCCAAGTTTCTTTTCAAAGATAATTCCAACCTTGGCTAGCAAGTTATAAATTTGCGCCTTTTGATATACTAAACCATATTCTCTTTTAATCCACTGTATCAAAAGAGGTCCGGTCCACTTTTCTGATTGATATCCATGATTCAATGGCGTTTCTTTTATTACCAGCTCTTTGATTCTTTCCAGCTGTTCTTCCGACAACCCGCTACGCCTCCCTCGTCCTTTCTTATCTTTTAATCCTTCTATACCTTCCTTTTCAAATCGGTGCACCCAATTTGTTATCTGCTTGAAACTGATACTGTGGAGTTCCGATAGCCGTCTGCTTGAATGTCCCAAGGCAACCAGATATACCAAATACAGTCTTACGCCGACAACGTAAGCATCATTTGTATTTAATAATTTTTTTATTTCTCCTGCCTCTGATCTTTGAATTTTTAAGACTGATTTTCCCACGATATTTCTTTTTGAAAACAAACAAATATATGGATAATAATGTGTAATTTATTATTATACTTTTATGTCATGATTCCACATTTTATCCTTCCTTCTAATTTACAGCTAAAAGCTCACACAATATATTCCTCTCCAGGAGAACTTTGTATTAATACATGTGCTTATCAAAAATATTCAGTTTGTCCTATTTGCAAAAAGAAGAGTATTAGGATCCACAGTAGGTATTTTAGGACTCTTTTGGATCTTCCTATTTCCGGACATATAACGAAAGTCAAGCTGCGTGCTAGAAAGTATTTCTGTGACAATATAGCCTGCCCAAGAAAGATTTTTACTGAACGCTTCCACTGTGAAATCAAGCCTTATTATAGAAGACTTATGCGCTCTAATGATCTTCTTTTTAAAATGGCACTTGAACTGGGCGGAAATAAAGGCGCATCAATAAGCGGTTATGTTGGACTACCTGTCAGCCCGTCCACTATTTTACGGGTGATCAAAAGAGTCAATATACAACCTAATTCATTAACATCTGGTGTAATTGGCGTAGATGACTGGGCTTTCAAAAAAGGAAGGACCTACGGAACCGTTATTGTTGATTTAAAAAGAAAAGAAGTTATCGACCTGCTGCCCGATCGTGAATCGGGCACCCTCGCCGAATGGCTAAAAAAGCATCCGGAAATAAAAACAGTTTCCAGGGATCGATATGGACCATATGCTTTGGGCATAAAAGCGGGCGCCCCTCAAGCCAACCAGGTTGCAGATCGCTTTCACTTACTGTTGAACCTTGGAGAAGCAACCAAAAGGATTTTTCAATCAAAAGGAAAAGAACTAAGGGAGATATTTAAGCTTTACAATGATCCCAAAAGCGAACGATCTACATCAGCTGAGACTGAGCAGCCAGCTAAAAGAGTATTAGAAATCGTAGAGCCGAACATTTCGACGGCTAATAATAGTGTCGCTAGAAAGTATCTTTTTGACAAAGTTAAAGAGCTACACGGAAACGGTATTACGCTAAGACAGATTGCCAGAATTACGAAGCTCGCGCGTGGCACTGTTAGAAGATACGTTTTAATGGACTCACTTACAAAAAGGCAATCCAGAAGTTCAACCAACCTGGACGCTTTTATTAACTTTCTCTTGATGGAAGAGAACCGAGGTAAAACATACCGCGAACTGCATGAAACAATTGTAGAGATGGGTTTCAACGGAAAATACACACAGTTCTGCCACAAGATGAACGAAGTTTATCAAATGCAGCCATTCACTAGAACCAAAACAGTAACTCCCATAGTAGCAAAAACCTGGTCACCGGCGAGGCTCTCCTTGATGCTCTATATGGAATTAGAGCAAATTAAGGGAAATGATGACAAGGAATTTTTGAAATTACTGTTTGATAAATTTCCGCAGATAAAACAATTGGAGCAGCAGGTAAAGGGTTTTAAGCGATTGTTTCAGAGCAAACAGGACGGTCTGTTAAAAAATTGGATTGATGAGGCGATAAAATCAGAATGTGGTTTGAAAAACTTTGCTAAAAACCTCATAAAGGACTATCAGGCAGTTAATAATGCTGTCATAACATCCATAAGCAATGGTCAAGTTGAAGGCCAGGTAAACCGAATAAAAAACATCAAAAGGAAAATGTATGGGAAGGCAGGCTTTGAGTTATTAAGAAAAATGGTTCT
>NZ_CACSJW010000023.1:0-1552 GCF_902706145.1 Sphingobacterium sp. 18053
GAATAACATGATATGAATATCATAAATCAGCCAATAAAGATTTTTAGGTGCCTATATCGGCGGTGTCTACCTCTTCCCATTCCGAACAGAGCAGTCAAGCCCGCCAGAGCCGATGGTATTGCCGTAACAGGTGGGAGAGTAGGTCGGTGCCTTTTTTTACACGGAAGCCCTTGCTGGAAACAGTCAAGGGCTTCTTTCGTTTAAATACTTCCGTATTTCCATGTACAGGCTATTGCCTGTCCTCCGCATATTGGTTATCGCAGCACTCAGCTTGAGTTTACTGTATGATAATTTTCTAGTACTAAAACTTAAGCAAGCGAATTAAGCCTACTGTAACTAATTCTGCTTACTTGATGTAGAATTACTGGTATGGATTTATAGAAACAAAATATCTACGTATGATTTTCTTAGTGAGAGCATTGTTGGCGTTATCAAATTCGCAAACCTATAACGTTCGTTGTGCCGAGCAGGAATGAGGTCGTAAAACTAGTAATAGAGATAGAACATTTTATATGGAATTTTAACTTAAATATTTATAATTTTTTACTTAATATTCCATATGCCTAGGAATGTCTAAAACATGAGCAATGAGACAATTATAGTACGCTACGTATAGATATTTAAGTTAAATGTTTAATTTTTTTATGTTTTTACAGGGCGTAAAGTGAAGTATTGGAATGAATTGTATATTTGTGGACATTAACTTATATAATGAAAAAAGCTAAATTATTAATGTTGGGCCAAATGATGGTAGTTATTGCTCTACTTATATTTTCCGAAACACTTTGTGCTCAAAAGAAATCTAATAATACAGATTATATTGTTTTCATGAATGGAGATAGCTTATATGGGAAAGTTTCTTCAGTTACGGATAGTAAATTGTCATGGCGTGATGGAGATACGCAGATGGATTTTTTTCCAGACCAAGTTTTTCGTGTTTATCAAAATAGTAAAAACAAAATTTTCGCACCTTCTTACATCGAAAAAGGGCTAGAAAAGGTTAAAAATACAAAACCTCAGGTTTTTCGGATTAATAAAGAAAAATCAGAGGAATTAAGATTTGCTGAATTAATTCAGGATGGTGAAATAACGGTCTATTATTTTAAAAGTTCTGGCTTGGCGGTGGGAGGTGGAACCTCTGGAGCTCTTCTCGGTTTCACGACAAGGAAATATTGGTGTGCTCTTAAGTGTTCTTCTGGAGAGATAATTGAATTGAATGATGTTGTAAAAGATATTTTGGGGCAAGATGTAAAACAAAGGGCTAAAGCGCTATCAGCATTAATAGAAGATGAACCAACCATATTAAAGCAATTTCAGCTTGAACGAAAATATAGTTACGAGTTGTTTTTAAATTATATAAAAAAATATAATGAAGTCAGGTTATCTAAGGAAAATAGGCCCGGCATCGTTTCGGAACGTATAATTTAGAGACTGTAACCTGAACTGTGTCAGAGGAATAATTCAATAAGATTATTTATATTCAATTATTCAAACGACACGGTCATGAAAGAAAAAGACCCATTCGACTTTGAACGCTTCAAGGCAGAAGCCA
>NZ_CACSJW010000024.1:0-1484 GCF_902706145.1 Sphingobacterium sp. 18053
AAACTCATATCTTTGAAAATAATGTATAATCAATATTTTTATATTAAAAACTAACAGAGCTAAAGCAGCAACTTGAACATTAAACTAGGCACTTTTCTTTGAGGATGCTGGGACACAGAGAAACCTGCTTTAGTCTCTTTCTGAAGAGAGCCAGAATAGTACTTAAAGATATCTATTGCGTTAGATAATCCTGTATAAAAGATGAGTAATGGTTGTTCAGAATATCTGTTCTTTTATAATTTTAAAATAGGGTAATTATGTTAAAGTATTCACTGGGATTGGATATCTCTTCTAAAGAAATTCACTGCTGTTTATCGACAATTGACAGCAGTCAAAAGGTAAGCATTAAAGGTAGTCGCACGATTGCAAATACCTTTAAAGGTTTTAAGGATCTTGAGGATTGGGTTATACGTCACAGAAAGCAAAAAGAGATTCCACTGGTGATTTGCATGGAAGCCACGGGGGTTTATTATGAAAATTGTGCGATGTATCTTAGCAAAGCTGGATTTCCAGTTTCTGTACTACTTCCCAATTACGCAAAGAGATATTTACAGGCCTCGGGGGTAAAGTCTAAGAATGACAAAATTGATGCGCAGGGACTTGCACAGATGGGGGCTGAAAAGTCACTTGAGTTATGGGAGCCTATCAGCGAGTTTTATTATAGTTTACGACTATTGACTAGAGAAATAGAAAATCTCCAGGAACAAAAAACAGTGGTTATTAACCAGATGCACGCCCTTCAACATGCTATGCATCAAAATAAGGTTGTCAATAAAACACTTCTTAACCGGCTTAAGCTGATTGAAAAGCAGTTAGAAGACCTGGAGATGGCAATCCAAGAGCATATTGACTCAAATAAAGAAATAGCAGAAAAAGTAAAAAAAATATGTAAGATAAAAGGTGTTGGAATAAGAACTGTGGCAACGCTAATAGCAGAAACGAACGGCTTCAAATTATTTAAAAATGCTAGACAATTAGTTAGTTTTGCAGGATATGATATCGTTGAAAACCAATCAGGGAGCCATCACGGAAGAACTCGAATTTCAAAGAAAGGGAATAGTCATATTCGAAGAATTTTGCACTTGCCTGCTTTCGGAGTGGTCAGATGGAAAGTAGGCCCTTTTGAGGATCTTTACGAGCGGACTTACGCTAAACATGGTATAAAAATGAAAAGCTATGTAGCAGTCCAGAAAAAACTTCTAGTAATAACGTATTCGCTCTGGAAGAATGACCAAGAGTACGATGGAAAATATAAAAATAAATATAACAAACAAGAGGAAAAGGAGCTTTCTATCCAGGAAATGTCGATCGTCGGTGAATTCCAGCAAAGGTTATTAAGCAAGTAGTGCCGACTAATTTGCCAGCACTACACAAGGTAAACATAACAAGTGAACAATCACAATATGCTTCCTCATGAAGAACAAAGTTAGCAAAGAATTAGAGAAAAATAAATGAAATAATATTTGCTTTTTATTATAGTACCT
>NZ_CACSJW010000025.1:0-1350 GCF_902706145.1 Sphingobacterium sp. 18053
ATGGGAGTGTAACGTCAACTGTGTCATTGGATTAAAATCTTAAAAACCTCTTTCTAGTTTGAGTCTATCCCCAAATCTAATATAAAGTTGGGATATGGTCAAGCCCCAGTTATGCATTGGCATCGTCCATTTTTTTGCAATATCTTTAATAATTAAATACATCAATTTCATGAGCGCCTGTTCAGAGCTGAAAGCTCCTTTAGACTTAATAATTTTTCGTATCTGACGGTGCATTCCCTCGATCGGATTTGTGGTGTATATAATCTTGCGAACCTGATCCTCGTACTCAAAGAAAGTAGAAAGATTGGTCCAATTATCCATCCAGGATTTGGCAGCAAGCGGATATTTCTTACCCCATTTTTCTTCGAAAGACAAGAGGTTCTCATAACCTATTTCTTCGTTCACGGCTTTATAGATCGGTTTTAGATCCTCCATTACAAGCTTTTTATCTTTCTCAGTTACATAACGCATGCTTGTTCTGATCTGATGAACAATACACAGCTGAATCTTTGTTTTTGGAAAAATAGTTTCTATGGCCTCGGGAAATCCTTTTAGACCATCAATACAAGCAATAAGGATGTCTTCAACGCCACGCTGCTTCAGATCTGTAAGCACAGAAAGCCAGAACTTAGCCCCTTCATTTTCTGAGCTATAAAGACCGATCAGATCTTTTCTTCCATCCATACCGACTCCTAGTATGTTATAAATAGCTCTTGATTCAACCGTTCCATTCTGGCGAACTTTAATGTGCATGCAGTCCAGGAATACAAAGGGATAAACAGCTTCCAAGGGCCTACTACGCCACTCATTTACAGCTGGAAGCACACTTTCAGTTATACGGGATATTTCTGTGGCAGAGATCTCCATAGCATACATTTCGCGGATAAACTCACTTATAGCCCGTGTGCTCATTCCTTTGGCATACATGCTCAGCACGTGTCCCTCAAGTTGTTCAGTGATGATTAATTGTCTTTTAGGCACTACTTTCGGCTCAAACGTGCCGGATCTATCACGGCCTGTTTCTAGCTCAAATGTTCCGGTATTGAGACCTCGGACAGTCTTTTTTGTCTTGCCATTTCGCCGGTTGCTATTACCTGACGCTTTTTCTTCGTTCAGATGATTCTCTAGCTCACCATCCATCATTGATTCCAATAGATGCTTCATTAACGGTGCTAGAACACCATCATTGGGAGACAAACTTTTACCTTCGTAAAGACCTTGTATGGCTTCTGCCTTGAAGCGTTCAAAGTCGAATGGGTCTTTTTCTTTCATGACCGTGTCGTTTGAATAATTGAATATAAATAATCTTATTGAATTATTCCTCTGACACAGTTCAGGTTACAGTCTCTA
>NZ_CACSJW010000026.1:0-1226 GCF_902706145.1 Sphingobacterium sp. 18053
TAAAGCTGTCCGCGTAGCTATGGCTTAAGTTACGGGGCTTGGCGTCAGTGGCGGAAATTGAAGCGAAAAGTTTCAATTTAGCGACAGGTTAAGCAAAGGCCAACTAATGGCATAAATTTAAGAAAAAAGTCAATATAATTTATTTTTGGATAATTCCATTTTTAGCTATATTCGGCGAATTATTAAATGGATTTAAATAGGAGTATTTCAATGATAAATATTTTAAAAAGGTTGTCTGCTGTTTTGTTATTATTACTTTCAAGTATCTCTTTTTCGTATTCCCAGGACAAGGTTGATATAATACTGATTGGTACTTATCATTTTAACAATCCGGGCAATGATGCTGCAAAAACTACCGCTAGAAATATCCTAAGTGAAAAAGATCAGATGGGGCTGGAGGAGTTAACCAATGCGATTAACAAGAAGAGCAAACCCGATCAAATTTTTGTGGAAAGTCCACATGCAGAGGCAAAAAAGTTAAATGAGATCTACCAGCTATACTTATCAAATGATTTTAACAAGTTTACAGATACGATAGGAAATAAGAGACTTCAAAAACTTTATATTGAAGGCGAAACTTTTCAACTAGCTTTTCGTCTTGGCAAAAAATCCAATAATAAGGAAGTATTCCCCATAGACACGATGATACAAATGAGATTCGATCTTTTGAGCAAAGAACTAAATGCCAATCCAGTGCTCAAAGCAGCGTATGATAATAAGTTAGGGGAACTGAGTAAGGGATTTAATGAAGGGATCGGTAAAGAAAGTATGCGCGATGTACTTTTAAGACTCAATGAAGAGGATATTTACTTTCAAAATAAAAGTTTTTATATCTCTTTAGCAAATAAAGTAGGTGTATCAAATGGTTATTTCGGAAGTATATTGGTTTCAGACTGGTATAAACGTAATTTATTGATGTACGCAAACATTCAAAGCCAACTGAAAAAATCTACTAAAACAGCAGTGATCTTAGTGGGTGTAGGTCATGCTGCCATGTTCAGAGAATTTTTTAAAAATGATCCGAATTTTAATTTAGTCGAATTGAAGGATATTCTTTAAAAATATAGAGGTTGGTTATACCCCTAATTTATTTGAAAACAGGGGTATAACCAAAATCAAAAATTCTCCTATAAAATCTCTGCTTCACCAATAAGTCTAGGTCCTTCATGTAGCCACCATTTACGGCCTTTTGTCAAATATTGCTCCAGCTCTTTTACAAGGAGAAA
>NZ_CACSJW010000027.1:0-1058 GCF_902706145.1 Sphingobacterium sp. 18053
ATCATCGACATGGCATTACTGGTGAGTTTCCATGCCGCATTACTGTCCTTCGGCAACGCTTCGATGATGTCACGTAGTGTGTACGAAGTTGCGTTGTCAGGAAGCACGATATTCAGAAGGTCAGCCACACGGCGGGCAGGCTCTGTCAGCCCGCTGTTTCTGAGTTCGGTACGGGAAATCTGTATTTCCAGGTTAAGTCTGTTAATCAGACGATTCTGTTCGCCGCGTTCTGTTTCGATACCGCGTGTTTCCATCGCACAGGCAGACTTTCCGAGGTGAATACCAGGCGTTTTCTCAAGCCCCTGTCGCTCGTATGAACGATGGTCTATCTCTTCCTGATAACCGGCGTTCGCCAGTGCCCTGTTCGCATGGTCAGCCCATGATGCACGCCACGTCTCGGCATGTGTCCGGTCGTTCCAGTCCCTGACCTTTCCACCGAATCCAGCAGGTCCGACAGCTCTCGTGGTCAGCATGATGTGCGCATGGGGATTTGTTTTATCCATGTGATGGAACGCCACATCAGCAATCATGCCCTGACTGACAAAGTTTTCTCTGACAAAGGCGAGAACGGTTTCCCGTGCGGCATCCTGCGGTAGTTCGCGGGGGATGGCGAGTTCAATTTCCCGCGCAAGTTGTGAGTTCTTCCGGCGTTCGGCCTTCTCAACGGCATTCCAGAGTTCGGCACGGTTCGTACACCAGGCAGGGGCTGTCGCGGGAGTCAGAATCACAGCTTCAGCCACACCGCTTTTGCGGGTGTAGTCGTGAGTCAGTCCGGTACGCTCATCAAGCATCAGTGAACCGGAACGATAGGCAGCAGAAGCAACGGCGCTGTAGCCGCTGTTTCTGGAGATGATTTTCATGCTGAGATGATAAATCGCCATTTCTGCCGTAATGCCTTTTTGTGGTTTTCTTTCAGCCCCGCAGGGCGCACACAATCGAAACGGAGTGGAGATTGTATAAGTGCGCACTTCGTGATTTTCCGTGCATTATGCCAGCTCAGTTTTTAAACTACCAGTGACGCGCTAAAATGCGATTTTTCATCGCGCACGGAGTTACAT
>NZ_CACSJW010000028.1:0-1052 GCF_902706145.1 Sphingobacterium sp. 18053
AGTTCAAGCATATGTAAAATCCGAAGATTTCAAAACTTCAATTTTTGCCCAAGCGATAGCAATAACGGTGGGATTTGATGATGGCGAGTTAACGATAATAAAATCTCAATAACTATGGATCTTATCAAAGTTGTTTGCGGGATTATATTCAAAGATGATCTTGTTCTGATTTGTCGACGGAAACCTGAAAAGTCTTTAGGGGGCTATTGGGAGTTCCCTGGAGGTAAGGTTGAGGATGGTGAATCTAATGAAGAATCGCTGCTTCGGGAATTGATCGAAGAGCTCAACTTGAAAGTCAAAATCAAACAGCACTTTTTCGATACTTTACATCAGTACGATAATGGCGCTATCGAATTGATCTCGTTCATTTGTGAGACCGAGAATATAGCTTCAGAATCTACCGATCATGATCAGCTCGAATGGGTAAAGATTAGTGATCTATTAAACTGGAAGCTTGCTCCGGCAGATATTCCTATTGCGAAAGAATTGATTGAAAAATTTAAAGGCTAGAGATCGCAAAGAGTTTTAGAAATAATCCAATATACTGGATTAAAAAACGCCCAAAATGATATTTAAAGATTTTTCAGAAAATGAACTCTACTTGTTCATGAATGGCAAACTTATCTACAAACGATGGTTGGATACGGGAGTATCAAAAGTATTCGACGTAATGGCATATGACAAATACACCCTTGCCAGCATTAAAGAGCTTAGCAACCAATATGGATTATTGATAGTTAAGGCAAGAATAAAGCTAATACCTACTGAAGATGGTGGCCGAAAAACAGGCATCATCTCAGGTTATCGACCCAATCACGTGTTTGAATATACGTCAGGAGGTAAACCACAGCGGACTTATATAGGTGATATAAATTTTGAGGGCGAGGATCAAATGCCTGGAGAAGAAAGAATTGCGACTGTTCGTTTTCTCCTTGTAAAAGAGCTGGAGCAATATTTGACAAAAGGCCGTAAATGGTGGCTACATGAAGGACCTAGACTTATTGGTGAAGCAGAGATTTTATAGGAGAATTTTTGATTTTGGTTATACCCCT
>NZ_CACSJW010000029.1:0-1003 GCF_902706145.1 Sphingobacterium sp. 18053
GCCCCCACCTGCGGCGCAGCCCGAGGTCGTCGTGCACGGCCGCACGCTTGAGCCGGGCACCGAGGTGTCGATCCGCGGCGAGCGCGGCCGGTTCCGCTACATGCGGGCGACGACGACGAGCGCGGGCCGCCTGGTGCTCGACTTCATTGGCGGCCCGGCCGGGCATGAGGCGTGTCGCTCGTTTTACCCCGAGCGGATTCGCACGGTTCACCGCATCAACAAAACCCGCCGCAACGCGGCCTGATTCAAGCGAGGAGACACAAACGATGCGCAAGTGGATAGCGGGCACCGCGGTGGCCCTGGTGGTCGCCCTCGGGGCTCAGGTGGCCGCCGGTGTCGGCATTGTGGTGGGCCTCGGCCAGGTGCCGGGCGACTTGAACGATCTGCCCGAGCTGACCGACGACTGACCACCACGAAACGCGAAACGCCGCAGGCTGCAACGCTTGCGGCGTTTTCGTGTTGACAGGTCAACACCACGCATGCTTAACTGTTGACAGCTCAACACCGACACCGCAAGCGCGGGGCAACCGGCCCCGCCCCGAGCCCGAGGAGGGCCTCATGCACAACACCCACGTTTACGGCGAGTCGGCTGTTGAGTTCGCCGTCGGCCAGCGGGTCGCGGTTCACCCGATCACCCCGCAGTTCATGCAGGGCGACCGTTACGGCGAGGTCGTGCTCGTCGGCCGCACTCGCGTGTCGGTGAAGCTCGACCGATCGGGTCGCACGCTGCGGTTCTCGCCGCAGAACCTCGCCCACATGGCCCGCGACTAGCGGGCCTCGGGCAGGTAATCGAAACAATCGCAACGGGATAGGAGCCCACGAGACCTCTCTACATCTCGTATGCCGTCTTCTGCTTGAAAAAAAAAACGAGCATTGCTGCGGCGCTGTTCTGTAGCGTACCAATCTGTTCACCCGCTTCCACCAGACGAGGGAAGAGTCGGCGTGGAATACCGGTGGCTTGGAAAATGTGCGGACTGAAATCGCGTTGCTGGATATGCAGCAG
>NZ_CACSJW010000030.1:0-993 GCF_902706145.1 Sphingobacterium sp. 18053
TATAAGCTAATTATAAAAAAAGGAGATACTTATTATGCACCAAAATACTGTTTGTTACAGTTTTATGCAGTCCGCAATCGTCCGCAAGCTTTTACGAATGTCTATGGGACTATCAATACCCAAGATTCGACCTATAGTGTGCTTCAATTCGAAAAAATATTTAAAGGCGCTTATCCTAGTTTACAATTCCCTTTATATCGGATAGGTGAAGACCCGCTCTCCTTTTTAGATTGGTCCCGGGACAGAAGAGAATACCTATCCAAAAAAATCACCTTAGCACAGCATGGAACGGGATATCAGTTTTGGACCTATGTCGATTGGACACAACATGAGTATAATTATGATTTTGAGCGAGGAATTGATCGATTTGTATATGCTCCGGATAAGGGAATCATCGGGGGCTCATTTGACTTCTATTTTTATTACCACAGAAAAAAGCTACCCATAAAATACACGGATTTTCTAAATAATATCAAGGAGGAAAAGGTGATGATCGCTGAATAATCTTAGGCCTAAAATAGTTCTTAAACTTGATCAACACTTAGTGAATAAGATCAGTATTATCAACGCCTGTAATAGCGCCGAAATATTTCACATCATAGGATAGTTCCTGACATGGCTTCCTTTTCATGATAAGCCAATAATTGAACATCGGCAGATTCCACTTTGCAATTCAATGAGATAAAATCACTCGAACATCTTTTCACCTTGAAAATAAAACCAAAATAGATACCTATTAATTATTACTTTTGACGACATTACTCCTACTGCACCATGATGAGCTATCTGCAAAAAGTTAAACCGGTCGATCAAAGATTCCACGAATGGGTGGATAACATCAACAAAACTGAAAGGATTGATAAATCAATAATTGCTTTCAATTTTGGGCTTTTCGCGTCAGAAGAGGGTTTCACCATGTATCTCACTGGATCCAAAGTTTTCGATAAAGATGATGACGATTGGGCTACCAATAGGAACTTTGAGCCTAAACAG
>NZ_CACSJW010000031.1:0-966 GCF_902706145.1 Sphingobacterium sp. 18053
CCTTTTGTCAAATATTGCTCCAGCTCTTTTACAAGGAGAAAGCGAATAGTCGCAATTCTTTCTTGTCCAGGCATTAGATCTTCGCCCTCAAAATTTATATTACCTATATAAGTCCGCTGTAATTTACCTTCTGACGTATATTCAAACACGTGATTGGGGCTATATCCTGAGATGATGCCTGTTTTTCGACCGCCTTGCTCAGTAGGTGTTCGCTTTATTCTTGCCTTGACTATCAATAATCCATATTGGTTGGTAAGCTCTTTAATGCTGGCAAGGGTGTATTTGTCATATGCCATTACGTCGAACACTTTTGACACGCCCGTATCCAACCATCGTTTGTAGATAAGTTTGCCATTCATGAACAAGTGGAGCTCATTTTCTGAAAAATCTTTAAATATCATTTTGGGCGTTTTTATATTTAGTGTCTTGGATTATTTCTAAAACTCTTTGCAATCTCTAGCCTTTAAATTCTTCAATCAGTTTCTTCGCAATAGGTATATCTGCCGGAGCGAGTTTCCAGTCTAATAGATCGCTAACCTTTACCCACTCGAGTTGATCATGATCGGTAGATTCTGAAGCTATATTCTCGGTCTCGCAAATGAACGAGATCAATTTGATAGCGCCATTATCGTACTGATGTACAGTATCGAAAAAGTGCTGTTTGATTTTGACTTTCAAGTTGAGCTCTTCGATCAATTCCCGAAGCAGCGATTCTTCATTAGATTCACCATCCTCAACCTTACCGCCAGGGAACTCCCAATAGCCCCCTAAAGACTTTTCAGGTTTCCGTCGACAAATCAGAACAAGATCATCTTTGAATATAATCCCGCAAACAACTGTGATAAGATCCATAGTTATTGAGATTTTATTATCGTTAACTCGCCATCATCAAATCCCACCGTTATTGCTATCGCTTGGGCAAAAATTGAAGTTTTGAAATCTTCGGATTTTACATATGCTTGAACT
>NZ_CACSJW010000032.1:0-662 GCF_902706145.1 Sphingobacterium sp. 18053
TTTGATACAGTGGATTAAAAGAGAATATGGTTTAGTATATCAAAAGGCGCAAATTTATAACTTGCTAGCCAAGGTTGGAATTATCTTTGAAAAGAAACTTGGCCTAATATCTAAAGTGTAATTATTTGTTATACTTTCACCAAAATTGATGAAGAACCAATAAAGTGACCACCTGTTCCGACGGAAAATGACCATGGTATTTCGGACGAAACTGACCATTGTCACCGTTAGTTTTAGAGCTGTAGGTGTAACCATATTTTTGGGGAAGAATAACCCTAAGATTATGGCCAACACGACGATCAGCATGAACAAAATAAGACAGATACTGAGACTTCACGATCATGGGCGTAGCAAACAGGCGATTGCCATTCAGGCAGGCGCGTCGCGCAAAACTTTTCAGCCTTACAATTTTCGAGTTTTACAGGGAATAAGTTTTGTGCGTTTGCTTGAATTGTCAAACCTGCAAAAAGGATAAAAAGCGTTTTACTCATTTATTTTGTTTATCTACTGAAGAGTGTCCGTTTAATATTGCTTGTAAAGCTGTCCGCGTAGCTATGGCTTAAGTTACGGGGCTTGGCGTCAGTGGCGGAAATTGAAGCGAAAAGTTTCAATTTAGCGACAGGTTAAGCAAAGGCCAACTAATGGCATAAATTTAAGAAAAA
>NZ_CACSJW010000033.1:0-590 GCF_902706145.1 Sphingobacterium sp. 18053
CTTTACACCCTGACCGTCATCAGGGCTTTTCCATTTCTATTTCTCAGACGTCTGCCGTCTGAGTTTTTTCTGCTCATCTAACAAATCAATTTGGGCATCTGTGACCTGAGATTGAGCCGAGATTAATAAACGCTGTAACGTATCAAAAGTATCAGCATTCTTATTCTTCGCCTGTCTAACCGCAGTCAGCATTGCTTCAAATGCAGGCTTGCATTCTTCAATCATTTCACCCAAAAGATTGCTTGTTGCTACGTTTGCCTCATTAGAAACAGCCTGAACAAGTTCATACATTTCGGGGGAAACCGTAACAAGAACACGTCGTCTTTTTTTATTTACCGTCATCTAAAAAATCCGTCATTTTTTTTGTCATATATGGATACTACTATATCCTTTATAGATTAGCAATTATCGATTTTTTCGCTCGCCGCTGGGCAGAGGTTGGGGGAAAAGCGCCCCCAACCTTTGCCAATAGCGTACTTTATCCGCTAGCCGTCAAGGCCAAGGCAAGCGATGAAATTTTTTTTTGAAAAAAGCGATCAAAAAAAAATCCCATCGGCCTTGACGGGATAAAAGTTTCACATGATCCCTGA
>NZ_CACSJW010000034.1:0-554 GCF_902706145.1 Sphingobacterium sp. 18053
GTACTATTGAAGTGAAAAATTGCGTCAAAAGCGCTCTAATGCGGCGAAAAAAGAACCCCCATTTTTTGGGGGCGGAAAAACAAAACTATGCTTGCATTATGTGTGTGCTTCTTGCATTCATCCCTGTCGATGAACATCGAAGAACATCGACGAACATAACACGATGTTAAACAAAACAAAATATTGTTCACATTCACTGTGACCAACCGCGATCATGTCTCCTCTCGGTGGCGTGTGTTCGTGCATCTTCCTCGCGCCGCCATTCGTCCCAGGTACGATTAAAACCCAGCGAGCGGAACAGATGATCCGGCTGTTTTTCTGGTGTGTTGACGGCAGCAAAAAGCGGTGCCTCACGGGTTTTCAGATGAAACTCCATAAGTTCCGGCGCAGGTGATATGTGGCTGTCTGCATCGTGATTTACGGCAACACCATACCCTGCATACCGTAACCCCTTATCGGTCAGTGCACTGATGACCAGCTGGCTGTTATCGGCTGAGGGAACGGCAAACGCGGGATACAGCGTACCATTAAGCCGGACAACACCGCCCAGAGAG
>NZ_CACSJW010000035.1:0-514 GCF_902706145.1 Sphingobacterium sp. 18053
GAATTGGACCTGATCCAAAAAAATTTGAAGGCTAGATTAAAATCGCTCAACTGATGAAAAGGTTAGATGAATTGTCAGGGCTTGGGACATTAAGTTCTTAGGCAATGTAAAAAAGCTGATTTCTATTAATTATTTGATAGAAATCAGCTTTTTTGATATGTATTTTATAATGTACAGCTCGTTGAGCTGCTATTTTCCTTATATTAAGTGCCATTAATACAAAACCTAGCTCTCGTTTAACTTTATTTATTCCTCGAACTGACGTTCGAGTTAAACCCAAAATAGCCTTCATAAATCCAAAAACAGGCTCTACATCAATTTTTCTTTGACTATAGATTTTTTTCGTTTCTGGTTCAGAAAGCTTTTGATTAATTTGGACTTTAAAGTATTCCCAATTATAATTCTTCATAATTTTCTTATTGGATTTCGAATTTGGCTTCATGCATTGATGTCTCAAAGAACATGATGAACAGTCATCACATTCATATAGCTTGAAGTCACGTTTAAAACTATA
>NZ_CACSJW010000036.1:0-507 GCF_902706145.1 Sphingobacterium sp. 18053
CCTATGGCTTCATCTGCTACATCAAAACGAACGCCATGCTTTAAACTCGGCTCGCCAAGACCTTTAGAGACGCAACAATGCTTCCAAACGCGATAAAACGCTTCAGACATGGAAGATGGTTCAAAAAGTCTTTCAGTGAATAACAAGATGTGAAAATGTGGATGGAAACCGTTTTCGCCGTAGGTTACTTCAAACGCCCGAATTCTCCCTACAATGCCATAGGTTTCTATTAGTCTCTTGCCTGCTTTATCTTTCCATAACTTCGTCTGAGCTGAAGTCATTTTATTAAGCAAGCCAGCTAAATCATCTCCTTTATAATGTGGGGCAGTTAAAGTCAGCATTGAAACATGAAGCCCTTGTCTTTTAGCTTCTTCAATAGCTCTTTTAAGCTCTTCTCTTCTTCTCTCTGATATCTTAGCCGCACAAACAGGGCAAGCCCAAACATTTGCACACACTTCTAGACCACCATAAAACGCCCTAGGCTTTTCTGCGTCATGTTTCTGTCCC
>NZ_CACSJW010000037.1:0-502 GCF_902706145.1 Sphingobacterium sp. 18053
ACCGGCACCTTCGCGGCGAAAAAAGAGCACCTCACGGAAAAAGCAACGAAATCTGCCTGCGGTTTCTCCCGCTATGGTCGCTATTGCTGCCGCCGTTCTTGTGACCTTTATCGGTGGTCTGTACTTCATTACGCATCACAAGAAAGAAGAGTCCGAGACGCTGCAAAGCCAGAAAGTGACCGGAAACGGACTACCACCAAAACCAGAAGAACGCTGGCGCTACATTAAAGAGCTGGAAAGTCGCCAGCCGGGTGTGCGTGCGCCCACAGAACCTTCTGCCGGTGGTGAAGTGAAAACGCCGGAGCAACTGACACCAGAACAACGCCAGCTTCTTGAACAAATGCAGGCCGATATGCGCCAGCAGCCAACGCAGCTGGTTGAAGTTCCGTGGAATGAGCAGACGCCGGAACAGCGTCAGCAAACGCTACAGCGCCAGCGTCAGGCGCAGCAATTAGCGGAGCAGCAACGCCTGGCTCAGCAGTCGCGTACGACTGAACAAAGC
>NZ_CACSJW010000038.1:0-481 GCF_902706145.1 Sphingobacterium sp. 18053
ATTTAATACAAGCATCACAAAATTCAGCAAAGCGTTTATACTCTTTCGTTTCAATGAAATGTTGATTTTTAGTCATTACGATACCTCTTTAATTTTTTGCCGTGGTAAGTCGTTTCTTGAGGTGAATAACCACAATTTTTTTCTGCTTTAATTAATTCCGTGGTTGTTTGACTAGCAATATTTTTTTTTACGTGTTTTCTTCTCTGACTACGAGCGTGCTGTATGTCTTTTATATCTATGGAGTAATCAGCTATTTCTGGACATATAGCAGTACAAAGAAATTCATCTCTATAAAACACACGTATTTCAGCCATATCATTTGGGTTATAACGAATCAGTACATATTCACCTACATAAGCTGCTAGATTAGTATTACTGTATCGAAAACCTTGAAAATGAATGCCATCTGAATGAACTTTTCTAGATTTAGGTATTTCCAACAATAATAAATCAAGTTGTTCTAAGCTACTCGGCATATTAG
>NZ_CACSJW010000039.1:0-478 GCF_902706145.1 Sphingobacterium sp. 18053
CGCCTCACATGAGCGAGAAGTCGCGCTCGAAGCGCATCAGGTGCTGGCCGCCGTCCACCAGCAGCGTGGTGCCGGTGATCGAGCGGTTCTCCAGCGCGAAGCGCACGGCCCCGGCCACGTCCTCGGGCGTGGAGGAGCGGCCCAGCGGGCTTTGGCGGTGCAACTCGCGGAACTTCTCGTCGGACAGCATGTGGCTCGTGAGCGTGAGGCCGGGCGCCACGCCCACCACGCGCACGCGCGGCGCCAGGGCCTGGGCGAGCAGGGTGGTGGCCGATTCGAGCGCGGCCTTGGAGAGCGTGTAGCTCAGGAAATCGGGGTTCGGGTTCCAGAGCTTCTGGTCGAGCAGGTTCACGACCACGCCCTGCGGAGGGCGGGCTTGTGCGCCGCCGCGCGTGGCCAGGTGCGCATGCAGCGCCTGCGCCAGCAGGATCGGCGCGGCGGTGTTGCTGCGCAGGTGCTTCTCGAGGGCCGTGAATCC
>NZ_CACSJW010000040.1:0-465 GCF_902706145.1 Sphingobacterium sp. 18053
CCCGCGCCCATAGCCTCTGCGACTGGTAGATAGTCCGCTGGGAAGTCTGGGGCATCCTTGAGCATGCTTGTCTGGCTCTGGTCTAGGTAGAGGCTACCTGCACCACCTACAATCAAGAGGCGAGTGGATGCGCCTGCAAGCAAGTCTGTCAAATGGCTTGCTAGACGGCTGTGATCTGGTAGCGTTTCTGGAGTCCAAGCACCAAAGGCGTTGACAACCACATCAAAGTCCGCCAAGTCTTCCTTGCTAAGTGCAAAAGCATCTTTTTGGATGACTTCTTGGGCTGCACTCTTGTTTTCAGAGCGGACAATGGCTGTCACCTGATGACCACGTTCTACTGCTTCTTTGGCAATTGCTTGACCTGCTTGACCTGCTTGACCCTTTGCTGCAATAATGGCGATTTTCATATTGTTTACCTCACTTGTTTTGTTGTAACGTTTTTGTTTACAACAATTAGTTTATAAC
>NZ_CACSJW010000041.1:0-464 GCF_902706145.1 Sphingobacterium sp. 18053
GCTTAGAGCTTCCCTCTATACCAAGGATAAGCAATTTTCGAAGCTATGGCTTGTTTACGCTAAAGCATTCAAGGGTAAAAGACAGTTAGTCTGGACTAATGGGCTAAAGTCTCGTTTATTAGTTGAGGAACAATCGGACGAAGAATTGGCAACCGCTCAAGTTGAAGAGGCGGAAAAATTCGCAGAATTTACTGCTGAACAATGGCAGGCGATTTATAGGACAGATTCCGAATTTTATGTTTTGAATTGTGTTGAAAAGAATCCTGCCGGCTTTGATGATTTTATAAATAAGCTTTGCAAACTGTCAGCAGAGATGGCTGTCGGGCGAGGTGGCCGGGGCGATGTGCATGTTGCACGCGCTCGGCCTACTCGCCCGAATGCCAGAGGGCGGGAAGATGTATAGCGTATCTAAATTTTAAAGCGTTAGCAGGTTCACATGTAAAAATGCGAATATGTAAACATGC
>NZ_CACSJW010000042.1:0-458 GCF_902706145.1 Sphingobacterium sp. 18053
ATCAACATCAACATCAACATCATGAGGTTAGAATTCTTGTCAACTTTAAGCACAAATATTGAAGTTGCCCATTTCGTGTTTGAGACCGTCATGCGCGTGCGCAATACCGAAATTGGATTAGGACAACACTTAACGGTTGAAAATTTGGTGGCATTGCTTACCGAAGCCCGTTTTCGTTTTTTATATTCAAAAAGCATTAAGGAGGTTAATGCTGAGTACCAAGGCTTGGTCATTAATCATATCGAGACCCAAATCCTTGATCGGGCACGGGCGCGTGAAGAACTATTGTTTGAGGTTGGCGTACAGCATTTAACCGATTTGGGTGGTGATTTTGTGTTTAAAGTCTCGCGAATGTTTGATGGGTCATTGGTAGCGTATGCCAAAATGGGCTTTGTGGCGTATGACTATCGTCAAAGCCAAGAAATCGCGTTATCAGCTACCATCAAAGAAGCCTTAGA
>NZ_CACSJW010000043.1:0-458 GCF_902706145.1 Sphingobacterium sp. 18053
GCGATGGCGCGTGCGTCCAGCAGCGCCTGGGTCGCGCCGTTCGAGCCGATCGGGTACATGGGGTGGGCCGCGTCGCCCAGGAGCGTCACGCCGCGGCCCTGGCGCCAGCGCGGCAGCGGGTCGCGGTCCACCATGGGCCATTCGAGGATCTGCGTGGCCTGCGCGATCAGGCCCGGCACGTCCACGAAGCCGAAGCGCCAGGTGCCGAAGGTGGGCAGCAGATCGTCCACCGAGCCGGGGCGGCTCCAATCCTCGCGTCCGGGCGCCGTGAGGCCGCCGCCGAAGCCGTCCTCGCGCAGCCGGCGGTCGGCCACCCAGTTGATCAGCTGCAGGCCGTCCCCGCGCGGCGGCGCGATGGGGTAGACGACGAATTTCGCGCGGCGGTGGCCGGCCTGCACCATGGTGCGGCCGTCCATGAACGGGCGGGCCCAGGTGGTGCCGCGCCACATCATCATGCC
>NZ_CACSJW010000044.1:0-436 GCF_902706145.1 Sphingobacterium sp. 18053
GAATTCACATCTGTCGTGAAGTAGAATGGAATGTTAAATTCCTTAGCAATCAGACCAAGTAAATCAATATTTGACCAGTGTGGTTTTGGTGTCGAAGTAATATAACCATAAGTCTGTGAGTTTTGATCAATATCAATTGGACCGAAAGAACCTATCGCAATACCTGCCAAACGATCTTCATAGCGTTTGAAGAATTCAACCGTTCTCTCAATCGTTTCATAAGGAGTTGTCGTTGGAAATTGTGTTTTTTCAACAACTTGAAAGTTCTCATCGCCTACTGCACAAACAAACTTTGTACCACCAGCTTCTAAACTACCATATAATTTTGTCATTTGATTTTCTCCAAAATTTTTATCACTTTTATTATAACATATAAGCAAACAGAAGAAAAAGGCTTTCAGCCTTTTTCTTGTTAATTATGCAGTAGAGGCAGACT
>NZ_CACSJW010000045.1:0-435 GCF_902706145.1 Sphingobacterium sp. 18053
GGTTGAGGTTATTTCCCATCCCAGCAAGCTGGCGCAGCAAAACCGGATCGATGGACGGCAGCCGCGACGACCGCGCCGGACGCGTATCGAGACAGGTCGCCCGCATCCATGCCGCCAGTTGTTTTCCGTCGCAGCGGTCAAGTAGCTGCTGATGCTCATCCTGCGTGACCCACATGGTCAGCATCTTGTCGCGTTTCGTACTCAAATGGCCTCCGCTACAGGTGTGTCAGATGGTGGAAAACGGCGTAAAGCCCCGGTTAGCCAGCGTCACAACAGACTATTTCTGCGCGTCACTTGGTAAATACGCAAGTGACGCGACACCCCGAAGCGCCCGGAAACGGCCGCTACTTGCTTGCGGTCGGTTGCGGGGGCAGACAAGCCCGACCGGGCGCGTCAGGTCGTTGACCTTAGCGGGTTTCGGGGCGCAGCCCTGAA
>NZ_CACSJW010000046.1:0-435 GCF_902706145.1 Sphingobacterium sp. 18053
GATTTAAGCAGCGATTTAGTAGGAATACAACCTTTATGGAGACAAGTACCTCCTAATAGTTGTTGTTCTACTATTGCCACTTTTTTACCTAATTGAGACTCACGTATCGCAGCAACATATCCTGCAGTACCTCCACCGAGAACGACTAAATCATATTGTTTATCTGACATGTTATTACTCCTAACTAATGGTATATATCCATTGAAAATTTATTAATACATAGTTTTCATTTCCATTAATTACCTATTTTACATGATTGTCTATTTAGTTTGAATGCACAGAAATAAATCCATAAATGAGTATTCAACACACTTTGGAAATTATCTACGTCTTTGATTGTGTTGTATCATTTCTCTTGCATTTTCTCGAGTTAAATCAGTAACACTTGCACCTGAAATCATTCGTGCAATTTCATCTACTTTATCATCGCTAATT
>NZ_CACSJW010000047.1:0-432 GCF_902706145.1 Sphingobacterium sp. 18053
CCAACACGACGTGCAGCCCAACTGGGGTGCTTTTGGGAGCGTTCCAGATCTGCCAGCACTTCTTCGCGAGTCATCGCCTTGCCCTTCGCTGGAACTGGTGCACCGAAGCGGTGGTATTGCCACGTACCCTCTTTCTTGGATTGGTCCATCTCGGCGAGAACCTGCTCCCGCGACTTGCCAGGCTCGGCATGTTCTGGATGGGTGGTGTAGCCCAGTTCAGTAGGCGCAGGGTGAATGACACTGCTTGCCATCGCGGGCGCTGCAAGGGCTACGAAAGAAAGGGCGGTGAGTACGGTACGAACTGCCATGAGATTCTCCTTGGTTGAATCGGCGTGCTCTGCAGACCGCACCAACCGTCAGGCGCTCTACATTGCACGTGTGACAGTCTGCTGACCGTATGCCGACAAGTTGCGCACCGAGAGATTACAAGTT
>NZ_CACSJW010000048.1:0-426 GCF_902706145.1 Sphingobacterium sp. 18053
AGATAAAGCCGGGGCTGAAAAACTACAAGGCTATTGGATTTTAGAACTTGGCGAATTGGCAGGAATGAAGAAAGCCGATATTGAAACGGTTAAAAGTTTTATTAGCCGTACCGATGACAGCTATCGCCCTTCTTATGGAAAATTTGTTGAAAATCATCCAAGGCAATGTATTATCGTAGGATCTACCAATTCCGAAACAGGATTCTTACGAGATATTACAGGGAATAGACGATTTTGGCCAGTCAAAGTAACTGGAAAGTCTCATAAAAAATCGTGGCAGTTAACCGATGAGGATGTCGCTCAAATATGGGCTGAAGCGTGGCATTATTATATAAAAAAAGAACCGCTTTATCTTACAGAGGATATTAGTGTGTTAGCCATGCAAGAACAAACGGAGGCGATGGAAACCGATGAACGTGAAGGATT
>NZ_CACSJW010000049.1:0-422 GCF_902706145.1 Sphingobacterium sp. 18053
AGATAAAACGGCGCTTGTGAAGCTGCCGCGTCAGCTCAAGAAACCACTCAGGATCGTTTGCCATATCTTCCGGTTTAACGGAGTATTTCAGCGTTTCAGCAACCGCGCTTTGCAGTTGCTCGGCAACGTTGGCCACAACCTCACCTGTCTTAGTTTTTACTGCCCGAATATCGATATTCGGCTCATAGTTCACCCGCAAGCAATCGCGCCAGAGTTCTACCCAACGTTCGTGCTTAACGTAGTTCTTCCCTTTAAACCAAGAAGGTTGCACCATCAGCAGACAGTGAAAATGCGGATGTGCGCTGCCATCCTTACCTCGCGTCACCTCCGTAGCCCTGATCCACCCCTGAACAGGTGATAGCTCCTTTCGCTTTTCCATTCGCTTAAACGCCGCATTCATTGCTGTAAGGACTGTTCCAAGT
>NZ_CACSJW010000050.1:0-416 GCF_902706145.1 Sphingobacterium sp. 18053
CAGAACGTAGTCGCGCGGAGCCACGAGCGGAACAGCTCAGGAAAAATGACAATGCCGTTATGGATTCAGGGGTACTGAGCGCAGTCGTTACGGGGTATGGCGAGGCCCCCATGCCTGGTAACGGGGAAATGACCTGTTACCTTCTGCTTCACAACCGGAACGGAGAATACACGCTCTGGGGGAACGAGCTGGAGAAATACCGCACCAGAATCTTTGAGCGTGTTGATTTAATGCGTGACAGGAGTGGTTATATCTGTGACCGAAGCGAAATCGGTCAACATCCACCACTGCAACGTGTTTATTCCTCTGCGACCTTTGAGCAACTTCTGACGCAGGTTTGCCAGACATGGCCGCAATATACCCGCAATCTCCGCCAGCCGAAGACATGGCCGGAGTCTTTCTGTCTTGGAGAAGAC
>NZ_CACSJW010000051.1:0-415 GCF_902706145.1 Sphingobacterium sp. 18053
CGAGGGCGTCCTGCAGCGCTTCGCCGACCTGTTCAAGAGCCTCGGCGAGAGCATCCAGAAGTCGCTCGATGACCAGAAGGCCAACCGCTTCGCCCAGAAACTGGCCGAGGCGCTGGGCACGGACCCCAAGACGCTGGACAAGCTCGACGACGGCCAGGCCAACGGCAGCTTCAACCAGCTCGCCAAGGACCTCATGAAGGGCCTCGAATCGCTCACCGGCGCATCGCCGGCCGGCGGCGGCACGGGCAGCACGGGCGGTTCCGGGAGCGGCAATGGCGCGGGCAGCGCCGGCCCCGCAGGCAGCACGGGTGGTGCGGGCAATGCCGGTGGTGCGGGCAATGCCGGCGGCCCGGCCGCGACGGGCGGGACCAGCGACGCGAATGGCGGTGGCGCGGACGACGTCGGTGAGCTGGTC
>NZ_CACSJW010000052.1:0-412 GCF_902706145.1 Sphingobacterium sp. 18053
GATTATTATCTCCGGTGAAATTGATGTCAGCGTTGGGCCGATGGTGGCTTTTGTTTCAGTGTGCCTGGCGTTTTTGCTGCAATTTGAAGTTCCGCTGGCGATTGCTTGTCTGCTGGTGTTGCTGTTAGGTGCGCTGATGGGAACGCTCGCCGGGGTGCTGCGCGGCGTGTTTAACGTGCCAAGTTTTGTTGCCACGCTGGGTTTATGGAGCGCCCTGCGCGGAATGGGGCTGTTTATGACGAACGCCTTGCCAGTGCCAATTAACGAAAACGAAGTGCTGGACTGGCTGGGCGGACAATTTCTCGGTGTGCCGGTATCCGCGCTGATCATGATGGTGTTATTTGCGCTGTTTGTGTTCATTAGCCGCAAAACCGCCTTCGGGCGCTCGGTTTTTGCTGTTGGCGGTAATGCC
>NZ_CACSJW010000053.1:0-411 GCF_902706145.1 Sphingobacterium sp. 18053
GTGCGGGGGTGGGAGTGAAACAGTCTGGGGATAGACTGTTTCAGCTCAACAACTGGAAATATGAACTTGTTGACGAACTCTCTATGATTATTTGAGTTCTGTCCCACTCCCAATCCTAAATATTTTTCATAATCTCCTGAAAATCCTGACCAAGTGGTTGGGATTTTTTGTATGTAAAAATGAGGCTGGGCAAAAACTAGCCAATAACTAAAAAAATACACAGACAGATTGAGCTGCTTCAGATGAAATCCAGCCGAACTGTCTGTGTTTTTCTTTCTGTTTCTACTCTCTTGGACTAATTTCTTAGCCAATTTCGTAAGATTCATGCTCATTAGTAGGAATCCTATCTCAGTTTCAACCACCTTTTGACCTCTGACATGGACTCTGCGCACGCCAAAAACACCCTTCATC
>NZ_CACSJW010000054.1:0-408 GCF_902706145.1 Sphingobacterium sp. 18053
AACCAGTACCGTGAGGGAAAGGTGAAAAGTACCCCGGAAGGGGAGTGAAATAGAACCTGAAACCGTGTGCCTACAACAAGTTCGAGCCCGTTAATGGGTGAGAGCGTGCCTTTTGTAGAATGAACCGGCGAGTTACGATATGATGCGAGGTTAAGTTGAAGAGACGGAGCCGTAGGGAAACCGAGTCTTAATAGGGCGAATTAGTATTATGTCGTAGACCCGAAACCATGTGACCTACCCATGAGCAGGTTGAAGGTGCGGTAAGACGCACTGGAGGACCGAACCAGGGCACGTTGAAAAGTGCTTGGATGACTTGTGGGTAGCGGAGAAATTCCAAACGAACTTGGAGATAGCTGGTTCTCTCCGAAATAGCTTTAGGGCTAGCGTCGACATTTGAGAATCTTGGAG
>NZ_CACSJW010000055.1:0-403 GCF_902706145.1 Sphingobacterium sp. 18053
GTCTAAGGCTCAGCCAGCAGCTCGCGAATAAGCTCGCCCAGGCGTTTAACCCCCTGCTCTTCTCTCTCCCCCCAGCCCCAGGCGGTATTGAAGCGGAAGAACGAGGTCCAGCTGGCGGTGGTGGAGAACATTTTTCCCGGCGCAATGCTGATGTTGTCGCGCAGGGCGCGCGCGCTCAGCTCCCCGGCATCGGCGCCCGCCGGCAGCTCCAGCCAGAGAAAGTAGCCGCTGTCGCTATGGTGAATTTTGACTTCGGCGGGCAGATGGCGCAGCAGCGCTTGCCAGGCCTGCTGCTTGCGCTCGGCCAGCTGGCGGCGCAGGCGCCGCAGATGGGCGTCGTAGCGCCGGGTCGACAGATAGTCCACCAGCGCCATCTGCATCGGCGAGCTGGTCGACAGCGTGC
>NZ_CACSJW010000056.1:0-401 GCF_902706145.1 Sphingobacterium sp. 18053
TCGTACAGTTGCCCCAGCTTTTCAAACAGGCGGCGACGTTCTTCATCCACGGCAGCGGAAACTCGATCAGGAAAGTGTGAAGCGTTTCGGTCACTGTATGACGGAGCCGGATTGCGAATCGCATCAACGTGCATCATCCAGCCGTTGCCGAGTCTGCCAATTGCCTTATTAATACGAAATGAGACAAGCTCTCTTTCTTGGTCTGTCGCACTCGCGTTGTCTGCACCTTTAAAAAAGAAAGACGCCATAAAAGAACCGTTCTTACATACGATTACACCATCATCAACAACAGCGGCGTAATTAAGCATGTCGGCGAAGGATTCATCCTTTGAGCGATATTTTTTAAGGTGATATTCCTTCACCATACGCTGATAGTAAGCCAGCATCATGCCAAGCAAGAT
>NZ_CACSJW010000057.1:0-397 GCF_902706145.1 Sphingobacterium sp. 18053
GAGTAACGCATAATGGTAACGTAACGCCTCCAGCAATTGCTTACGGCTAAGATTCGCCGCAAGGTAAGGGCGATGTAGACGTACAGGCAGTCGCGGCTGGCGCGTTAACAACACATTGAGATTAGGCCAGTGGGAAAGTTCGTTCATCCACTCAACGCTTAAACGCGGCATAATCAACGAGCGCAGCAAAAATTTCTGGCGAAAACTACGGCGATGCAAGAATTTACCCGGCCGACACTGTCCTCGTGCCAGACTAAGAAAAAGTGACAGGCTGCTGAGAGATTCAGATGGCGTAAAGGTCCGTTCAGTTAGCTGCGACATATTCATGAAATCAATGGTTATACATGACGTCGATTTAACCATTGCGTATCTTAACCAAACATCAATAGTGTGATTA
>NZ_CACSJW010000058.1:0-395 GCF_902706145.1 Sphingobacterium sp. 18053
GTGATAAACAAGGATATCAAAAATCGTATTTAAAAAAGAGTTGACATATCGGAATAATTTGAATTAACATGTTATTCAAACAAAAAAACAATTGGGCAGCTGATCGGACCGCCGAAGGCTCTCATCTCTACAAGAACAGAGATGGGGGCCTTTTTGTTTTTTTTGAAGGCGGGGTTGGCAGAAAGAGAGGGATAAAAGTGGCTGTGACCATCAGCATCAAAGAAAAGGCATTTGTTC
Organism: Sphingobacterium sp. 18053; assembly: GCF_902706145.1. NCBI lineage: Bacteria > Pseudomonadati > Bacteroidota > Sphingobacteriia > Sphingobacteriales > Sphingobacteriaceae > Sphingobacterium > Sphingobacterium sp. 18053. Next base: position 238 of record NZ_CACSJW010000058.1, read on the forward strand.
AAGAAGGCCGCAAAAACGCGGTCTTAGAAAACATAGAATTATCAATCGCACCAGGCGAATTTCTAACGCTTATCGGACCGAGCGGGTGCGGAAAAAGCACCCTGTTAAAGATTATTGCAGGGCTTGATTCTGAATATGACGGGAGTGTGGAAATTAAC
>NZ_CACSJW010000059.1:0-391 GCF_902706145.1 Sphingobacterium sp. 18053
GACCCCGCAGGACGTACCCATTGCAGCTGGCGCAACGCCGCCCCGGAATACCTCCATTACCACGACCACGAATGGGGCGTGCCGGTGGCGGATGACATCCAGTTGTACGAGAAAATCTGCCTGGAGGGCTTTCAGGCGGGGATGGCGTGGATCACGATCTTGCGCAAGCGTGAACATTTTCGGCAGGCGTTCCACGGATTTGATTTTCGCCGGGTCGCGCAATATGACCAGGCGGATATCGAGCGCTTGATGACGGATCAGGGGATCGTGCGTAACCGCGCCAAGATCGTCTCCACCATCAACAATGCGCGCCGGGCCTGTGAGCTGGTGGAAGAAACCGGCTCGCTGGCACGCTGGTTATGGGCATTCGAACCCGGCGAAGCTGAACGCC
>NZ_CACSJW010000060.1:0-390 GCF_902706145.1 Sphingobacterium sp. 18053
GTGAAGATGTTATGCAAATTATTCTTAACATCAAAGGCATTGCTGTAAAATCTTATGTCGAAGACGAAAAGAAAATTAAACTTGATGTAGTAGGTCCAGCTGAAGTAACAGCAGGAGACATTCTTACAGATAGTGACATTGAAATTGTAAACCCTGACCATTATTTCTTTACCATTACTAATAATACCACTTTTAAAACTATTTTAACTGTCAATTCAAATCATAGTTATATACCAACTAAAAGTAATAAAAAAAATAATACACCAATAAAAACACTTGCTATAAATTCTATCTATACACCAGTAAAAAAAGTCAATTATCAAGTTGAACCAGCTCGTGTTGGTAGCAACGATGGTTTTGACAAATTAACACTTGAAATCAACACAAATG
>NZ_CACSJW010000061.1:0-389 GCF_902706145.1 Sphingobacterium sp. 18053
ATCTCCACAAAGTCAATGGCGAATGGATTGCTGTTCACGACCCTTATGCCCTTTCTTCTAAGGCAAACTCTGGCGATAGCTACGTCATCAACCCAAATAAGCTTCACAAGGTTCGTCGTGCCAAGACCCAACGCCCTATCTCTCAGGCTATTGTCTATGAAATGAGCGTCCGTGATTTCTCTTGGCAGACAGAAGCCGGCTTTAAACACCGTAGCCAATTCCTCTGTCTGACAGAATCCCCTGTCTTAGACGGTATGCAGCTTGGCATGGACTATATCAAAAACTTGGGCGTAACCCATATTCAACTCTTACCAGTGTATGATTTTGGCAGTGTGGATGAAAACAAACCTCAGGCTGTTTACAACTGGGGTTACGACCCTATGCAGTAC
>NZ_CACSJW010000062.1:0-387 GCF_902706145.1 Sphingobacterium sp. 18053
GCGTAGAAGAAACCGAAGACGCCGATGCGTTCCGCGTTTCTGGTCGTGGCGAACTGCACCTGTCTGTTCTGATCGAAAACATGCGTCGTGAAGGTTTCGAACTGGCGGTATCCCGTCCGAAAGTTATCTTCCGTGAAATCGACGGTCGTAAACAAGAGCCGTATGAAAACGTGACTCTGGACGTTGAAGAACAGCATCAGGGTTCTGTAATGCAGGCGCTGGGCGAACGTAAAGGCGACCTGAAAAACATGAATCCAGACGGTAAAGGCCGTGTACGTCCCGACTACGTGATCCCAAGCCGCGGTCTGATTGGCTTCCGTTCTGAGTTCATGACCATGACTTCCGGTACTGGTCTGCTGTACTCCACCTTCAGCCACTACGACGACG
>NZ_CACSJW010000063.1:0-385 GCF_902706145.1 Sphingobacterium sp. 18053
AGATTCGTTCACGGAATAACCCAAAACTGCCAAGATACCTGCCAAGACAGTCAATGAGAATTCCCATTGGAAGAAGGCGAAACAGCCGAGAATAATCACGATGTCGTGCATATTCGCAATAATCGCGGACACTGCAAAACGCCACTCAAAACGCATGGACAAGTAAATAATAATACCCGCCACCACGAAGCCCAAGGCCATCAAACCATTGGTAACCAGTTCTTCACCAACCTGAGGGCCGATGAATTCGACTTGGCGCAAAGCAACGTCAGGATTGTCTTTTTTCAGCAAATCCATCACTTGGTTGGACAGCTGGGCAGACGTTACGCCTTCTTTATTCGGCAGGCGAATCATGATGTGTTTGTTCGTACCCAGTGCCTGAACC
>NZ_CACSJW010000064.1:0-384 GCF_902706145.1 Sphingobacterium sp. 18053
TGTTTGCGCCTTCGATCTGGTCAATCAGGTCGTAGAGGTAGACACCTTGTTGCGCAGTGATTTTTGCACCTGTAAAGTCAGCCAGTTTGCTGGCTGTTGCATATTGACTATCTGCACGAACGACCAATGTCGGAATGGAAGTGTAGTAGCTGTCAGAAAAGGCGATTTCTTTCTTGCGCTCTTCTGTTGGGCTCATCCCGGCGATAATCATGTCAATCTTACCAGAAGTCAATGCTGGAACCAGACCTTCCCACTTGGTTTTGACCACCAAGAGTTCCTTGTCCATGGATTCTGCAATCTTTTTGGCGATTTGCACGTCGTATCCGTTAGCGTATTGGTTGGTCCCTTCGATAGGGGCAGCACCGTTACTGTCGTCTTCCTGGG
>NZ_CACSJW010000065.1:0-380 GCF_902706145.1 Sphingobacterium sp. 18053
GTTGTCATGGTTGCAATTCCCTGTGGAGTTTGGCCCGCACAGCGTGGTCCGTCCGGACGCTGCGCAACATGGAGAAAATCCCGCCGAGGCCGGGAAAACTTCCCACCGCCAACCTCTTTTCGCACGTCGTCGCAAGCCCTACTACCAAGGAACGAGCACCCGACCACCAAAGCAGCATACGGCCCCGGCGCCGCGGTTTCTAAGATGGCGGCACGGCCTCTGTGGTTGAGGCCTTGCGTGCAACCCTGAGGGCATAACAATGACAATCAAACGCAACGTCGTGCTGGCTGCCGGCCTGTTGGCCGGTGCCGTGTTGACCGGGTCGGCCTGGGCCCATGGCAACGTGGTGCCGCAGGCGGTGGAGACCCAGGGGCTGACCC
>NZ_CACSJW010000066.1:0-328 GCF_902706145.1 Sphingobacterium sp. 18053
TATAATTGCGTTCAATTTCGGGCTTTTCGCGTCAGAAGAGGGTTTCACCATGTATCTCACTGGCTCCAAAGTTTTCGATAAAGATGATGACGATTGGGCTACCAATAGGAACTTTGAGCATAAACAGAAATATTTTTCATTCCGTCCGGAGTTTTTAAAAGATAAAGACTGGCAGGATATTTTAAAATATGCTGAATGTCTAGTTCAAGCATATGTAAAATCCGAAGATTTCAAAACTTCAATTTTTGCCCAAGCGATAGCAATAACGGTGGGATTTGATGATGGCGAGTTAACGATAATAAAATCTCAATAACTATGGATCTTATCA
>NZ_CACSJW010000067.1:0-213 GCF_902706145.1 Sphingobacterium sp. 18053
GTAAATTACAGCGGACTTATATAGGTAATATAAATTTTGAGGGCGAAGATCTAATGCCTGGACAAGAAAGAATTGCGACTATTCGCTTTCTCCTTGTAAAAGAGCTGGAGCAATATTTGACAAAAGGCCGTAAATGGTGGCTACATGAAGGACCTAGACTTATTGGTGAAGCAGAGATTTTATAGGAGAATTTTTGATTTTGGTTATACCCCT